>QBVH01000065.1 GCA_003284445.1 Prochlorococcus sp. AG-311-D23 | reverse complement strand
GCTCACTATTTTTCCCATATCCTCAGCACTATGGCAACTACTCAATAATGTTTCACTGTCATGAAATGCGAAACAAATCAATTGATCACATCTATTAATAATTTCTTGATTACAAAGACTGCTTGCCATTGGCAAAGGCAAATCATTATTGTCTTCTTTCTCTATTAGATGTAAAACGCTGCCAAGAAGATCCTTGACCTCCGCAGTTTGTCTATCAAGAGACTGAGGTAGCAAAACAGTTAAGAGAGAGGGATTAACATCTAGAACCGCTCTAATTACTGCAGCATTTACACCTTGAGAACCTGAAGTGATTATCGAATGGCCCTCTTGAGCCAAAGACCTAGCTATTAATTCAACTATATGAATAGAAACGACAGGTACATGCCGACTACCTAAAAAAGCAATTCTTCTTTTTCCCTCGTTTTTCAACAAGGCCAATTCCTGAGCGAGAGTATCAACTCGTCCCAATGCAGGAAGATCGAGTGATCGACTCAAGGACATCCTAATTCAGATAATCTAAAGGTAGCCATTATTAATGTACTCAAGAAGAAATTCCTAAAGTTTTAAAGATTCGATCAAGATCACAATGTTCTTGTACTAAACGAAAAGCATAAGTAGCTTTGACTGTCTCATGAAGACGAACATGACCAAATGCTTGTTCAATAACCTCAACTGTTGAAAGAGTATCTCTATCAACTTTTAGCAATGGAACATCTAACTCTTCTGATCTATTAATCAATTGTGGTAATGGTTCGCCAGCACCTGTCAATATTAGACATTGAGTCGAAGCTTCCAAAGCTGCCAATTGGATATCTGTTCGATCTGCTCCTGTCACTACGGCCATATTGCGCCTTCTTCGAAAAAACTCCATTGCAGAATTAACACTCATCGCTCCTATACTTAATGTCTCGACCATCAACTCAAGCCTGTCTGAGCAACAAATAACTCGAGCATTTAAACGTCTCACCAATTCTTCAACAGTGACACTCCTCAACAAGGGAGACCTAGGCATTACTCCAAATACATCTAAACCTAATGCCTTTAGAGATGGAACTATATTTTCTTTAATATCTTTGATTTGATCAGGGTTAACAGCATTTAATATAACACCACTTAGATGATCTCCAAGCTGATTTTTAGCCTCCAGTAAAGCTTCAACACTTCTACCATCTTGCCAGAAATGAGCGAGTAAAACCTTAGCGTTTAAACTTTTCGCAAGTTGCGTAAGACTTAATCCATACAATAGTCCCTCATGCAAACTACCTGCTGCTTCAAGAATATTGATTGCATCACTGGAAGAATTAAGAGATAACTGGAACTCATCAAATTTCATCCCCGGATCTAGGCTATTCTCTTGAATCCTCTCGCTAGCAGTAGAAGCCGCCAAAAATTGAATGGAAGGAATTAAATTCTCAGCAGATAATTGTAATGTCTCCCCGACGAACCTAACATCATCATCGATCATATCTTGAATGTCTCCTCTTTCAGAGACATTCAATTCAAGGCTTGTGGCTAATGGTTTACCAAATCTAACCAAATGATTTGAAGCAATTAAATTCCTTGCTATGCCAAGAACTAATGCTGACTTACCGCTAAATGGTTCACATGATCCAATTAGAAAGGTCTTGCTCATTAATTAAAGACCTGATGGGAGATGAATAACTTTATAAGTTTAGGCTTTTTGAAAAAGTTCTCAACTCTAAATATGTATAAAATTCCAATTAAACAAAATTCTCCAGTGATTTTTAATTTTTTTTCACAAGAAATACAATGAATTTAACTAAATGATCAAAAGCTTGTCAGACAACTCAAAGTTTAAAGGTTTAAAAATTGCCATAACCGGTGCGAATGGGAGCCTGGGCAAAGCACTTATTGAAGTGCTCAGAAAAGAAGGGGCTTATATAATTGGTTTAACTCACGACAAAAAAAATATTAGTAACTCTGAAGGAAGCAAACCTGATGAATGGATTCTCTGGTCCTGTGGAAAAGAAAGACTCCTTTCAAGCAGTCTTGCTAATATTGATATTTTAATACTTAATCATGGATTTAATCCAAAAGGAATGATTGATTCAAATGAAATAAATAAAGCCTTAGAAATAAATTCGCTTAGTCATTTGAGATTAATAGAAATATTTGAGGATTTAGCATTATCAAATAATTTAAATAAGTACAATTCAAAGGAAGTATGGGTAAATACATCTGAAGCAGAGATTCAAATA
>QBVH01000064.1 GCA_003284445.1 Prochlorococcus sp. AG-311-D23 | reverse complement strand
TAACTGCTGAGAGACTTAACGGCTATGCAGCTTTGTTTGGATGCATTGCTTTAGTTGGTGCTTACGCAACAACAGGTCAAATCATTCCAGGTTTCGTGTAATGAACAAAGAAACTAACTACTGGAAAACAGCCGAGCAAATGAATGGCCGCCTTGCGATGATGGGCTTCTTTGCTGCTGTAATTAACTACGGAATAACAGGCTGGATCATTCCAGGAATTGTTTAATTCTGATTCTTAAAATCTAATTAGAAAAGGTCTCTTCTCTGTCATTACGGAAGAGACTTTTTTTAGTACTGTGGAAAACAATGAGTATCTAGAGCTGGAGAAATTCCGCTTGGAAATTCCTGGTTCTAAAATTGTTTTAAGTACCAAGCTGCAGAATAGTCTTATGAAAATGACTGACCTAAGTCAGCTCCAGTTGTTTAGATGGGTAATTGGCTATCAACTAATATTATTTTTTCATAGGAGTTGAGCTTATATCGAATTTTAAATTTCTCTTAGATTTCCTTATAGTTTATATAAAACTTTCTTCTTAGATTGGATTGGATCAAACTTAATCCTTTTGATTTGATCTTTTTCCCAAACCCAATAAACAGGATCTTTCTTAAGGGCTTCTTGTATATCTTTTCTGTCTCTTAAACTAACAGGTGTAAATTCATTTTTAGGATTAAATTTTTCATCTCTTAACGCTTGGTTTAGAACAATACTTCCCTCTTGATTAGAGGTTGATCGATGAAATGTTCCGGCAGGAATTTGAAGCGCACCCATGGCGCGATTTAAATAAATAATGTGATGAGGTTCATCCCATTCAGGATTGATCAAAGTAAAAATACGACTACCTTCGATCACTAAATTGTGATCAATTTGATGTCGATGTACGTAATACTGTTTATAATCACCATCGTTTGGAGGTGAGATTGCATTCCCGTGATGAATGACGACATCAGAGCCATTGGATCCTTTTACTCCTGCATCGAAGAACGAAACTTGAGGTGTTTCACGGAAAACGTGAGTAGGAACAAAATTTAAACGCATTTCAAAATCCTCCTTTACTGTTTTGTCCGTAGAACATCTATGTTTATTTGGACTTGAGTAGTCTTCATTTTCATAGACTAAGGTCAGTAAAAACGTAATCAAATTTTTGCCTATTAAGGTTTCTAAAAAAGTTTTCTATGAATCGATTTTTAACTGCTTTTCTTTTATTAGTCTTAATTTTGCAAAGGTCGCAGTTGTCCTTTTTTGGGATAGTGAAGGGGGTGAATAGTTTCATAAGCCTCATTTGGCTACATCTATGGTCTACTCCTTCTTTGTTCTGGTTAGGAGTAGGAGAACACCACTTAAATTGTCGTAAAAAGGGAACTTATTGCTATAGAGCAGCGCCTGATAGAAGATGGCTAAAAAGATTGGAAAGCCCTACCCCAACCGTACTTTAGTTTTAGAGAACTTGCTTTTATTCTTATATCAAGCAAGAGCGAGTAACTACGTTAAAAGGTGTGTTGCGTTCAAGCTCAAGTCAGATCAGGGGACAGTTGGTGAAATCCTGTCGTCTCTTCGCAAAACTACCTCACAAAGTTTTTGAAACCCTCCATCGCGAGGGTTTTCTTTTGTCTCAAAATACTTTTGCTACAACGGAAGCTTGTGAGAACTAGTTAAGGTAAATGAAATTGGTCATTAATTTGTTCACTCCCTATCACGCAATAGTGTTTGGAATAATGCTCATTTCTGGTGGAGCTTCATTGTGGCATTTTGGTGATGGAAACGGCGTTAGTTAAAGATCGCAAATAGTTTTAGCTAACAATTAGTCTGCAATCCATTAAACATCGCCTAGCAGTAGTAGTACTTAAAACGATATTTAGCAACTTCCCTTTTTTACAATAAAAAGATTAGACGAGCTAGATGAGCTAACAAGAAGTGAGATTGAAACAAAAAATGAGAGAAGTCAAAATCAATATATGAACAAATTGTTTTCAGAAATTGCTAATTAAATTTTTAATTATATACAGAAGAATCGAAAGTTATTTCAACTTGAGTTGAATCATTATTTTCAATTCCCCAAAGCTCACCTCTATCAGATGCTTCTAGGATTGAATCGTATAGGTCAGTAGAGAATAAATATTTTGACATTTCAAACTATCACTCCAGATGTTGTGCCTAAATGAATAACTCCTGCAAGGATTAAAAGAGCAGGTAGGTTCCAAAGAACTAATACTTTTGCAGCAATTGATTTGTATGTAATTGAAGTCATGTCTAAGTGGGGAGAGAAATATTTTTCGGTGACTCGCATGTCTGCTTAACCGATGTG
>QBVH01000063.1 GCA_003284445.1 Prochlorococcus sp. AG-311-D23 | reverse complement strand
TTTCTTTTCTGGTCTTCTCAATTACGGTTTTGGATGTTTTCATGGTTTAGTTCCGAAAAGAAATTTAAGACAAAATTTCCTTTGTTCTTTTTATATAATTAGCAACTTAATTTTGATTTGACTAGTTTACGTTAGCTAAAGGCAACCCATCTTTGCTGCAATTCTCTTAACTTGTGGCAATTTTTCTATATCTAGAAGAGCCTCTTCAAGTTGACCTTGATTAATCTTGTGAGTAATAACTACTATCTCAGCTTTTTTATCCTTTGCATCAAATTGCACAATTGATTCAATAGATATTTTCTTCTTTCCAAAAATAGTCCCAATCCCTCCAATTACTCCTGGACTATCCTCTGCAATAAGCCGTATGTAATTCTTTTTAGTTATTTGTTCCTTTTTTGCTACGTGACAACTTCTCCATCCTTTCGCTGATAGAAGAGGATCTAAGTTAAAGATTTTGTCTTCACTCATAGATTGAATACCTGCAATGTTAAGTATGTCTGCAACAACCGCTGATGCCGTTGGGCCGGAACCTGCACCTGGTCCGAAAAACATTACTTGGCCAATGGGATTTCCTTCCACAAGGATTGCATTATTCACTCCATTTACGCCTGCTAATGGATTGTCTTCAGGTACTAATGTTGGCTCAACCCAAACGGAGAGTGGTTGACTGTCCTCGCTGTTTGGTTGAGTTTCTCCTCTCTCAGATATTGCTAAAAGCTTAATTCCATAACCTAACTTCCTAGCGTAATTGACATCTATAGCCTCTAGTAGGTTTATTCCAGTCGTTGGGATGTTAGCTCTATTAATTGCTCCACCGAAAGCAAGTCCACTAAGAATTGCAATTTTGTCAGCGGCGTCTGATCCCTCTACATCAGCGGCAGGATCGCTCTCTGCATATCCAAGGCCTTGAGCATCTTTTAAAACTTCAGCATAATTAACTCCTTCTTTATCCATTCTGGAGAGTATGTAATTAGTTGTTCCATTTATTATTCCGCTTACTTTTGTTATCTGATTCCCCCCTAAAGATTGTTTTAAAGGCTCAATTATTGGAATTCCCCCTCCTACTGCTGCTTCAATGAGGACATAAACCCCAGCGGCTTTTGCTTCATTTGAAATCTCTTCACCATGTCTTGCAATTACTGCTTTATTAGCAGTAACAACAGATTTACCTGCTCTTATCGCTTGTATAATTAATGATTTTGCTGGCTCTATCCCGCCCATTACTTCAACAACTATTTGAATATTGGGATTATTTATTATTTCAGTTGGATTTGTTGTGAGTATTGAATCTGGGATGGATATATCTCTTTTCTTTTTGAGATTTCTTACGGCGACACTTACAAGTTCAAGGTCTCCAACTAAAGGATGCCTATCATTTGGTCTGCTGATGATATTTGCAACACCCTGGCCAACAGTTCCTAGGCCAAGTAAACCAATACCAACTTTTTTCATGTTTTTGTAGAGTGATGATTTTGCTAAAATTTTATTTATTCATTGTCAGAGCAAGGTAGCGAGAGATTTTTTGCTTGAGCTTTCATCTTTAGGAATATGTTGAGAAAACCATTCGCTCTCGATGGGGTTAAGCTTTTATTTAGTCCGGTCATCTCAATAAATTTCTCATCTATAGAGAGTACTTCAAAAGGTGTTAGATCATTCAGACCTTTTATTAGAAAAGCTAGCAATCCTTTAGTTATGAGGGCGTCTGAATATCCTTTCCACTGGATTTTTCCATTCAAAAGAATTCCAAGAACATAAACTTCTGAAATACATCCTCTTACTTGAGTGGTTGCTAGGTGAAGGTCTTCATCTAGCAAAGGCAAACTTTTACCTAGCCATAAAATATATTCGTAACGTCTTTTGGAATCTGAAGTTGATTGTAGACGCTCCATAAGATTGTTTAATGAATCACTCCCATAAGTATTGATGAAAGATTTTTCTTTGATTTCAGTCACCTGTTTAGATCAAGCTTATTACTTATTCTAAAGCCTAACTAATTATTTAGTTGCTTCAATTTGATGTAGACCTTTTTCACTAATCCAACCATTAAATGGCAAGTCCCATTTTTCTCTTGGTAATGGTTTTTTAGTTATGCAATTATTACTGATGACTAGAAATGATGGTATTGAAAACCACAAATCTTTTTGTCGAAGTCGATCAAAGTACCCTCCCCCGTAACCCAATCTGTAACCTTCTTGATCTATTGCTATTGCGGGAACAAATAGGATAGAAATATCATTTGGGTTAATGGCATTTTTTTTCGTTGGTGCAGGAATACTATTTGAATCGATTTGTAATTTATTATTTGACCAATGATGATAACTTAGCCCTTT
>QBVH01000062.1 GCA_003284445.1 Prochlorococcus sp. AG-311-D23 | reverse complement strand
AGGGAGGATGATGAAATTGCTATTGCTTCATTTTCATTCTCAGTATTGCATCTACCTTTAAGTAAGGCTTCAAACTGGTCAGCTAAAATAGGTGAATTATTACCGAAGGATAAGCCTATTGTTGTTATTTGCCATGCTGGTGTGAGAAGTATGAACTTTGGTATTTGGCTTTTAGAACTAGGAATAGTTAAAAGTGTTTTTAATCTTGTCGGGGGAATAGATGCTTGGAGTACTGATGTTGATCAATCTGTTCCTAGGTACTAATAAGTTTTCTTCTTTATATTTGTGATCCTAGTTTCTCAGCAACTGTATTCACGTCTTTATCTCCTCTACCAGAACAGTTAATGACAATTTCAGAATTTTGATCGAGAGTTGGGCAAAGTTTTTCTAGATAGGCAAATGCATGAGCAGTTTCTAGAGCAGGAATAATACCCTCCAATTTACTGACTAATTGCAGCGCTTCTATGGCTTCAGTGTCAGTAACAGCTGCATATTCAGCACGTCCGATTTCTTTTAAGTAACTATGCTCCGGTCCAACTCCTGGATAATCAAGACCTGCGCTGATGGAATGCGCCTCCTCAACTTGCCCATCTTTGTCTTGTAGTAAGAGACTCATTGCTCCATGGAGAACTCCTATTCTTCCTTCAGTAATTGTCGCTGCATGACGACCAGTTTCAACTCCATCTCCAGCAGCTTCAACTCCAATCATGCGAACACTTTTGTCTTCAACAAAAGAATGGAAAAGACCCATCGCATTCGATCCGCCACCAACACAAGCCAAGAGAACATCGGGAGACCTCCCAAAAGCTTGTTTACATTGTTGCTTTGTTTCTTCTCCAATAACTGCGTGAAAATCTCTGACCAACATTGGATATGGATGTGGGCCCGCTACTGAACCGAGAATATAATGAGTTGTTTCAACATTAGTAACCCAATCTCGAATGGCTTCGCTGGTCGCATCTTTGAGTGTTGCAGTTCCACTTGTTACTGGCCTCACTGAGGCTCCAAGCAATTGCATCCGGAATACGTTTAAGGCTTGTCTTCGCATATCTTCTTTGCCCATATAAATAATGCACTCCAATCCAAAACGAGCGCAGACTGTCGCAGTTGCAACTCCATGCTGACCAGCTCCAGTTTCAGCAATAATTCTTTTTTTTCCCATCCGTATTGCTAGAAGAGCTTGCCCAAGTGCATTATTTATTTTGTGAGCACCAGTATGATTTAAATCTTCTCTTTTAAGCCAAATCCTTGGTCCTTTTAATTTATTTTTTCTGTAATGTTCAGTTAGTCTTGTGGCTTCATAAAGAGGAGTTGATCTTCCTACGTAGGTTTTAAGTAAATGATTCAGTTCTGAATTGAATGAAGAATCTTTCCATGCTTCCTTAGCAGATTTCTCTAATTCAATAAGAGCAGGTATTAAAGTTTCAGGAACATATTGCCCCCCGTACTTACCAAATCGTCCAAGTGCATTTGGCCTTGTTAAAGGAGATAAATCCGAATCTTTAAATTGTGTTGGGAGTGTACCTGTCACCTTAGATTAAGAAAATAATTACCAGCCAAAAAGCAAAAAATGTCCAAAGGTGGCTGGAGTGAGTTTAATGACCCTCTTAAGACAATAGGGAATGACACTCAAGATAGTGTTACTCCTAAAGGAAAGCGACAAGTTCGTCTAGAAAGAACTCGGTCTGGAAAAAAAGGAAAACTTGTTACTGTGGTTAAAGGATTGGAGTTAAATCAAGTAGAAGCTAAAAAAATTCTTAAGAATTTAAAAATAGCCTGCGGAACAGGGGGGGCTGTAAAAGGTGATTTTTTAGAGTTACAAGGAGATCAATTATCAAAAGCTCAAGATTTTCTTTTAAAGGAGGGTTTTAGTCCAAAAAAAAGTGGAGGTTAGCAATACACTGTGTCGATCAACATCGAGAATAGTAAACAATTAATCTGCTTACATGGAACAAAACTCTCAAACTCCTTTATCAAAAGCCACCAATATAGTTTGGCATAAATCTTCAGTTGATAGAGAAGCTAGATCTCAGAAAAGAGGTCATCGCAGCGCAATACTTTGGTTTACAGGTCTATCTGGGTCTGGGAAAAGCACACTAGCCAATGCAGTAAATGTAGCTCTACACAAAAATGGTTATTCAACTTATGTTTTAGATGGTGACAACATCAGGCATGGTTTATGCAAAGACCTAGGATTTTCTGATCTTGATAGGGAAGAAAATATTAGAAGAATTGGCGAAGTCTCTAAACTGTTTCTTGACGCTGGAATAATTGTCTTAACTGCATTCGTATCTCCATTTAGAGTCGATCGCGATAATGCAAGATCATTAGTTGGAGAGAGTGATTTTATAGAAATATATTGTTCAGCTGATCTAGGGGTTTGTGAAACAAGAGATACAAAAGGACTTTATGCCAAGGCAAGAAATGGAGACA
>QBVH01000061.1 GCA_003284445.1 Prochlorococcus sp. AG-311-D23 | reverse complement strand
CCCGAGGAATAGTGACTGCCGCAGTTGCCTCTTTATTTTCTATTAGATTGGAGCAAGCAGGCGTTTTAGGGGCTGGAAAACTTCAGGGATTAGTTTTTTTGACAATATTAATGACAGTAGGCATTCAAGGTTTAACAGCTCAACCTTTGGCAAAAATGTTGGGTTTATTAGATGAAGATAAAGATCTAGATAAACCGACTAATTCGAGTTCTATCTTTACTGAACCTTGAGAGTAGAACCCAACTTTGGATTAAATCAGGCCCATTAAGAGTTCCAAAAAGTGCAGCTCTAATACTTTTCATAACTAGACCTTTTTTGACGCTGCAGTCCTTTGTGGCATCTTTGATTAGACCAACAGCGTCGTCTTTGCTAAAAAGTGCAGCATCTAAGTTTTCCAGTTTTTCAAGAATATACTTTAATATTACTTTTGATTCTTTGATTACCAATTGTTTTTTACCGTCATTACTTAATTCGGGCTCTTCAAAAAAAGGTTTAGATTGATTAATTCCATCATTAATAAGAACCATAGATGGCCCAATTAAAGTTACAAGATGTAATCCCCATTCTTGATTTGGTAAATACCATCCATTTTCTTTAAACAACGGATCTAAATTTTCTAATAGAGTTTGGGCTGACATTTCATTTATCACTTGAGAGTTAAGCCAGTTCAATTTGTCCCAATCAAATTTGGCTGAAGCTTTATTTACCTTTTTAAAACTGAAAATCTCTGAGATTTCTGATATTTTAAATCTTTCATTAATCCCCTCTGGCACAGACCAGCCAAGAAGAGTCATGTAATTTGCCATCGCTTCTGATGTATAACCCATTTTCTTGAATTCAGAAATTGAAGTAACTCCATCCCTCTTGGAAAGTTTTTTGCCTTCAGAATTTAGAATCAAAGGTGTATGAGCGAAAATGGGGATATTGAGATCTAGAGCTTCGTAAAGAAGAATTTGCTTTGCAGTATTTGCAAGATGATCTTCTCCCCTTATTACATGAGAAATTTGCATTGCTGAATCATCTGCAACAACTACTAAATTGTATAAAGGATCTCCGATTAAATCTGCTGGTGCTCTTCTTGCAATGACCATATCACCGCCTAAATCTTTTCCACTCCAAGTCATTTTTCCTCGAATTAAGTCATTCCATGAAATTAATTTTTGATTACTGATTTTGAATCTGATAACAGGCTCTCTTCCTGCGTTGATAAATTCTGCTTCTTGTTCTGGAGTTAAATTTCTGTGCCTATTATCATATTTTGGAGCTAAGCCATTTTTCTTTTGGGTTTCTCTCATTTCATCGAGTTCACTCTCTGATGCATAACATTTGTATGCAAAACCTTTATCGATAAGAGTTTTTATAATTTGTTTGTGTTCGTTTACTCTTTCACTTTGAATCGTTGGGGATTCATCCCAATTGATTCCTAACCACTCGAGCCCATCATATATGTTTTTTATATATTCTTCTTTCGATCTTTCAATATCAGTATCTTCAATTCTCAAAAGAAAAGTGCCACCTTCTTTTTTTGCAAAAAGCCAGTTGAATAGTGCAGTTCTCGCTGTCCCTAGATGAAGTGTTCCCGTTGGACTTGGTGCCAACCTTACCCTAACTTTCAAAGCTCTAATTCAATTTAGATACGGGACCGACGGGATTCGAACCCGCAACTTCCGCCGTGACAGGGCGGTGCTCTAACCAGTTGAACTACGGTCCCAGTTTTAGGCATTAAAAAAGATTTGATCTTTTGTTAAAAATCCTTTTTATTTACCCAATGAGTATCATCCCTAAAATGCCTTCTAGTCAACTAAGAATTAATATTCTTGACTTAGGAAAACTAACTTTATAAGGTTTTTTCAATCTAATTCTCTATAAAGAGAGATGCTCATGAAATAAAACTAAATAAGTAGATGACTTTTAAGGACGAAAACCTGCAGGCTCTATAAGCCTAACTTGATTTCCACGAGCTGTGAACTCGCGACCTTGGTCGCTTTGCACTACTACGCGGCCACCTGATTTTACACGAATAACTCGAGCTCTGACCCAGCCTAATGCAGCTGACTCAAGAACTTTTACGACATCGCCAGGTTGAAGATCCAACTCCATTCTTTAAAAAAGTAACTGCAGAAAGGGTTTTCGAACGCGCCGTGGAGGACTTGAACCCCCGACATCAGGTTTTGGAGACCTGCGTTCTACCAACTGAACTAACGGCGCATTTTATATGCCCTTTAAGTCATTGTTGACCAATGACTTTTGATTGAGGAGGCCGAAACCTCAGCGGTCGAAGCGCTGCTTTACGCGTGTGGCTTTGCCCACTCGCTCACGCAGATAGAAAAGCTTCGCTCTTCTTACCTTACCTCGGCGTTCAACCTTAATCGATGCAACTTGTGGACTGTGAACCAGAAAAATTCTTTCAACGCCTATTCCTTGGAAAATTCTCCTTACGGTAATAGTTTGATGAATTCCGCCGTGTCTCTTTGCTATTAC
>QBVH01000060.1 GCA_003284445.1 Prochlorococcus sp. AG-311-D23 | reverse complement strand
CCGGTTTTAATAAATAATCGACTCACATATTTTTCTACATTTCGTATGGAAGTCTCAAGTTGTCTTGCAATCTCCTTGTTCATTAAGCCCTCAGCTACTAGTTGCAAAACGCTTGCCTCTCTTGGAGTGAAATTAGGAATAGAGTCATCTTTACGTGAGTTGTTTTTATCTCCATGACTAAGCATTGATTTGATTTCTGTGATCTGTTTAGCCATTTGGCCAACATCAGCATTTGCAAATCTGGCAGCTTCAGTTAATAAACGCTCTTGCCTCTGAACTACATTTCTAACTCTTGCAACTAGCTCATCGGGATCAAATGGTTTTGGCATGTAGTCGTCTACACCCGCTTGATAACCTTGAGTTCTATCAGCAGTCATACCCTTAGCAGTGAGGAAAATTACAGGTGTACCTCCAAGTCTTTCATCTTCTCTAATTTTTTTTAAAAGCCCATAACCATCACATCTGGGCATCATTACGTCGCTGATAATTACATCTGGGATCATTTTCTGAGCTTTTTCCCATCCTTCTTCTCCATCTACAGCAGTTGTAACTTGAAAACCTTCATCTTCCAGATAAGCCTGAACAGCAGTTCTTAAACCAGGCTCGTCATCGACAAGTAAAATCCTGGGAGTCTGAGAAGCTTCTTGCGTTGATGGAGTTGAGTCACTCATAAATAAGAAAAAATGTACTTCTGGAGCATTAAGAAAGGATTTTAACCTTTATTCCTCTCTATTATTAAGCTTAACGAATGAATCAATGGATAATAATCAACTTTTTTTTGATTTTCAGTCTTCAACACCTTGTAGTACAAAGGTCGTAGAGGAGATGGCTCCTTATTGGAATGAATTGTGGGGTAATCCCTCTAGTATTAATAATCGATCTGGTGTTTACGCATCAGCTGCAGTAGAAGTATCTCGTGAAAAAATAGCTTCATATTTGAATATCAATCCGAAAAGATTGATTTTCACGAGTGGGGCAACAGAATCGAATAATTTGGCTTTGGTTGGACATGCAAGAGCTAAAGCACGACAAGTTGGAAAACCTGGAAACATAATTACCGTTTCAACTGAACATCATTCAGTACTTGATCCGCTTAGGCAGCTTCAAAAAGAAGGGTTTAGTTTGTCAGAATTACAACCGAATAAAGATGGTTTAATCAATATCGAGAAACTTTCTGAAGCTGTTGAAGAAGATACTTTTTTGGTTAGCGTCATGGCTGCAAATAATGAGATAGGGGTTTTGCAACCTATTTCCGAAATTGGGTCTTTTTGTCATAGAAAGGGAATCGCTTTTCATACTGATGCTGCTCAATCCTTGGGTTACTTAGATTTAGACCCTGACAAACTTCTCATTGATTTAATGAGTTTGAGTGCTCATAAAATCTATGGCCCTAAAGGTATTGGGGCCTTGGTGATTAGAGAAGGCTTACCTCTTGAACCATCTCAATATGGAGGAGGTCAGGAGCTTGGATTAAGATCTGGCACTCTACCTGTCCCTTTAATTGTTGGCTTTGCAAAGGCAGTAGAAATAACAAATAATGATCAGGCTGAGAGAAATAAGAGACTTTTATTTTTTAGAAACTTATTGTTGAGTGGATTAAAAAAGAATATTTCTGAATTGATAGTTAATGGATCTGTCGATCAAAGATTACCTCATAATCTCAATATTACTTTTCCTGGTGTGAAGGGAAGTCAATTACATGGCCAATTAAGAAGGTTTATTTTTTGTACTAGTGGCTCAGCTTGCAGTAATGGTGAAGCTTCTCATGTTCTTCAGGAGATAGGAGTCTGCAAAAAAGATGCTGAAGCATCAATAAGGATGAGTATTGGGAGAAATACTACTGAGAAAGATATCAAAAAGGCTATTGAGATTATTACAAATATAGTGATTAATCTAAGAGAATAAGTTAAGTCTATTCTTAAATTTTCTTTGAAGAAATTCTTAACTTTGCACTTTTACTTCTTGGATTTAATTCTATCTCTTTAGGGCTTGCTCTCATGGGTTTTTTAGATATTACTTTTAATCGATTGTCAGTTTTAAAACACGATTTTACTCTTCTATCCTCTAGTGAATGAAAACTTATTACCATAAATAGACCATTTCCTGATAACCAGTTCGGAGCTTTTAAAAGTAAATTATCGAGCGAGCCTAATTCATTATTTACAGCTATTCTTAAAGCTTGAAAAGTTCTTGTTGAGGGATGAATCCGACCATATCTTTGCTTGGGTGGGAAGCATCCGGCAATTGCATAAGAAAGCTCTTGAGTTCCAGGGTATGATCCATTTTTTGATAAATCATTTTTTATTTTTCTTGCAATGCGCCTAGAGCGTTTTTCTTCTCCTAATTCATATATTAAATCAGCTAGATCCTTTTCAGAGAGAGTTTCAATAAGTTCGGCTGCGCTTGAACCCTCTTCTGGATTCATTCGCATATCTATTGGACCATTTAAACGAAAACTAAAACCTCTTGAAGGTTCATCAAGTTGATGACT
>QBVH01000059.1 GCA_003284445.1 Prochlorococcus sp. AG-311-D23 | reverse complement strand
GAGTTAATTTTTCTTTAGCTTTATGAGAAGCTCCAAAGCGATATCTTTATTAATTGGCATAATTGATAACCTGTTTCCTTTACGAACTAAAGTGAGTTCTTCAGACGTATAAGTTTCAGATAGCTCCTTTAAAGTAATCATATTTTTAAATTCACAGATATATTTAGTCTTCACGCAATCCCAACGAGGTTTATCTCTTTTTGATTTTTTGTCAAAATACTTTGAACTTTCATCAAACTGAAATGGATCGATTAAGTATAGTATTTGAGTGATAAAAAAACGCTTGATCACCAATTTCCATTGATCTCATAAAGTTTCTAGCCTGATAATTTCGAATCCCATCCCAGAGAGTTTCTTCTTCTTTTTCTAAATCTTTAATACTGTAAGCATCTGGCTCACTCTTCATTAGCCAATAGTTAATCTCTTTCTGTGACTTGGTTTCTGCCATTTTATAGCACTTAGGGTAAATCTTAGGGTAAAGAAAGAACTAGCGATACAGATCGCACGAAACACATGCGATTTTCTTACGCCAAATTTCAACTTCCTTCTTTTCTAGTTTACCTCGGCTGGAAATCCTGTATGGCCACCAGAAAAACTCTTGCGATTAGTCCAGTAGAACTCAACTAATTCCCTTGCAGAGCTAGTTACCAGGGCGTCTCTACCTATTCCGCGTCCTCTTGAAAGCCTTTAGCTCTGGCTGGAATCCAAACTTGAAGTCCTTGAAGATTTCATTACTCATTTCACCTAATTGGTTTGCAATATTGTTGAAGAATCCCTTGTTTCTGTTCACTAAATCATTAATCATGCTCAGGTAATAAACGATAAAGGAGCGCTGGGGCTGGGGATCTCTCAATCGAGATTCTTCGTTTGTAATTGAGGAATTAGAAATCTAAAAATGGCCGATATGGAATTGTGATGTAAGTTCTTTGGATTGGACAGATGATGATAAAGAGACTTTCTAATGTTTATCAAGTTGATTTAGGAATTTTCTACTTCTCTCATGCCTAGCGTTAGAAAAGAAAATATTTGGAGGAGATGTTTCTATTACTTTCCCTGAATCCATAAATAAAACTTGATCACTTACGTCTTTAGCAAAGCCAATTTCATGAGTTACGACAACCATTGTCATTCCTTGCTCAGCAAGTCGTCTCATTGCATCTAGGACTTCGTTTATTCTCTCTGGATCTAGAGCGCTAGTGGGTTCATCGAATAAAAGTAATTCAGGTTTTAAGGCTAAAGCTCTAGCTATGGCTACTCTTTGTTGTTCTCCTCCACTTAGTTGGATTGGATATTTTTTGGCATGAGAATCTATTCCCATTTGACTCAAGAGATACATGCCATATTCCTCCGCCTCGATTTGACGACGTTTATGTACATGTATGGGCGCGAGAGTGATATTTTCAAGAATTGATAGATGAGGGAATAAATTAAATTGTTGAAATACCATCCCTACTCTTCTTCTTATCTTTTGGATTTTTCTTTCATCATGAGTGGGATCAACTTTTATTCCTAAAATATTTATTTCTCCTTTATCAAAAGTTTCAAGACCATTAAAAGTCCGAATTAGAGTACTTTTGCCCGAACCTGAGGGACCCATTACTACTAGAACTTTCCCTTGATCAACGGTAAGAGAAACATTATCAAGTGCTCGTAATCCTTTTGTGTATGACTTGGTGAGATTCTTCGCAACAACAATAGGTTCCATGAATTATCAGAAATTAGCTTGATTGATGGTCATTCTTTGTTCAAGATGTCTTGCTAGAACAGCCATGATTGTACAAACAATCCAATAGACACATGCTAGCCAAACATAAACTTCAATGTATTGACCAATAAATTCTGGATTAGCCAGGATACTTCTACCTATACCTAGCAACTCTACTAGTCCTAAAATAGCCATTAAAGATGTATTTTGAAAAAGTCCAATAGATTGATTAGTGAGAGCGGGTAATGCAATACGTAAAGCTTGAGGAACTAATACGAATTGAATGATTTGGTATTGATTAAGGCCCAGACTATTTGCAGCTTCTATTTGAGTGCTAGGTATTGACTGTAGCCCGCCACGAATATCTTCAGCTATGTAGGCAGAGACAAATAGAGTAAATGCAAATATAGCTCTCCAAACACGATCAATTTCCATTCCAACAGGAAGAAATAAAGGTATTAATAGTTGACCAAAGAAAAGAACAGCAATAAGAGGAATTGCTCTCATAACATCTATATAGATTGAACTTACCTTCTGAATTAATGGTAATGAACTCTGTCGACATAGTGCCAAAACTATTCCAAGAGGTAATGATAATAATGAGCTACAAACAGTTAACAGTATAGTTAGAGTTAACCCACCCCAATGTCTACTCATTATAGGTGATAGGCCAAGTCCACCATAAAGTAAATATAGTCCCAAGGGTACTGTTCCTACCCATACTATCAGTAGATTTTTGCGTAGCCATTTCCACTCAGGGCCGAAAAGAGTAAAGATACTGAGTAAAAGAAGACTAATAATCCAAGTAGCAGGTCTCCATTGCTCATCAGGTGGAAAACTACCAAATGCGTACAGAGGAAGATTTGAT
>QBVH01000058.1 GCA_003284445.1 Prochlorococcus sp. AG-311-D23 | reverse complement strand
AAGTAATTTGGAAAGCATCGAAAGACAATGTTCTCTCAGGGAGGGGTAATCATAAGCTGTCTGGAGCTTGGCAATTAATGCTATTAGGCGACGGAAGCCCAACAAGACATCTCAAGCTATTAACAGGTCATGAAGTTGCCATCAAGGTTATTTCCATGGCAACGGAAAATAATAATGAAATCGGTATACCAGAAGAAGTCAATGAGCTAGAACCACCTTTAATACGAAGGCAAGTTTGGCTGACATGCGGAGACTTAACCCTTGCTTGGGCTGAAAGTTGGTGGAATTATCAGGAAGCAGAAAAACATCTACGAAATAAGGATCAACCAATCTGGAAAAGTCTCACTCAAGGGCGCTCAGAACTTTTTAGAGAGGTAGATGGATTAAGTTTAGTAGATGCCAATTGGCTGAAATCAGAATTCGAAGAAGAGGGTCCTTTTTGGAGCAGGCACTACCGATTTTTTCGACGACAAAAAGAATTAACTGTAATCAGAGAAGTATTTAGTCCAAAGCTAGAAAATTGGCTAGGACCAGTTCCTAGGAAGGCTTTTTGAGAAAACTAGTACTTTCTTCGACTAGATCTTGGTATATTTTTTCTTCTTTGAGGAGTTCGTTCATCTACACCTGAATCGTTTGCATCGGATGCAATTTGCTTAATTAACTTATCTTTTCTTTCCCACTTGTTTAATTTAAAAGATTGATCGTCGGGCCATTCATCCAGTTCGTCTGAGTTATTTCTCATTCCTTCAATCTGAGGTGGTAAGGCTTTAGGAGCTCTTAAGGAAATAGCACTTAAGGGTCTTTTTATATTGTTCGTGCTTGCTTGAAACTGTTCATCATCTAAATCTTCATTATCCAACCAATCTTCATCATCCTCAAAAAACCAATCAATTTTCTCTTCCATCCAACGACCAACTTTTTCGAAATTAGCTGAAGTCTCTTTATCTTGCCACCCTCCCCTTCTTTGACCTGGGCGATTACCTGCGACACCATCTACGACCTGTTTTCCAGTTTGTATCCATTTATCCATTCTGCGATCAAGAGGCGCTCGAGATCGCTGACGAATTTGATTGCGATTGTTATTTGAGCTCATCTTTTAAATTTAACGCTTTCAAACCAACAAGTGAATCACCGTAAAGCTGAAATTATTTAAAAATTCAAATAAAAGCCAATTAAAAAAGAAAATTATTTATTACTTCTAGAAAAAGGTTGAAATTCAAGAACGCATTGTTGATCCCATCGACCTCCAAAATAATTATTACAACAACTGCGGCATGCAGCGCCTTTGACAATACGTCTATAACTAAAACTTTTTTTACATGAAGGACATGTTGCCACCCATTTAGGAATTCTTTTTAATATTGGGAATGAGTGACGAACTGTTACTTGGAAATCAGTTTGAGCGGAATTGATCTCTGCCATACGTTGGTGAAAATTAGGCCCATGCGCTTCTTCAACTTTCAGGACAATATCAATCCAGGCATGAATCATTTCGTGACACAATGTACTCTTCAATGCTTTTTGGGGAAGATTCTCTAATACTGGTCTTGACAGAATTATTTCACTAGACTTATTCCCGAAGAAATTCGTTGTACTTCTATAGATCCCAGCCGTAGTTCGCATGCGGCCATCACTCCAACGAACAGAAACTCTCGGAACTCCATTCTCGAACAAAGAGTTCTGAAAATATTGCCTGTTTAATTCAATAAATAATGGTAAAACAGGTATTAAAGACATTGATGCCGAGAACTCATTAGCATGATAATTCCGATAACATTCTGTCTGACTATCGATAACAAACAAGCTAATCTCATGGCTAATAAGTCAGAATCTCTAACTAAACCGAATAAAAAAAATGGATAGTGATCTTATCAAAGCAATTGGATTAAAAACTCTATTGATTGGAGGTGGCGCACTTCTCCTTTTCTGGATTTTTAACGCAATTAAACTCGTCATAAGTGCTAGAGGCATTAATCCACTTGTGAAAAAGTTTTTTGATCAAATTGCTGCCGGACGAGTTGATGGAGCTTATAGACTTACTACAAAAGCATATAAAACACATGTCACTAGACAAGACTTCATCAAATTTTTGGGTAGCTTGCAATTAAATCGATATAGAAACTTGAAGTCAGGACGTCCAAGAATAGAAGACAATCAAATAATGCTCACACTAAGCTTGAAATCAGAAGATAAGAAAAATGAAATGCCGCTTGACTTTACTTTTATTAAAATCAACGAGAATTGGCAAATAGACCGTATCGCTAAAGCCAATACATAATGAAGCTAAATGTGATCAGTGAATTCAAACTTCGATCAATATTATGAACGTGCAAAAGAGCTTAGAAATTTGCTTAATAAAGCAAATTACTCCTACTACGTATTAGATGCACCAGAGATAGAAGATGCTGTCTATGATCAACTATATCGAGAATTAATTGAAATTGAAAATATCCACTCATCTTTAATCACTGATGATAGTCCTTCCCAAAGATTGGGAGGTATTACTTCTAGAGGATTCAAGAATGTTGAGCACAATATTCCTCTTTTAAGTCTAGATAACGCTTTTAATTTAAACGAATTAGAAGCATGGTACGCAAGGATCAACAAATTAATAAACTCAGAAAGTAAACTTTTCAAAGAAGTTAAAAATCCAGAACTAATATGTGAATTAAAAATTGATGGAAATGCTGTTGCACTAACATATGAAAATGGAAT
>QBVH01000057.1 GCA_003284445.1 Prochlorococcus sp. AG-311-D23 | reverse complement strand
TGCAACCATAATATAAATAAGGTAACAGGTATTTGAACAATCAAAAGGAGAAGTCCCAACCTCCATTCTATTAAAATCATGGTTACTGATATAACTATAAGACTTACAAAGTCAGCCAAAACTCCTACAGCTCCACTACCAAAAACTTCTGACAAGGCATCAACATCACTAGTTAATCTTGTAAGTAATTTACCAACAGGCATTTTGTCATGAAAACGCAAAGACAATGACATGGAATGAGCAAACAAATCATTCCTAATACGTGCTGTCAGTCTCTGCCCTACAGACTGAATATTGTATGACTGAAATCCCTGTAATCCAAGTCTAAGTAATACTGTTAAAAATAGTATTACTATTATTAGATTAATTGTTAATTCATTAGACAAATTATTAAAAAGAGCTAATGTATTTTCTCCTCTTAAGACAGAAATAGCTTGCCCCACAAGTAGGGGTTGAATAGAACCTGCTAATGCAACAGGTATTAATATAATAAGTATGAGGATTAAACGTTTTTTTTCTTTTTTTAAATACTTTCCAAGTTTTTTAACTCTTCGAAAATCATTTTTTGCCATCAGTAAAGAGGTTGGTCTGAGGTTGGATTTGAATTGAATCAATAATTTCTTGAAGGGGGCCTTTATCAAGTCTTAGGGATAGTGGATGACCAACAAGACGAGCACTTGATTTGAAAAGTTCTTCAATTTCTGTAAGACCATTATCTCTAAGAGTACGACCAGTTGCGACCAAATCAACGATTGCTTCAGCCATACCTGTTATCGGACCCAGTTCAACAGATCCGCTCAAATGTACCAATTGCACGGGCAAATCAATTTGATCAAAAAAATTCTTTGCGCAGTTGGTGAACTTACTTGCCACGCGACAGTTTGGTGGTAGATCAGAAACACTCAAATAACCACTGCTAGATTTAACTGCAACCGACATATGACACTCTCCAAATCCAAGGTCTATTAAATTTGATACTTTCAATTTTTGCTCTTGTAATACATCAAAGCCCACTATTCCAAGTTGCGCTTGGCCATAAGATACATAAACAGGAACATCGCTGTTCCGAACCAAAAGAGCTTTAGCACGGCCACAAGCTGATGGGACCATTAATTGCCGATTGGAATCATCTAAAACAGCAGAGAAGTCAAGTCCAACATCAGAAAACATCGAGACTGATTCTTGCAATAAGGCACCTTTAGCTAATGCAACAGTAAACATGTCAAAAACTATTGAAGTGGACTCTAACTATTCCATTACCTAAAAAAATAATGTTAGAGAAAAAAAGCGAATTCACTATTCACCCAATTGCTGTCTTACAGGACAATATCGTATGGGTATGGGTCCACAATTGCAATGCAGTGGTAGTAGATCCCTCCATATCAGGTCCAGTAGAAAAATGGCTGTTAGAAAAAAAACTATCACTAAAAGCTATCCTTCAAACACATCATCATGATGACCATATAGGTGGAACACAAAAGTTACTCAACAGATGGCCAGAGGCAAGGGTAATTGCATCAAAGAAAGAACTTAAAAGAATACCTTTTCAAACATTTTCGGTTAGTGATAATGATATTTTCAATTTAATGGATAGTGAGATTAAAGTAATAGAAGTGCATGGTCACACTAACAATCATATAGCTTTTTACATATCAAAAGAAAATGCTAAATGTAATATATTATTCCCTGGAGATACTATATTTGGAGGGGGTTGTGGGCGTCTATTAGAAGGCACTCCTGTTCAAATGTTTGAAAGTTTATATAAACTTAATTCTCTTCCAGAAAACACTAAAATATACTCAGCTCATGAGTATACAGAAAGTAACTTAAAATGGGCCTTAACATTAGAGCCTGATAATATTTATATTACAGAAAGATTAAAGCTGATTCAAAATAAACGTCAGAAGGGGATGTCTAGCCTCCCATCAACACTGTTAGAAGAAAGAAAAACAAATTTATTTTTAATCGCAGAAAATATCGAAAAATTTACAATGCTCAGGAGACACAAAGATAGTTGGAAATGTTAAATTCAAATTCGTGTATCAAAGCTATTAATCAAATTCTAGTCATTCATGAAAAATTCATCGATTCAAGCCATCGAAACAAAATTCGCGCCTAAACCCGTTGGTCCCTACAACCAAGCTATTTTTGTAGAAAACTACTTATATTGCTCTGGACAAATTGCTTTAGACCCATCAACTGGCGTAATGATCGGGGCTGGAAATATAGAAGAAGAAACTAGACAAGTTCTAAAGAATTTAATGGCTGTAGTTGAAGCCGCTGGAGGAAAAAGTTCAAATGTAATAAGAACAACTATCTATCTAACTGATTTAAATGATTTCGCAAAAGTAAATGAAATTTATGCAGAAACTTTTAACGAAGCAGTAAGTCCCGCAAGAGCATGCGTTGAAGTATCAAATCTTCCAAAAGGAGGAAAGATTGAGATAGATTGCATAGCTTGGTTAGAAAAAAAAAGAATTGAAAAGCAACATTATGACTAAATAGAGCCTTGCCACTTTGCTAAGTGGCCCCATTATTGTCTAAGTTAATAATCGATTAGCAATACACAATGTCCACTGCCAAGTTGACCATTGGCGAACTAGAGGCAGGATACCCTCTTTACTGCAAAGCACTTAGGAGGCTTTTGCAACAAGGACGTACCGCTGATCAGATTCAAAGAACTGTTTGCTGGAGCCACTTAGAGACTCTTAATCGCTGCTTACCAGGAAGATATAAAACCCCCTCCTACTTAATGGCATTAATCAAAAGAGATATAGAACAACCAAAAGAGGAAGATTAATTTTCTTGTTG
>QBVH01000056.1 GCA_003284445.1 Prochlorococcus sp. AG-311-D23 | reverse complement strand
ATTCTTGACTTACTGCATAACTATCCTCATACCTCTGTAAATTATCGAGATAAGATACTCTCTTAGAAGCCCATTTAATGATGCATCGTTGGATAATTTTCATATTTCAACTTTATTCAAGTCCAGAAGGCAGCGTGGTTATTACTTGTTAAATCAATATGAAAAGAAAACTCAAACGAGAACCTTTTTTTCTTAATTACTCACAACTAAAAAAAATTTAAGATATAGTTATTTTGTTTATTTTTTGTTTGTTTTTACAGTTTTGTATAAATTTAAAGAGTGAGAACAATAAATTTATTTTGGTTCAAAAAAGACTTAAGAACATGCGATAATGAAGCACTTAACGAAGCGCTAAAACGTGGAAATGTAATACCAATATATGTTGTTGAAACAGATCTCTGGAAGCTTCCTGATCATTCTTCAAGACAATGGGAATTTGTACGAGAATCTTTAGTTGATTTAAAAAATTCATTAAATGATATTGGTTTGAAATTAATCATAAGAGTTGGGAATATCGAAGATGTGATAAAAGAATTTATGCAAAGGTTTCATGTTAAAGGTATTTATAGCCACGAAGAAACCGGCAACGAATGGACATTTAAACGTGATCAAAGGCTAAGGAATTTCATAAAAGATAAAAGCATAAATTGGAATGAATACAGACAATTTGGTGTTTTTAGAGGTCTCAAAACACGTGAAAATTGGTCTCAAAAATGGGAACAACATATGTCACTAGAACTCATCGATAATCCAAAGAAAGTAAATTATTTTATTAATATTCCAAGTCATAGTTTACCCTCATCTAAAAGTCTAAATTTAAATGTAGATAAATGTAGTCATCGAATTCAGGGAGGAAGAATTCAAGGACTTAATAAACTGAATGAGTTTCTGAAATACAAAATAGATAATTATCAATATTCTCTATCAAGTCCATTAAAAGCATTTGATGGATGTTCTCGTTTGTCGCCATACTTAACTTGGGGTTGTCTATCAATTAGAGAGGTTGTTCAAGCAATTAGAGAAACTAAGAAAAGAGGATCCAAAGCAATTGACTCAAGATTACATTGGCATTGTCATTTTATTCAAAAGCTTGAATCAGAACCTGAATTAGAAAATCGTGAGTACCATCCACAAATGACTGGTATCAGGAATTCAAATACAATTTTTTTAGAAGCATGGAGTCAAGGTCTGACTGGAATACCCTTTATTGATGCATGTATGAGATCCCTAAATAATCATGGTTGGATTAATTTTCGAATGAGAGCAATGCTTATGTCATTTGCTAGCTATCAATTATGGCTGCCATGGCAAGAGAGTGGTTTATGCTTAGCACGCAAATTCATTGACTACGAGCCAGGAATTCATTGGACACAATGCCAAATGCAATCGGGAACGACAGCAATCAATACTATTAGAATTTACAACCCAATTAAACAAGGATATGATCATGACCCGCAGGGAATATTTATTCGAACTTGGGTAAAAGAATTACATGGTCTTCCAATAAAATTCATCCATGAACCATGGGAAATTGATCTATTTCGTCAAAATAATTCATCATTCGTTCTTGGTAGAAATTATCCATTACCTATTGTAGATCCAGTTATTAGTATAAAGACAGCACGCGCCAAGCTAAAAGAGATAAGAAATAAACCTGGTTTCTTTGATATCACTAATAAGATTCTTGAAAAACATGGCTCAAGAAAAAGAAGAAAGTCAAAGTTGAAAAAGAACAAAAATAATCACGATGTACATGATCAATTAACTCTCAAGTTTTAAAATTACAGGGCTGATAAGTCCACAGAGAATCTTGATAAAGGTAGAAACATTAAGCCAGCAGAGAAGAGTATAGAGTAGACATACGCCGTATCAGTGAAGATCGACATGAAAGGTCTATCGCTAAAATGTACAAAGTCCTATATACATTCAAAAACACCTATTTAAAAAAAACTTTGCGAGTATCTATGAAAAGTTTTCAAGTCAATGTGAGTGGAGCATGAATAAGATATGAAATCCCTTAACACTGCGATTGCTTTAGGAATTGGTGCTGCGACTGCTTCTGGTTTATCGCTTATGAAAGTTAATAAGGATTTTGTTATTGGATCCACTGCTGTTGTCATGGGTGCAGGCTTGATGATTGCTTTAAATGAAAAAAACAATCTCAATATAGAAGTAAGAGATTATGAATATTTTTTCAATAGAGCACAAGATAAATTTGAACTTGCTAATTATGAAGAGGCAATACTCGACTACAACAAAGCATTAGAACTTTCACCAAGTGAGATTAGTCTTGTTTACTCAATGCGTGGAAATGCCAAACGTAATTTAAATGATTTTGATGGTGCAATTTTAGATCAAAATAAGGCATTAAATTTTGATCCTTTATATGCAGATGGATATTTCAATAGAGCCATTGCCAAATTTAAAAAGGGAGATTTTGATGGTGCCATTAACGACTATTCACAAGTTGTAAACATCAACCCAAAAGATTCAGATGCATTTTTTAATCGTGCCCATGTAAAAAAAGAAATTGATGATATCAAAGGTGTATGCGAAGACTGGAAAAAAGCCACTGATCTGGGGGATAATGATGCTTCAAAATTCTTGTGGGAGCATTGTGAATGACTCTCTTTCTTGCAGTTTTCATCCCAATAGCAATCTTGAGGTTCCTCTATCTCTTCATCATTGAGAACAATAGTCTTCCAAATTAGATAGCAAGAACATCTCGTAATGGCAGTTAGAGTTAGGCTTCTGGAATTATGGCAATCTCACATCTCTCAATCATCAAATTACTGGCATCTAGTTAAAACAATGATTGATTTTCTCCCTTCGAGTCAGCACAGCGTACTCAAAATATTTGTAATAATTACCTAACTCCCAGTAAATAGAAATTGATAGGAGTGAGAACACCAA
>QBVH01000055.1 GCA_003284445.1 Prochlorococcus sp. AG-311-D23 | reverse complement strand
CTCATTACCCTCATAAAGAAAAACCCCTGAGAAAATCAGGGGTTAGGGTTGTTCCGACCGTTGCAGAGACCGCACGAAAAGTGGCTCTGTTCACAAAAGGAGGTGTGAGATTCCTCCCTAGAGTCATGCACATATCCCCTTTTTTATATCTTCGAGAGTGCTATAACTCTTGGCTTATTCTACTCCCCTTGCTGGGAAATATCTATACAGAGAACCCAAATGTAGAAATACTTTGGTGTTCTTACCCATAGTAATTTCCATTCAGTAGTAGTAAAACAGTATCAGGAATCAACGCACTTCCTTAGGTCTGGTGTGATGAACGCAAAGGGGGCGACCAAAACCCGTCCCCTACCACTTTGGAGGCATATCTATGACTAGAAAAAGAGACAAGATCTGGACAGCAATTATTGCAACTAAGCAATGGTTCACCAAACTTTTTACAAGTGAGGCAGATGCTTTAGTTGATAACTTCAGCAATAATCCACCACCAGAAATAGGGACTCAACCTTACACAGGAGATACTCACGACAAAGGGGACTGACTTACTAAAAAGCAACCAATATCAAATCCACTAATTGTTTTTTGTTCATATTAGAGATGCTTTTCACCCCTGCAGGCATTGCCTTTAATTCTATATTTGTCTTTTGCATCAGGAGCGATTTCTGATCTACAAAAATTCCTTTCTTGAGGATTGAAAGAAGAGTTGAGAAGGCATCAAAAATTGCCATTGATGCGAGGATGCAAAACATCATCACAGAATTTGTAGTCGTAGTTAAGTTCATTGGTTTTTAAGAAATAATTTTGTGGGTTGTTAGGCAACTTCAGGACACAGACCAATATCAAGAACTCTCTTTCGTTGCCAATTTCTACAACGCTTGGTTAGATGTTCACCTTGAGGAATAAGACGCTGATGAAGAGGACAAGTTAGAAGAGTTACGCATGACTTATCGCAGGTGTATGTGAAGTGTTCGCATGTCATACAAATCGAACTACCTCTGGACTTCATAAGTTCCAAATCAGTGAAATAGTCCCACTCTTCAGGGTTCTCTAGAACCTCTACAGGCGAAACGAATCTTGTTTTCCTTGACCATGCCATAGCCCTCATCATGTAGAGACAAAAAAAAGGATCCCGCTCACTGGATCCTCCTTTTGCGTTTGTGCTGAGAATTACACTAATACAAATTTACTACTATTGTCTACTGAGTCAATCAAAAGTTACAAGGGACTAATCCGCGTGGACGTCAAAAGTGTGTATTTTCAATGTTCTGTTTTACATGTCCTAATAGAACACTGCCTGGAACATCTAAAAACATTGAAGCAACTAAAGTCAAGTGTTCTGATAAGCGTTCTTTATTGCTAGATATTGGAACTTATTCGATGTTCATATAGATACTGAAAAGATGTACATTCAGATACTTTTAGGATCAAAATGCTATTGATAATCTTCTTCGACTAGATTATGAATATCAGAAGCACCGACAACAAGAAATATCTAAGAGCACTGAACGGACGAACCAGAACCATTGATGATGGAAGTGGTGAAGCAATCCTGATGATTTGCCTGGTAATTAAAGAAGCAAGCGAAACTCTTACTGATGAAGCATTCAAGGATTTAAGAAGCAAGTTTGATGTTAGTGAAAAGGTTTGGTCAAAACTTCTACAAGTAGGAATGGATGGTCGTTTGTTCGAAATTAAAAGTTCTCTTCCTTCCAAGTACACGACCATCCATCAAATCCATTGTTTATCTGATGAAGAATTAAAAGAAGGAATTAAAGATGGGATTATTAATCCAAATGTTTCTCAGAGAAATCTCAATAAATGGTTAAAGGAAATTCGTTAGTAGTCGATAAGCACTCCTTTTCTGAACTTGAGGGGATGCTTTTTGTGTAATGGTTCATCAGACCAAAGTGAGTTAAAACATAGTTAGTAGGCATTAACTGATGATGGATAGCAAAGAATATGACTGGATTTTTGTTTATAAGATTCCTGATTCAGGTGACATAATTTATAAAGTCACTATTCCATCAGAACGAAAACAAGATGCAGTTGAGATATTTAAGAGAGAACATCCAAATGGATTAATCTGTCGTGGCATCAGGAGAGGTGATTTTAAGTTGACACCATTCAAGGAACTATCTTCACGTGATCCTTGGGAAGAGATTGCTTCGTAAGTGATATTTAAATCAAATATCCTCTTCACTATTTCTGAATGGGTTGCCCCCTTTCAACGAAACAAAAGTTAAAGTTGCACTAAGTAAGAAATAAACCAAGCGGCAAAAATAATTTTCCCCAAAATAAGAAATGGAAGAAACTTAAATGCATTCTTTTCAAATGCTACTTTACTAGTTGAATTCATGTAAAAAAGAAAACCCTTACAGCGGAGGGTTAACTAAAAATTGTGCAAGGAAGTTTTGAAGGTAAAAGTTGAACATTCAATCCCTTCAGGTTCTCAAAAAAAGTGCAGATCTACACTCTTTTGATTTTGCGAGCAAGGGACAGGTTTTGCATTTCTAAAGCAGACGGTCTCTAACTCTGGAATAAAGGACAATCTGCATTGCCCGATTTTCACGGTAAGAATTTAAAAGTAAGTTCTCTAAAACTGAAGTTCGGTTGAGGTAGTGCTTTCCTTCAAATTCCCATAAAAAAGGGGGACAAGATTTTGGTTGCCCCCTTTAAGTTCAGCACTTGTTCATCTGTGTGAACAATCCGATTCCCTTTAACTAGCGACTTCCCTGGCCTGCGGGAAGACAAGTGCTAGAATTCCAACCCATTTCTAATCAAACCTCATTATCAGAACATGAGAGAAAACATATGTTTATCTTGTTTGAGGTGTATTAAAAGCAAATACTTTCAGACATCATCTTCACTGTTCCCGAAGGGGTTGTACCTGACATTAAAATCAAAGTCGCTGCAATACTTAAAAGCTAAAGTCCAAAAACAACTTATGGAGGCGGGAATATCTTCTAATCACT
>QBVH01000054.1 GCA_003284445.1 Prochlorococcus sp. AG-311-D23 | reverse complement strand
AATGAATTACTTCTATTACTTCCTGCTTTTTGAAACGCTGCAAAATCATGTAAACCTAATAAATCATTCAGAGCATGATTCATTAAATCGATATCCAATTTAAATCTATATTTATGCCAACAAATATTTTGAAGGAAAAGATTTGGATAGGAACCATTAAAAATAGAATATCTATACCTTCGATATTTTGCCGAATAACAAGCATGCCAGTCACTGGGAACACCTACGGATTCAAGAACTTTGATTGATGCTGGAAGTCTGCCATTCAATGCTGATGCCCATTTATGAATAGGAATTGGGCCAGCGCAATCAAAATGAACAACTTGTCCTGATGCATGAACTCCTGCATCAGTTCTGCCTGCTGCTATTGCCTTTACGGGTCTTATTGGATCAAGTTCTGCAATTTTTTCTTCTAAAATTCCCTGAACAGTTATTGAATCTTTTTGATTTTGCCAACCTTTAAAACCTGATCCATCGTATTGAAAAACAAGAGCAACTCTATTCGTCAAATTGAACTAAGTAGTAAAAAGTATGATTTGTTCTTGGAGAGTTAATACCCTATACAAGCTCAACAATGGCCATTTCAGAATTATCACCGCGTCTTGGAGTCGTTCTCACGATTCTTGTATAACCACCTTCTCTATCACCATATCGCTCTTGAGCCTTTTCAAAAAGTGCATGAACTAATTGCTTATCGTATACATATCCAATAGCTCTTCTCCTTGAAGCAAGACTGCCATCTTTAGCTAAAGTAATCATTCTCTCAGTTTCATTCCTCAAAGCTTTAGCTCTTGCTTTGGTTGTTGTAACCCTACCTTCACGAATTAGTTGAGTAGTTAATCCTCTTAAAAGTGCCTTCCTTTGATCTGCAGGGAGACTCAATTGTGGAATTCGACGTTGATGACGCATTGGATTAGCTTTGAAATTGAATAGTAATAAAACTGAAAGTCATGCAGAAGTTCTACTTTGTGGAATAGAAATTCCAATTCTCTCTAGAGCTTCAATAACTTCATCAGCGGATTTAGAACCGAAGTTCTTAATTTCCAGTAAATCCTCATAACTGAAACCCATCAAGTCTGAAACAGAGTTCACTTGGGCTCGTTTTAGGCAATTGTAAGCTCTCACGGATAAGTTTAACTCCTCGAGGGGGATTTGGGCCTCTGCTGCAGGCTCTGGCTCTTCAGGAATCTCTTCTACCATTGAGACAGTAGCAAGAGGTTGAAAAAGTTCGATTAATTGATTCGCAGCTTCAGCTAATGCATCGTCTGGAGAGGTGGACCCATCGGTTACCAACTCCATTTTTAATCTTTCTCTAGTTGATCCCCCCTCCGCTACGGCAGTTTCATCAATAGTAAAATTAACTCTATTTATAGGCATAAATACAGCATCTATTTGAAGCAAATCAATTGCACTTGTCTCTTCATTTCTTCTGTCAACTGGTCGATACCCAACGCCTCTTTCTACATGTATTTCTAGTTCTAGGTTATGCCCCTCCTGAACTGTTGCTATTGGGCGATCACCATCAACAACTTCAACTTGAGATGAAAACTGTATATCCTTTGCTTTAACCTCAGCTGGTCCTGTTACAACAAGTCTTCCTATCTCAAGCTCTTGACTACGACTGTCAACTGAAATTTGTTTGCAATTCAGAAGAATGTCTAGTACATCCTCTCTTACACCAGGAATTGTTGCATATTCATGATTGACACCTGCAATCCTCACAGCAGTAACTGCGCTGCCCTCGAGTCCCCCCATTAAAACTCTTCGCAGAGAATTACCTAAGGTGGTAGCTTGACCTCTTTCAAGAGGTCCGATTAGGAAGACGCCTGTTTGGGAGCGATCATTAGAAACCTGATGGTCGATCCTGTCTATCTGGTATTGCAACACGGTCTAATGCGATGTGGAAAATAAAGAAAAGTTCACTTAAGTGAGTAGATTTTAAACGCGTCTGCGCTTAGGTCTCCTGCAACCGTTATGAGGAAGAGGAGTTACATCTCTGATCAAAGTAATTTCAAGACCAGCTACTTGCAACGCTCTTATTGCGGTTTCACGACCTGAGCCCGGCCCTCGCACGAGAACTTCTATTTGACGCATTCCTTGCTCTAGGGCCCTTCGGGCTGCAAGTTCAGCAGCGGTCTGAGCGGCAAAAGGAGTACCTTTTCGAGCACCTTTAAATCCGCTTGCTCCTGCTGATGACCAGGAGATGACTTCACCAGAGGTGTCAGTAATTGAGACAATGGTGTTATTAAAGGTACTTTGAATATGCACAACTCCATTTGGAACGTTGCGCTTTGACTTCTTAGAACCGGATTTCTTTGAGGTTGTAGCCATTAGGCTGAGCTTTATATAAAAAGATTTAGTAAATTACCAGCTGGTAACAGGAGTCTTAAGAAATTATTTCTTTCTTCCTGCAACAGTTTTTCTAGCTCCTCTCCTTGTACGAGCGTTAGTTCTTGTTCGTTGTCCTCGAACAGGAAGGCTCATTCGATGCCTACGTCCACGGACACATCCGATATCTTGAAGTCGTTTAAGCGCCATTCCTTCTTGGCGCCTCAAATCTCCTTCAATAGTGAATTCTTCAGTAACAGCTCTGAGCTTCTGAATATCACTATCTTCTAAATCCTTTACACGAACATCAGGATTAACACCTGATTTCTCGAGGATAGATTGGGCTCTGGTTAAACCAATGCCGTAGATGTAAGTAAGGGCAACTTCTACCCGCTTTTCGCGAGGTATGTCGATGCCTGCAATCCGTGCCACTTAGGGATAAATCGAAAAGGACAATTAAAATCATCATAAATTAATGATGACAGTTGTTGAAAGAAGCAAAAAAAATTAATCGTTTAAGACTTCTTCATCAGTCAGGAATTAGCCCTGACGCTGCTTGTTACGAGGCCTTTTCTTGTTGATCACATAGATTCGGCCTCTACGCCTCACGATCTGATCGTCAGGACTAATTTTTTTGACTGAGGATCTAACCTTCATTTGGTGAGACTCTCCTATTTCCAAACTATAACCTTACTACATCGTCAGCCTAAAGATTTCTCAATGGATGAAAAAACAACATCTATGTCAGCATTACCTTCTATCTCATCAAGAATACCTTGTTTTTTATACAAATCAATTAGAGGAGCGGTTTTCTTCCTGTATATGTTCAGTCTGTTAATTATGACTTGCTCATTGTCATCCTGCCTTCCTCTCTCTAAAAG
>QBVH01000053.1 GCA_003284445.1 Prochlorococcus sp. AG-311-D23 | reverse complement strand
ATACATTGCGCAATTTCATAGATTCATATGATCGTCTAAAAAAGAATGGTGTTGAAGTTTTTATTTCAGAATTTCTAGTAAATAATGCAGATCTTGGGATTCTTGATGATGAACTACCTTCAATAGCTTTAATAATAGATCCAATATTAAATAATAAGCCGATTCTCCTTGATGGAGAATATTTATCAATAGAAGACCCTCGATCAATTATTCAATTAGAAACATTTATTCTTAATTGGATATTCAGGACAGCTGAAATAGTTAGTGAAGAGATTATATCTTCATGTTCTGAATGGCCAGAATTACGTAAATACTTTCTAATTAAAGAATTAGTTTCAACAAGAGAACTTGAACGTAAAAGAAATCATATCAATACAAATAATCAACTTCAAAATCTATTCAAAAAGCCAGTTAGATTATATGAAAGCAAAAGATTATATTTTACAGTAAAAAATAATAAAATTGAAAAGATTATCACCCTAGAGCCTAGAGATGAAGAACTAAAGAAACTAGACTGGACCCAAAGACAAATAGCATTTATAATAGAATTAAGAGATGCCTTGGCTCCACAAGTACAAGCAATTATTCAACATTTAGGTGATTTAATAGTTCTAATCCTCACAAAAGTTGTTGGAAGATCTATAGGATTAATTGGTAGAGGTATTGCTCAAGGCATGGGAAGAAACTTATCCAAAGGATAATTAATTTATTAATAAATATAGCTATATTAGCTTTAAGACTTTAGAATTTTAAAAATAGTCCTTTACATTTATTTTGTTTAGAATATTCTCCTCACTGCTTATACTTTTTTTTCTATTTGTTAATCCAGTATATTCTGCTAGGGATACTGATAGTTATGATGGAAATATATACCCAATCTATGCTGGTAACGGATCATTAGTTCCACCGCAAAGCACATTATCAGAGTCATTAAAAAACGAAAGAACAAGTGTTTTAGTTTTCTATCTAGACGATAGTTCTACTAGTAAACTATTTGCCCCTGTAGTTTCAGGTATTAAGTTATTGTGGAGCTCATCTGTTGATTTAATTCCTCTATCAATTGATGAATTAGACAATGATGACAAGAAAACAGTAACGGACCCTGGCTATTACTGGCATGGGAACGTACCTCAGACAGTGATTCTTGACGGAAAAGGTAATGTTCTCCTAGACGAAGAAGGTCAGGTATCTTTCGATCAAATTAATGATGCAATAACGAAAGGAACAGGTCTAAAGAAACCTGATTTTGATCTGACAGTAAAAAGCTTTAACGAATACAATAGTGAGCCTTCTAAAGATGGTTATAATAGACCTAGAGGCAGCTAAAAAATGTAATAAAATTACTATAGATTTTTCGATAAATTTATCAAATATTCTCACTAAAATGTTATTAAACTCTCTTCTTCTCATAATAATCATATTTTGTTTAATTGAAATAAATCATCATTTTAGACAATTCTCGCCATTAGTTCTAAAACCCAAAGAATTTAAAAAAATCATTTTAGATTCTAAGCATAAATATATTACTCTGGTTGAAATTAAAAATTTACATAAAAGAATGGAAGTTATGATCCCTTCTTTTAATGTTAATCCTCAGCTAATAGGTATATCTAAAGAAGAAATAATAAAGATAAAGACAAAAATAAAACCTCTTCACCCAGATGCAGAAGATGAAGCACAAAAAAATTACTATTGGACTGCATATATTTTAAAGGGAAAAAAATCTACATTTGTCGAAATTGAAATTGAATATGAGATTAAAAGTACAGCTATAGATAAGATTAAATGTTTGTGGCTGGATATAGAATGGGGAAATTACGGACCATTCGGTTCGTTTAAAAGGTTCGATAGTTTTGTATTGCCTAATTTTTTAGATATATCCAAAGTAAACTCTAATAATATTAATTTAGTTGATCCAATAAAAACTCATATTCTTGGTAGTTTAGATGATCCTATTGGAATATTAAAATCCTACTTGCCACAAAATTACTTGCCTACAGATATTCTTACAATTGGAGAGTCACCATTAGCAATAATGCAAGGAAGATATATAGATTATAGAAACGTAAATGCAAATCTAATTTCAAAGTTAATTTGCAAAGGATTTCACCCGACTAGTAGTTTAGCTACTGCTTCAGGAATGCAAACCCTTATAAATATTTCTGGTCCAACACGCGTAATAATTTCATGGTTAATTGGAGGAATATTAAAATTCTTTGGTGTTAAAGGTATGTTTTACCGTTTAGCAGGTGAACAAGCAAGATTGATTGATGACATTACTGGTACAACGCCGCCCTATGACAAAAGTATAGTTTTAGGACCTAAAGATACTAAAACTTTTTGTATTAATGCCGCAAAAAGACTAAACGTTAATGTGGCTGTTGTAGATGTAAATGATTTAGGAAGAGTAAAAATTCTATCAACAAGTAATGTTCATAAAGTTGAAAAAATTAAAAGAGCTTTAACATCAAATCCAGCAGGTAATGCTAACCAACAAACACCATTAGTACTCATCAGATCTGATGAACTAAGTTAGTAGTCGCATGAAAGTTAAAAATATAATAAAATAATAAAATGAAAGATGATGAATTATTACCTTCGGATTTAATAATTGAGACTCTCAAGCTCAAGCATTTATCTATGCTTAGATCTGACAAAAATTCAAAATACCTTGGGATATTTCAAATTCTCTTATGCAAAAAATGGTTTTCTTCATTAGAGTCCAGCTTCACTAATTTAATCCCGACCCGTAACTCAACGTGTTTAGTAGCAATAGAAAGAAATAATATAATTGCATATATTTTAGCGACTCCAATTAATCGCAGAGGTACTTGTTGGTCAATATCAGAACCATATTTTATAGGAGAATCAATATCCTTTAGTCGTTATAACTTATTGCAGAATTTATTGAAAAAAGTTCTTTATAAAAGCAATATTAATACCCAAAGTTTTTTAATTTCTATAAATACAAGTGATAATCAAAACCTATCTATAATTAGACAATCTGGTTTTCAACCGCTAAGAATAATAAAATATTGGAATAAGAGAGAAGATATTAAATATAGAAAAAAAGAGTATAATGATAATTTCATTTGGGAAAAATTAAATGAAGAAAATAGCCAACAAATATGGAGATTTGAACAAGCTAGAGAGTCAATTAACTTCAGATCAATTTTTGATAGGCAGTGGCATGATATTTATGAAAAAAGAAATACATTAACTGGTGTTATTAAATCAAAAGAAAATAATATTATCGCGGGGTTAATACCATCAGTTTGCCCCCAAAATAATTATTCATTAGAATTAATAAGAGGATTAGCATGGGATGAAAGACTGAATGAATCTATTCCACAAAGA
>QBVH01000052.1 GCA_003284445.1 Prochlorococcus sp. AG-311-D23 | reverse complement strand
ATCTTGTGGGGTTCCTATTCAAGGGAACGATTGGTGTGGTTTGGTTTCTAATTATGAAACTGATTTTGATGAGGTCGATTACGAGAATGAGTGTTTGCAGTTTGGAATCTGCTCCATGGACTACTGAAAAAACATTGAACTAACAGGAGGTCGACTCATGCCAGTAACCCGCAGTTTCAGATCCAATGGGTCGAATAGTCTTTCATCGATCTTTCTTTGGTTTTCTGTCCTTTTAATCTCACTTGGAATGCTTCCACACTTAATTCCTTATTACTTTCAGTTGAAATATTGAGGCAAGAACAATGATTTTCGATCTTCTCAAACTAATCCTCAGAAAGCACAAAGATTATTGGGTCGTAGGTTAAACAGGTGTTTTATCTCATGTTCACCTACTTTAAATTTGTTAGAACTGAATTAGGAGTTTTAGCACTTCCGATCCAGTAGATGGTTGGTTAGTCAGGGTGGAAAGTTCAGATGGATTCAAGAGTGCTGAACTCAAAGGGGGCAACCAAAATCTTGCCCCCTTCTTCATGTGTTTAAGTTTTCCAATATTCATCCCACTCACCCTGCAATTCTGTCTGCGATAAAGAATTATAGAAACCTCTCCACTTCTTTTCTGAATTTGCGTCAGTTGCACTCAATGACACCATTAGATCTATTGCTTCCTCTTTGCTAAAGGATCTACCTTTGTCTGAGATGAATATCAATCTTTATGCCTCGTATATACAACGACTAACTTACCTAATATATAAACCTTTGAAGGCGAGAGTAAAAAATTCAGCAGTAAAAAAAGTCGTTGTGAAAAAATGAACTAATAGGTTGATGCAATTGTGATGAATTATTCTCAAGATCATGAAATAGAGGCAGCATCTTCATTGGTAGTTGCTGCTCTTCAACAGTTTTATGAACAAGGTGATAAGAGCACTAAGAATCCTTATGATGGTATGTCCTACGTCGCAAGTGTTGTATTAAAAAATCTTGTAGGTGTCAAGGTGATCTTATGGAAAGTGAAAGACCAGAACAGGCAGTTTCATTGGTGGTGTGAAACTAAAGATGGTGAGGTTATTGATCTAACTAGCAAGCAATATTCATTGAATAACATTGGTGTACCTTCCTCTGGAATGGCAGCAAGACTAAAAGAACAAGGTAGAAGGACTGGGTTTGCTAGTCAAGTGAAAAAAGAAGAACACGTGATGGCAATTATTGAAGAGATAAAGAAAAAGTAAGGGGGGTGCAGGACTGGGCAGTTTTTTGTTCCTAACCATAATTAACTCTAAATTGTTCAAAAGGCAGACCAGTTTTACCCTCGATTTCTTTTTCTAATGAAATCCACCATTCCTCTTCGTCTAATGAGACGTCATAAAATCTTCTTGCAAAATGTGCATTTACTTCATCAATATTTTTGACCCCATATTCATCTAATGCTTCTTGCTCTGATTCAAAAATTCCTTCACCATTATCATCCATAACAACATCTACTTCCCACCAGTTTTTACTTTCCCACTCGGGTAGTAAATCCAGTAGTGCTTGTGGAGCAACAAGTTCTACTGACCAATTCCCACCGCCTCTAAATCTTTCACTGCCATGTAGGTCTTTTTCGTCTATGGAATCAAAATAATTATCTGCTCTCATCCGCTCAACTTGTTCTGGATTAAATTTTTTTATCCACTCTTCGATTTCTTTTTTAGTTTTATACACTATGGTTTCAAATCTCTATCTGGAATATATTCAATAGTCCCCTCTTTAACTACATGAACATCAAAATTAGTACTTCCTCCTGATGTCTCCCATCTCCTTGAAAGTTCAAACTCTTTGCCATCATATTCAACTCTCATTGTATCTTCATTAAACTTTAATTTCTCTCTTTCAAAATCACCATCAATTTCAAGTTTGAAATCTGTGTTTTTATATATTCTTTGCTGAAGAATCGAAAAATCATACTTTTCAATTTCATCTTTATGTTTTAATCTCCACCAATTTTCTGAACCAATTGAACCATACGTGGATTTGTATAAATTTAATTGCTGATTGCCTTCTTCATCTTCCCAGATAACATCATTTTCTTTTAATTCACCTTGCCAGAACATTCCATACTCTCTTTTAGCAGTTGCCATAATATCTTTTACGTCATAGCAAAACTCTTTTAGAAAGCATTCAATTTCTAATGAATCTTTCCATCTATTTTCATAATATTCTGGATCCATTCCATGCTCATGATAATTCTCATTTAACTCTTTATTCTCTACCGCTATCTCTTCGCATTCTTCTTTAATATCATCTAATTCTGTTCTGTAATCAAGGGCATCATCATCATCCCAACCTGCTTTTTCATACCATGATATTTCATGTGAAGTGAATAGGAACGTATCATCAACTATGTTTCCTCTCCAGGTAAGAGTAGTCATTAGAAATGCCTCTCTGGAGATGCTTTTGTGATTTTCACTTGATTTCCTAAATGACCTTCTGACTTACTTATCCATAATTTTTCCTCTTGATCGGTCAATGCCTTTTTAGTGCCAAAAATCCTTATAAACACCTGACCTAATTTCACTCCATCGAGTTCTTTTAGGTCTTCTCCAATTCCAAAGAATTCTGCCAACTCTTTGTTGCCAGAGAAGAACTCATCACCTTTCCAAGTATCAATTCCATTTTTATCGGTGTATTTTCTCTTGAAAAAATAGTGCTTTCCTTCTGCACCTGTGAGGTTCTTCCATATATCCCAGCCAACGATTACGCAAGGTTTCCTATTGCTTGTTTTTCCCATTCCCCTTCTAAAACTTCTATTTTTTTTTAAATCCTAATTCCACTTGACCTTATAGACAAAAATAGGACCGAGGTTGTAGAAACTCTTAATAGGACTATAAATTTAGTAATAGCAGAAGATTTCAATGATTCCTACATCTGCTATGCCTATATGATGTATAGGCATATCGATATTATTTGAGGCAATATAGCGATATGAATATAGACGCGTATTGGCAAGTGTTCGTGATCCTAGGGAAGGTGTTGGTAGTTACCAGTTTTCCTACTAGATTGAAAATACATTCCTATACATCATTCGTTCCTAAGTAGGCAAAAAGTTAGGACAATGGTTAGGACACTACCCCAAAATCACTGCAAATAATAGATTATGGCGACTCACGACATCTTTATGCCTGCTTTAAGTTCAACAATGACTGAGGGCAAAATAGTTGAGTGGCTAAAAAAACCTGGAGAAAAAGTTGAAAGAGGTGAGTCAGTTTTAGTTGTTGAGTCAGATAAAGCTGATATGGATGTTGAGTCTTTCCAAGATGGCTTTCTTGCTTCAATTGTTATGCCTGCCGGCAGCTCTGCACCTGTTGGAGAGACAATTGGATTAATTGTTGAGACGGCAGATGAGATCGCTGCAGCTCAATCTAGTGCACCTTCTCCAGCTCCTCAATCAACCATTCAAGAGCAAGCGAGCTCACCTCCTCAAGTTCAAGAAAAACAAGCCTCCGTTGATTCTTCCAAAACAACAGTAGTTAAAAAGGAACCACCCGCACCTCCT
>QBVH01000051.1 GCA_003284445.1 Prochlorococcus sp. AG-311-D23 | reverse complement strand
CAATCTTTCAAAGATGATTTTATTTCAAGCGAACATTTAGTGATTTCCCTATTTGATGACGAGAGAATTTGTCATAGATTACTAGAACAAAATCAAGTAGATAAAAATAGACTACTTGAGTCTATAAATGCTATTAGAGGGGACAAAAAAGTGACCCAGAAAAATGCTGAGAATAGCTATGAAGCTCTGAAAAAGTACGGCACAGACCTTACTTCTGCCGCAAGAGATGGAAAATTAGATCCTGTAATTGGAAGAGATGAAGAAATTCGAAGAACGATTCAAATACTGAGCCGCAGGACTAAAAATAATCCCGTATTAATTGGGGAAGCTGGCGTGGGTAAAACAGCAATTATTGAAGGCTTAGCACAAAGAATAATCAACGGAGATGTTCCTACAGCCCTTGAAGACCGTCAACTAATTTCCTTAGACATGGGGGCACTAATAGCAGGTGCAAAATTCCGTGGTGAATTTGAAGAGAGACTTAAGTCAGTTCTTAAAAATGTCACAGATTCAGAAGGAAAAATAATTTTGTTCATCGATGAAATACATACTGTCGTCGGAGCAGGCGCGAGTGGTGGTGCAATGGACGCTAGTAATCTCCTAAAACCAATGCTCGCTAGAGGCGAACTGAGATGTATTGGAGCAACAACCATCAATGAACATAGAGAAAATTTTGAGAAAGACCCTGCGCTGGAAAGAAGATTTCAGCAAATACTTGTAAAAGAACCCTCAGTCCAAGATACGATTTCGATCTTACGAGGACTAAAAGAAAGATATGAAGTCCATCATGGTGTCCGTATCTCTGATAATGCTCTAATAGCTTCGGCGATATTGAGTGATAGGTATATACCCGAGAGGTTTTTACCTGATAAAGCTATTGATCTAATAGATGAATCAGCCTCACGTTTAAAGATGGAAATAACATCAAAGCCAGAAGAAATTGATGAGATTGATAGAAAAATCATCCAACTTGAGATGGAGAAATTATCTTTGGAGGGTGAGTCAGATATTTCAAGTAAAGAGAGACTCGAATTAATTACTGCAGAACTAGCCTTATTAACAAAAAATCAAATTGAAGTAAACAAGAAATGGAAACAAGAAAAAGAATCAATTGAAGAAATTTCAACACTTAAAGAAGAGATCGAGAAAGTACAACTTGAAATAGAAAAAGCAAAAAGGAATTATGACCTCAACAGGGCTGCTGAACTTGAATACGGAACCCTAGTGAATTATCAACAAAATTTAAAATCTAAAGAACTTAATTTAAAAAATTCCTCTCAAAATGCTGAAAAATCACTTTTGAGAGAAGAGGTTGTAGCCGATGATGTAGCTGAAATAATTGCGAAGTGGACATCTATCCCCGTTAAAAGACTTGCTCAAAGTGAAATTGAAAAATTACTCAATCTTGAATCTGAGTTGCAAAAAAAAGTTATTGGTCAAAATAAAGCCGTTCAATCAATATCTTCCGCCATACAAAGATCTAGGACAGGACTTAGTGATCCAAGCAGACCAATAGCAAGTTTTTTATTTTTAGGACCAACAGGAGTGGGAAAAACAGAATTGTCGAAGTCTTTAGCTTCTCAACTTTTTGATAGTGAAAATGCCCTAATTAGAATAGACATGTCTGAATATATGGAAAAGCACTCTATAAGTCGCCTAATCGGCGCGCCTCCTGGGTACGTTGGCTACGAAGCAGGTGGACAATTAACAGAAGCAATCAGAAGAAAACCTTACTGCGTTTTGCTATTCGATGAAATTGAAAAAGCACATAAAGATGTTTTTAATGTATTACTACAAATTCTTGACGAGGGCCGCGTAACCGATGGTCAAGGAAGAACAACTAACTTCAAAAATACTATTATTATTCTCACCAGTAATTTAGGAAGCGATTTAATCGCTGAAAAGGATATAACGAATAATTTATCTACAAATATAGATGAACTTATTAATCAGGAGCTTAAATCGAATTTCAGACCTGAGTTCTTAAACAGACTTGATGAAATAATTAATTTCGAACCACTTAAAAAAGAAACGCTACTTAAAGTAGTCAATTTACAATTAAACCGTTTAAGAGAAAGGTTAGAAGCCAAAGGAATAGAGCTTGAAATTGATGATGATGTCCTATCTCTGATCACTGAAATTGGATACAACCCGAGCTATGGCGCAAGGCCCTTAAAAAGAGTTATTCAAAAAGAATTAGAAAGTGAAATAGCAAAATATATTCTTAAAGGCAAATATAAAGAAGGAAGCACTATAAAGATAGAGAATATAGAATCTAAATTAATTTTCAACTAAAAAGCTGAAAACGTTAATTTTGTTTCAAAAAGAAGTCTTACTTTATTAAGGATTGAACCATTCAGGGAGGAGGCTATAACTAGCGGAATTAACATCATTTTCATGAGCTATTGCTTTCCAACAACAAGATCTACCTTTCTCTCTTGAAAATAACAAATCATTAGCCCATCCCCAGACCAATTCAGCAGTTGATTCCATACCCACATTGTTCATAACTCTAAGATCGAGTACTTCTTTAGAGTGAAGGTCTTTCCAAGTTTCAAGAAGAGGATCATCAAAATTGACTAGAAAAGTATGATCAAAATGATCTTTTAACTGCTCTTCAAGAAGTCTCAGACTTGAGAAATCGACAACGAAGCCATTTTTATCTAGTTTTTTTGAAGCAAAGCAAAAGGTAAAGCTTCTACTGTATCCATGAACATAACGACAATGACCTTTGTGTTTCCATTGACGGTGAGAGCAAGGATAGTCTTTAAAATGCTTTGAGCAATTAAATGGAATATCTTTAATCGTCATAAAAAGATGAATAAAAAACCAATAGAGGATTAAATTTAAATAATTAGAGTTAAAAAGCCTAATTGGCTTAATTAAAAATGCTTTTTATAGATAATCTTCATTTTGATCAAAACGGCTTGATCCCAGCCATAGCGCAAGATTGGCTCGATGGCTCAATTTTAATGATGGCATGGATGAACGAAGAATCCATTATGAAAACATTAGAATCTGGTGAAATTCACTATTGGAGTCGTTCAAGGAAAGAACTTTGGCACAAAGGAAAAACGAGCGGACATTTTCAAAAATTGAAAGGAATTAGAACTGATTGCGATTCAGATACAATACTTTTATCAATTGAGCAAGTTGGTTCAATTGCATGCCATACAGGAAAAAGAAGTTGTTTTTTTAAAGATTTAGAAACAAATGAAGACGTTCTTTACCCTCCATCTGATGCTTGTAGTGAATTATTCAAAGTCATAGAAAGTCGTAAAAGCAATCCTGAGGAGGGAAGCTATACAAATACTCTTCTAAAGGAAGGCGATAATAAAATCCTAAAAAAGATAGGCGAAGAAACAGCCGAATTTATTATGGCTTGTAAAGATAAAAATCCTATTTCAGTTGCTAATGAGGCTGCAGATCTACTTTTCCATATGCAAGTTTCTTTAGCCTATCAAAACGTTTCCTGGGAAGATGTTCTGAAAGTTTTAGTAAAAAGAAGAGGCGCTCCCAGAAGAAATTCGTAGCAACAGAAGAAACTCTTAAATTATTTTTTTACTTATTAATAAGTTTATTTAGTAGAAAGGCAAAGGGTTAAATTCATAAAAAGTCTTGAAAGAGAAAAAAACAAATAA
>QBVH01000050.1 GCA_003284445.1 Prochlorococcus sp. AG-311-D23 | reverse complement strand
TTTTATGGACACCTTTCGTTGAATTGCAAAGATGATTGTATGAAAAGGATTTCTAAACTTCTAGTAATTAGTATCGAGCTAATCAACTGTTTTATGATTTATAAAATTATCAGGCATGATAAAGAATCCGATGATATTACTGTGCAAGCATTTAAATGCTATGAAGAGACTTATGATTTGTTAGAAGATATATACTCTGATGTTTGTTATCCGATGCTGATTATGGTGACCGTCCCTATTATGAAATCATTGAAGTAAAAGAATGAAACTTATAGAGAGTCAATATCTGCTCATTGCTTGGTATCTAAATAAGCTGAATTTTAATGATTTTAGATCTCTTTGTCTTGTCTTTCATATAGGAGCCGTCATTCCTATGATTTTTGAAAGACTAATTGAGTACTAGAAGTTCAAGGAAGAGGCTCTTTTGGAATAAATAAGATCATCTATCTCTCTTAATTCAACTGTTATTACCTGATATTCTTAAAGCTTATCTAATTGAGGTGAATAAATTACCTGCTAAATAATTGTTAAGGGTGTTCATATCAACTTGTGGATGCATTGATTCTCAGAATTAAGGTTAAAGTCCGAAAAATCATTCATCAACTTAAGTGAGTAACAGTCCAGATATTGAAGAATTAATAGCTGATTCTATGACAGGTCTAATGATCCGAGCTGAAAGACTTAATGAATTCGATCAATTAGCTATTAGTGAAGAGTTTAGAGAGTGGTTAAATGAGGGCGTAAGGGTTGAGGATGTCTTGAAAGTAGTGGCTATCAAAGAATAATCATAAATTTAGAGAATAAATTTACACTGCAATTTTTTCAATATCTAATAGTTTAGCGATATCAATATCTACATCATCTCCTTCTCCTTTACGTTTTACGAACTTATCAAAGTCAATTACACTGTGACTGTTTCGCTTTAGTTCAGCTATCTTATTTAGGCAATCTAGCGAGACTAGAAAGACAGGAACAACGCAGAAGGGAATAAGTAAGATGTAAAACTCTAAAAGCATTTTAATTAATCCTGTTAAATTTAGCTTTACTTAGGTAGACAATGATTGCAATAGGGATGACAGTAATTTGCTGCTTTCCTTATACGATATTAGTCGCAAGAAATTAGAGAATTTATGTAGTTATTCATTTTTAGGTGAGTTTTTTGAAATAGAAAGAATATTGAGTGCTTAGTTGATGATTGGTTTCGACGGCTTTCATACAGCTTTGTTTGCTAGTCGACTATGTCGGTATCTTATTATGTCTATTATTTGATCCTTTGTACTCCAGCTCTTAACTTTATTCTTAATGATAAGTAGTTGTGGTTCAGTGAGTTCAATATGAGATCTATCAAGATTTCTCATTTAGTTAAATATTCGTAGCAGTGATGATTATGATTTGTAAGCAGAGCAGACAGAAAATGGTCATCATAGAGAGCTTCAGGATATGGATGGGATGAATCGATCTTCACATGGCTGTAGAGCTTGTCAATTTCTTTTATATGCTATATAACAACGATCATTGACGTAATAGATAATTAATAACACAATTACTTCTTACCTTCTATCTTTAAGAGAAATATATTATTTGGTGAAAATTTTTCCTTTAAAGCGATCTGTATTATGCAACTTTTGAATTTTTCTTTTCATGTAACTCTCTTTTGATTTTGGAATATTTTCTACCAATCTTGTATTGCCTCTGGAACAAATCTAACTGGTTAGTGTCGTCATTCGTAGCTTTAGTTTCTATCTCTGCTATTGGTTTTGTAATTTGACTCCATACAAAAAGCATCGCAAGTATAGACACTAGCAATGGAAGATATGCTTTAATCAAGCTAACGACTACTAAGGTAGTGATAAAACAAAGAGAAAAAAGAGTCCATTTATGAATTCTAGTTTTATCTGGTTTTTTATTTTTTATTTTTGAAGAAGGAATAATCGGCAGATCAGGAGTCATTCGTTATTAAAATGTAGGTGTATTGTCTTAGAAGATTTAGTAATTGTTTTATTTGCTGTAATAATATCTGTTTTTAACTGAGCTTTATCTGATACATTCTTTGCTATTCGATTTAGATAGCTTAAAATCTTTAAACCGTTGAGATATAGGAGATACCGTTTTTGATAATGACACAGAAATTCTATTTATTTTAACTAGATGTTTTTTAACAAATTTAGTCAAGCTTGTAAATGTTTCTGAATGAATCGCCATAGACTTGAGTAGTTTGCTTATTCCTCCTTTCCGCTTCATGAGCAGCACTGTTTTTTATCTATTCTTTGTTTAAAGGGTATGTGTTGGTTTTTATCAGTAATTGTTCTCTGGTTGCGTATTCAATTATACGATAAACATGTTAAGTAGAAGATTTTGAAGAGGTCGGTTGCTATTTATTTAAAAGATAAGAAAAAAGATTTAAATTAAATACCATCATGTCATAAAGAAAATTGAATCTCTATATGGATTAATTTATCAAATAGAAACTGCAAAGTTTCATAAAGAAACAACTCAAATAAAAGATTGAAAACCAAGATTATTGCATTAATGAAAAATACAGAATATTAAATCTAAGTAAAATTTTAGTTTCTCTTCTAATTCATCTTCGGAAGAACTAGATAGTACTTATAAGGAAATGTTGATTGGACTGGGTGTGGTTTCTTTGGTCTAATAAAATAAATTTGCGTACGTCAAGATCAAACTATCGAGAAAGTGTTAAGAGCTCTAAAATTAATATAATATTTAGCAAAAGATCTGAGTTGCTTTTATCTTATGGGGATGACTATAAAGACCAGACTATGATCTGGTTTTATTATTTAATGGTTGAATTAGGAGCAGGAGGTATGAGTATATTAAATCGATGATTTAATTTCGCATTTTAGTTCTGCTAGCGCTTCATTAGGAAGCCCAAGAAATGTATCTAAGATCTTATTGCCAGTTTTAGGGATAATGGAAATACCTACAAGTTTTATTGTGCCATTATTTTGAAGAGCATGACCTTCTCCTTCATGTAATTTACCTTTTACTTTTCCTGATGTGAGCAAGGTCTTAACTATTAATTTTGGAAACTTAAGCATGGAACCAATGCTAAAAAGAAAATTTGATTCAAATTTAAATAACACTTCTCCAGAATTCTTATCAATAGTTCCCTCTAATTTGTCCATAGACATTTCGATCTTGAAACCAGGAGGTAATGGAAGAGATAAAAATTTAGTTGTCTTTGATGTAAGAGGAGGAATTGAAAATGTTCTAGATGAAAAGTGGATATGTAGGACATTACTTTTCTGACTTGGAATTAATATCGCCTCGCCTCCTCCACCATCAGCGTTATAGCTAAATGATGGATATTTACCTATTGCTAATCGACATCCATCTAAACTCTTTAGTTTCATGGAGAAATCAATAATTCGCTTTTAATATCCTGTTAGAAGCTAATCGTTTTAATAAAGTTATGGATAGTTAGTCTTACTTATTTACATCATTGCAACAATAAAGATTTATTAGGAATTTATTTTTCTTTCTTTCTCCTATAAATTGTATAGATGCTACCAACCTCTGCTTGGACTCATTGAACTAGATTATTAATTGTAGCTGAAAATAAGTCATTAATAATTCTTCTTTAATCACCTTAAGCCTAGTTTTTAAGTTCAAAAATGGATTTTTAATTAAATCATTATGTTCATTTGATCATTCCTCTTATCATTATGCACTTTATAAATTATAATGGTGCATTAAATAGTGTTATTGATGCCCGACAGCCTAACTCCAGATTGGTCTTCAGAATTTGAACACTATAAAAAACTTTCAAGAGAAGTAGTTACCAATGAGGATATAATTAATTTTTTTAATAAAAATCAGAAAGCTTTTTATCTTGATAGCTTTTCTTCAAGTTGGGCCAAAATGATGGATGCATACGAAGTGAAAGAGAGTTTAAGTTCAGATCAATTAAATAGCCTTGAAGAAATGCAGTGGCAAGAAATGCCTGACTCATTAAAATTATTTGCTTATAACTTTTGTATTAAGAATGGATTTTGTTTTACTGGAACATCCAATTAATAATATAATTAATTCTATTAAGTCATAGATGTAAAATATCATTTATAGCGTATAAAGTTTTTTTGAGTACTCTTTAGGTTTGATCAATATTTAGCAGCTCTCTAGCTTATTGATCAGTATGTTCTTTTCTTCTATCTTTTAATCGCTTTCGATTAGAAAGCCATGATTGAAAGTTTTCATCCTCTACTTTTTCTCTCCATTCTTTTGATGATATGGGCAGTTTTGTTTTTTTCTTTTTTTTGTT
>QBVH01000049.1 GCA_003284445.1 Prochlorococcus sp. AG-311-D23 | reverse complement strand
AGCGAAAAAATCATTGACTGGTGCTTATCTTAGCGGCCGCTCATCTATTCCTACTCCTACTAGTAGAAGAGATTCAGTTCAAAGAAAATTACGTTTGATTGATTGTAATAAAAATAATTTAAAAAACGTTTCAATTGATTTTCCATTAGGCAGATTAGTTTCTGTTACTGGAGTTAGTGGAAGTGGTAAAAGTACTTTGATAAACGAATTACTACATCCTGCTTTAAATCACTCTCTAGGGTTGAAAGTTCCTTTTCCTAAAGGATTAAAAGAATTGAAAGGTATTAAATCTATTGATAAAGTTATTATTATTGACCAATCTCCAATTGGTAGGACTCCAAGATCTAATACAGCTACTTATACAGGTGCATTTGATCCTATACGCCAGCTTTTTGCTACTTCTGTTGAAGCAAAAGCGAGAGGATATCAAGCAGGACAATTCAGTTTTAATGTTAAAGGTGGAAGATGTGAAGCTTGTCGTGGTCAAGGTGTAAATGTAATTGAGATGAATTTTTTACCTGATGTTTATGTTCAATGTGATGTTTGTAAAGGAGCTCGATTTAATCGAGAGACATTACAAGTCAAATATAAGAATTACTCTATTTCCGATGTATTAGAAATGACTGTTGAGCAAGCTGTTGATGTTTTCTCTGCAATACCTCAAGCTGCAGATCGATTAAGGACGCTTTTAGATGTCGGGCTTGGATACATTAAACTTGGTCAACCTGCTCCAACATTGTCCGGAGGAGAAGCTCAAAGAGTAAAACTCGCGACTGAGTTATCTAGAAGAGCTACTGGTAAAACCCTTTATTTAATTGATGAACCTACAACTGGATTAAGTTTTTATGATGTTCATAAATTAATGGATGTGATGCAGAGATTGGTAGACAAAGGGAACTCAATTATTGTTATTGAGCATAATTTAGATGTTATTAGGTGTTCAGATTGGATTATTGATATGGGACCTGAAGGAGGTAATCGTGGAGGAGAGATTATCGCTATGGGAACTCCTGAAGAGGTGGCAACAAATAAAAATAGTCATACAGGTGGTTATTTAAAAAAAGTTTTAGAAATGCATCCTCCTAAATAATTTTGAATAGCTTCAGTTTTTGTATACTTTCCTTAATATTTAAGATTGATTTTCCTGCTACTGATTTATGAAAGTTTAAATAACAAGTGATAGACGTAATATTAAAAAAACTATTATTTCAAGAAAAACTTTTATATTTTCTTCAGGTTTGGTGAGCAGAAAATCAATTAAGAATCCAGAATCTCTATGAAGGGTTTTGCTTGGGATTAAGACTTTTACATTTAAATTTGCATGGTTTAATCCGTTCACATGATCTGGAGTTGGGAAGAGACTCAGATACTGGAGGGCAAACTTTATACGTTTTAGAATTAGTAAAAGGACTTGCAGCAAGACCAGAAGTTGAAAAAGTTGAACTAATTACCAGATTAATTAGTGATAGAAGAGTATCTTTCGACTATTCAAATCCTGTCGAAAAGATATCAAGTTGTGCGGAAATTATTCGAATCCCTTTTGGCCCTAAGCGTTATCTGAGGAAGGAATTGTTATGGCCTTATTTGGATGATTTAGCTGATCAGATAGTTCAAAGATTGCAGAAAGAAAATAGATTTCCTGATTGGATTCATGCTCATTATGCTGATGCTGGTTACGTAGGAGCGTTGGTCAGTCGAAGATTGAGATTACCATTAGTTTTTACTGGTCATTCTTTGGGCCGAGAAAAACTGAGAAGATTATTGGCTGCTGGAATTGATCATGATCAGATAGAGCAAACTTATTCAATTAGCAAAAGAATTGATGCAGAGGAATTAGCTCTAGCACATTCAAACTTACTTGTCACAAGCACTAAGCAGGAATCTGATGAACAGTATGCTCGTTATGGACGATTTAGCTTAGAAAATGTAGAAGTAATTCCACCTGGTGTTGATTTAAATCGGTTTCACTCAGTAGATTCTTCTATAAATGATGAGGAAAAAGAATTAAACAAACTCTTTAAACCTTTTCTCAGAGATATAAATCTGCCACCGCTTTTAGCTATATCAAGAGCAGTAAGGAGAAAAAATATTCCTGCGTTAATCGAGACTTATGGACGTTCGTCAATTTTGCAGCAAAGACATAATCTTGTTTTAATTTTAGGTTGTCGAGAAGATTCTCGTCAGCTTGAAAAACAGCAAAGAGAAGTATTTCAGCAAGTTTTTGAATTGGTTGATAAATATAATTTATATGGAAAAGTTGCTTATCCAAAACAACATAAAAGAGAGCAAATACCATCAATTTATCGTTGGGTTGCAAATAGAAGAGGATTATTTGTTAACCCTGCCTTAACTGAGCCATTTGGCTTGACATTACTTGAAGCTGCTGCATCTGGTTTGCCTATGGTGACTACTGATGATGGTGGCCCAAGGGATATTTTTTCACGTTGTGATAATGGTCTACTCGTAGATGTAACTGATTTAGAAGCGTTTAGAGATGGTTTAGAGACAGCAGGTTCAAATTCTTCTTTATGGAAAACTTGGAGCAATAATGGAGTTGAGGGAGTAAGTAGGCACTTCAGTTGGGATGCTCATGTTTGTAATTACATTGCATTGATGCAGAAGCGTCTCAAATTTCTTGCACCTCGTCACTGGACAATTGGAAATATTAAAAAAACTACTCCTATTGGTCAAAAACTAATATTTCTTGATTTAGATAATTACCTTGAGCAATCTAAATGCTTATCAAAATTGAGAGAGAAGTTAAAAAATCAGTCATTGAATTCGGATATTCAATTGGGAATTTTAACTGGACGATCAATTAAAGCTGCTCGATATAGATATGCAGAAACGCAATTACCCAAGCCTGCTGTTTGGGTATGTCAAGCTGGTACTGAAATTTATTATTCTGATGAAAATCAATCAGATATTTTTTGGCAAGATTCAATAACTGTTGATTGGAATCGTAAAGGTGTAGAAAAGGTTTTGTTTGATTTAAAAGATTACTTAGAGCTTCAATCATTTGAACATCAAGCTCCTTATAAGGTTAGTTATTTATTAAAAGAACCTAGTGAAGCGATCTTACCTTTAGTACGAAAAAGACTTAGGCAGGCAGGACTTGCTGCTTCTCCCCACTTAAAATGTCATTGGTATTTAGATGTTGTTCCTTTGCGAGCATCACGTTCAGAAGCCATTAGATACTTAGCTTTACGTTGGGGATTATCTTTAGAAAAAGTTCTTGTAGTAGCTAGTCAACAAGGCGATGCTGAGCTGATAAGGGGATTGACTAGCAGTGTTATTCCTTTTGATCATGATGCGTCATTAGATGGATTGAGATCCCAGCAAAGAGTCTTCTTTTCTGATGCTCAAGATAGTGTTTTAGATGGCTTAAAGCATTTTCGATTTTTTAATAAGTAATTAATTTTTATTTTTGGTAGGGTTTATAAGTATTAATCTTTGAAAATAAAAAAGTAAATATTTTATTGAGCTTCGTCTTCAAGTATCAATGTGAGTTGTTGGTATGGTGGCTCTTCACTAATAAAGCCCCAATCATTAAAAATTTTTGAATCGATATGGGTGATTATTTGTTTTTTATTTCTTTTTTCTACTTTAAAACCTTCTGCTGACATTTTTCTCATAAGTCTTGCAGATTCTTCAAATCGAGCGGCCATAGAATCTAAAGTTTCACAGTCTTCAGTTAATCCTTTTTCTTTCCAGGTAAAATAGGTCATCTTTTAAATTTAAAGGGTTAGGACTTAATAAAAAATTAAATTTATTATGATTAACAATAATGTAACTAACCAAAAGCTACTTACAATTAAACTCTCATGATTACCTTTAAGTTCAAAATGGTGATGTAACGGAGTCATTAAAAATACTTTATGACCTTTTGCTTTTACTCGTTTAGAAATCTTAAAAATACTTACTTGAATTATTACTGAAATAGATTCTGCGGCAAGTATTCCTCCCATAATTAAAAGAGACCAAAGTTGATTTGATATCAAAGCTATACCACCAAGGGATGCTCCTATGGCTAATGAACCTGAATCTCCCATAAATAATTTTGCTGGATATTTGTTAAGAAAAAGAAAACCCATAGAAGCCCCAGCCATTGCTATGCAGAGAGGAGCAAGAGTAAAACCATTACTGGGATTATCAATTAAAATAGTAATAGCTAGTCCTGTAAAAATTAATATACTGCAGCCACTCAATAAACCATCTAAACCATCTGTCAAATTGGTTGAATTACTTTCAGCTAATAATACAAATATCCCTAAAGGATAAATTAGATTTCCTATATTAACAATTTTATTAGCTATAAGAATATTTTGAGGTATGAAATTATTAGCTGCACAAATAATAATAAAAATAAGGCTGATAAAAAGTTGTAAAAGTATTTTTTGGTTAGAGCTCAAACCAGTATTCAATCTTTTTTTTAA
>QBVH01000048.1 GCA_003284445.1 Prochlorococcus sp. AG-311-D23 | reverse complement strand
CCAAGACTACAAAATCTAGAAAATGCACTCCTAACTCTTAGTCGGTGGTCTAAGCCGCTTATTTGTTACTTGAAAGTTTTATGCCTTGTTTATGGTCGGTTTTGTAGTTTGGTTGCTATATAACTGGACTGTTAACAGAAGGTTTTGGTGATAAATTAATTATTACTACTCGCCCTAAAAGAATTGCTTTTGTTTTTTTAGTTTTAATTCTGCAAAGGTCGCAATTGGCCTGATTGGGCTTAGCAATGAAGTAAGGCAATATTGCTTCATAACCATTTTTTAAAATATACAGAAAAAAGAAAAGGCTCTTGCTTCAATAGTAATGTTGATAATTGGTTGGCCTGTTGGATTAGATCAATTTTTCGAAGCAGAGGATTAAAAAGCTATTTCAACAACTATTGGTTGGACGTTGACAGCCTTATTGTTCATATATGGTTGGGTTTAAAGTTATTACACCGGAGTTGTTCTGATAATTGCCGTGCTTTTTACCTTGGCAGGTAGTTTTCAATCTGGTAAAAAACTAATTACAGACACGCGAGCTTTCGTTGATGCTGAGGATGAATAATGAGCGATCTTATTGATAACCTCCATAGCTCCATGGCATCTTGCTCTTGATGCAACATTAAATTAATAGATCTAGTTTGTTGAGAGTATTATTAGTAATGGAAACTTATCAAATCAGATATTTTTGAAATGAGGCTGGTATTTTATACTATTTTAATAGCTCAATTTTTAAACTTTCTAGGTGTCTTTGCCGAGGAAGTAAAAAAAAATTCTCCTACATTAAATTCAATTAAGTGGGAAAAGGTACCAGAAAATAAGAAAAAACCTTTAAAAAAGATTATTTGGAAATCTTATAAAGACGATAAAAGTTATTTTGAAAATAAAAATTTAAAAAATAAATCAAACAAGTATCTAGACAAAAATCAAGTGGGGCCTACAACTTGGCGCAATCGCACCTTGCGGTTTTCCTTTGAAGAAATTGATATGCCAGACAAGGGCGAACACATGGGTTTGTACGGTATTGGGGCTTACGATCGTCTTAATCCTTGGCTGTACGGAGGTATCACTGCTTACGGTGCTGCGAGCGGACGCCGTGGAGGGTTCTTTACTGGTGGCTATACCTTGGGTGTGGAACGTCAGTTGACTGACAACTGGATTTTAGATGCCGGAGGCTATGTGGGTGCTGGGGGCGGCGGTGCCGCGGCTCAAGGAGGAGGATTAATGATCCGCCCCCATATCGGTCTCAAGTACGACTTTAGCTGGAGCACACTGGGCCTGAATTATACCTACGTAGACTTCCCAAACGGAGATATTTCAAGCGATGCAATCGCGCTTTCACTGGACATTCCCTTCAGTTCTCCGACACGCAATTGGGAAGATGATGGGCTGACTGCGGCCGATTACTTCGGAGACGATTGGAGCAATGTGAGCCGCCACCGATCGCACCTAGCCGCTCGCGTTCGCGCCTATTCTCCGGCCAGCGGCAGCAAAACCACCTCTGGTGGGTCGCTTGATGATTCATTTGGGCTGGTCGGCGTAGAGTACTCTTACTTTTTTGATGAACACTGGTTTACCACCTTTGAAACTGCCGGTGCCGTATCAGGTGGCGTAGGCGGGTACGCCGAACTTTTAGCCGGGTTAGGCTATCGCCTTCCCCTAACCAAAGACGATCGTCTTGCCCTACTCCCCGCCCTAACCATCGGCGGCGCCGGTGGCGGGGCGGTCGAAACCGGCGGAGGATTTGTTGCCCGAGCAAATCTAGGATTGGAATACCTACTTTCTCCTCATCTCAGCCTAATTATGGACGGCGGCTATCTCACCGCTCCAGATGGCAATTTTGACACCCCATATTTCGGCTTCAATTTGGGAAACGTAATGGAAACCTTTGCTCAGGATCAAAAAGGAGCTCCCTTGGAGGAATCAGATCTTATAAGAACTTCAAAATGGCGCTTTCGCCCGGCGCACCAATGGTATTTTGATGCGCAACGTAAGGGAGGCTCTTCACTAGATATGCAACTTATGGGAGGTAAAATTGACTGGATAGGAGGAGATTGGTGGTACCTTACAGGACAAGGATTAAGCGCGTATTCAGGAGGTGCCGGTGGCTATTCAGAAGGACACTGGGGGGCAGGAGTTTTTGGCCCGAGCTGGAAGAACTGGCAACTCTATGGCGAAATGCTCATAGGTGCCGGAGGGGGAGGAGGCGTTGATAGCGGTAACGCCTTACTGTACAAACCGAGTATAGGTTTAGAGTACAATCTAAATAAGGACTTCAGCTTTCAAACTGGCATAGGAAAAGTGATTTCTAATAATGGGAATCTGGATGCCAATATCTTGGACACCAGTCTGGTTTGGCGTTTTGGAACCCCAAAATAAAGCTCCCAACCTTGGAGTAATGTTTCGTTAAAAACTGATCTGGGAGAGATATTTATCCTCATAGAATCAGCAGTCAATGTGGTTTCTATGGGAGTAAATGATTAAGTAAAAATAATTAATGAAGACGGAGTAAAGACTAAAAAAATTGTTGTTAGATATTATGGGTATATATAGGTACTAATTAATCATATTTGGGCTAATTATCGCTTCCCTTTTAGGGATTTCAAGTGGGGCATCCGAAGGCAGGTTTGATCTTTAGCTAAACATCTCAAAGTTTTAGACATTTGAATAATCGTCCGAATATTACTTTTTCTTATTAGGTTACTTGGTCTCCATTGCGAGATCTCTTTGAGAAATTTATCTAACGATGAGTGACATCTTGGGCGTAAATCAAAGTTTTATTTTCGTCAATACTGACTTCATAGTGCTTCAACCAACCATCGTTGCGAATCTTATACAAGATATCTCGACTGGGATATACAAGGATCCTTGCTGTTTCGCTATAAGTGCAATAAGGCATGGTTTGTAATTTTGAGAATGTTAAAAGCAAGTACTTGAAAATTCTTTAAGAGATTGTCGTTACTTTTTTTATACCTTGAAAAGGTACTTTAAAGCGTTAACTGTCCATACTTTTCAATTGCTAAGATTAGGAGATTTTTACGATCCGAAAGAACTCCTAAAAGCCAGTCTGCAAAGTTCTTTTGACACTATACATGGCCAATAAAAGGAGGTAGAAACACTCCTGAAACTCCCCCTTACTTATTATTTAGTGATGGTAATTTGGTAATTATGTTGCAATTGCATCAACCATTGCGGCGAATGATAGTTGGTCTCTTACAGCTTTATCGATTGATTGTAAGGCTCTAATACCTGTTGTTCCTTTTGCAAAGTCTGAATATGGATCAACAAGAATTTCTAACTTACCCCACATTCCAATCATTAAGTCTGCAAAGTTTCAACAAATAATTGCACTTAAATGTGATCCAGTACCTTTGGATAGGTTGTTTGGAACATTGTTGCAAATAACTAAACGTCTACCGCTGATCGTGAATCACCTAAAATGCACCATAAGGATTTAATATCTAATTACTTTGATCGTCTTTAAGCAGTGATAGTGCTGCTTCAACTTTGGTATTAGTTAAATAGCTATGGGTTAGTGCAAGTAATAAGAAGCGTTTCATCTAATTCCACCCAAAGCAATACTTTTTACTTTTTTCTATTCTCTCTATAGATGTTCCTTCAATACCAACACAAGTCTTAAAGGCTTTGAGAATTAATGAGTTCTTTTCTATTTTATCGATTTTTCGATAACTGCATTGAGTACCAGCAGTAGAAGGGAAGTATTTATATTTTTCGTCTGGGGCTTCTGGAAATAAATAAGTTATCGGCCATGAGCATTGATCTTCTAAATCTCCCTCTAATTTCAGTCCTCTACAAGACTTAGAGATTTCTACAAGGTGCTTAGGCTTGCCAACTTTGCAACGAACTTTCAAATAATTCAAATCAAAAGAAATATTCAACAAAGAGTTTATAGTGCTATTAAATAAAATGGTTTCCTAATATTTAATAATCCATATTAGAATTATTTGCTAAAAATTCAATATATTTTTTCAATGTATAGCCATGACAATCGCAAGGGTATTTAGCTTGTAGACCTAAAGCATCATCATGGCCTCTAAATCTTCGACAATTACAAACGAGATCAATATCTGTTCCAGCTTTAAACTCTTTTACTCTTTCTTTAAACCACTTTTTTGCACTCTTAGGCATTTGTCCATCCTCATGCCATTGCTGCCAAACTAAATTATCAAATAGTTTTATTCCCTCTTCCCTTACAACTCCATCGATTCTGTCGAAGGGGTTTCTTACAGGGCATTTTGCTTCATTTATAAAGAATCTCTTTGGTGACTTTGGATCATGGATCCATGAACGCTTCTCCATGGAGCCAAATATCTCTATTTGGTCAAAATATTTCTTTGGATGGACTTCAGGTTTAGTCATATGAGGTAGTGCTCTCATTCTCCCATGAGCAAAATATCTAAGTAGCAAGAATTAATTAAGTTTTCTTTGCGGTGTAGATTTAAAAAATTCTTATTTAGAAGCCCAAGACTTGTTTTCCAATACTTCGCGGAGCTGATTTCTCAACAATCTATCTGGTAAGCCAGCAGCGGCAATTAATCCAAGAATATTAAAGAGTACTCCACCAGCAAACCATCGCCAAGCGCTATAGCCTTTATTATTTGCCAAAGAGGCGCAAAGCAATCCACAAGGAATTCCGAAAACAAACGTAAAAAGAAAAAGAGAACCAATTGAACTGTATGCACCATAAAAACTTGTCATGTCTAAAGTCAAAACCTATTAATTACTATCTTGCTTAACTTTGAACTAAATTGAACTTTTTACGACAAA
>QBVH01000047.1 GCA_003284445.1 Prochlorococcus sp. AG-311-D23 | reverse complement strand
ATACTTTTCCAAGTTTTTCTCTCCCAATATTTGAGGCCTCGAAATATCCAAGCTAAAAAAAAGATTAATAAATTAAAAATGTATGAATTTTATTAAATCAGTAATTTAAATTTTATCCGAACAAAAAGACCAGTTTTAAGCCTTGAAAGTGTAGAATCATTCTTCTGAAGAATCAGATCAATTTTTTGACTTGATAACTTCCTTAAAACAGTATTATCAAAACGATAATGCTTATTCAGTGTTAAAGGTGTTCAGAAAAAATGAACAAGACATCAGTTCCATCGCCGGATTCAATAGATCGCCAGTGGTTTCTAGTGGATGCAGAGAATCAGACTCTTGGTCGACTAGCAACTGAAGTTGCTAGTGTCCTAAGGGGTAAGACAAAGCCAAATTTCACTCCTCATTTAGATACCGGAGATTTTGTTATTGTCGTAAATGCAGAAAAGATCAAAGTAACCGGCAAAAAATCAGATCAAAAGCTTTACCGCAGACATTCTGGACGTCCAGGGGGGTTAAAAGTGGAAACCTTTAGGGCTCTTCAATCCAGAATTCCTGAGAGAATAGTTGAAAAGGCAATTAAAGGAATGCTTCCTCACACAAGGCTAGGAAGGCAATTATTTACGAAACTCAAAGTTTATAAAGGCTCAGATCATCCTCATTCAGCTCAAGAACCTAAAATTCTTTCTTTAAATTCTGAATTTGTTACGAAATGACTAGTTCCACAAACAATGTAGTTTACTGGGGAACTGGTAGACGTAAGACATCTGTAGCCAGAGTCAGGTTAATTCCTGGAAAAGGTGAAATAACCATCAATGGTCGGCCTGGTGACCATTACTTGAATTTTAATCCTGCATATATATCTGCAGTTAAAGCTCCCTTGAAAACCTTAGGATTGAGTGAGTCATATGACATTTTAGTTAATGTCTATGGTGGAGGATTGACTGGTCAGTCTGACGCTATCAAGCAAGGAGCTGCTAGAGCTTTATGTACTTTATCTCTTGATAATCGTAAACCTCTAAAAGTAGAAGGCCACCTTAGTCGTGACCCTAGAGCAAAAGAAAGGCGTAAATATGGTCTCAAAAAAGCTCGTAAAGCTCCTCAATTCTCAAAGAGATAATTTTACTTTTCACCTTAAAATTCTCACACTTTTATCATGCCTAAAAAAGATATACATCCAACTTGGTATCCAGAAGCAAAAGTTATTTGTAATGGAGAAGTTGTTATGACAACAGGTTCTACTCAGCCTGAAATACAGGTTGATGTATGGAGTGGAAATCATCCTTTCTTCACCGGGACTCAGAAGATTTTAGATACCGAAGGAAGAGTTGATAGATTCATGAGAAAATATGGTATGGCCTCATCGGACTCAAGTGAACAAAAAGATAAATCTTCAGAAGAAAAAAAAGAAAGTTGATAGCTTTTGAAATAAAGATTTAGGGAATAAAAAGGATGGATTCTTCAACCCTAATTAAACGATTAGAAACAGCTAAAAGTAGTTTTCAAAACTTGGAGTTGCAATTAGCTGATCCAGATGTTGCCTCAGATCCAAAACAACTAGAGACAATTGCTAGAGAAAGATCTCGTTTAGAGCCTTTAGTTAATGATTATTTAAAGCTCCAGATAATAGAAAAAGAGTGTCTAGAAGCTAAAGGATTAGTAAAAGAAAGTAGAGACGATAAAGAGATGGAACTTCTAGCTAGAGATGAACTTCAAAGTCTCGAACTCTCAAAAAATGAATTAATTCAAAAGTTGACTTTGGCTCTTTTACCCAAAGATCCAAGAGATGAAAGAAGTGTGATGCTTGAAATAAGAGCTGGAGCAGGAGGCAATGAAGCTTGTTTATGGGCTGGTGATTTAGCAAGAATGTATGAGAGATTTGGCCAAAAACTTGGATGGAATGTAAAACCCATAAGTTCAACAGAAGCTGATATGGGTGGCTTTCGTGAAATGATTATCTCAGTAAAAGGAGAGTCTGTTTACAGCCAATTAAAATTTGAAGCAGGTGTTCATAGAGTTCAAAGAGTTCCTTCAACTGAATCTCAAGGACGAGTTCATACCTCTACTGCAACTGTTGCTGTAATGCCAGAAGCTGATCCAGTAGAGGTGAAAATAGAATCTACTGACCTAGAAATTAGTACGGCAAGATCAGGTGGTGCTGGCGGGCAAAATGTAAATAAAGTAGAAACAGCTATTGATTTATTTCACAAGCCCTCAGGTATAAGAGTTTTTTGTACGCAAGAACGTTCTCAAATGCAAAATAGAGAAAGAGCAATGGAGATTTTAAGAGCTAAATTATTAGAATTAGAAATAGCAGAAGCTAATGCAAAAGAAAGATCTGCTCGATTGTCTCAGGTTGGCACAGGTGATAGAAGTGAAAAGATTAGGACATATAACTACAAAGATAATCGAACAACTGATCACCGACTAGGAGTTAATTTCCCCCTAGAGCAAGTTCTTTCAGGTCAATTGGAAGATGTCATAGGTGCATGTATTGCAGAAGAACAAAAAAGGCAAATGGAAGAGCTTAGTAATCAATCTGAAGATTAAAAGAAGCTACGCTGCCCATCCAATTACATATTTACTCCATTCTTTATGGCGACCGGAATGAATTTGTTTTGTTGTTTCAAAACTCATGTTATTTAACGGTTTATAAGGTTTTGTTTTTAATGGCATCTTTGCTTCGTCTGGAGTTCTATTTCCTTTCATCACATTGCATTGTAGACAAGCAGTAATTACATTCTCCCAATTGTCTGTTCCTCCTCTACTGCGTGGTAAAACATGATCAATTGAAAGTTTTTTATTTTTTTGACCACAGTATTGACAACAGTTATCATCTCGTTGAAATATATTTTTTCTAGAAAGAGGAATATCACGATATGGAACTCTAATAAATTGTCTTAATCTTATGACTGTAGGTGCTTTTACATCTTGCCTAATGTTGTGTGAATCATCTTCCTCAAGACTTTCAGCCTTGCCTTTAAGCATTAAAACAGTCGCACGACGCCATGAAGTTATGTTCAATGGCTCATAGGAAGCATTCAAAACAAGAACTTGACCCATGCACGCAAGCTATTTAAGCGGCATGCTAGTTGTATTAGAGCCTTGTTGCAGTTTCCCTTATTACATTGATTACATGCCAAGTATGTCAAAGATCAATAAAAGAGAAAGATCTTTCACTGGTAGTGGGATAACTAAAAATGTAATGAACCCTGATCCTCGAAGTCGAGCATGGGTTGAGGTCGATCCGAAAGTTATAGAAAAAAATTCAAGAGTTTTGAAAAATTTTATTGGCAAAGATTGTTTATTAATGGCAGTAGTAAAAGCTGATGGATATGGACATGGTTCAGAGACTGTTGCAAAGGCTGCTCTAATCGGAGGAGCCGATAGTCTGGGAGTAGCAACATTAGAAGAGGGGATTCAACTAAGAAATGCTGGCTTGAAATGTCAGATATTGATTCTTGGCAATCTAATAAATTCTGAAGAACTTTATTCTTCCTTTTGTTGGGATCTTATCCCCACTATTAGTGGAATTCGTGAGGCAATAATTTGTAATAATATTGCAGAAAATAAGAATAAAAAATTTGCTATTCACTTGAAAATTGATACAGGCATGACGAGACTTGGCTGTGATTGTAATCAAGTTGAAGAATTAATTGGTAAGATTGACTGCCTTGAAAATATATCCTTAGAGGGTATATATAGTCATTTGGCAATTGCTGATATAGATCTAGAAGATGATACCCAACTAAGTTTTACTCAGATTCAGTTAAATAGATTTGAGAAGGTTTTACAGGGTTTGGGCAAAAGAAACAAGCTTGTATGCAGACACTTAGCAAATTCTGCGGGAACACTTTCAGATAGTCGTCTTCATTTTGATATGGTTCGGGTGGGACTAAGTTTGTATGGTTATTTCCCCGTAAATGATTTTGAATCTGATTTGAATCTTAGCCCAGCTTTGAAAGTTAAGGCTCGAGTTACTTTGGTTAGGGATGTTGGGAAAGGAATTGGAGTGGGGTATGGACATTTTTTTAAAACTCAAAGAGAAAGTAAGCTTGCTGTTGTTGCTATTGGCTATGCAGATGGCGTAAGCAGAAGCCTTTCTGGAAAAATATCAGCCTCAATAGATGGGGTGTTAGTTCCTCAAGTAGGTGCAATTGCAATGGATCAAATGGTTTTTGACGTAACTGATAAACCAGATATTAAAACAGGTCAGGTTTTAACTCTTCTTGGAACTGATGGTGAGGTTTGCATCTCTCCTCAAGATTGGTGCGATTTGTCTGGATCAATTCCATGGGAAGTCCTTTGCAGTTTCCGAAATCGACTTCCTAGAGTTGTCACTTAAAATTTGTAGAGGATCACAATACAAATTATTTGAGCTTTGACTTGATAAGGTATGTGGAATGGAGAGGTGGCTGAGTGGTTGAAAGCGGCTCCCTGCTAAGGAGTTACAGGAGGTAACTTCTGTCGAGGGTTCGAATCCCTCCCTCTCCGTTCTTATTCACTGCAAATGATTAATACGATTTAAATACGTATACGAAAAAATCTATTGCATTACTTCATTGCAACTAGCCAATATTTTTAAAATCATTGTTATTTGGATGCTTGAATAAGGCAAATTTTTGGATTTAAAGTGCAAGCGAAAACAGCTCAAGCAGATAAGAAAGCTGCGGCAGAAAAGAAAGCTGCGGCAGAAAAGAAAGCTCAAGCAGAAAAGAAAGCTAAAGCAGAAAAGAAAGCTAAAGCAGAAAAAAAAGCTGCAGATAATAAAGCTCAAGCAGATAATAAAGCT
>QBVH01000046.1 GCA_003284445.1 Prochlorococcus sp. AG-311-D23 | reverse complement strand
AATGGAATCAATAGACTGGAAAAGAATATGGATGCTGCCAAACACGGCAGGATGCTCAAATGCTGAAGAAGCTATTCGAGTAGCAAGGCTTGGCAGAGAATTAGCAAAGTTAGCAGGTCAAGAAAATAATAATTTTGTCAAATTAGAGGTTATTCCTGACAAAAAATATTTATTACCCGACCCAATTGGGACCTTAAAAGCAGCCGAGCAATTAGTTAAAGAAGGATTTACTGTTCTTCCATATATAAATTCTGATCCATTAATTGCAAAACAACTTGAAGAAATTGGATGTGCAACTGTTATGCCTCTTGGTTCCCCTATTGGATCTGCTCAAGGTATAAGAAATGCTGCAAACATTTCCATGATTATCGCAGAATCTCGAATCCCAATAATTATTGATGCAGGTATTGGAGTTCCAAGTGAAGCAGCTCAAGCATTGGAAATGGGTGCTGATGGGGTTCTAATAAATAGTGCTATTGCTTTAGCTGAGAACCCAATTCTTATGGCTCAAGCCTTCTCCAAGGCTGCCGAGGCAGGCAGAGATGGTTACCTAGCTGGAAGACTTAAAGAGAACCCTCTTGCTAATCCGAGCTCTCCATTAGATGGAGTTATTTCAAATGATTAGAGCAATTCGTTAAAAATTAGTAACGTAATAAGCTAATTAACAAAAAGACATGGCAGTCACTAGAGAAAGTCAAGGCAGGCTGAACGTTTTTGCGGATGAGCCAAGAATTGAAATACTTACAAAAGAAAGCAGTGGCAACAAAGCTTCTTGGCTTTTGACCCTTGCTGGAGTTATCCTTGTAATTGGGCTTATCGCATATTCTTTAACAATCAAGTGAAACGCTTGTAGTAGCTTGAATAATATGAGCATTTGCTCTGTCTTTTGGAGTTTAGAGTGAAAGTTTTCGTTCTTGGTGGTGACGGCTTCTGCGGATGGCCTTGTGCAGTGAATCTTGCTGACGAGGGTCATGATGTATTCATCGTGGATAATCTCAGTCGTCGAAAAATCGATATAGATCTTGAAGTTGAATCTTTAACTCCAATTACAAGTATTGGAGAAAGGGTCAAAGCTTGGTCTGAGATAGGTGGGAAACCTATTCAATTTATTCATTTAGACCTTGCCTCTGAATATCAAAAGCTTTTAGATCTGTTGATCGAGGAAAAGCCTGATTCAATAATTCATTTCGCTGAACAGCGCGCTGCTCCATATTCCATGAAAAGTAGCGCTACCAAGAGATATACAGTTGATAACAATGTCAATGGTACTCATAATCTATTGGCCGCAATTGTTGAATCTCAATTAGATATTCACATTGTTCATCTTGGGACGATGGGAGTTTATGGCTATGGGTCTCATAGAGGCGCGACCATTCCTGAAGGTTACTTAAAAGTGGAAGTCCCACAACCAGATGGCAGTCGTTTTGAAGAAGAGATCCTTCATCCAGCAAGTCCTGGCAGCGTTTATCACATGACCAAAACGCTTGATCAATTGCTATTTCTTTACTACAACAAAAATGACCAGATCAGAATCACTGATCTTCATCAAGGAATTGTATGGGGAACGAATACTGATGTCACAAGTCGTGACCCAAGACTGACTAATCGATTTGACTATGACGGTGATTATGGAACAGTGTTAAATCGATTTTTAATGCAAGCAGCCATTGGCTATCCATTAACTGTTCATGGTACTGGTGGACAGACAAGAGCTTTTATACATATTCAAGATTCAGTAAAATGCGTTCAATTGGCACTCGAAAACCCTCCTGAGAAAGGTGAAAGGGTGAAAATTTTCAACCAAATGACGGAAAGTCACCAAGTTGGAGAATTAGCTAAAAAAGTCGCTTCTCTAACTGGAGCAAAAATTAATTATCTTCCAAACCCAAGAAACGAAGCAGTCGAGAATGATTTGATAGTTGATAATCGATGTTTTATTGAGCTTGGTTTAGATCCGACAACTCTCGATAATGGACTTTTAGAAGAAGTTGTTAATGTCGCTAAGAAATTTTCCAATCGGTGTGATTTAAAACGAATACCTTGTGTATCTGCATGGACATCAACCCAAGCAAAAGCTATCAATAAATCCTAAACCTAACTAATACAAAATCTTGAAAAGACACGCTCAGTGAAAATAGCTTTCTTTACAGAAACTTTCCTACCCAAAGTTGATGGGATAGTTACTCGATTAACTAAAACAATTCAAAATTTAGTTGAATCTGGTGATGAGGTAACCGTTTTTTGTCCAGAAGGCTGTCCATCAAGCTATATGGGTGCAAAAGTTATAGGTGTCCCCGCGATGCCATTACCTTTATATCCAGAACTCAAGCTAGGGCTCCCTGGTCCAGGTGTTTCAGATGAATTAGAAAACTTCAAACCTGACTTAATACATGTTGTTAACCCTGCTGTACTTGGATTGGGTGGTATTTGGCTAGCCAAAACAAACAATATCCCCCTAATAGCTAGTTATCACACTCATTTACCAAAGTATTTAGAACACTATGGAATGGGAATGTTAGAGCCGCTTTTATGGGAGTTGTTAAAAGCTGCTCATAATCAAGCAACTCTAAATTTGTGTACTTCCACTGCCATGGTGCAAGAACTCTCAGAGAAAGGAATTCAAAATACCGCCTTATGGCAAAGAGGAGTTGATACAGATATTTTCAAGCCAGAACTAAGAAACGAAGAAATGAGAAAGCGTCTTTTAGGAAACTTTAGCGATGAAGGATCTCTGTTGATATATGTGGGAAGACTCTCAGCGGAAAAACAAATTGAAAGAATCAAACCAGTACTTGAAGCACTTCCTAGCACTCGACTAGCTCTGGTAGGAGATGGTCCATATAGACAACAATTAGAAAAAATTTTTCAGGGAACCTCCACTACCTTTGTGGGATATTTAAGTGGGAATGAACTAGCAAGTGCTTATGCCTCAGGTGATGCCTTTTTATTCCCCTCAAGCACAGAAACCTTGGGATTAGTTCTTTTAGAGGCAATGGCTGCTGGATGCCCAGTCGTAGGAGCCAATAAAGGTGGCATACCAGACATTATCTCAGATGGAGAAAATGGATGTTTATACAATCCTGACGGAGAAAATGATGGGGCTTTAAGTTTAATTGAGGCTACAAAAAAATTATTGGGAAACGAAATAGAGCGGACAACAATGAGACAAGCAGCTCGTTCAGAAGCTGAGAGATGGGGATGGGCAGGAGCTACAAAACAATTGAGAAGTTATTACGAAGACGTACTAAACAAAAAACAATCAAATATTGCTGCTTAGTTTTTACGCAGCATGAGGAGGTGGAGTGGGAGAATCAAATGATTGCAGTGGTAATACCAAAGTCGCCCACGGAGAAAGTTTTGCTGGCCTTTGTTTCTTAGGCTGACGAACCCCAAATGGAACTCTAACAACATTCGTCCCCTCAACTTTTAAAAGTTCTCCTTTATTTAAAACTGATTCAAAGCAATTAGAAAAAGAAGGCAAGGATAAATCACCCTTTTTATTCATTTGATCTGGCAGATCAAAAGATGTCTTTTTGTTCATTTGGTCCCCATATGATTTTTAGGCTTTGGCAAAAATTAAAAGAAAAAATTGCAAAGTAGCCCAAAGAAAACCATTAATTTGGTTTTCGCTTGAAATTTAACTAATAAAATAAGTTTTAACCAGTCTTCAAACAGAATTAGTATCTTCTAAATCTTTAACTGAAGGACAACTACAAATCAAATTCCTATCTCCATAAGCATTATTAATACGTGAAACTGATGGCCAAAATTTATACTTTTCTTGACCAGGCAATGGATAAGCAGCTTCTTTACGAGAATAAGGTCTATCCCAATCATCAGAGGTAACTGTTTTTAAGGTGTGTGGAGATTGTTTTAAAGGATTATTTATTGGATCAATCTTTCCTAATCTAATACGTTCAATTTCTTCGCGAATTCCTATCATCGCGTCACAAAAACGATCTAATTCAGGCAAACTTTCACTCTCTGTTGGTTCAACCATCAAAGTTCCAGCAACAGGCCAACTTATTGTTGGAGCATGAAATCCATAATCCATCAATCTCTTGGCAACATCCTCTACTTCTATACCTAACTGACTCTTTAAAGGTCGTAAATCTAATATGCATTCATGAGCTACTAGCCCATTGGGATCTTTAAATAAAACTGGATAATAAGGATCAAGTCTTTTTGCTAAATAATTAGCAGAGAGAATTGCTATGGAACTTGCCTTGCGTAAGCCATCGCTACCCATCATTCGGATGTACATCCAACTGATGGGCAATATTCCAGCGCTACCAAATGGAGCTGCAGATACTGCCGAAATAGCATTTTCGCCTCCGCACTTGATAATTGAATGTCCAGGAAGGTAAGGAACCAAATGATCTGCAACAGCAATAGGACCTACCCCAGGGCCTCCTCCACCATGAGGAATAGAAAAAGTTTTATGAAGATTTAAATGGCACACATCTATGCCATAAGATCCAGGCCTGCAAATACCTACTTGAGCATTCAGATTTGCTCCATCCAAATAGACCTGGCCACCCTCTTGATGAATGACTTGGCACATTTCACGGATATTTGGCTCAAATACTCCATGTGTTGAAGGGTAGGTAACCATCAATGCAGCCAAATTCTTTGAATGAATTTTTGATTTATCTCTTAAGTCTTCTAAATCAACATTGCCGTATTCATCACATTTAATAGAAACAACTTTAAAGCCAGACATTACAGCGCTAGCCGGATTGGTACCGTGAGCACTTGTTGGAATCAAGCAAATATTTCTATGGCCTTCTCCAAGAGACTTATGCCATGAACGTATAACAAGTAAGCCAGCAAATTCTCCTTGAGAACCTGCATTTGGCTGAAGAGAAACTCCCTTAAAACCAGTTAAAGTGGACAGCCAACTTTCAAGATCATTAATTATTTCGCGGAAT
>QBVH01000045.1 GCA_003284445.1 Prochlorococcus sp. AG-311-D23 | reverse complement strand
CTTAGTATTAGTCGATACTCGCTTCTACTGGTTAACACTCTATATGGTTCTTTTAAATCTTTTGTAACTAAATCGTCAATCATAGTTCCTATATAACTACTCTCTCTTTCGAAAATAATACCTTCTTTATTGTTTACTAATCTTGCAGAATTTAAACCTGCTACTAAACCTTGAGCTGCAGCTTCTTCGTATCCTGTTGTTCCATTGAGTTGACCTGCACTATACAAACCACTTATCCTTTTTGTTTCTAGTGTTGCTTCTAATTGTGTTGCTGGTATGTAGTCATATTCCACTGCATAAGCAGGTCTAAGCATTACGCATTTTTGTAAGCCTGGCAGAGTCCTTAAAAGTTCTAATTGTAAGTTTTCGGGTAGTCCGGTTGAGAAACCTTGCACATACATTTCTGGAGTATCTCTACCTTCAGGTTCCAGGAAAATCTGGTGCGAATCTTTATCCGCAAAACGTACGATTTTATCTTCAATGGATGGACAATATCGTGGACCTTTACTATCAATAAAACCTCCGTAAATTGGAGTTAAATGAAGATTATTTTTAATGAGTTGGTGAGTTTCTTTTGTTGTTCGAGTGATATGACAACTCATTTGTTCGCCACTTTTCCACGAAAGAGGATCAAAAGAAAAGAATTTATCTGAAGCATCGCTCAATTGCTCATCGAGGGAGTTAAGGTCAATAGTTCTTCTATCGACGCGAGCAGGTGTGCCTGTTTTTAAACGATCAGTAGTAAAGCCCAACTTTTTTAACTCTTCAGTTAACCCCTCAGAGGCTTGCTCTCCTGCTCGACCTGCACTCATAGATTGATTGCCAATCCAAATCCTGCCTCCTAAAAAGGTTCCTGTTGTAAGTACAACTGCTTTTGCATGAAAAACGCTTCCAAAATAGGTTTTAACTCCCTTTATAAATCCAATCCTTTCTTGAATTGCTGGAGTTTTTTTGTCAATTTGATTAGGATAATGTTCAACTTCTAGCCCAGTAACCATTGCCTCTCTAATCTTTAAATTTGGCGTGTTTTGGAGGATTTTCAGCATTTCATGTGCATATGATCGCTTATCTGTTTGCGCTCTCAATGCTCTAACCGCAGGTCCTCTGCTTGCGTTAAGCACTCTTTTTTGAAGAGCTGTTAAATCGGCTAATTTTCCGATTATCCCTCCTAGCGCATCAACTTCATGAACTAATTGACTCTTAGCTGGTCCTCCTACTGCGGGATTACATGGTTGCCATGCGATTCGATCTAAATTGAGTGTAAATAAAGCTGTATTACATCCCAATCTTGCTGAAGTCAGAGCAGCTTCGCAGCCTGCATGACCACCTCCAACAACAATTACGTCAAAACTTTCATTTGAAGATTGTTTAGTAATCATCAATTAAGCATTTTGGAATTTAATTTTCGAACAATTAAGCAGCAAGATTTCTAAATCTAGTGAATTGGGGTTCGAAAAGTAATTTAACTGTTCCGACAGGTCCATTTCTATGTTTTGTCACGATAACTTCTGTAATTCCTCTATCGGTAGTTTCTGGATTGTAATACTCATCCCTATATATCATTAGAACCAAGTCCGCATCCTGTTCTATTGAGCCAGATTCACGCAGATCGCTAAGCATTGGTCTTTTATTGGTTCTTGACTCAACTCCTCTACTTAATTGAGATAAAGCGATTACAGGGACTTTAAGTTCTCGTGCCATACCCTTAAGACCTCGAGTAATTCTTGAGATTTCTTGAACTCGATTATCTGAAGTACCTTCCATTAGTTGTAAATAATCAATCACAATTAGCCCCAATTCTTTACCTTGTTCAGCAATTAGGCGACGACATAAGGATCTCATCTCAAGAACACTTGAATTTGGTTTGTCGTCAATGAAAATTGGTAATTGACCAAGAGTATTAATACCTTGACCAAGTAGTGGCCATTCATCTTGTTGCAAACGTCCCGTTCTTAATCTACTGCTTTCAATACCTACCTCGCTTGATAGCAGTCTGTAAGTTAGCTGCTCTTTACTCATCTCAAGACTGAAAACACAAACAGGCAGGTCATGTAGTTGCGCTACGTTTTTAGCCAAATTAAGAACAATTGAGGTTTTTCCCATTGCTGGTCTACCTGCAACAATTATTAGATCGCTCCTTTGTAGTCCTTGTGTCATTGCATCCAGATCGTAAAAATTAACTGGTATGCCCGCAACTGATGTACCAAGTGATCTACTTTCTATTTCATTGAAAGTACTTGTTAAAATTTCCGCTGTAGGTGTTAAACCTTTGGATGGTTGCTCTTGGCTAATTGCAAAGATCTTCTGTTCAGCTTTATCAATGGCCTCTTCCATTGGAAGACTTTGATCAAAGCCTAATTTGATCACATCATTTCCAGATTTAATTAATTGTCTGCGCAGAAATTTATCGCTAATTAATTTAGCAACTTGCTCGATTGATGCTGTAGATGTAACCCTCTCAACTAGTTCAACTAATCGGTTGTTGCCTCCAACTTTTTCTAAACAATTTGTATCGGCAAGCCAAGCGCTCATTGCAGTCAAATCTGTAGGCTTGCCTTGGCTATGAAGCATTAATGCAGTTCTATATATTTCTCGATGAGCAGATATGTAAAAAGCTTCAACTTGAAGCAAGTCAGCTATTCTTCCTATCGCATCAGGATCTAATAAAATTCCACCAAGCACAGATTCTTCTGCTTCCAAGTTTTGTGGTGGTATTTGATCAGGTTGAGCTTCAAAACGCGGCTTCTCAATCTTGGAATTATTAAAAGCTCCAAAATCTTTGCCTTGTTTTGAAAAATCCCCGTTATTTGAAGAGGGGGTGCTTATCATTTATCGCTTTTTGGACAAGGACACTTACTTTGGCTTGTTCAGGCAAAGATGCAACTATTAGTAACTTGTGACTTCAAGGTTGATCTCAGCATTTACTTCGTTATGAAGTTTGATTTGCACTTTATATTTCCCAATACCATGTATTTCAGGAACAGATATGTCTCTACGATCTATATCCTTTTTGGTAGCTTCTTTTACAACTTCGGCTACATCACCATTTGTCACTGTTCCGAATAAAACTCCATCTTCTCCTACTTGTTTTTTGACAGTAAATCTTCCAATTGTGGTCAGAGCTGTTTGGAAATCAATAGCTTCTTGTTTTTTAGCAGCTTCTTTTTCTGCTTGTTTTGCTCTTCTATGCTCGACTTGTTTTAAAACAGTGGGAGTAACTGGTAATGCTTTTTTGTTGGGTAATAAAAAGTTTCTAGCAAAACCAGGAGCAACCTCAACAAGGTCACCATTTTTGCCAAGACTTTTTATGTCTTCATTTAAAACAACTTGAACTCGCTTAGCCATGGATCGAAAAGGATTAATTCTATTTGACTTGTTGTTGTTAATATTACGACGCGATAGGGAGTCTAATTTTTTTGGCTAAACCAATTGCTTTTAAAAAACGTATGTGTTGCCAAGTTAGATCTATTTGATTTCGTTGAAGACCATGCTTCGCTGAATTAGGAAAAGCATGATGATTATTGTGCCAACCTTCTCCAAATGTAAGCGCTGCCACCCATTTATTATTTTTGGAATTATCTCCACTTTCATATGCAATAGAACCCCAACAATGTGTTGCTGAATTTACCAGCCAAGTTATGTGATAAACAAAAACAAAACAAAAAAAAAAAACACAAAAAACCAAAACCCAAACACCAAACCCAAAAGATTGGCCAATTAAATAGAGCGTTGCTCCTAAAGGTAATTGCAAAAGTAAAAAATTCTTATTTAAGAAGCGGTAGTAAGGATCTTTAATTAAATCTCCAGAAAGTCTTGGAACGGCTTTCATGGCAGGCACATCTTCAAACATCCATCCCATGTGACTCCACCAAAATCCTTTGTTGCTGTCATGATGATCAGCATCAGTATCGGAAAAAGTATGATGATGCCTATGAAGACCAACCCAGTCAATTGGTCCATGTTGGCAACTTAATGCTCCACAAGTTGCAAAAAATCTTTCAAGCCATTTTGGAACTTGAAAAGAACGATGTGAAAGCAGACGATGGTATCCAGTAGTTACTCCCAAGCAAGCAGTTACCCAATATAAGAAAATAAATCCAGAAAATGCTAACCAGCTCCAAAATTGAGCTTGCAAAGTAAATATTGTTAGAGCGTGTATTGTCAACATGAATATGACTGTTCCCCATCTTCTTCTGGCCCTTTGGTTTTGAATCCGTCTTGGTACATGCCCTTGGAGCTTTTCCGACGCAGCCATCGCTTTATCGGCAGCAACTGGTTTTTTTAATGGAGCCGAAGCCTCGATTAAACTTGAAACCATTAGTGATCCGTCTAATTGTTGTATATAATATACGATAAGGATCCTAATCGGGCCTATCCGTCAATCTTAACTGTGATTTGTGACCTCTAGTTTTCGGGACCAACTGACTGCAGGCAGAAGGGCAATGGCTCATCTAGTGCACGTGTGGCATGAGCGTAATGGCTGGTCTCATAAGGTTCTACCTGCTTTGGCTGAATGTTTAGATTTGGGCAGAGTTCATAGCTCTCAAATATCAAATCTTCGAAATGGAAAACTCGTTTCTCCAAGTCCTGAGGTGTTTTTTGCTTTGGGGAAAGTAAATCAAGTACTTTCCCGTGGGTTAGAAAATATAGAAAGTCAAATATTGAATGTCCATCCCGAGTTGTATAGATCACTTCAAGAATCAGCTATTGCTGTTGAAGGAAATGATAAAAATCCACTTTCTGCGGGTGACTTTTTTGAGATTTTTGTTGGTTTAGCTCCTTTACCTTCCTCTTTTGATTGGTTTATTGAGGAAGCTGAGGCATCAGTGCTCAGTGCTGCTTTGGCAGATTATTTATGTAAAGGAAGGTCATGGAGAATGTGTAGAGAACAAGTTATGTCAGCATATCCAGTAAGTAAAAAGCAACGAAGAGAAAGATTTGAAGCAGTTATGGCCGGTTTAAAGGATTACACTGCTGAGGAACTTGATGGT
>QBVH01000044.1 GCA_003284445.1 Prochlorococcus sp. AG-311-D23 | reverse complement strand
TTGCTGAAAGACTCAATGGCTACGCAGCATTTGTTGGATGCTGGGCACTCATCGGTGCTTATCTAACAACAGGTCAAATCATTCCAGGTGTTGTTTAATGACTACTGAGAACAACAACAACAGCAGAAACATCGATCCTGAAAAGGTAACTGCTGAGAGACTTAACGGCTATGCAGCTTTGTTTGGATGCATTGCTTTAGTTGGTGCTTACGCAACAACAGGTCAAATCATTCCAGGTTTCGTGTAATGAACAAAGAAACTAACTATTGGAAAACAGCCGAGCAAATGAATGGCCGTCTTGCAATGATGGGCTTCTTTGCTGCTGTAATTAACTACGGAATAACAGGCTGGATCATTCCAGGAATTGTTTAATTCTGATTCTTAAAATCTAATTAGAAAAGGTCTCTTCTCTGTCATTACGGAAGGGACCTTTTTTAGTGATTTGGGAGTAAATTTTTAAAAATTTTATACGGTTAAGTAGCCTTCAAAGCTTTAAAAAAAGTAGAAGATCAAATATTTCATTTCTTAAGTATGGGGATGTCCGATAAATGTTTGTAGAAAACTACTTGGCTTCAGGGAAGGAGCAATGACTTTTTAAATTCACAGATCCACTCTTTAAAGCTCAGTAATAAAAAGATTGGAACAATAAGGTCTCAAAATAGTAAGAACCATATCTATTCAATTGTTTAGAGATAAATACTCATTAGTATTAACTTAAAATTCTTTAAAAGATTGCTCAAATCAGTTTTAGTTGAACTTTTGCTTTTCTCTAAGTCACAAAGCTTGTTGTAGATAGTTCACTTTTTGTGCTAAAAGTTTAGATACTTCGGCTTCAGAAATTGACCTTTAGATTATCCAAAAATGTCTATTGTTGCAGGCATACTTGCTAATGCACTTTTGTTCTCATCTTTGCTTTTAGTAGTAGGTGTTCCAGTCTTTTATATGACTCAAGATAGTCCAGAGGACAATAGAAATCCGAATATAAGGAAAATAGAAGCTCTTGGTGGAGTTTGGTTCGTATTGGTTTTATTGAATGGTTTGGTAGGTGGAATTGCACAAGGTTATTCAGGTTAAATTAAAAATAAATTCATACAATCATTTTTTAAAAAATCACTGTTTTTTTATGCCATTTAAATTTATTTTTAGTAAATATAAGGGTATTAAAAGGTTGAATAAAACAAGTATGTTTTTGATTGTAATAAGTGTTGCGACTACAATTCCTTACCAATTTCATTACTTAGCATCAATGCAATAACTACAGCTTAAGTTTTTACTTTATTCCCTTTTAGTTCCATCGTATTTATATCCTTCAATTTTAGAAAATACTAGCCCCCATTTTTTGTATACAAAGATCAGTTTTGAATCTTGATGATTTTATCGCTTGAATATAATTCACTGTCTTTTTTTTGTGGCAGTCTTCTATTGTTCTTCCCATTATTGAAAGAAGAGAGGCCATTTACCACCCTTCTGATTAGTCTTTCTAATCATGCAATGATAGAAATTATCTTTTCGTGTAATGGGGATTGGATTAAATAGTTTCAGAGGATCTACTCACTAAACAATTGTTTTACTTCTCTTGTCTTTATGGAGGGAGTATTAAGGAGCTATCCCAACCGGATAAAAGTTAAAACATGAGGTTTATTAGTAAATATATGAATTAAATGTACGTTTCTTAGAAAATTTCTTAACGACAAAATCTTATGACTTCAATCAACAATTCCTCACTAGCTAAGTTTCTTGCTCTTTTTTGTATTCCAGCTCTTATCTTCGCATCAGGTGCCTTTGATGCAACTACTTCAGTATTCCAACTTTAGCCATACCCGCGGGTTTGTTTATTGGATTTTAAACAATCCTCGTTAATAGATTTCGCCAGTGCATGGGATGATCACATTTACTTCAGAAAAATAAAATAAGAAATTATGGTTTGGATTATTGGATTTTATTGGTGGCATTTTGTTTAATCGTTCCAATTTGCTAACTAATATTCCGTAGTCTCAATAAAACTAGGTTCTATTTCAAAAGAACTAATTCGTATGTAAGCATTTTGATGGTGCTCTTTATTGAACCAAATTAGTTTTATGTGTCATAATCGATTTCGATTTGTGTAACTTTTTAAATGGGTAGAGGTCCAACTGATAAACAAGCCTTCGAATTTTTTCTTATTGAAAGAGGGGTAAGTGATAAAGATATTGGATGGATACTATCTAAATTAGATAGTCAGGAATATGTTTTAGATGACTGCCATTATATGGCACGAATATCTAGCAAAGAGTCTGAAACTAAGGCTAAAGAGATTTTTATTAATCGTTATTTTACTTTAAAGATAAGAGGTGTAAGTAATGAAAATAATCTTAAAGATCTATTCCAAGAATGTATAGATAAAAAGAAAATGTGGGTGTTGCTTGAAAAGAACTTCGGTGCTACTTGTATAAAGCTTCCAGAAGCAAGTGCTGATGTGGAAACATATTTATTTGTTTGTGGTCCTAATAAAAAATGTCGAGAGGTCAACAATACTGAGTCATTCATGTTCTTTTCTACAAATGAGATTAAAGAACAGAAAAAGCGCAATCCATTAGAAATGAGCTCACTTCGATTGGCTTGATAAAATAGACAAATGAATCTTAGGATTAATACTAAGCTTGAAATACCCGGTAATGAAATAAAGTGGAGATTCTCTAGAGCCTCGGGAGCTGGTGGACAGAACGTAAATAAGACAGATAGTAGAGCTGAAATTGTATTCAACGTATCTGAATCAAAAACTTTAACTCCATATCAGAAATATAGAATTTCAATTCAAGATGAAGTCAAGCTTTCTAATGGTTGTATTTGTATAGCTGTTCAAGATAAAAGAACCCAATATCAAAATAGACAATTAGCTTTATCTAGACTTACTTCAACATTACGAGAGCTGTTAAAACCACCTCGAAAGGTGAGAAGGGTGACTATACCTACTCGCTCATCACAGAGGAGGAGGGTTGATTCAAAGAAGAAAAGAGGTGAATTAAAAAGGAATAGGCAATCAAAAATAGATTATTAAAACCCAAGCAAAAAATAGAACAAAATCTTTTAAAATTATAGTTAAAGATGAAATTCAGAATTGGATAAGTTCGTCAACTCATCCCTTATATCAGTTTAGCTCGGTTAATATTTTACATGTAAAATAGTTTCATTTTTCCTTCTAATTGAGATGGTTTGTTTCTTTGCTTTTATTGGGAGAATAATTATTTTTAGATAGATAGTGCATTCATATCTGCTAATCAATAAGGACTGTAGGCTGAATTGTGTAGGCGATAAGGTTTCTGACGTTGCGAAGCCGAAATTACAGAACAGACAATTGCATTGTTCAACATGTATGAAATAGATGTCTCTGACAAAAAAACTTTTTAGATCAGACAAAGCAATCATATGCGTTTGTATAGATCCAGATCAATAGGCTCAAGAATAACGAACAATTATCCTTAGATAGCTCTCTGAGTATTAAGAACTTTTTCGTAATGATAACTAAACTGATATGAAAATTATCCTCAAGGATGGCAATTTAAAAAATTAATAAAAGTTGAGTTTCTTCTATATTTTAGGATTTGTTTAACAGTTGATTTATCTTGGAGCATTAGACCTTTTTTTACTAAATATGGGAGAAGCGAAAAAAAGAAAAGAGTTGGGATTGCCTCCTAGAGCAAAGAAGATAAAGCAAGAGGAAAAGAAAGCTGGTTTTATAAGCAAACTCTCAGTCAAATATCCTTTTTTGCCTTTCATTCTTGGAGGTGTACTTTTAACTGTTCTTATTGTTGATCTTGTGAATTACTACAAATAAAAGGATGTATTGAATAGTTTCTTTTCGATTTTTTTGCCAACTGTAATTAAAAGTCAAGAAATTTTTTTCTGCACAGAACTGTAAAAGTAAATATTTAACTGTTAAATATCAAGAGCAATTAAGTCAAAACATAACGGACTAGGGCTTTGGGGATATTCACTTGATTTAAAGATTGAGCATTAAGACTTATTGTCATTTTGTATTGATTGATACAAAAATGCCTTTAATTTCAGGGATGGAGTATTAGATATGTCACTTAGAAAGCCATTCCACGTAACTGATAATGGTGGATCAATTCATTGCTTAGAGGGATTGTCGGGCCGAATCTTTAGAGCTTGTTATGCAAATCAATGCACCTACACCGGGGATCTTCACAGTGCTAAATCATATTTAGATTTTATTGAAAACAATAGTATTAAATTTCTTCCTTCTGGAAAAAAGAAGGACAGCATTCCATTTCAACGTAAAACTACTCTAAAATGGAATGCTGATGGAAGTCTCTCTTCTGTAGACATGGCAAGGATATTAAGTCGTCTTGAACAAACAAATTTGACTGAATGTGAACTTTCTTGTAAATGGGGAACTTCCTCAAAAAAAGAGAGTTAATTACTGGATAGATAATGCTTTTCAGCAATGAATAAAAGTTTATCAGTCACGACTGGAAGAAACGATGTGGGTTCCAGTTGTTGTTTCTGATTGCATAACCGAAGAATGCTAAATAGGGCACAGAAATTTCTCTACTATTTATTTTCTTTTACATCATTACTTTTAATTTAGCCTTTCAAAGCTATGTTAAATTTATATTTTCTTTCCGATTTTTTTATCCACTTCTAATTAATTCTTGAAATAATTTCATAATGATCACGCGGTATTTTCTCTTTAACATGATTATTACATCTTTTTTCTAATAAAGTCTGATCCATTTTGTTTGAATCGTTGTTCCTTCTTACAATTGGAACAATCCACCAAGCTTGTAGACCGATAAAAAATATTCCAAATGGTATTAGATCAATTCCCCAGCTGTATTTTTTGTTTAGATAGTGGTCATGTAAGCAAGGAATCCAACTGGAACGAAGAGTAAGGCAGCAATCGTAAAGCGAACAAATTTGCCTGTTCCTGAATCTCTTGAATAATCAGTGAAATGCTTTGTGTTGTTCCACTCGGACCAATTCTTTGGACTGTTATCAGATGATGTCATTGTTAGTTAAGCAAATGCGGTAGTACCAACTTCATAAGCACCAACTAATAGAAGTAGTGCAGGAAGATTCCAGAGAACGATCAGTTTTGCAGCAGTAGTTTTGTTGATTGCAAGCATGACTAAAAGTTGGTTCTGGTTGGTTTAAAAAGATGAATTTAATATAAATAAAAGCTCTCAATTGGAGTAGGACGGTAGAAGTAGGGCTAACCAGTTCGGGCTATTTATACTTATCACGATCATTAATAGATCTAATCCTTGAAAAGATATCTCTCTAAGTAGT
>QBVH01000043.1 GCA_003284445.1 Prochlorococcus sp. AG-311-D23 | reverse complement strand
TTCCATTTGATACATCGAAATCGGGAAGAGTATGTAATCCTTTAATTTCAGTTTTCTCAATTTGATGGCTTACTACCACGTCCACGGTTTAATTCCTGACACGCTTGCTCAATCAGAGGGTTATCAATTATTCGAGCAATATATTGCCAATGGAGCACCAAAAGATAACTTCGATGGCTTTGAATTAATCAGTAGAGTTCATGCTCCTCAGACAGGGGAAGTATTTGTTATTTGCAAAGCTGAGAACCATTTAAAAGTTGCTGAACATTTTGCTATTTGGAGAGCAAAATTTGGTGTTGAGTGGGACGTCAAACCAGTTTTTAACGATGAAGAAGTTATCAAAAGAAATAAGCAAGTTGCAGAAGAAATAGCTGCTATGGGCTAATTCAGGATTAAGGACAGAATTTTACGAGGAGTATTTTTTAATACTGCAGAAAATAATTGAGCAATTAGATTTAGTTCAATTATTTAAAAAATATGAATTCTGCTCTAGCCACAGCAAGAAATATCAAATCAAACAGATTCTCCAAGATTGCTCTTACTTTGACCTCCTCAACCTTTTTCCTTTACGGATTAGGTCAAGCCCCGATCTTCAAGAATTTCCTTGCTAGTGCTTTCTCTTGCTCGGGTGCAGGTTAATCAAACTTGCGATTTCAAATCAAATAATGATTGGGACTGACTCAGGTCAGTCCTTTTTTTATGAGGAGCGAAATGATTGAGAAATTCCAGACTCTTATGTAAAGATCATGCACCAAAGACTCCAAAAAACACTACCCTCAGCGTATATTCGTTGCGAATTAAATGACCTCACCACTAGATAGGCCGTTTGTTTACTCAGAAATCGTTACGCATACCACTTTGGAACTAATGACCAAGCTGACCGAATATTCGTCTCCAGCAAAGCAAGAAACAAAGATTGAAGCTCTGAGAAGTAACGAAGAAGAGAAGGTGTTGAGAAATCACGCCTAAAGGGGAGCGTGCAAAGAATGTCCAGCAGAGAAAAGGAAGGTAACGAGGCACTTACGGCCCAAGCAAAAAGAATTTGTCGAGTTTCTCAAAAGTGAATCAAATCAATCAAAGGAGTAAAATGATGCCTGATGTGAAATTAAATTCTGGTTCTGATGAGGTAGGAATGAAATTCAAGATCATTGGAATTTCAGTAACTTTTGGCTTAAACGCTATTGTTTTTATTTGGTATTTCTTCTTCTCCGGTCTTACCTAAAAAGAATCATCATGGAAGAATGAACTTCGCTGATAACTGGGCAAGAGTTTTTGTTGTGATTACGTTTCTGACTTTTGGAGAAGCTCAAAGTATTGGTGGAATAGTTCCCAACCTGATTGCTTTTACGTTATTTCTTGGTGCAATTGGGTACTTTGCTGCAACTGGGAAAATGGCTGAAATGTTCGGCTGGAAAGATAAGAAATAAAGCTATCACTCGCGAGTAAATACTCAGGAGATCCCGCTGAGATCCCAGTCTCATTTGCCCATAAAAAAGACAAGCTAGTTAACCTGTTTATGACTGATTGGGGTAACAGGAGTATGCAGCTTAGATAAAGCGGTTCATTCCTTTTTCTTTTTAAATTTGAACATACCCATTAATTGATCACCAAATGAACTCCAAAATATGACAACAAATGAGCTAGATACTATTAGCCCAGTAAAGAAACTAAAGCTTTTACCAATCCCAAATACTATTAAAAAGAAAACCAGGCCCACAATGATTGAGGTGCTTTTCCTTTTTTTAAATAAGTCTCTAAATCTTTGCGTTTGAGATAAATCCTCCTTTCTTTTTGTAGAGCCATCTACAAAGGGGGCAAAAATATTTAAAAACCATTTCTTGAAGGTATTTACTAGATTCATTCTTGCTAAATATTTACTTAAATACCTTTCTAACTGATATAAATCAAATTATAGTTTTGATGTAAATAAAGTTACGCTGATATTTCTACTCCTGCTAGGCAATGCAGTTTTGTATGAAAAAAGGAAACAGTATCACAACTAATAAATCGAGTGTCGAATTAGTAAGTGTTTAAGTCGAATTTTGATTCCTTAGCCTTAACAGGAATTGGATTATTTGCTAGATCTCTTCCCCAGAGGAAGCTTGAAAAATCACACCAACACCTCCAATTAATAAAACTGCGAAAATGATTGCGTAATATGCAGTAAAAATTTTCTAAACTTTGTTCTTTTTATAATTTAACCAGTTGAGATATTAAAGAGATGTAGTAGTAGTAGTAGTAAGCGAATGTTTCTTGGGTATTTCTCCTGCTACTGCTGGGCAATGGCGATAGCTTTAAAAGCTTTGGAAGATTTCTCTGAAATACGAAACTTTTAAATGAATAGTTTTAATCACAAAAAAAGAACAGGATGATTATTTTATTGATAAAATTAATCAATGAATGTCAATCAAGGAAAAGTTCTAGTAACTGGTGCTTCAGGGTATATAGCTCTTCATTGCATTTTAGAATTATTAAATAATGGATATGAAGTGAAAGGATCTCTAAGAGATATGAATCGTGAAGATGAAGTAAGAAATTCATTAGGTACAGAATTTAACAACAACAATCTTGAGTTTTGTAAATTGAATTTACTTAATGATGAAGGCTGGGACGATGCGGCTTCAGATTGTGATTATCTTTTTCATATCGCTTCACCATGTTTTATCGAAGAGCCGAAGTATGAAAATGAACTAATAACCCCTGCCTTAGAAGGAACTTTAAGGGCATTAAAAGCCGCCCATAAATCAAAAGTTAAAAAGGTAGTCCTAACTTCTTCAATGGGTGCGATAGCTTACGGACATAATAAGAGCTACTGCAATACTAATGATTGGACTGATACCTCAAAGGATGTAGGAGCTTATATAAAAAGCAAGACATTAGCAGAAAAAGCAGCTTGGGATTTTGTTGACAAACAAACCGACGAGTCATTTTCAATGACTACTATTCATCCAGGAATGGTTTTTGGGCCATTACTTAGCAATGATCGAGAAGGTATCTCAGCGAGTTTAATTACAAAAATGATTACTGGTGAGTTCCCAGCTTTGCCAGATATTTTTTTCACTGTGGTTGATGTAAGAGATGTAGCGAAATTGCATGTTCAATCATTAACGAACCACGATTGTGATCATAAAAGAATAATTGCAACGTCTCAAAAAGGTATTGCATTTATAGAGATTTCAGAAATTTTAAGAGAACTTGGATTTAATAAATCTCCAAAGAGTTTGGTCCCTACTCAATTAATAAATTCTCTAGCAATGTTCAATAGAGATATGAAAAGCACTTCTTTTATGATTAAAAGAGGTCGGTACGGAGCAGATATATCCGAAACCATTTCGATTTTCGATTGGGAGCCAATCCCTTTAAAACAAACATTAGAAGATATGACTTTTTCTTTAAAGACAATTTTAAATTAAAACTTATTATGTGAAATGTTCCTTTTAAAGAATTAATTGATTTTAAAATCTTTTAATACTAAGAATTATATTCTGTGTTGACTTAAGAAAATATCTTTAAGCGACAACCTATCTGTTATTGGTAATGCCCAAGAGGTCCTGGACCAGATCCAATCTTATAGGATTTTTCTAAAGATTTTTCAATAAAGGACTTTGCTTTTTTGATTGACTCAATCAAGTTGAATCCTAAAGCAACATAACTACAAATAGCAGCACTTAATGTACATCCACTACCATGTGTATTTGAGGTGTTAATAAATTTATTAATCAACCAATCTCTTTTACCTTCTCTATCGATATAAAAATCTTTACCTTTCAAGGAATTTAACCCTCCTCCTTTTATTAATACAGCTTTAGGGCCAAGTTTTAAAATTTCCTGAGCAGAAATTTCTATATCTTCTTCATTTTTTATTTGAATATTTGAGAGTAAATTAGCTTCATAAATATTTGGAGTTACTATTTTTGCTTGAGGAAAAAGTAATTTTTTATAAGCATTAATTGCACTATCTTCAATTAATTTTGCCCCAGTCCTTGAAACCATAACTGGATCAATGATTTTAGGGATAGCGAATTCCTTCAGTTTTGTACCAGTATTTATAATTATTCTTTCGTTTAAGAGCATTCCAGTCTTTAAACACAGTATTTCGAAATCCGAGAATAAAGCATCAATCTGATTGATTAATATCTGACTTTCAACAGCTTCTACCCCAGTTACTCCTATACTATTCTGCGCTGTAATACATGAAATTGCAGTACAGCCATGGACTTTAATAGACATGAAAGTTCTTAGATCTGCTTGAATCCCTGCACCTCCACCCGAATCACTACCACCGATTGAGAGAACAATTTTAGAATACATAATTTCCTCTTATAAGGTAAATCTTTTCTAATTTAAGAGAAAGAAGAATAGGCATTAAAAAAATCTAGTTCCAATTCCATAGCTCTTCTATATAGAAAATTAACTTGGTCAATATCATAAGATTCATCATATTCATCAATTAGATATTCTAGTGATTTTGCAAGATTATCAAACCTTTCATTAGAGTAAGTTAAGATCCATTCTTTATAAGGATTATCGGAAATCATATTTAATAATTTTTTTCCAAGCCAAGAATATAAACGCATACATGGTGTCATTGCACTCATTATTTCAATTAAGCTTAAGTTTAAGGAGACTTCTTCTAAAAAAACAGTATATTTTTTTGTAGCTGGTCCTATTAAATTTGTAGTTAAATCAATATCCCATTCTTTTGCATAAGTTTCATGCAGAATTAACTCCTCTGATACTCCTGATAATAGTACGCCTAAGGTCTTGATATTTTTTTTATTTATTGACTTTGAAATTGCTAATCTGTATGCACAAGCGAAACTTTCTAGAAAAAAATAATCTTGAGCTACATATTCTTGGAATTTAGTTTTAGGAAGATCTCCTTTTTTTATACCCTGGACGAATTTAGTACTAAGGCTTAGTAATGCAAGATCATAATTGCTTTCCCATAATTTTTGAGTTATCAGCATTGATTAAATAATTTCTTCGAAATATATTATGCCCTTTTTGTTATTGCAACAACATTAATGAGGTTTGTTTTTTGGAATAATAAAGATCGTAAAAATCTAATAAAGTTGACCTATTATTTCGACAGCCCGAACTAAGACTTTTTATGCCTTAACTGGAGTATAGGCGATTATCAGTTGTGAGATAGTTTATTGATAGCCTTATCAGACTTTTTTAAAATTTTTAGATCCTTATTTCTTGAGCTACAATCATCAGCTTTTGCTTGCATTTGTAAAAATTTGTCCATTCACGAAATTGCTATCTGTCATATAAAGAAATGCCATTAAAAAGACAGGCTGGGGAACCTGTATCTGACAGATGGGAGCAAAGGATTAGAACCTACGAACAATTGAATCCAAAACAAAAAAGGTCTCTTCCGTAATGACAGAGAAGAGACCTTTTCTAATTAGATTTTAAGAATCAGAATTAAACAATTCCTGGAATGATCCAGCCTGTTATTCCGTAGTTAATTACAGCAGCAAAGAAGCCCATCATTGCAAGACGGCCATTCATTTGCTCGGCTGTTTTCCAATAGTTAGTTTCTTTGTTCATTACACGAAACCTGGAATGATTTGACCTGTTGTTGCGTAAGCACCAACTAAAGCAATGCATCCAAACAAAGCTGCATAGCCGTTAAGTCTCTCAGCAGTTA
>QBVH01000042.1 GCA_003284445.1 Prochlorococcus sp. AG-311-D23 | reverse complement strand
AAGTGAAGTGTATAAAAAATTTTGATTTGAGATACTCCCCCTCTACATTGTTGATCCACTCCGACACAGATTGATTTATAGACTGACTAGATGATTTTTCCGCCGCCACAAGTTGTTTTTGGTTTGCTTCTTTTAAGCATTGCAGCGACTTTGATTTTCAATGTCAGATACAACCCCTTCGGAAACAGTGAAGATGATATCTAATTAGTAATAATTTCCGATTCTTCTTTTTGCTGATTGGATTAGAAAACAAAAGCAGAACAAATTCTTACCAGTGTGAGTTCTGCCGACAGAGAAAGAAGGGGACTCAAAGCCGCTGAAGCAGCAGGGTCCCTTTCATAAGGCCATGAGAACAGGTGTTGTATCTCATGTTCTCTGATCCAGATTTGTTAGGGATGAATTAGGAGTGCTAGCACTTCCGACCCAGTAGATGGTTGACTCGTAAAGGTCTTGATATTCATTTTGATACATAAGTTCTAATCTCAAAAAGGGGCGACCAAAATCTCGCCCATCCCTAAATTCAAACTTTTAGGTTGACCGTCCAGGAAAGAGTAGTATATTTGTATTAGCCTGATCACCGTCACAAACGCAAGCAAAGTACCAGTGAGCGGTGCTTTTTTTGCCTCTACTTTGTGATCCCTTTGAGTACTGACTTCATCAGAATCTTTACAGGAATGAGTCCACAATCAGATATCAGTTACATGAATGAACCAGCAAGAGAAGCACGTTCAACTCCTTCAGGTTGGTTAGTCGCTCCAACCAAAGATTTTATTCTTCTGTTTATACGTGACCCGCAGTCTGTGATGGTTTCTCCGACTGTCTTTACTCAACTTTGGTTTTGCACTGAAGAAGGCATTCCCACAAGATTGAAGAACACAAGAAGATTGGATCATCAGTGTTCTTCTGAAACTTGGAATGAACTAATCAGTAATGGTTGGGAATTAGTAGATCATCAGTTCAATGCTTATGTTGAGGCCTAGTCATCAATCAGATACCTAAGAATCCCAACAAGCGCGATGGCAATAATTCCATAAGTCCAGACGGAACTACTATTTCTTAAGACATGTTCCATCCAATCTGGAAGACCATTATTTTCAAAAATAAATAGATGTGGATGTTGCTTGAGTCCTGATGATGCAACTTGGGAATGCTCCAAATGTCACCAGCAGATATGGAAACCTATTCCTGAAGAAGAACTAATTGGAGGTAATTACAAATAATGCAACCACCATTAAATAGCGAAGAATTAGAAAGACTTTATCCTCACCTACATCCTGATGAGAGGAATGAATTAGAGGGATGGCCTCGAGGTTGGACCACCAAAATGTTCATTGGAGAAGCAACTCAAGAGGAATACGATGGTGCAATACCTCCTTATCCAGATCCAGATCATCCAGAGATAGGAGAAGAGGAAGACTAAAAAAAGATCAAAAACTATTTTTGAACTAACTGTTAATGGTAGCGATACGTTAAAGAATTTTGAATACATTTAGTTCTCTGATCAAACAGTAGAAGAGTCAAAAGTAGACATAGTTAAAACTTATAGCGGTGCGTTTAGTGATTACAAGTTCTATAACAAAGGGAATGGAAAATATGAGATCCAAACCGATTCTGGTAATGACGACATCACTGGTCTCCCGTTATTGACATTTACAGGAGAAGCAAGCACAAGTTCATTCCGTGATGTAAGTGCCATAATTGATATCAAAGGAACGTTTGATCAAGTCACAGGATTGAACACAGATTCAGGACGAATGTTCCGTTTATACAATGCATCATTTAAGCGATTGCCTGATCCAGATGGACTGGCTTATTGGATAGATAATTTTAGTTCTGGTAGAAATACGATCAGAGTTGTCGCCTCTTCATTTTTAGGTTCAGCTGAATTCGCTGAACGTTATGGCAGCAATGTCACTGATGAAAAATTTATGAATACTCTTTATCAGAATGTTCTAGGTAGAGCTCCTGATACAAGTGAATTGAATTATTGGTTAGGTCAATTAAGTAGTGCTGCTGAAACTCGTTATGAAGCATTACTTGGTTTTGCAGAATCTGCAGAAAACAAAACTCTCTTTACTGAAACGACTGGGTTGCATGATCTTTAGTTAGCAATCAATAGAAAAGATAAAAGCATGAAAAGCATATAAGAGCATTGCTTCCACTACAGAGCTGATGAGTACACTGAGATTCTTGGTAAAGTTAGAAAGATCAAGCCAGCAGAGGAAAGTCTTAGATGGATTGGGTCAAGTGAGATTAAAAGTCGCCAAACAAACTAGACATTTTATACCTGAATAAAACGTCTGATTAAATTCAATTTAAGAACTCGATCAAACAACTCGATCAAACATTTAATATAAATTCAATTAAAACAATTTCTAAAAATAATTATCTAATGACTTGGTCCTTAACAAATATAGAAAAGCTTGGTGAACTTGGAGTTAGTGCTCACATAGAAAATGATGGAAATAGTAATCGTGAAAAATATCAACTTTTTTACACTTCAAGTGTCAGAGGTGGCTTAGCAATTGATGGGCTCTCGGCTAGTGATCAATTATCTCAACAAGGAAAAATCAATAACACAAAAGATCTCACGATAGTCACTTTAAAAGATGGAAAGCGAAGAGCCTATTACATAGATCAATATGAAATTTATACCGCATTGATATCAGACGATGGATTAGTTCTTTCTGATATTTCATCCACTGGCATCTCAAATACTAATGAAAACAAAAAAGTAGCTTGGGGTGTACCTGATGCAGTTCTTCTGCCAGATAGCAGAGTTAGACTTTACTGGGTTGATGACGACACCGGCTTTAGTACTTTCGCCGATGAATTTATTATCAGCGCAACTTCAACAAGTACTGAAGGTACAAGCTTTAGTGTCGACGAGGGTAAAAGAGTAGAAAATGGATATGTTGACTTTGAAGTTTTACAAGCAAAAGATAATGATTGGATTGCCATAATGTCCTCTTCACCTGAGACAGTTCCAGCTAAATCTCAAGGTATTTATGTTGGGACCTCAAATGATGGATTGACTTGGACAATTAACGAAAATAATTTAGCTCCTACCGACATGAGCTATATGGATCCCACTGGAATCTTATTTTCAAACTCGGAAAATAAATGGAAAGTTGTCATGAGCGAATCAGCATTAGTTCTTGGAGATAAAGACTACTCACTTGTCTCAGGAGACTTAATATTATCTATTGATAAAAAAGATTATTCAGGTAATAGCTTTGATTATAAGTTCTATAATCTTGGAAGTAATGAGTATGGAATAAAACCTGATGTTGGTGGATCGATTGATTTGTTGACTGGTATTTCAAATGTTCAATTCAATGATAAAAAATTAAATATCACAAATGATATCCAAGCCACTTTTGATCAAGTGACTGGTTTAAACACAGACTCTGGAGAAATGTTCCGTCTCTATAATGCTGCATTTGCTCGATTCCCTGATTCCTCTGGACTCAAGTACTGGATTGAACAATTTAGTTCTGGAAAAAATACTAGACGTGTAGTAGCTCAATCATTTTTAGGTTCCGCAGAATTCACTGAGAAGTATGGAAGCAATGTAAGCGATGAGACATATGTGAATAATCTCTATAAGAATGTGCTTGGTAGAGACGCTGATACCGAAGGACTTAACTACTGGGTAGGTAACCTTAGCAGTGGACTTGAAACACGCTATGAAGCGCTCCTAGGATTTGCAGAGTCAGCAGAGAATAAAGCGCTCTTTACCGACATGACAGGTTTTGGTTAACCACTTAGATATACAGCACAAATTTCTTCACTCTCATTATTCATACAACCACCACTCATTTACCCCCATACGCCGCTAGTCTTTAGTTATCTAGAGAGAAAGCATATCTATCTCTCTAAACAGATCCAACTATGTGCGTATTAAGTGGTAGCATTGCGGTAGCGTCTAAATCAAACAGTCATAAATCCCTTTTATAGCAATCAGTCTCAAGTTACGTTGTATAATCGGCATTAATGTGGATGTAATACCTTAATCCCTGTTATTACAAGCTTTTAACCATTTTACTATAGCGTTACCTTAGTGTTACCCTTAGTGCATAATGCCTGAGAAATCAGTCCTCGACATACAGGTGTTACCTAATCGTTACCTTTTAGGCTAATTCCTACCTCTCAATCAACTACTAATAACGTCTTAGATAGAAAAGATATTCCAGGTGATACAAATGCCTACATCTATCGGCGAGCAGATAAAGGATCTAGGTGGCATCTCTATTTCTATGATCGAGATAAAGGGAATAGACATCGCTTTGCACTAAGAACCAAAGAGAACACATTTCCAGAAGCAACAATTAAAGGACAAGATCAAGCTTGGTTATTAGGTGTTGAGAAGTTTATTGAACTCAAAGGCAAGTCAGATCGAGGAGATGCAATTAAATCTCTTACCTTCGGTAACTTGATCCAACAGTTTCTAGATAAGGAGAGAAAAAGAATCAGTAGCATCCCTCAACAAGGAATTACAAAAGCTCGATATCGACTGCTAGAGAACCAATGCAGGTGGCTTAGGGACTACATCAATGATGATAAAAAGCAAATCCATAAGCTCAAACGTAATGCCTTCTTGAACTACGAAACATGGAGAAAAGAAAGAGCTATTGAATTTAAAAAAGAGATTCCTCAACAAACGACTATTAATCAAGAGATGTCTTGTCTGAGGAGAGTCTTTTCAGAAGTGGCTGTGACTCACGGATTTATCAGTAAAGATACGGTCCCTGATATACCATCCATCCGATTACCTAAAGATCAAAAACACAGACGAGATGATCTCACTGCCAAAGAATGGGAAGAACTAGAAAGAGTTGCCAGGCTCTACTGGATCAAAGGAACAACAAGAATCCTCGATGAGAATTACACAATCACCAAAGATAAGAATGGAAAGTATCAGACCAGATCAAATCAAGCCTTTGGAGGTAAGAGAGGCAAGAAGCAATTAATCCATAGAGAGCTTGCTTACTTAGCTATGAGAGTTGCAATGGATACTGGGATGAGACCAGGCAGCTTACGGAAATTAAAATGGAGAGATATCGGTGAAAACACCGCAATTCCAAAGGAAGAAAGGAAGATATGGGTCAACATTAATGTGCCAGCTGAGAAGACCAAGACAGGTAGGTCTTACAGAGTTGCAGCTCCAATTGCCAAGTTCTTAGAACGCATAAGAGTGATCACTAAATACAAAAAGATGGATGACTATATCTTCACTAATCAAGATTCAGGGAAACAAATCAGTGAAAGAATTTGGCAAGATTCAATTGCTGATCTGTTGGTCGAAGCAAGACTTGCTGACTGGAGAGAAGATGCGAACAGTCAAGTTAAAAAAGTAATCATTAACTCAGGTAAAAACATCACTTGGTATAGCTTCAGGCATACATACATCACCATGCGTTTATCAGCTGGCGTTCCACTTCCAACAGTTGCAGCCAACACAGATACGAGCATGAAATATATTCAAGAGCATTACTTTCATTACAGAGCTGATGAGTCCACTGAGATCCTTGGTAAAGGTAGAAAGATCAAGCCTGCAGAAGAAAGTCTGAAGTGGATTGGAGCTGGCTAAGGCTTGACAAAGAATAATCTAGAAAACTAGACAAAATAGATCTACTACTGTAATTTTAGAAAGACCAAAG
>QBVH01000041.1 GCA_003284445.1 Prochlorococcus sp. AG-311-D23 | reverse complement strand
AAAGAAAAATGGGCAAATAATCTCAAATAATAATTATCTTCTCTCCCCTGAGCGAAGACAAATAGGTATGGTTTTTCAAGACTATGCTCTATTTCCTCACTTGAATGTTTGGGAAAATGTTTGCTTTGGCATAAATAAGAAAGGGCAATCTATTGAAAGAGCAAAGTGGCTATTAAATTTATTGGATATTTATGAGTTTAAAAATAGATATCCTCACGAACTTTCAGGTGGACAGAGCCAAAGAGTTGCATTGGCTCGTGCTTTAGCTCCTGGAACTTCTTTGGTTTTGCTTGATGAACCTTTTTGCTCTTTAGATGTTGAAGTGAGATCTAGATTGAGGTCGGAACTTTCTTCAGTTTTAAAATCCTGCTCAGCATCCGCAATTCTAGTAACTCACGATCCTCATGAAGCATTAGCTATTTGTGATCGGGTAGCTGTTTTAAAAAGTGGAGAAATTCAACAATACTCGACTCCTTTTGAGATGGTTTCAAGCCCATCAAACGATTTTATAGGGCAATTTGTATTGCAAAAAAATATTTTACCTATTCAATACAAGGATGATTCATATTCTACATGTATTGGTAAATTGAGGTTACCTGTCAATACATCGATTTCATCAGAATCTGTTTGTTTGTTTGATAAAAATGCTATTCGTATAGAACCTTGTTCAAATAATTTTTTTACTGTCATATCAAAGGAATATCGTATTAATCATTATGTCTATACAGTTGTTAGTGATAACATAAAGTTAAAATCAGAGATGAGCTTGGATACATCTATATCTATTGGAGATAAATGTAAAGTTGATGCAATCCACGAAAAAAACTTCTTAGTTCTACCAGAAAATATTAAATCTAAATTTTAATTAGTTTAAATGCTTAGGAAAAGTATTTTTAAGTCATTTGACGCAATTGAGATTCATTATCAAATAAAGTAGTCTTAATTTTTATTCACTTGTCAACAAAATGATACAAAATAAGTTATCATTTGTTTAATAAAGAGTTAATTTTTGCGTTCTCTAACTTAGCTTTTTTTTGTTATGCATTCAGTTACATCCAGTTCAGTAGATCTTAACGTCGGTCCTTCAGGCCGTGCCATTGCACAGCCGATGGATGTTGATCTTCTTGAGGCTCTTTATCAACACACTTCTCTTGAAAGGGTTTCAAGCGCACAATATTTAGCTATGTCTCTTTGGTTTCTTGAAAGAGAACTAAGAGGATTTTCTTCATATTTCAAGAAAGAGTCTTTATCCGAGCAAGAGCATGGATTTAACTTCGCTAAATATATGATTGCTCGAGGTCAAACTGTTGAACTTGAAGAAGTAACCAAACCAATACAAGAATGGAAGACAGTCCAAGAATTAGTTGCATTGTCTTTTCAAATGGAGGCTGACGTCACAACTTCTGTTCAGCAGCTTTATTCATTGGCGGAGAGGTCAAATGATACTCGTACTACAGTATTTCTTGATCCAGTTATTGACGAGCAAATCAAATCAGAGGATGAAATGGCTTATTTACTCGGTAAAGTGAAATTTGCTAATAATGATCCTTCAGCTTTATTCATTATTGATAATGAATTAAAGATTAATTAGATTAATTAAATTTATCTCTCCGTTAAACTTATATTTGTTGAAAAGAATTAGATCTTTTAGTTATTTCTAATAGAAATTCTAATGATAAATCTTTTGAATTTTCATTAAACAAATTTTCAGATATAGATAGTATTTTTAATCTATTTTTATTTAGTTTATCTAATTCTATCTTTAATCTTTTTGATAGATTTTTATTATGACAAGTCTTAAGAGAAATATTAATGTTTTTGGATCTAGTCTTTATAAATTCTATCTCTTTACAGAGTGAAAAAACAATAGATTCGGAATAGGAGAATATATCTTGATTCATTGTTTATTACGCTGTTAATGGTGATGACTCAATGAACTCCGGCGAAAGACTTAAAGTTGGATCACCTGATGGCGCTTTTAGTAAATCAGCTGTTCTCAGTCTTGAAATTAAACGAGTAGAAGTAACCCTTGTTGATCCAATTAATTCTCCAATTCTTTCATGAGTAAGCCTGAATGGTAATTGGCACCAATCACCACATCTTCTTCCTAGTCGGTTAACTAATAAAGCAAATAAAGCTTGGAGTCTTTGTTCAGCATTCCCTAAATGTCTAATCCTAAGCAGCTGAAGAGTCCACTCGTTTACAGCGTCATATCCTACTGACTCGGCTGATGTTTCAGCATCACTTACGAAGCAAAGTGGGGTTAAAGCCTCTACACACACACCTTCACTGCACAGCCGGTCAGTTCTTAATTGATCTCCTGACTGCAAGAAAGCCAATGTCATGCCCTCTGTTTCTTCACACGGACAATAAACTCGTGCTACTCCCTCTAAAACCTCCAAGCAAGTATCTCCTCTTCTTGAAGAAGGGTCTATTAGCACCGATTGCCCGGTAGCCATTCGAACAGCTGACGAGGGAGTTTCTGCGTAACTTCTAAAGCTCATTAATGCGAAAGGAGCTCAATGGATCTTTAACTTACACAAGTTTAAAAGCTTTTTGCAACCGATTCTCAATAGCAACAAGCTCTTGAGAGATTTCGACGTACTTTGTATAAAATGTCACATTAGATTGGTATTATTTATTCGCTCTATTGGGTTTTGGTTAGTTAATTGTGACATTAGTGTTATTGGCTTTGTATTTATTTCTACTCGAAGGTTTGCATTAAAAAAGGCCCGCTAGCGGGCCTTTTTTAATGCACTAATTAAATTAAAAATTAAATTAATAGTTAACCGTTAGTGATTTTTGCGTTTTCCATATTGTCGAACGCTTTGCCTACTCGTCTGAAGTCAAATCCCATAGCTCTTAATGCATGCCAGAGATGTCCCTGGATGAAAAAGAAACCAAGATAGAAATGAACATTTGCTAGCCAAGCTCTAGCTGTATGAGCACCAGTCGCAAGTGATGCGTCAGTGTCAATGAAGTATGGAGCGAAATCAAACTTCAGTGCAAGTGGATCTCCGAAGAATTCGGATGCATAAACAGTCGTATTTGTTGAACTATAGAAAGCAGCAACAAGGGCACAGTAGCCAACACCAGCTAGTGAGTAAGAAAGAACAGCTTCTGCGGAAAGAAGTCCTTTTCCTTTGAACTCTGTGTACTCACCAAATTGCTTGGTGATGATGTGGAATACACCACCGATCATCAAGAAGAAAGCTAGGAAAGCATGACCTCCCATTATCTCTTCAAGACTGCTGATTTGAAGGAAATCGGCTTGATGGTTCCAAATCATTCCAAGATCAAGATCATATTGAACTGTTCTTGTAACGCCCTGAGCACTATCCCAAATCCCATGAATTCTGGCCCATTCAACGAATTGAACGTTTGCCAAACCTAAGAAAATAAGGTGGTGACCAAGAATAAATGTAAGTTTGTCTGGATCGTCCCACTCGAAGTCAAACTTTTTAGGACGACTTCCTTCAGGATAGTTTCCTAAATCACCGTCATATCTTGTTGAGTGAAGAATTCCACCAGCACCAAGAACACCAGAGAAAATTAGGTGAAGTACAGCAATAACTGTGCAACCGTAAGGCTCAGTTATTATTCCGTTTTCGATTCCACCTATTCCAAGTTGTGCAAGGTGAGGTAAGCAGATCAAGTTTTGATTACCCATCGCAACGGATGAGTCATAACGAGCTAGCTCAAATAAAGTGAACGCACCTGCCCAGAACATCATCAAACCAGCATGGGCAGCATGCGCAGCGATGAATTTTCCGGAGCGATTGGCCGTCCCTGAATTACCCGCGTACCAGTCATAGGTAACGCTGGGATTCCCGTAGGTCTGCACGAGAAATAAACAAAGAACAGTAAGAGGATATATTTAGAGGCCTGTAACTTCCAGCAACCTTCACATTGCTTATTGAAATTGTAGGTTTTGTACACATTTCTCGTACATCCGCTACCTGGTTTTCTCTTAATCGAATGGGACGTTTAGTGCTTAAATACCCTATCTTTACTAACTTGTTAAATTTTTAAATTTTGAAATGGTCTTATTCGTCTTTTAAAACTTGTTATTTTGAAAACAAAGCTAAATAAATTTATGAACTATAGGAATATCATTACTGACTGTCTTGTTACAGAAAAAATTTTTCTAAAAAACAGAAAAAACCTAATAGTTTTGCTTGGTTCTTTTGCTGATTTTGATAGTTTTGAATACTCTCAACAATTATCAGCACAATCAAAGAAGCTTTCTAAGCACTCAGTTGATTTAATATTGATAGGTATTGGTGATGAAAAATCTAAAGAATTTTTTTGTAAGTTCAATAAGATTGATATTAAAAATGTTATTGCCGTAAAGAATGCTGACCTCCATAAAAAACTTAATCTGAATGCTGGACTTGTTACACAAATGCCTGCAATTATTAATCTATTGATTATGTGCACAGGTATAAATTCTAAGGGTACGATCAAGGAAGTTTTAAGAGGTTATTTTGGTGACAAAAATGCTAAGAGACTATTCGCTATTGATGAGGATATAAAACTAGGAAATTTCTCTTTTTTGAAAGGAAATATGTTTGAAATTTTTTCAAAAAATCAAAATTTACGCCCTTTTGAACTTGCCACCAGGAGACTTATGAATATGATTGAAATTCTCTCGAATTGGAATACTTATGTTCCTGATTCTTCATTCATAACTCAAAGAGGAGCAACAATACTATTAAATGAAAAAGATGAGGTATTATATGAATTTATATCTGAAAGTCTATTAGGATATTCAAGAAATATGAGTACACCATTGTCATTCTTAGATGATATTTTGAATTAATTCAACTCCTATGATTGGAAGTAAATGCTTAGTATGTGGAAGTTCTAATCTCAGAGCTGATCGCGCATTATCTGGGAGATTAGTATGCAATTCATGTGGAACCCCTTTCGGAGTTGGTAGACGAGTAAACAATAAAATAATCATTCACAATAAGTTCTTATTTTATAATAAATATCTTCTCTTTCTATTTATAGTAATAATTGCCTTTATTCTTGTGGTTATTTAGTTATTTGGTGGATGAATTCTCCAGTATCCTTCTTGTTCTATTACATTGATTGATATATTAAAAAGATTACTAAGTATTTTTGAATTAATTAATTCATTTGGACTACCATCATTAATTATTTTACCTTCTTTCATTAGAATAACTCTATTGGTTTTAGGTAAAATAGAGTCAAGATTATGTGTGATATAAATTATATTTATTGATTGGTTTATTAATTTGTTTATGTTTTTATTCAAAATGTAATTTGATTTCAAATCTAAATTACAAAAAGGCTCGTCAAGTACTATTATACTAGGCTCGTAAACCAAGGCTCTTGCCAGTAATGCTCTTCTTTTTTGACCATCAGATAATGATTGAAAGTCATTATCAATAATATTACTTAGATCCCATTCATTTATTAGATTATTAATTTTAACTTTTTCTCTTTCTGATAGTAAATTTGTATATCTAGAATTATATATTCCTGAGAATCCTGAACTAATTACATCATATAGCTTGACTCCATTATTTACCCTTTGCTCCATTTCTTTAAATAGAAATCCAATCCGTTTCCTTAAATCCCAAATATTTATGTTCTCTTTGTTAAATAATTTAAATGAACTATGATAAGAATTGATTGGATAAATTGACCTATTTAATAACTTTAGAAAAGTTGTTTTGCCAGATCCATTTGGTCCTAATATTACTGTGTTCTCTCCGTAATGTAGATTTATATTGATATTTGATAGTATCTTTTTTTGATCAATATATACATTTATATTTTTAAAAGCTGCCCAACTACTTAATTTATTTTTCGAAACAACACTCATTTATAATATAAAAAAAATTATAATTATAACAATAAAAGTATTACACTTATGGGAAACAAAGCTCTAGTTAGAAGCTTAATTAGTATCTGTCTATTGTTCTTTATCGCCATATCTTGATTTTCTGGTGGATATTGCATTCCTCTATCATCATGAACTGAGTTGGTTAATGAGTTAATAGGATGTAAATCCCAAGGTTTCTCTTTGTTT
>QBVH01000040.1 GCA_003284445.1 Prochlorococcus sp. AG-311-D23 | reverse complement strand
GTATGACTGATGGTTCGATTATTCCATTAGATATTGGCAGAAGATTAGCATTGGAATTTCCTCGTTTTTTTATCTCTTCCTTGACCAAAGAAAAATCTTTTGCAGAAAGCAAATCAGACCTACTAACAAGAACAAGATCAGCAGAGATCAATTGATCTCTAAAAAGCTCATCTATTGGAGTTATGTGATCAATACTATTATCGTTTGTCATCTGTTCATTAATACTCTTTAAATCACCCACTGGGCTTCCCTTTGAGAGAGCATATCCATCAACTAAAGTGATGACTCCATTAATGAAAACCTTACTTCTTATTGCAGGCCAATTAAGAGCTTGAAGTAAAGGCTTTGGCAAAGCAAGACCACTGGTTTCAATAATGATTCCATCAAGCTGATTTGATCTAATAAGCAAATCTTCCATTGCAGGAAGGAAGTCCTCTTGAACAGTGCAACATAAGCAGCCATTATTTAACTCAACTATTCTTTCATCTACTTCATCATCAGGGCAAAGCCCACAGTTTTTAAGAAGGTCTCCATCTAAACCTACTGTTCCAAATTCATTAACAACTACACCTAGACGTTGATTCCCTTCACTTAAAAGATGTCTCAATAAAGTTGTTTTACCAGAACCTAAGAATCCTGTAACTATAGTAACTGGTAAACGATTATCGCTCATCTTTATTTTTGGTTAACAACTCAGCAACCAAGACTGTAGCTGGTCTCCTCTTCAGTTTTTGAATTTGTTCCAGAAGCCATATCACATAGTTCTTTTTGTTGTATTCGACTTATCACCGCATCTGTAAAATCAGCTCCTTCAATAAGAGCATCTGTGAAGTTACTTTCCATCAATAATGCTCCATTGAAGTCGACATCCCTTAAATCAGCTCCTTCAAAATTGCTTGCGTATGCCAATGCGTCATTTAGATTAGCACCATGCAAATCTGCTCCATTCAATTTACTGTTGTTAAAAACTGCTCCAGTAAGGTTTGATTCACTAAAATTTATCCCCTTCAGATCTAATTTCACGAAATCATTTCCACTTAAATCCAGGCCAGACATATCTTGAGAAATATTGAGCTCTTCTAGATTGCGAATCTCAGCAGGCGTCCTAGCGAAAACACTTTGAGCAGGAAATAGTAAAATAAAAATAAGTAATACAGCAAAAACAATTGCTTTAAAATCAGAGATGAAAGAAGTTTTTTTGTTCATTGGAGTTTAAAAGGACTTTTAACAGGTAATTTAATTATTCACGTTATGGCAAATAAGGCCAAGAATGAATCATGTCAATGAGCTTAAGAGTAATAGTTCCTCCACACCCACTCATATCACATTGGTTAACTATTTTAAGGAACCCTACTACCCCAGAAATCCTTTATGCAACTGGCCTAGAGCAACTAGGCACTTGGCTCACTTATGAAGCGCTTAGAGATTGGATCCCAAGTAAAAAAGAACATATCACTACTTCAACAGGAACAACTGAATGCTCAGTTATTGATCCAGATATTCCAATTTTGGCAATTCCTTATTTGCCTGCAGGGCTTGAGCTTTTTAGAGGTGCTAGAGATTTAATTCCTAATTCAAATTTGTGTATCGGCGGCCTACCAAAAGAAATTGAGGAAAATGCAGGAATTATTTTTTACATAGATCAAATAACAACTGCTAAACATCTTTTAAAAGATTTAAATCATCTTAAAGATAAAAAGATTGATGCTAGAAGGATAAGAGTAATTACAGCATTAGCCGCAAATCAAGGACTTAAAGAAATCGGTGAAAACATTCAAGATTTGAATATTTATTGTGCTTGTATAGATCCTGAATTAATATCAGAAAGTGAACTATCACCTGGGATCGGTGATCCATCATTACGTATCAAAACCAGAGTCACCTCATCGGACTAGCATTTTAAAAAGTCATCCAAAGTTATGAGCCAATACCGAGATTCAAATTCAGGGAGTTTGGCATCATTAATTAGTGGTGCCGTACTTGGAGCTGCAGGTCTAGCTTGGTGGCTGCTTTCTGAAGCCGAGAAAAGACAAGAGACTAGAAAGCAAAAAGCAATGCTTTATGCGCCTAGAATTCAAGATGGCTCAGAGGCAACTGAATTAGCATCGGATTCGCTGGGAAATCAAAGCAATGAGCATCTTGAGCAACGTGTTGAACAGCTTAATTCGGCCATAGCTGATGTTCGGAAACAATTAGAAGACTTAGGATCTTCTAATTAATTCTAATTTTTTAAACAATTAAATAGAAATCAAATGCTTAGATCAAATGCAATAACACAGGGTATTCAACGATCACCAAACAGAGCAATGCTTAGAGCTGTTGGTTTTGATGATAATGATTTTAATAAGCCAATCATTGGAATCGCTAATGGCCACAGCACAATAACCCCGTGCAATATGGGATTAATGGATTTGGCTGATAGAGCAGAGTCAGCCTTAAAAGAGGCTGGTGCAATGCCTCAAACTTTCGGGACCATAACTGTAAGTGACGGCATTTCTATGGGAACAGAAGGGATGAAATACTCATTAGTTTCAAGAGAAGTTATTGCAGATTCAATCGAGACAGCTTGCAATGCTCAAAGCATGGATGGTGTGTTAGCCATTGGTGGATGCGACAAAAATATGCCTGGAGCAATGTTATCAATGGCAAGAATGAACATACCTTCGATTTTTGTTTATGGAGGAACAATTAAACCTGGCAAATTAGACGGTTGCGACTTGACCGTAGTGAGTTCATTTGAGGCTGTCGGTCAATTGGCAAGCGGGAAAATCGACAAAGAACGTCTCATGGCGGTAGAAAAAAATGCTATCCCTGGTCCAGGTAGTTGTGGGGGGATGTTTACTGCTAACACCATGTCTGCAGCAATCGAAACTATGGGTTTTAGCTTACCGTTTAGTTCAACAATGGCTGCTGTTGATGATGAAAAAGCAGAGAGCGCTGCTGAAAGTGCTCAGGTCCTTGTCAATGCAGTAAAGAACAACATCAGACCTTTAGATTTACTCACAAAAGAAGCCTTTGAGAATGCTATCAGTGTCATCATGGCTGTTGGTGGCTCAACAAATTCTGTCCTTCACCTACTTGCGATAGCTAGGACTGCAGGCGTTGATTTAACAATTGATGACTTTGAACGTATAAGGCAAACTGTTCCTGTCATTTGCGACCTCAAGCCAAGCGGTAAATACGTAACAGTCGACTTACATCAAGCTGGTGGGATTCCTCAAGTAATGAAATTACTCCTCGATGCAGGATTGCTCCATGGAGAATGCAAAACCATTGAAGGGAAAACAATCAAACAAGTTCTTAGAGATATCCCCTCAAAGCCCAAAGGAAATCAAGATGTTATAAGACAAATATCAAACCCTATTTATAAAAAAGGACATCTGGCTATTCTCAAAGGAAATTTAGCTAGTGAAGGAAGTGTCGCAAAAATTAGTGGTGTTAAGACTCCTGTTTTAACTGGACCTGCAAGGGTCTTTGAGAGTGAAGAAGAATGCTTAAATGCAATTCTTGACAATAAAGTCAAAGCTGGAGATGTAGTAGTAGTTAGATATGAGGGTCCTGTAGGGGGACCAGGTATGAGGGAAATGCTTTCTCCAACTTCAGCGATTGTGGGGCAAGGATTGGGAGAGAAAGTTGCACTAATTACTGACGGTCGATTTAGTGGCGGATCATATGGATTAGTAGTTGGACACGTTGCTCCAGAAGCAGCCGTCGGAGGAACAATTGGATTAGTAAAAGAAGGAGACAGTATTACCGTTGACGCTAATAAATTGTTAATTCAATTAAATGTCGAAGACCAAGAACTAGCTAGAAGGAGAGAGAAATGGGAGAAGCCAAAGCCTCGATATAAGACAGGTATTCTTGGAAAGTATTCCAGATTAGTAAGTTCCTCAAGCCTAGGAGCTACAACTGATCAAATATAGCCTCAGGACAATGAAGCCTTAAAAATCGTCCTCAGTCTTCTTGCAAGGGACTCAAAATCATTTCCATATGAAGGCTTTTCGCATTGCACACCAGAAGAGCTATCCATCCAAACAGCATGCTTTCCTTGCCATAATATTGGATTATTAATTAAAGATTTCCAAGAGATAGTCATATTTATCTCATTTCCACTTTTATATACTTCAAGTTCAATATCCATAGATTCTTCTCTTTCGCCGTCAATATTTCTACATTGAATTTTAAAAATCAAGTCATCAGAATCATTATCATCAACTAATTGATTTTCTAAAAAAACAGAATGAGCATAGGGATTCATACAAAGATCTGCAGCCTTGGCGACTTCAGCTATCAAGCTATCTTTTGACTCAGGAATATGCACTTATTGACTTAATTAAGACTTTGATAGGGCCAGGAAAAAACCCTGAGTTCATTTTACCGGGTTGTCCAAATTTCGAATGAAGCAATTGAAATCTGTTGATACAAGTTGGATCAAATCTAAGCGGTAGTCGAACAGGTTTTGCTCGACGAGCAGGTTCCAAATTTTTGAAAGGTACTTTGATCCTGCTAACTCCATTTTTATTTGTAGGTATTGAGGCAACCCAGCGGATATCACCTTTTAAAAGATTTGATAATGACAAAGGTTTCTTTTCACAAGCGATCGCAAATTTTAACGTTCTCCCTTCTCCTTCAACATCAAGAATTAATCCAGAATATTTCGATAGATTAAATGGCTTATTAAAAATCGGAGATCGGCAACTAACAAATCCTCCACCTTCTTCAACTAGGTTACCCTCAAGAAATAAACCTTTATCTGAAGAACGACAATTTGCACGACTTGACCCGCCCATAATTGAGTCATTCAGAGATTTCCAATCTGAAAATTCAGAACCATGTATGAGAGGAGTTATTGAAATTTCAGGCGGTAGTGAATCAGGAATCAATTAGGAAGCACTTCTCTATTAATACAATAATCTAACTAGAAAGATGGGTAAGCATCTTTATCAGTTAAGACAATAATTTCAGAATTTGGTGCAACTAATTTTGCAGGGGTTCGCTCCCATGATTCTGATGGATCAAGTAGACGTTTAAGAGCAGTTTGTTTAGCAGGTCCACTGATTAGGAAGACTACTTTATCTGCAGCACTAAGTAATTTACCGGTAAAAGTAATTCTTTTATGACCTTTACCTTCTCCAGTAGTTATTAAGCTATCTCTTTCAAATAAGGAATCAGAGCCAGGGAAGAGTGAGGCTGTATGCCCGTCATCTCCCAATCCCAATAAAATCAAATCAAATCTTGGTGGGTCCCCATCCAAGTTGTTTTTCAAGATTTTCTCGTAATCATTAGCGCTTTCGTCTGGAGATGATAAATCAACAGTTGAAACCGCAAAAAATGATGCTTTTAGAGATGGGTACCCCTCTTTAAACAATGAATTATTCAATAGAAAGCAATTACTATCTTCTGATTTATTGTCAACCCATCTTTCATCTCCGAGAAATAAATCGACTTTCATCCAATCGATATTTTTTTTACCTAACAAAGAATAAGCAGACTTAGGAGTAGAACCACCACAAAGTGCAATTTTAACTCTGGTTTTATTTTTCAAGGTTGACTCAATGATCTGAGTTATCAGATCAGTGGCAGCAAGAGCAAGAGAGTTTTTATCTTCTGAAACTTGAATTTCATATTTAGTCATTGATATCAATCAATCCACTCAGTATGAAATGATCCAGCCTTGTCTACGCGCTCATATGTATGAGAGCCAAAACAGTCTCTCATTGCTTGAACCAGGTTTTGGGGAAGTCTAGATGTTCTGAAGCTATTTAGATAATCAAGAGTACTACTTAAACATGGAACTGGAATTCCAGCATTAGCAGCAGCAGAAACGACCTGTGTAAGGCCAGAGAGACGATTGTTTACTTGATCGGTAAACCATTTATCGATAACTAGATTGGTCAAACTCGGATCTTTCTTAAATGCATCTTGTATACGACTCAAAAGGGTAGACCTTATTATGCAACCACCTTTCCATATTTGAGCGATGGAGGGCATGTCAAGATCGTAATCGTATTCGTCAGAAGCGAGTCGTAAAATATCCATACCTTGGGCATAGCTAGCTATTGTAGCTAATACAACGGCATCCATAAGGAGAGGCATGCCATCAGAAGGCTTTCCAAAATTAACAAAAGAAGGTTTGTTCCCATTCAATATAGTTTCTGCATAATTTCGTTGATCTTTCATTGAACTCATAACCCTTCCGTTTAAAGAGGCATAAATAGTGGGAACAGAAGCTCCAAGCTCTAAGGCACTAACGACTGTCCATAATCCAGTACCTTTTTGACCCGCTTTATCCATTATCTTTTCAACCAGATCAGAACTATCATCAGGATCCTTAACACGTAAACAAGCTTCTG
>QBVH01000039.1 GCA_003284445.1 Prochlorococcus sp. AG-311-D23 | reverse complement strand
CTGTCGTAGCAAGGGTGATAAGCTTAGCTTATGAATTGGACTAGGAACTGTAATCAGCGCTATTAGAGATTCCCCTTGACTAAGTGCTCTTTGACGGACCATTGTCCCTCCTGAACATTCCATCCCTTTACTGAAATAGGACATGGCTAGCGAAACAATGGGTATTGCTCTCGGCATGATCGAGACACGCGGATTAGTACCAGCTATTGAAGCTGCTGACGCAATGACCAAAGCAGCAGAAGTGCGCTTGATAGGTCGTGAGTTTGTTGGTGGCGGTTACGTAACAGTTTTAGTTCGCGGAGAAACTGGTGCCGTTAACGCAGCAGTTCGTGCAGGTGCAGATGCTTGTGAGCGTGTAGGTGACGGACTCGTCGCAGCGCACATCATTGCTCGTCCTCATCGTGAAGTTGAGCCAGCTTTGGGTAACGGTAACTTCTTAGGTCAGAAGGACTGATTTTTGACTAAGTCCTAAGAGAGGATTTTTCAAATTTTTATTCTTCTAATCTTATTAACAGGAGCTATCAATGGCTAAAAAGTATGATGCTGGAGTTAAGGAGTATAGAGATACTTACTTCACTCCTGATTACGTCCCCCTAGATACTGATCTTCTTGCATGTTTTAAGTGCACAGGTCAGGAAGGTGTACCAAAAGAAGAGGTTGCAGCAGCTGTTGCGGCTGAATCTTCTACAGGTACATGGTCAACAGTTTGGTCAGAATTATTAGTAGATCTTGAATTCTATAAAGGTCGCTGTTACCGAATTGAAGATGTCCCTGGAGACAAGGATGCCTTCTATGCATTTATTGCATATCCATTAGATCTTTTTGAAGAAGGATCCATAACTAACGTTCTGACATCACTTGTTGGAAACGTTTTTGGGTTTAAGGCTTTGCGTCATCTTCGACTTGAAGATATTCGCTTCCCAATGGCATTTATTAAGACCTGTGGCGGACCACCTAGTGGAATCGTTGTAGAACGTGATCGTCTTAATAAATATGGTCGTCCTTTACTTGGTTGTACTATCAAGCCAAAACTTGGTCTGTCAGGTAAAAACTACGGTCGTGTGGTTTACGAATGTCTTCGAGGCGGTCTTGATCTAACTAAAGATGATGAGAATATTAATTCTCAGCCATTCCAGCGTTGGAGAGAGCGTTTTGAATTTGTTGCTGAAGCTGTAAAGCTAGCTCAACAGGAAACTGGTGAAGTTAAAGGCCACTACCTGAATTGCACAGCAACCACTCCTGAAGAGATGTATAAGCGTGCTGAGTTCGCGAAAGAACTTGACATGCCAATCATCATGCATGACTACATCACTGGCGGTTTTACTGCTAATACAGGTCTTGCTAATTGGTGCCGTGAAAATGGCATGCTTCTTCATATTCACCGTGCTATGCATGCGGTTATTGACCGTCATCCCCAGCATGGTATCCACTTCAGAGTTCTTGCTAAGTGTTTGCGTCTATCCGGCGGAGATCAACTTCATACAGGAACAGTTGTTGGAAAACTAGAAGGAGACCGTCAAACAACTCTCGGATATATAGATAACCTGCGTGAATCCTTTGTCCCTGAAGACCGTACTCGCGGTAACTTCTTTGATCAAGATTGGGGTTCCATGCCTGGTGTATTTGCTGTGGCATCTGGCGGTATTCATGTTTGGCATATGCCAGCATTGCTTGCAATCTTTGGAGATGATTCATGTCTCCAGTTTGGAGGTGGTACTCATGGACACCCTTGGGGATCAGCTGCTGGTGCAGCCGCCAACCGAGTAGCTCTAGAAGCTTGTGTTAAAGCTCGTAATGCAGGTAGAGAAATCGAAAAAGAAAGTCGCGATATCCTTCTAGAAGCTGCAAAGCATAGTCCTGAGCTGGCAATTGCTCTTGAGACATGGAAGGAAATTAAGTTCGAATTCGATACAGTCGATAAGCTCGACGTTCAATAGAAAAAATATAGAGGTGATATTTAAGTTGCCTCTTTATTTATTAAATTCACTAGTCGATCTCTAAATCGACTTTCACTTATTCACTAACTTAAGTTCACCATGCCTTTCCAGAGCACAGTAGGTGACTATCAAACAGTCGCCACCCTGGAAACATTCGGCTTTTTACCGCCGATGACCCAGGACGAAATCTACGATCAAATTGCTTATATCATTGCTCAGGGTTGGAGCCCAGTCATTGAGCATGTTCACCCAAGTGGTTCAATGCAGACCTATTGGTCTTATTGGAAATTACCTTTCTTTGGTGAGAAAGATTTAAATTTGGTTGTTAGCGAGTTAGAAGCTTGCCATAGAGCATATCCTGACCATCATGTTCGTATCGTTGGATATGACGCATATACACAAAGCCAAGGTACTTGCTTTGTGGTCTTCCAAGGCCGCTAAATTAGTAGGCTTTGATAAAATTAGCTCCGAAATATTTTCGGAGCTAATAATTCCTCAGAGAATTAAATTTTTTTTTACGATCTCTCCACTGCGTTGAAATGGCTAAACAAACTAGTAGACAATTAGTTCTTGAACGCCGCCAGGCTCTTAGTCAAGGAGGCAAAAAAGCATCTGTTATAGGCTCTGCAGCCAATAGAGTTCGTTCTTCAAGTGATGCAAGAGCTACCAGGACTAATTCAACTTTTGTTAAGCCCCAAAATACTTTGACGAATTCGAATAATTCTTCTGCTCAGGCAAGTACTAGTAGTTATCAATCAAGTACTCCTGGCAAATCAACAGGTTCAAGATCATATAGAAGCTCAGTGGCGAAACCAAGTCGTCAACTTGTTATTGATAGAAGAGAAGCTTTATCTCGTAGAGGTAAAGCTGCAGACAAAACTAAAGATATAACTCGAGTTGATCTTGAAAGGAAAAAGGTTCAAAACGCTCCTTCTTATGACGCAAAAAAGACTGAACATTGTTGTCCAGAGTGTGAGCAAAAAGTTAAAGAAGATTCAGTTAATACAATTCAAAGGCCAGAGATCAGTTTGAAATTAAACAAGAGAACTACTGATCATCGTTCAACTGTAAAAAGAAAAGCAATTACGAATTCTAGTAGAGCTTTTGTTCTCGCTCGTAGAGAGTCCTTGTCAAAACACGGTAAATCTGCGAGTAAACAACCAACTACAGCTGCATCCGTAGCGCGGCAGGGTAATCCAGATTTAACAACTAAGGAAATAGCTCAACGTGTTAGAGAGCTTAAAAGTAAAACTGGTGCTACTGGAACAAGCCGTACATCAGTAACACGTCCTTGTGGCCCAAATAAAAATGGTGCAAAGCAAAGTGCTAGTGCTCCTGATGCTCATTGGAAAGTGGGAATGAGTGAGACTGCAACTGGTCAACTTGTAACTGGAACTCAGGCAAATAGATCACTAAAGACTACTGGTAATGAAGCAAGTACATGCCGTTCAATAACAGGTACTCAATATTTAGGTTCAGAAGTCATTGATTCTTTCTGTAATGGGTCAAATACTCCCATAAGTCAGCCTGCAAAAGTAGGAGTTACCAATACGACTCATGGAAATTTAGTCACTGGTAACGAGGTTGGTAGGTCTGAAAAAGTCACTGGAGATGAACCTGGGACTTGTAAAAATCTTACTGGCACGGAATATATTTCTGCTAATCAATCAAATGCCTATTGTGGAGGTGTTAATCCTTCCCCTTCAAAGATTGGCTATAGCCAAACGTTAGAAGGTAGGAAAGTAAGTGGAACAATGACTGGAATGTCAGAGTTGGTTACAGGAAATGAAGCAGGTTCAAATAAAAGTTTAACTGGTAATCAGTATTTAGGTTCTGATCCACTTCCTAATGGTAGACCTGCAGAAAAAGTTAGCTCGCTAAAAACAATTCGGGGAAATGGTGTAACTGGCACTGATGTTTCAAGAAGAGACAACGTAACTGGAAATGAGGCTGGTAGTTGTAAGAACGTAACAGGAGATGAGTATGTAGGTGCAGGACAATTTGATTCCTTCTGTGGGACTAAGCCTGCTCCTGATCCTGCGAAAGTTGGTCTGAGTGTTACTAATAAAACTCAAAAAGTTAGTGGAACTATGACAGGTAGATCCCCTTTGGTCACAGGAGATGAACCTGGCACTTGTAAAGCAGTTACAGGTACACCCTATGCAGGATTAGATCAAGCAAATCAATGGTGTGATAATTCTGCTACATCTGATATAGAGGCTAGAACCCCTAGGCAACTTGGTACCCCTGCAGCAAGATTGACTGGCCAGCAACCAGGCATAGGTGGAAAGATGACAGGTGCTCATAAAGGTGCTTGCGAACCTTTGACTGGTACTCCTTATATAGGTGGTGATCAATTGGTAGACAATTGTGGAGTTTCAAATATTCCTGAAGGTTATGCGCATCAGGAAAATATTGAAAAAGCAGCTGCATGGACAAGTTTCAGTGTGAAATCCCCTGCTAGACAAGCTCATATTCAAAATGAAATCAATTCAGGTGTTACAGGAACTACCTATGAAGATAGTTCGAAAATCACTGGCCCTTTCGACATGGCTGCAAATAAAGTGACAGGTACAGAACAATTTCGCTTTGATAGGAAACCATCAAATCCTCAGAACAATAAAGTTGACGAGATAGTTAATGAAGAAGCTAAGCAACGCCCAACCTCACAAATAACAGGAGAAGGACAATCAGCAGGATTGAATATAACTGGTGATGATTGGGCTAGAGGAGAACATGTCACTGGAACAGAAGGGGCTTCTGCTAAACGTAGAAATCCTTCACGCCCAGGACCAATGAGTGCAATGAAAGCATCTGAATTAAAGAGAAACCAAGAGGTTCCTGAACCAGATTTCCTAATTACTGGTTCTAGTGGGAATACAAGGGATGGCCAACTTGTTACTTTTTCTGGTGGAGCAAGAGGTTAATTAGTTGATGGCCTATCGTAATTTGGCCAAGAAATCTCTTCGTGGTCCTACAGCTCCTATGAAGAGATTTGTCGACCTAAAGACCAATCTATTAAATTCTGATGTTATTAAAACTGTTGACTCTTTCTCCGATGAAATAAAGACTATCAGCTCTTTCTCTACTGATCATCCATTAGCTAATTCTCAAGAAAATCAGAATTTAAATCAATATGAAAAAAAGGTAAAAGGTAGATTTGACAATATTGTCCCTCTTTTAAAAAAAGTCTCTAGTTTTCAAAATGATTTAAATTTTGTTGAAAGAGCTCAAAATTTATGTCGCTCAGAATTAGGTTATGAATTGCCACTTCACATACTTGAGAAGGCTTGGGTTGGAAGTGTTGATATAAGTGCCTTGTTTGCATGGTGTGTTTTTCAATCACACCAATTAACGAGTAATGAATTTTTTAATTCAGACCCACTAGAGGGATCTGGAAACAGTCAAAATGCAAAATCTTTTCAGTCTTTCCTTTATCAATGTGGCTTTCATCTTTTAGATATAACTCCTTGTGCAGATGGTCGATTAGCTCATGCTATTTCTTATGCATTACGTATACCTTTTAGTTCTGTTAGGAGGCGTTCTCACGCAGGTGCATTGTTTGATATAGAAAAAACAGTCAATCGCTGGGTTAAGACTGAACATAGTAGATATAGAGAGTCAACTCCTAATTCTGCGACTGAGCCAACAAGATATTTAAAATCAGTAATCTATCATTTTAGCTCTGTTGACCCTACACATCAGGGATGTGCTGCTCATGGTAGTAATGATGAATTGGCAGCATCAGAAGGCTTACAGCGTCTATTAGATTTTAGGGAAGCAGTCGAAAATAGTTTTTGCTGTGGTGCATCTGTTGATTTGCTTTTAATTGGTATTGACACAGATACAGACGCGATAAGAGTTCATACTCCTTCCAATTCTAATGAAGTTGATTTGAAATCATGGGTTTGTGCAAATGAAATATACAAAGAGACCCAATTCCTAAATGCTGATGTGGCGCTTCAAAAAATTCAAGAAAATGTCAAAAGTGTTTGTCCTGGAGAAACTGATCAGAATATGGTCATATTTATTACCAAGCTTATTTCAAATAATATTTCTCAAATTGACTATGTGAAGAATTTTTATTCCGGAAGCTACCAAGATGCAGGTCATGCTGAGAGGTTTATTGGTGTAGGTATTGGTTTTAAAGAAGTTCATTTGAGGAATCTTACTTATTTTGCTCATTTGGAGACTGTTGAACAAGGAGCTCCTGATCTCGACGTCGGAGTGAAAATTTTTACAGGTCTCAATATCTCTAGGAGCTTACCAATCCCTATTGTTATACGCTTTGATTACTCAGGGAGTGTCCCTAATGCAAGAAATAGAGCATTATCTGATTGTCATAGAATTAACGAGGCTATTAAGTCTCGTTATCGAGATTTAATAGCTGATGGTTCACTTCACACTTTTCTTACTATCCGAGATCGAGACAAAAAGGCTCCTGCAGAAGTTGTAGGTTCTTCCCTCGATCCAACCCTTCCGGAGGCTCACTAAATGCTCATCTGTAAAGTTCTTAAACCACTTGTCTCAACCAATCGTATCCCAGGCTTTGAACATAAACATTTACAGGTTGTAATGGACGGCAGCTCAAAAAAAGTTGCTGTTGATGCTGTTGGATGTAAACCTGATGATTGGGTGATCTGTGTAGGAAGTTCTGCTGCTCGCGAAGCTGCCGGGAGTAAATCTTATCCAAGTGATTTAACTATTGTTGGGATCATTGATCATTGGGATCCAGAAACACAGCAACAGATTTCAGGAGGAGCAAAATAATGGAGATCATGCAAGTTATGGGACGATTGGTTTGTACACAGAGAGTGGAAGGATTAGGACATATGCATTTAAGAATATTGTGTAATAACAAAGGTAAAAGACTTGTAGCCGTTGATCCTGTCGGAGCGAGAGAAGGTAATTGGGTCTTTACCGCAACAGGAACAGCAGCGAGGTGGGGATGCCCAAACCCCAACGTTCAAACAGATTTAACCATTGGTGGAATCATTGATAATTGGACTCCAGATGATTAGCTTGATCATTTATTCAAAAAAGTTTAATCCTATAAAATCATAAATCCATGCCAA
>QBVH01000038.1 GCA_003284445.1 Prochlorococcus sp. AG-311-D23 | reverse complement strand
TTGGAGCAAGACCTGTGGATGAACATATCAATGGTCTAAGAGCTTTAGGAGCAGAAGTTGAAGTTATAAATGATGTTGTAAAAGCTCAAGTTTCAACCAAAGACAAGCGATTACGTGGAGCAAACATTACTCTTAAATATCCCAGTGTTGGAGCTACGGAAACCATCTTGATGGCTTCTTGCTTAGCTTTAGGCAAAACAACAATATCGAATCCCGCTAGAGAACCAGAGATCCAGGATCTCGCGAAAATGCTTAATTCAATGGGAGCAAAGGTTTTTGGAGCTGGAACGAAAAGAATCACAATCCTTGGAGTGGAATCTTTAAGCGGGACTTCTCATTGTGTTATTCCCGACAGGATAGAAGCAGGAACTTTTCTTATTGCTGCAGCGATAACACGATCGCCTCTCATCATTGGTCCAGTAATCCCAAATCATTTGAGCGCTGTTATTTCAAAATTAAAAGAATGTGGCTGTTCAATATCTCAACATGGGAATCATCATTTAAGAATCATCCCAAGAGAGATTTCAGGAGTTGATGTAATCACAAGTCCATTCCCTGGCTTTCCAACTGATCTTCAGGCTCCATTTATGTCATTAATGGCCACAGCTAAAGGTTCATGCAAAATCAAAGAAAGTGTTTTTGAGAAGAGAATGCAACACGTTTTGGAGCTAAATAGAATGGGCGCCTGTATTTATTTAGAAAACAATACTGCTTATATAAAAGGAGTAGAAAAACTTGTAGGTTCAAAGGTAGAGGGAGGAGATTTACGTTCTTCTGCTGCCATTATCCTTGCATGTCTCTCTGCCAAAGGAATTAGTATTTTCACGGGCCTCGAACACTTAGATAGAGGGTATGAAAAATTAGAAGAAAAATTAACTAATGCAGGTTCTATTATCTCTAGAAAATTTGATCAAACAACATCTCATAGTTCTTTCTCTAACAAAATAATTAGTGAAGACAATATTGATACTCAAAAAAATGCAGCTTAGTTTCATATTTTTGCTAGTTTTGGCATAAAATAAACACATGGGAGCGTGGTGGAATTGGTAGACGCACCGCACTCAAAATGCGGCACCTTCGGGTTTGTCGGTTCAAGTCCGACCGCTCCCACTTCATTGATGAAAACTTACAATCGTTTTCCCTTAGACCTCATCAGAGGTAAAGGTTCATGGGTGTGGGACAAAAAAGGCCGGAAATATCTTGATGCTGTGGCTGGCATTGCAACTTGTTCACTAGGCCACAGTGATAAAGCATTAATCAAATCCTTATCAAAACAATTAAACAGACTTCAACATGTATCTAACCTTTACGGGATACCAGAGCAAGAAGAACTAGCGCAATGGTTAACTTCACAAAGTTTTGCCAAGAGTGTATTTTTTTGCAATAGCGGTGCTGAAGCAAATGAAGCTGCAATTAAATTGGCGAGAAAATATGGGCATATTAAACGAAACATCGACAACCCAGTTATTCTTTGCTCAAAGGAAAGCTTTCACGGAAGAACACTCGCAGCTGTAAGTGCGACAGGGCAATCTAAATACCACAAAGGATTCGAGCCAATGGTTCAAGGATTTCAGTTTTTTTCTTTTAACGACAGTGAATCTTTTGAAAATCTATTTGATGATTTAGAAAAAACAGCCCCACAAATTGCAGCTGTATTTATTGAACCTATCCAAGGAGAGGGAGGAATAAATATTGGGAAAAAATCATTTTTTGAGCTCTTAAGAAAAAAATGTACTGACAACAATGTTTTATTGATATTTGACGAAGTCCAAACTGGAATGGGAAGGACAGGTACTCTTTGGGGATATGAACAACTAGGGATTGAACCTGATGTTTTCACACTAGCCAAAGGGCTTGGTGGAGGTCATGCCATTGGAGCGCTATTGGTTAATCAATTGGCTGATGTCTTTGATCCCGGTGATCATGCCAGCACTTTCGGAGGGAATCCTTTCGCTTGCAGAGCAGCTCTAACCGTTGGGAAAGAAATACAAAAAAGAGACCTCCTAAATAAAGTCACAGAAAGAGGTGCTCAATTAAAAGAAGGATTAATTAAACTTTCCAATAAATTTTCAGACATATTTATTTCCACAAGAGGTGTTGGGCTTATTCAAGGTCTCGTTATAAAAGACAATATCAAAATAACATCTCTTGATATTGTCAAATCCGCCATAGAAGAGAAACTACTTCTAGTATCAGCTGGTGTAAAAGTATTAAGGATAGTCCCTCCTTTAACTATTACAAAAAAAGAAATCAACGAGCTTTTATCGAGACTAGACAAATGTCTGATGAAACTTTCATAGCACAATCGAATTTCATTTTTGAAAGCAAGAGTAAAGAATATGAAGATATGAATCTGGGCATAGATCGTATGTCATTAGCGATTAATGCCATGGGAGATCCCTGTAAAGAAACCCCTGCTATTCACATAGCAGGAACGAATGGGAAAGGCTCAATTTGCGCTTTTATTAATAGTATTCTTAGCTTAGTAAATATCAAAACTGGAGTTTGCACTTCTCCCCATTTAGTTGATTGGGTCGAGAGAATATGTATCAACAAGACTCCAATATCAAAAGAAGAATTTCAATCGTTAAGCCTGTCTCTTGCACCAATTGCAAAAAAATATAATTTAACTCCTTTTGAAAGTATTATTGCAATAGCACTTAAATATTTCACTTTAAGGGAAGTTGAACTTCTTATCCTTGAAGTAGGGCTTGGAGGTAGACTTGATGCAACAACCGCGCATCAATATAGACCTATTATTGCATTTGGAGCTGTTGGGCTTGATCATTGTGAATACTTAGGCAATAGTCTAGAAAAAGTAGCTATTGAGAAAGCAGCTGTAATAACCACAAAGAGCACTGTCATTACAGCTCCTCAACACAATATTGTAAAAAGAGTTTTCGAAGAGACTGCAAAAAGGAAGCAAGCAGTCATTCATTGGGTAGATCCAATTCCCTCAGGTTGGGAACTCGGTTTAGCAGGAGCAATACAGAAAGAAAATGCAGCTGTAGCAAAAGGGGTTATTGAATCCCTAAAAACTATTGGATGGAATGTTTCTGAAGGACAACTTCGAGAAGGCTTGTCTCTTGCTAAATGGCCTGGAAGACTTCAAGCAACAAAATGGGAAGGGATGCCCATAGTTGTTGATGGTGCACATAATCCTCATGCGGCTAAGCAATTATCAAGAGAAAGAGACGCATGGACTGATCAAGAAAGTGGAATTATTTGGATACTAGGGATTCAAAAAAGAAAAGATATGATAGGCATTTTGCATAAGCTAATTAGAGAGAAAGATTTAGCTTGGATAGTTCCTGTCCCAGGTCAACAAAGCTGGTCAAAAGATCAAATTTTAAGTTTTCGCCCTGAATATAAAGACCAAATCAAAGAAGCATTTACTGTAGTAGAAGTTTTATCAACACTTAAAAAACAACATAGATGGCCATCTCCACCACCTATAATTTCAGGATCACTATATTTAATAGGTGACCTTTTTCAAAAGAAAATATTGACAAGTTAAATTGTTTGAAAATAAAGCAATTAAATCAATTGACTTTTATATTCCACCCTTTGAGTTTCCCTGGATTGAGAATACCTTTTGGATCAAAGTTACTCTTAGCTTGCACTTGATCAGAATCAATTACACCTAGGCCTCCATCTTCAACAGTGATTGTATGCGGATTAAAAATTACTGCACCAAGGTCTCTGCATTGACTGATTAATTGATTCATAGCTTCTTCACCTTGCCACTTAACAACAGGAAGTGAAGCTAATCTTTGAACTCCATTTTGACGAACACATTCCAAATGCCATAAAAGGTTTGACCCCCACTCTGATTTCAATTTTTTCATCATTTCTAACTCAGGCTGAGGAAGAAGCATTTGCAAATATGTCCAAGCAGGATCAATCCCACGCATATGTAAAGTCGTATGGTTCCAAGAAAGCTCTCGAAGGCCTGTTCCTGCCTTAAGATTTTCTGGACCTAAGTTGTCAAAATCTGCGCCAGCCGATTTCGCAAGTCGTTCAATAGTACTAACACCATCAGGTGAAACCAAAAGTAAAAGTCTATGTTTGTTTGAAGGTTTGCCAGACCCAGATGGAAGACACTTAACAATTTCTTTCTCTAATAAGGTTCCCAAATAAAGCTCCAATGCTGCACAACTAAATTCACGTAACAAGTCAACTGCCTGATCCAAATCAAAGCAGTCGACTACTATTTGTTGCCATTCAACATATGGAGCAGTTGATAATGTCAATGCAGTAATAATTCCGTTAGTTCCATAAGCATGATTTAAAGCTTCAGAATTGCTTGCATTCAATTCTAGTTTTCTTGGTGAATCCTCAGTCGTTATTACTTCTAAGGCATGCAAATGCCCAGGATCTCTGAGGAAGCCCCAACGAACGGATCCTATTCCACCTGAACCGCCAGCAATAAAGCCACCAACGGAAGCGCTTCTCCATGTACTCGGAAGCAACCGTAACTGACGACCATGTTTAATCAACTCATCATTAATATCTCTAAGTAAACAACCAGGTTCAACTGTGATTTCACCTGATTTTGAATCGAAATTTCTAATTTTCCGAAGACCAGACATGACCATAACGACTCCACCGTCAAGCGGAACACACTGACCATAATTCCCTGTTCCAGAACCTCTTAGGGTCAAAGGAGTTGAATACCGATTACACATTTGAGCCACAACAATAATTGCGTCTACCGAAAGCGGTCGAACGACTATATCAGCCAAACAATCTTTTAATTCATTAATCAATATCGGTGAATAATCAAAGAAATCTTTAGAAAACCTTTTTAAATCACTAGTTTTTTGATAGATCTCTAGATCAGGTACTGATTTTAGTTCACTTAAAATCAACTCTACTTTCTCTTTATTAGTCATGGGTTAGAAATGTTGGATGTTGAATTTTGGGTTTTAGGCAATTCATTCAGGAATTGGCCATTAACTACTACTCTTCTTTTAGGTCTTTCAGATAAAGCTTTTACCCAACTGTTTGAATCTAACAAAACAAAATCGGCAGGACTTCCTTTTTGAACAAGGCCATCCCATTGAAGATTAAGAATACTTGCTGAGGACGAAGTAAATGGAGAAAGGCCCAATCTATCCCAGGGAGCTAAATGAGCAATTGGCATTGAAAAAGCCATTAAATTTATAGGATCAAAATTAGAGAAAGGAAACCATGCATCATTAACATTGTCCCCTCCTACAGATACAACAACCCCAGCCTTTTGAAGTTGAAATATGGGAGCCAGAGGTCTTTCAATTAAAGTGGCTCGATCATTTCTACCGAGAAGCCAAGAATTAGTGAGTGGTAAAGCAACAACATTTAATTTTTTTTCAGCCATTTCTTTTGCCAAATTTGAGATCGCTTTTTCTCTTAGAAAAGACATACTGCTCAAATGACTACAAGTTATTGATATACCATTTTCAATACGGTCTAATACTTCAAGAAGTAATTTTACTCCTGCAGCAGGGCAAGACTGAGACTCATCAATATGAAGATCAATATCACAATTAAGTCTATTTGCCAGTTGCACTAAGTGTAATAAAGACTTAATTGTCTTCTTTTTATTAAAAGGAGGCGCTATGACACCTCCTAGGAGATCTCCATTCAAAGCAACTCTTTGAGCTAAAAGCTCACCTTCGTGCGTTTGCCAAAATTCTAATGGAACTAAAGCCACAAACTGTAAGAAAATTTTGTCTCGCCATTTTTTTCTAACATCTTCCAAGAGATCCCAATCTCTAATTACATTTTCTCCAAAACTATCTATATGAGATCTAATAGCGCGTATCCCATTAACAAGGGCTAGGTTTAGAGATTTTTCAACACTAAAAAGCAATTGATTTTCGGACCTACTTTTATAGTCACTCAAATTGGCTACTAAAGCTTCTTGATAACTCCCTTTATAATTCGGAGCTCGAGACCATGAAAATGCTTTATCTAAATGAGCATGAGGTTCAGCAAATCTAGGTAGAAGGATTTCATTAGGAAGTTTTGAATCATCTTTTAAACCTTTAATTGAGCAGATTTTCCCGTGCTTCCACTCAACTTGAAGCGAACATAACCCTTCAAAGTCAACTTTTATTCCCAAAACACTTGCACCCTCTCCGATCAAGCATCTAGGTACTAATACATCAACACGACCTGATGCTTTAGTAAATAAATTGAATTCTTCTTTTTCGAAAGTCACTTAATAATACGATCACCAAATCAAAAGCCTATTTTCAAGGTCTCACAAATCCACAGTAACTTCAATATCTTTGAAATGCGTTGTGATCAACATACAAAAGTGATATTTATAGAAACTTCCAAGTTAGAATAGATAAAGGAAATATTTCGCTGAATCATTTTGAGATTTCAAAATGACAAAAGCTTGATAAATTCTGATTTCGAGGCGGGTGTCGCCAAGTGGTTAAGGCAGCGGCTTGTGGTGCCGCCATCCGGGGGTTCGAATCCCCTCATCCGCCCTTAAATTCTTTTTTTTATTTAAAATACCTTTAAATAAATTCCCTAGAATAATTTTAGTTTAAAGAAAAATTATATAGCTTAACAACGATGACAACAGTTCAGCTCCAAAAAACAAATAAATCTCCAATTAATCCCTTAAGAGGTAGCTATTGGATTACTACTTTTGGATGTCAAATGAACAAAGCTGACTCAGAAAGGATGTCGGGCATACTTGAATATATGGGTTATTACCCTGCTGCAGAAGAACTTAAGGCAGATTTAGTTCTCTATAATACATGTACAATTCGTGATAGTGCTGAGCAAAAAGTTTATAGCTATCTGGGAAGACAGGCCATAAGAAAAAGATCATTACCAAATTTAAAAATCATCGTTGCAGGTTGCCTTGCTCAACAAGAAGGTGAGTCTCTTTTAAGACGTGTCCCTGAAATAGATCTTTTAATGGGTCCTCAACATTGCAATCGTCTTGAAAGTTTGCTTAATCAAGTTGATACCGGCCAACAAGTTCTTGCAACTGAAGAACAATTTATACTCGAAGACATAACCACTCCTAGAAGAGATAGTTCTATTTGCGGATGGGTGAATATTATTTACGGATGTAATGAACGCTGTACTTATTGTGTGGTTCCCTCTGTAAGAGGCAAAGAACAATCAAGAACACCAGAAGTAATTAAATCTGAAATAGAAAACTTAGCAAAAAGTGGTTATAAAGAAATAACTTTATTGGGACAGAACATAGATGCTTACGGTAGAGATTTTCAAGTTCAAAACCAAAAAGATTCTGAACGAATTACACTATCTTATTTATTAAACTATATTCATGATATTGATGGGATTGAACGTATTAGATTTGCGACTAGTCATCCACGTTACTTTACTAA
>QBVH01000037.1 GCA_003284445.1 Prochlorococcus sp. AG-311-D23 | reverse complement strand
GCATTCTCAAGTTTTAAGCCTGCATCCTCAGTGATAAGTTGGCCATTAGTTAAAACAGCCATATCTTCAAGCATCGACTTTCTACGATCACCAAAACCAGGAGCCTTTACCGCGGCAACGTTTAGAACACCTCTTAAGCGATTCACAACCAATGTAGCCAAAGCTTCTTTTTCTATGTCTTCAGCAATGATTAAAAGAGGTTTGCCGGTTTTAGCTACTTGCTCTAGAACAGGAACAAGATCTTGGACTAAGCCAATTTTTTTATCAGTAAGCAGTATGTACGGCTCATCTAGAACTGCTTCCATTCTCTCAGTGTCAGTTGCAAAGTAAGGAGAAATGTACCCCTTGTCAAAGCGCATTCCTTCAGTGACCTCTAGTTCTGTGGTCATTGATTTGCCTTCTTCTAAGGAAATAACACCCTCTTTTCCAACTTTATCCATTGCATCAGCAATCATCCTTCCAACTTCATCATCATTGCCAGCCGCTATTGTTCCACACTGAGCAATTGCGTTACTGTCACTGATTGGTTTGGAATGATCTTTTATTTTTTCAACCAAAAATTCAGTTGCTTTATCAATTCCTTTCTTCAGGGTGATTGCATTTGCACCTGCAGCAACGTTTTTTAAGCCAGCTTTGACCATCGCATGAGCAAGAACAGTTGCTGTGGTTGTTCCATCGCCTGCAGCGTCATTAGTTTTTGAGGCTGCTTGACGAATAAGAGCAACTCCAGTGTTTTCAATGTGATCCTCTAGTTCAATCTCTTTAGCAATGGTTACACCATCATTGATTATTTGAGGTGCACCAAACTTTTTTTCTAGGACAACATTACGACCTTTGGGGCCTAACGTTACCGCGACTGATTCAGCCAAAATGTCAATACCTCGCTCGAGTGCTCGGCGGGCTTGCTCGTTGTAAATGATGCGCTTAGCCATAAGAGGCGATTTCCTTTGATTTCGAAAAGTTTTTGGGTTTGGACTTCAGCTAAAAAGCTGAGTGTTAATTGACGACAGCCAAGATGTCTTTCTCAGATAAAAGAACATATTCATCACTGCCAAGCTTGATATCAGTACCTGCGTACTTACTGTAGAGAACTTTGTCTCCAACACTAATTTCAGGAGATTGACGAGAACCATCTTCGTTGCGTTTGCCAGGTCCAACCTGAGCAACTTCACCAACTTGGGGTTTCTCTTTAGCTGTGTCGGGAAGCAAAATGCCTCCCGCTGTCTTCTCTTCTGACTCAGAGACTTTTACAAATACACGATCTCCAAGTGGCTTTACAGTGGAGACGCTGAGGGATACAGCTGCCATAAATTAATGCAGGAGCAAAAAAAACAAAAAAGCGCTTAGCGCAAACTCGATAAAGAGTATTACTCATTACCAACCGTATCAATTTATGCCTGCAAGTACGCTCTAGACCACATTTATTCTGTGCGGTTGACCGAACACTAAAAAAAATTGCCTGTGGAGTGGTAGTCTTAGCCGCTGATAGAGAGTATGCACATCAGAGCATGCTCACAAAGTTACTAGTTATCTTATGGCCGCTTCTGCTACTTCTACTGTTGGAACTAAGGGAATTGTTCGTCAAGTAATTGGACCTGTTTTAGATGTCGAATTTCCTGCTGGCAAGCTCCCAAAAATCCTCAATGCTTTAAGAATTGAGAGCAAGAATCCTGCTGGGCAAAATATTGCACTGACAGCTGAAGTTCAACAATTATTAGGTGACCATCGAGTTAGAGCCGTTGCCATGAGCGGAACGGATGGATTAGTCAGAGGAATGGAAGCTTCGGACACAGGTGCTCCAATTTCTGTTCCTGTAGGAGAAGCAACACTTGGAAGAATTTTCAACGTCCTTGGAGAGCCAGTAGATGAGCAGGGTGATCTTAAAAACGTAACAACCTCTCCAATACATCGATCAGCCCCAAGCCTTACAGATTTAGAAACAAAACCAAAAGTATTTGAGACTGGTATCAAAGTTATTGATTTGCTGGCTCCATACCGTCAGGGTGGAAAAGTTGGTTTATTTGGTGGAGCTGGAGTTGGTAAAACAGTTCTAATACAAGAGCTCATAAACAATATTGCCAAAGAGCATGGTGGAGTATCAGTTTTTGGTGGGGTTGGAGAAAGAACTAGAGAAGGTAATGATCTGTATGAAGAATTCAAAGAATCTGGTGTGATTAATTCAGAAGATCTAACCAAGTCAAAAGTAGCTTTGTGCTTTGGCCAAATGAATGAGCCCCCAGGTGCAAGGATGAGAGTAGGCCTTTCTGCCTTGACTATGGCTGAGCATTTCCGTGATGTAAATAAGCAAGATGTTCTTCTATTCATCGATAATATTTTCCGATTTGTTCAGGCTGGATCAGAAGTGTCTGCTTTGCTAGGACGTATGCCATCTGCAGTTGGATATCAGCCAACCTTAGGAACTGATGTGGGAGAGCTTCAAGAAAGGATCACCTCTACCCTTGAAGGATCAATAACATCAATTCAGGCTGTTTATGTACCTGCTGACGATTTAACAGACCCTGCACCTGCGACTACTTTTGCCCACTTAGACGCGACTACGGTTTTAGCTAGAGCTCTTGCAGCTAAGGGAATTTATCCTGCTGTTGATCCACTTGACTCAACCAGCACAATGCTACAGCCATCTGTTGTAGGAGATGAGCATTACCGCACGGCCAGAGCTGTTCAATCAACACTTCAAAGATATAAGGAATTGCAGGATATTATTGCAATTTTGGGATTGGATGAACTATCAGAAGATGATAGAAAAACAGTTGATCGTGCTCGCAAAATTGAGAAATTCTTATCTCAACCATTCTTTGTTGCTGAAATATTTACAGGTATGTCAGGCAAATACGTCAAATTAGAGGATACAATTAAAGGTTTCAATATGATTCTTGCAGGTGAACTTGACCAGCTCCCTGAGCAAGCTTTCTATCTTGTTGGAAGCATTGATGAAGTGAAAGCTAAAGCGGAAAAAATAGCCTCTGAAGCAAAAGCTTAAGTTAATTTGTTTTGTTTAATTACCTCAACTCAACGTTTTTTAAATTCCTCAAGAAATGACTCTAACTCTACGAGTTCTTGCTCCTGATCAGAGCGTATTTGACGATACTGCTGATGAAATAATACTTCCAAGCACTACAGGGCTTTTGGGAGTATTACCTGGTCACATTTCAATGGTTACTGCTATTGATTTTGGTGTATTGAGAGTTTTAAAAAATGGTAATTGGGACTCAATTGCCCTAACTGGAGGTTTTGCAGAAGTTGAATCTAACGAAGTTACCGTTTTAGTAAATAAAGCTGAAATGGGGAAAAATATTGACTCTGTCAAAGCTGAAGCTGAATTAGAACAAGCTAAAAATCAACTAAGCCAAAACAAGGATGAGGGAAATTCTCCAGAAAAAATCAAAGCACAAGAAACATTGAACAAAGCAAAAGCTTGGTTTCAAGCATCAAAATCAGACTAAGATTTATAAGAATATTTTTTTCCTTGAACAAAATTTTTTGTTCAAGGTTTTTTTATGCCGTACCGCAAAAAGTTACATCAGGGAATTTAACTTTGGCTTGTTCTAAGGTTTTTCCTTTACCTTCCTCTTGCCAATAATTAATTACCTCTGTCGCTTTGTTTAGCACCTCCACTCTTTCATTATCAGTAATCCAACTTTTTTCTTCTAATTGAGACTTTAATGTTTCCCATGCGTCTTCCCTTGGCCAAAAGAAATAGGCCGTAAGTGGGCTAGGCCCCCCTCCAACAATTTGATCAACGGCCAATGCCACATTATCTGGCAACCAAAGAATTTTCAGTAAAAATCTTCCCTCATCTGCCTTTGGTGTATGCCCAGAAGGCACACCATCTGCATCTATTGTTGCTGTTGCTAATGCTGCAGCACCACCAAGTGCACTTGGCCGACCTGATTTAGTCTCACCCGAATTTACTTTCTCTTGATTTTCAGATTGTGTGCTTTCGTCAGTACTTGTTACATCTTCTTGAACAGTACTGGCCTCTTCAGAAACCATCATCTCTAATTTTCAACTAACTAACAAAGTTCTAACTTAACAGGAACTAGGACATATTTGAATTAGTTAGGTGGTAATCCAAAAGGTTTTCTACTATTTGGTAACGATGATTTTATTAAAGAAGCAAAATATATGGATGGATTAATTCAAAAAATTGAATTTTTTTTAACTAATCAGCATATATTCTTAGAAAATCACTAAAAGAATTTCAACTAATATTCCATATCTATTAAGTTCTTAGCTGCTTTACAACTCAATACTTCGGAGGAATCTTGTGTAACTAAAACATCATCCTCGATACGAATACCGATACCTTTCCATCTTTGGTCTATCTCAGGCTGTCCCTTAGGAACCGCTAACCGATCACTAATATAAATGCCAGGTTCAACGGTTAAGACCATTCCAGGTTCAAGATTTAAATGATAGTCACCAAGTCTATAAGCACCTACATCATGGACATCAAGACCTAACCAATGACCTGTTCGATGCATGTACAAATGCGAGTAAGCTTGTTGTTCAATAATAGAATCCACATCGCCAACGAGTAAGCCAATATCAACCAAACCACCAACTATATATTTCAAGGCAGTCATATGTACGTTCTCAGCATTATCACCTGGACGAACACACTCAATTGCAGCTTTTTGAGAGATGAGAACGATTTCATATAAAGCTTTTTGCTCTCCAGAAAACCTTCCATTGACTGGGAAGGTTCTTGTTATGTCGCCATTGTAATAGTCATCTAAAGAGCAACCTGCATCTATCAAAACAAGATCCCCATTCTCTATGGGTGAATTATTTTCCATGTAATGAAGCACGCAGGCATTATCACCTGATGCAACTATTGAGCCATAAGCAGGTCCTCGAGTCCCCTTCTCAAGAAAGTATTTTTCTATCTGAGCTTGTAAATCTCTCTCATTCATTCCTGGACGAGCAAATTCTCTAACTAATTCATGTGCCTCTGCAGAAATTTTTGATGCAATACGCATCCTTTCTATTTCAAAATCGTCCTTACGAAGTCGCATATCGTGAAGTATTGGACAAGGAGCAATCATGGATAATGGAGTTAAGCCACTTCTTGGAAGTTTTTGTAAATGCTCCGACCAAGTTTTTAAAACCAAAGGCTCAATATGCGGATGCTTCCCAATTCGAAAAGCAATACCCTCTGCCCCCTCTAAATAATGAGCTAGAAGGCTTGGGAATTCATTCAAAGAGTGAGCTATATCAACATCAAAATTATCTAAAACTCCTTTTGTTCCCCATCTAAAGCCTGTCCAAACTTCAGCCGAAGACTCTTTAGGCAAGACAAATAGTACATATTGTTGTCCCTTGTTTTTATGAGGCAAAAACAAAGCCACTGCATTTGGCTCATCAAAACCTGTTAAATACCAAAAGTCACTATTTTGTCTAAAAGGATACTCGCAATCTGCATGATGAGTAACCAACTCTGAAGCTGGGACAATAGCCGCATAAGAACCTAAACGTGACAAAAATAAGTCTCTACGACGATGAAAAACACTTAAATCAGCCACAAAAATACTGCTATTTACACTTAAGGATGGCAAGAGAACTAACTTAGTGGAAAAATAAAAGCAAAAGATCACTTCTCATTAAAAAAATCTTTAGAGGATGAGACAAGATATTCTACTTTTAGCTGCTCTTATTGCTGTTATTTTAATGGGTTCTGCAATGTGCTCAGGGATAGAAGCAGCATTGTTAGCAGTCAACCCATTACGCGTGCATGAGCTCGCAAGGAGAAAGCCCAAAGTACTTGGAGCTAGAAGATTAGAAAAATTACGTCACAGAATTGGAAGGACTTTAACTGTAGTAACAATTGCAAATAACAGTTTCAATATTTTTGGAAGTTTGATGGTGGGTAGCTACGCAACTTACATCTTTCAAGATCGAATCGGAAATGTAAAGCCCATATTTTTTGTTGGCCTAACTATTCTTGTTTTATTGCTTGGAGAAATTGTTCCCAAAGCTCTCGGCACAAGACTTGCATTACAAATCAGTTTAACAAGCGCTCCTGTCCTTGATTTCTTAAGTATAGTTATGCGTCCATTGCTAATAGTTCTTGAACGTCTACTACCAATAATCACTGAAAAGAGCGAGCTAACAACAGACGAAGAAGAAATAAGACAGATGGCCAGACTTGGATCTCAAATAGGTCAAATAGAAGCTGATGAGGCCGCAATGATATCCAAAGTTTTCCAGCTGAATGATCTTACTGCTAAAGATTTGATGACTCCACGGGTTGCCGCCCCAACACTTCCAGGAAGAGTTTCTTTGCAATCTGTTAAATCAAACTTGTTAGAAAATAATGCAACATGGTGGGTAGTATTAGGAGAAGAAGTAGACAAGGTTGTTGGAGTTGCAAACCGTGAAAAGTTATTAGCCTCTTTACTTCAAGGAGACTCTCATTTAACTCCTTATGATCTGAGCGAGAATGTAGAGTTTGTACCTGAAATGATTCGAGTAGATAGACTACTTCTTGGTTTTAATGAAGACAAAAATGGAGTCAGAGTTGTAGTAGATGAGTTTGGTGGATTTGTTGGTTTAATTGGAGCAGAAGCTGTCTTAGCAGTTTTAGCTGGTTGGTGGAGGAAATCGAATAAATGATTAACCAAAGAGATATAACTACAAAATGCAAGTTTTTAGTTGGTCAATGGAAAGAAAACTTAAATCTCACTAATTATGAGAGAACAAAATTTGAAGACACTTTAAATCAACTTGATTTTCAAATAAATAAATTAGAAAGAAAAGAACTACAGATATCAGTGCATGGTCGAGTAGGAGTTGGCAAATCAAGCTTATTAAATGCATTAATTGAAAAGCATATATTTCCAACTGATATAATTAACGGTAATACAAAAACCAGTAAAAATTATCAATGGGGCAAGAGCTTTAAAGGATTAAACAAGGTTGAGCTAATAGACTCCCCCGGCACCGATGAAATAAATAATTCTAATAAAGAAGAAATAAATTTTAATTATGTCTTAGATTCAGATTTGATTCTTTATGTAATTGATAGTGATATAACTAGAGTCGACTTGAACTCCATTAAAGATCTTTTAAGGAATAACAAACCCATACTAATAGTCTTAAATCGTTGTGATCAATGGAATACAAGAGAAACAAAACTTATACTCTCAAGTGTTCACAGAAAATTATCATTTTGCAAACAAAAGGTTAAGATTGCTCTAGTGTCGTCATCTCCAAGGGAAGCTAAAATAAAATCCGACGGAACCGTTAGAAGTGAAAAAACAACACCTAAAGTTGATATTCTCAAAAATGAACTTAAAGATATTATCGATAAAAGTGGTGGATTTTTTCTTTGTATAAATACTTTAAGAATTGCAGACCAACTCTACAAATTACTTAAGGAGAATCGACTACTGAAAAAGAAAAAAGAAGCGCAATGTTTAATCGGCAGATATGCAACTTTAAAAGCCTCAGGGGTAGCAATTAATCCCTTCTTAATGATTGACCTTATTACCGGTCTAGCTTTTGATAGTTCTCTTATTATTCAACTAAGCAAATTATATGGGTTAGAAGTAGGTGGTCCTACCGCTAGACAATTAGTAAAAAAGCTTAGTTTCCAAAATTCATTCTTAGGGGGGGCACAAATAGGAATACAAATTACTTTAAATATTTTCAAGCATATACTGATTCTTGCTGCACCTCTTACTGGAGGATTC
>QBVH01000036.1 GCA_003284445.1 Prochlorococcus sp. AG-311-D23 | reverse complement strand
ACAGGGATAGACATTACGAAAAAGCTTTGAAAATATTACTTAAAAATGATAATCATTTTCAAAAGCTGTCAGTAAAAAGATTATTTATTACTGCTATACTTGACTTTACAGGAATCTATCTTTATACTTCCAAGATCTAATTAGTAATTGTTATGTCTTTAACTGATTTTATGGCAGAGGCTTCAGTTTCTAATGAGAAAGAAGTTTGTCCAGGTTGTGGTTGTACTTGTCCTTGCGATTGTACAGAGTGCAAAGAATGTTCAAAATGCAAAGATCATTAACTTCAAAAATCAACCGAAGCTAAACAATAATTGTTAACCCTTAAACAGTCTTAAAAGCCTTCTTTTCAAATGCTGCTTTTTCAGCTGAAATCATATAAAAGAGAAAACCCTCTCTGTAGAGGGTTAACTAAAACTGTGTGAGGAAGTTTTGCGAGTAGAGGGACTTAGCACTTCTAATACAGACAGTCCCTAACTCTGGTAAAAATCGTAATCCGCATTACGAGATCAACATGATTCAAATCTATAAGTAAGTTCTCTAAAACTGAAGTTCGGTTCAGGTATGGCTTTCCAATCTATATTTTTCTTTTTCTTGCTGTAATCCCGATTGCTATCAGAACCAGTAGAGCTGACTTAGGTCAGTCCTTTTTTTATGAGATCAGGCAAAAGTTCTGATTTTCTATTTCTATGGAGAAGAATCATATTCCTTAGTCCTTTTTGCCATCATGGACAGATGAACTTCGCTGATAACTGGGCAAGGTTTTTTGTTGTGATTACTTTCTTGACTTTTGGAGAAGCTCAGATCATTGGTGGAATCGTTTCCAATCTGATTGCTTTTGGGTTGTTCCTTGGAGCAATTGGATACTTTGCTTTAACGGGGAAAATGGCTGAGATGTTCGGCTGGAAAAATAAGAAATAAAGCTATCACTAGCGAGTAAAAACTCAGGAGATCCCGCTGAGATCCCAGTCTCATTTCCCCATAAAAAAAGACAGGCTGGGAAACCTGTCTCTGACTGATCGGGGCGACAGGATTCGAACCTGCGACCTAGTGCTCCCAAAGCAACAGCAAGAGTAAGACCCTGATTATGATTTCTAGCTATACCAACACATTTAAAGGAATCTAACTTGCGTTAATGGATCAATATAGTTTTGGCATGGGCACCTTATGGGCACCCATGCCAAAACTAACCAGAGAGCAGCCTTGGGAAGTTTCCTTTAGAAAGCAAGTTAAAGCTCTTGCTATAGGTTGGTCAGTTAAAGAAAGACATAATCATGTAAGGCTAAGAGTCAGGGTTAAAGACCAGCCAGAAGTAAGCGAATCACTTCCCTACAAATGGACTGAAGATGCTGCTGGAGATGCTTACACAAGGATTAGAAATATTTACTCGCTAGTTAAAAAAGAGGGAAGAGATCTAAAAACCGCTGCTCAAATTGCTGCTGGCGAAGCTCCTAAATTAATCATTGAGCATGACTGGCAAGGTGCAAAAGATAGATTTAAAAATCAGAAAATTAATCATGGGGATACCATCAAGCCAATTACATGGAAGAAAAAATATGAACCTGTTCTTACCGATGCTGTTGATTTATTAATCCAGGGGAAAGTATCTAATCCAGAGGATTTAGTTGATAAGTGCATAGAGAAATGGGAGACAGGTAGCAGAACAAGACAAATCCGAGGCCAGAACCTTAAGCAGTTTCTTGATTACTGCGTTCAACGTGAAAAGTTTCCAGTCGCTTGGGTTCTAACTACAAAGCTCACAGATCACATTGGTAAAAAGCCAAAAGGTAAAACTGTTGTCAAAGGTGATCCAATAAGCGACCAACAAATAATTAATTTGATTAATTCAATTCCTGATACGGAACTTGGAAATATCTGGGCCGATGCAATTCGATTAATTAGCGAGTATGGTCTAAGACCGATTGAGGTTCTTCACCTATCAGTCAAAAAAGATCGAGCAACAGGAGAAGATTATTTTTATTGCTCGTATGAGAAAAGATCTGGAGGCGGCACTACTGAGCCTCGTGTATTGCATCCACTTCCATTAATTGATGATCAAGGCGTGGTTCAGCAGTTCAACCTTGTTGCCAGATGGAAAGCGAAATTAATCAAAGTACCAAACCTGGAAGATTCAAACGCTCTTAAGCAATATTTGATGAGAACTAATTACTGGAAATCTCTTAAAGCAGAACTTGAATCTAATAATGAAAACTTAAAACCATATTCACTTAGACACTCATATAGCTTGAGAGGCCATTTAAGAAATATTGATGCTGGAGCAATGGCAAGTGCAATGGGCCATTCGCTTGAATGTCATTTAAGAGAATATTCCTGGGCATCCAAGAAAACTACTAAAGCTGCTTTTGATAAAGCTAATGAAGTTCTGTCTATAGCTGCATGACTACTATTAAGAGGGTTGACCCTTGTTAGGATTAATTACTGTCGACAATAAAATTTATAATCGCTTGATATAACTAAGGGGTCTACCCCTATTATTCATAGCCTTATGTTAAGAATTAAAGACGTTATACAGATATAATCGATTGTACAGATTAGTCTCCATACAACAAGTTAGGCGCTCTATGCTCACACCAGAGTAGAACCACGACCAATTTGCGGCCTTATGGTCAGGTGTCTTTTGCAAACCCTTTAATCATTTTTGATGCCAAGCAAGAGGACTCCGCCGCCATTTCTCAGAAGGCGCAAAATTAGCAATGAGTTTTATACAAGACATGATTCAATCAGTCTTGCCGAAGATTCATTAGTTTTAAAAGTCGTGTTTCCTGAGACAGTCGCTTACGAGCCTGTATTGGTTGCAAAGAAATGCTTAGAGGATAAATCTAAAAACGAAAATGACCACGCAATGGGCAACGACTAGGAAAGCTTGCGATCACTTAAACGTGTCAGAGAGCACCTTGTATCTTCTAAGGAAAAACGGAATCTTTAAAGCAAATATTGATTGGCGTAGAAAGTTCCCATCTAATAAATCTGGGGTACTTTATGACCTCACTCAATGTGAAAAAACATTGAAAGCCAGGTTTGTGACAGACCCCAAAACTCTTGAATTAGCTAATGCTTAGTTGCAAATGACTAATAAAAAAATGCTCCCTCGGGCCAACAAGAGAGCGATTACGAACTTTTAAATAGTGTAACTCTTCCTAGTTTTGCCGAAGTTATTCGAGATATTGATTATTGCCTTAGACCTGTTTTTGTTGAACTTGTCCTATTAGTAGCGATACAAGAAGTCGCCAAAGAAAGAGGTTTAACACTTAGAGAACAATTTCATATTTGGAGGCCCTTCGATGTTTGATGAACAAACAGATGCCTTTGAAAGACTTGTGATAATGGGTAGATTTCCCAGAGATCATGAACAAAAAAAAGGTTATAACTACAGGACTGATTTAAAAGTTGAACTCAAGAGAAGAGAAAAAGAATCCACGCCTATCCACCATGTACAAAAAGTCAAAAAGGAAATTAAAAGGACTACTTCCACGCATCTTCCCAATGTACAAAAACCTCTTAGCGTTAAAGATCTACTAACAAAAAGGAAACCAACAGAATGGGTTATTGAACAAGTAGGAGCCAAAGGAAATTTAGTTCTATTGGCAGGTGAATCAGGTTGCGGCAAAACAAGCTTGATGTACTCAATGGTTAAGGCAATTTCAAGAGGAGAACAATTCTTAGGGACTTTTGAAGCCGTTAAAAATAAAGTGTTGTTTATACAGGCAGACGAATCGAAAAATAATTGTGCTGAAAAATGTCACACGATGGGAATACCAGACGATATTGATTTCACCTTTGCAGAAGATGGATGGGACAATTTGCACCTCGAAGATGTTGCTCGATTAGAAGATCAAATAGGCGACAAGTATGGAGCGATATTTTTAGACTCAATTACCACGTTGTTATCAGGTCAGAAATACAGCAGTAAGGATACTGAATTTGCAATGCCTCTTTATGCCTTAAATAATCTTGCGAGTCGAAAAGGATTGCTCATTGTGATGTCATCTCATTTAAAGAAACCAGACAAAGGAGAGAGGAGTCGAGTTACTAAACATTGTGTTTCTGGAACTGGGGCTGTTTATGCAGCAGCTAGTGATGTGTGGACTATTCACAAGACACCAAGACCTGAGATGGAAGATCACTTTTTATTTGAGTGCTTAGGGAAAAGAAATTGCGAAGACGGTTTGATCTATAACCTGCAAGGCGATCAGGAAACTTTTAGTTGGTATCTTCACTCTGCTGGAGGTGGTCAACTTGCTCCACAAGAAGAAAGACTTTGCTCAACACAAGTATTAGAAATTTTTTATAGCAGTGATGATTGGCTTTCCTGTAAACAGATTTCAGAGAGAGTTCCCCATCAAGAACAACACGTGAGAAGAGTTTTAAGAAAGCTACATGCTCAGAATCTTTTAGCTAGACGATCGAGACCTAATACGAATGGAAGACCAACGCATATCTATGGTCATCCCGAATAGGGGTTTTTGTACATGGTGGAGATACGTGCTTTCTTTACAAGTGAAGCCTACTTGAACTAGATCAGCTATAACGTACTGGTATTTATATAGCTTTATGCGCCGTTTTTTACTTCTTGCACTAACAGCTGGACTAACTCTCCCAATAGTTGCGTGTAGTCCAAAGAAGCAAACATCTGTCGAACCTGTGGTAGTAGAAACTCTTATTAGTGCATCTGAATCGTGGAATGGAGATTCTTTTAGCTATCCAAGAGGGCAAGCAGAAATGAAACTTGAGAAAATAACTGCTCAACCAGGGTTTAAAACACCTCTACATTTACATCCACAGCCTGGGATTATTTATGTACAAAGAGGAACTCTTTTTTGTGAAACTAGTGACGGACAATCCCTGACGGTAGGAGCTGGTGAAAGCTTCGCTTCATCCCAGGACACTGCTCATTATTGTCAAAACATTGGTGATGAAGAGATGGTGGTTTTTAGTGCCTCAGCAGGATCTAAAGGTAAGAAAACAACTGTTCCGACTGAATAATTAAACGCTTTCTGATTAAATAAAGAAGGTTGACAGCCGATTGCTATCGGAACCAGAGGGGCTGACTTAGGTCAGTCCTTTTTTGTTGTTAAGTCTGTGGTGTAAGTCGTATTTGAGGTCAGTCGGGTGTTTCCTAATCACGTTTCGCCCGACTCACTTCTGTTATAAATGTCTACTTTTGTATGAACGTCGCTTATCCGTATTGCCGTCTTTTGCGTCTAGTCCGTTCATTGGGTCCTTCCTGGGACTTCCTCGGAGGGGGGATTCGATCCTCAAATTTTTACTAGGCACAACAAAAATAACTTGAGAATTAAAACTCAAAGCGGAGAATTATACCAGCAATAACCAAGTCATACAAACAATTCCAACCAATTGCCTTGAGAACCAATGTTATGTGATATCACCGAAGCCGCCTGGTATTTAGGCTATGCCTCCCCAGCAAGCTTGTATCGACTACTTAAAGCTGGACTTCTAGAAAACTATGTAGAGATGCACAAAGGACAGGTGCTACTCAGAATGGGTGCTAAAGGTAAAAGTCCCACTCTTGCTAAGCGAGTTAGATCATTAGTGAACTTTAAAGGTGGTCACGAGATGTTTATGTTCGATCCAACTGAACCAGATTCAATTCAGAAGATGAGGGACAGATACCATATGCAGTGTCAACAGAAGTTAACCACTAAACAAGCCTAAAAGGTGCTTAAACACTACTAAAACGACTTAGGAATAACAGCAATCCATTCTCATTATTTGAAGGTCTGACGCTAAACAAATAGTCGGCTGTAGGATGACCCACATGGATTAGCCCAGTAAGAACCTAATTCTTATAAAACTCACAATAGTGTCCTACATGTTGTCCATATTTTATTCCCAGTTTTTTTATGGCCTGCTCATAAGTAATATTTCCAACTGCTGAATCTGCACAAATATCTCTCTTACTTTGACAACCAGAGAGAAGCCCAGCGGTTAGGGCGAGTAATAAAAAGCGTTTCATAGATTGATTCATTCTCTAAGATTATTCCAACAACTATCTGTAGATAAACCTTTTGCTTTTTGCCGTTTAACGCAACGGTCAAACTCATTAACTCCTGGGCTTAGGTTTGGATTATTTGGTTCATAGCTATCAAATAATGAAATAAGAAGAACAGCAAGTAGTACGCCAATAATTAGGACAGCAGGCAGACCACATCCCCAGAGAAGGCATCCCTCTTGCGTTTTTCTTATTTCTTCTTCTTTTAATTTCTTAGCTTGTTCTGAGGAAACAGTAGGACTGCCACAATGAGGACAAGATGCTGCCTTGTCTGAAATTTCTTTGCCACATTCTGTGCATTTAATAAGTGCCATGTATTCTTAGCAAGTCGAAGTCGCAGGGCTTGTTGGTTCTCACTCGGCATTAAAGCATTTTCAAAAACTAATGACATCTTTTACATGCGTAATGGCATGGCTTGTTGCCTTGCTAATGGTTCCACTAATGCTGTTTATCTGGGCATTAGATAGTAAGAGAACCAGAATTAACAGATATAGAAGTTATGGCTGGACCTGGAGGAAGATCTCTGAAATTTATGGAGTTAGTCCAACTACTGCTAGGCGGTGGTCTATGGCTTAATTAACACAAGACTTTTAATTCATTCCAAGTTGATTAACCTTTAATTATCAGACATTTTTCTGTAGATATAAATGCAAAAGCTATATAGATCCCTAGTTTTAATTATTTTTCTTTTACTTACCCAACTGATCTCTGAGCCAGTATTTGCCTGTGTTGAGGGTTTGACGTGGGGAATGGACCTTCAAAAGATAGAGAGCCATCTTGGTATATCTTTCAGTCCCATCAAAGAAGAAACAAGACAGAATCTTTTTGAAGTTAAAGATATTCAGATTAGTGGTTTACCTGTAGAGGTTCTTCGAGTTCGAATTGAAAATGAGGATGGATTAAAGCAACTTGCTTATGAGATAGATAATGAAAATATGACCGAAGTTTTAGCAGGATTGAGGTATCGCTTTGGTCCTCCAGTTGGTACAAGCGTTGATGTTGAAGGTGGCTCTCCTCAACAACAATGGATTTGGCATACGGGAGAAGATGTGATTGTGGCAGTTAAAAGCGAGCATCGTCCATTCGTGCTTTCTTATCGACCATCACTTCTAGATCCTTCATTTTTATAGAAGTATTTTTCAACTAAGTCCCATTACCTTTATCCCATAAACGATCAAGCCACATCCAACCAAGCAAGCGTTAATCAAACCCATTCCAACAGCTCCTACTGTGATAATACCCATTGATACTCCTCCTATAGCAACAAATCCCATTGGTACGAGTCCAATAGCTATAACTCCTCGAGGAGCAATCCCTATGGATACAAATTTTTTCATACGATCATTCATTGAAGTTGTATTTAAGTAGGTTTGTTTTTGAGACCTAAATCACAAAGTTTCGAATTTAAATTTAGATAACTTAGAAACTTATTGGGTAACACCATGAGTAGCACATGGCATCCATAAATTACCCATTTTATGAACACCTATACAACCAAGCTTTTTAGCTTCTTGTATTGCTTTCTCTTTAGATGGGTAAGCATAAATATTGTTTGAAGGCAAAGAACTTTCTCTATTGATTGTTTGATCAACTGATGGACCTGCTGGACTCCATACCTTCAGACCCATAGTTGTTATTCCTGCAGAAAATATTCCCATTCCGACTATTGAGGCATTAACCACTCCCATGGCTACAGCGCCAATAGAAACGACACCCATGGGAACAATTCCAATGCTAATAATACCCATGGGAACAATTCCAATGGAAATGAATCCAAGTGGTGCTATTCCAAATGCAATTTTTTTGGGTTTACTTCCACAATGAGAAGGACCTTCTGATGCTTCCTGCTTAGAAGTATTTGAAGTTGTCATTGCTTAAACTTTTTAGTGATGATGGTGATGTCCATCATGTTTTGCTCCTTTTTCATGGGCATCATGACTCTTGCAAGGCATCCATTTATCACCCATTTTATGAGCACCCTTGCAATTGAAATCCTTGGCAGCGTTTTCAGCTTCTTTTCTCGTATCAAAGAGCGCACGAGTACTGCTTGATTCTGAGTTGCTTGAGCAGCCCATTAGTGAGAATGAAAGTGACATAACCAAAATAGAAACAATAGGCTTAAGGTTTTTCATTCTTTTTGGTCTTACTAGCTTTTCTAGTATTTAGATTAATTAGATTCTTATTATTGTCACTGAGTTCCTTAGGATTGCTTCTGAATAATTGAAAGAATGAAAGAAGCCTCTCTTCTCCTCAGTTCTTGCAATTACTAAGAAGGAGGTGCGTATTAGCTCTTCTTCCACTTTTCAAAACAAAATGGTCTTCTAATTTGTATCAATAGCCACATATTTAAGAGGCACAGAACCAAGAGCGCCAGGAAAAACAAAACCTAAATTTCATGAAGTAGTAAAACTAGTTAAACTAGTTAAAAATTTGAAAAATCTCGGTAAATTTCTTCTATTCCCTGTTGCGATAGGTCTTCTTGCTCCAGCAGC
>QBVH01000035.1 GCA_003284445.1 Prochlorococcus sp. AG-311-D23 | reverse complement strand
TCGAGACCGATGCAATTCCTGTAGATTTTTCCAAGCTTGATAAGCCTGGTTTTTGGTCTAAAACCCTTGCAAAAGGTCCAAAGACTACTACTTGGATATGGAATCTTCATGCCGATGCGCATGATTTTGATACCCATGTTGGAGATCTACAAGAAACAAGTAGAAAAGTCTTTTCAGCTCACTTTGGCCATTTAGCAGTCATTTTTATTTGGATGAGTGCTGCCTTCTTCCACGGAGCTCGCTTTTCTAATTATTCAGGATGGTTGGCAGACCCAACTCATGTAAAGCCTGGAGCACAGGTCGTTTGGCCCATAGTTGGTCAAGAGATGCTAAACGCAGACTTGGGAGCTAACTATCACGGAATCCAGATCACATCAGGAATTTTCCAGATGTGGAGAGGCTGGGGAGTTACCAATGAAACAGAGCTAATGGCTCTAGCAATTGGTGCGTTGCTTATGGCCGCGATAATGCTTCACGGTGGTATTTATCACTATCACAGAGCAGCTCCAAAGATTGATTGGTTCAGAAATCTTGAATCAATGCTCAATCACCACATAGCTGGTCTAGTGGGTTTAGGTTCAATCGCTTGGGCTGGTCATTGTATTCATATTGGTGCTCCAACTGCAGCTTTAATGGATGCAATCGATGCTGGAAAACCTCTGCTAATTGACGGCATCCCAATAGCCTCAGTTGCTGACATGCCTCTTCCACATGAACTTTGCAATCCTGCTATTGCTAGTCAGATTTTTCCAGGACTTGCTGGTAATGGAGTTTCAAATTTCTTTTCAACCAATTGGTGGGCATTTGGAGATTTTCTTACTTTCAAAGGAGGTTTAAATCCAGTCACAGGAAGCTTATGGATGACTGACATATCCCATCATCACGTAGCTTTTGGAGTATTGGCTGTTTTTGGAGGACACCTATATAGAACAATGTTTGGAATTGGTCATAGCCTGAAAGAAATTTTAGATAATCACACAGGAGATCCAATTCTCTTCCCTGCTCCTAATGGTCATAAAGGAATATATGAGTTTCTAGCTAATAGTTGGCATGCACAACTTGGTCTAAACCTTGCGATGCTGGGCTCCATAACCATTATCATTTCGCATCACATGTATGCGATGCCTCCATATCCATATCTATCTACTGATTACATGACAGTCCTTGGATTGTTTACTCATCACATGTGGATAGGAGCTTTGTTCATTGTTGGTGGGGCAGCTCACTCTGCGATTGCAATGGTTAGAGATTATGATCCAGCTACTCATATAGACAATGTTCTTGACAGAGTTTTAAAAGCTAGAGATGCATTGATCAGTCATCTAAACTGGGCATGTATGTTCTTAGGTTTCCATAGTTTCGGTCTTTATATTCATAATGATGTGATGAGAGCTTTAGGAAGGCCTCAAGATATGTTTAGTGATAAAGCTATTCAACTTCAACCAGTTTTTGCTCAGTGGATTCAAAATATTCATCATTCAGCAGCTGGTTCTACTAATCTTGCTCAGAGTGGCGTAGTTAGTGAGGTTTTCAACGGTTCCGTAAGTCAAATTGGTGGAAAAATTGGAATTGGTCCTATTCCTTTAGGAACAGCAGATTTCATGATTCACCATATTCACGCCTTCCAGATTCACGTAACTTTATTAATTCTCTTAAAAGGTGTTTTATTTGCTAGAAGTTCAAGATTAATTCCTGACAAGGCAAATCTTGGATTCAGATTCCCTTGTGATGGTCCTGGTAGAGGAGGTACTTGCCAAGTATCAGCTTGGGATCATGTTTTCCTTGGATTGTTCTGGATGTACAATTGCATCTCAATAGTTATTTTCCACTTCTCTTGGAAAATGCAAAGTGATGTATGGGGTTTAACAGGAGGGAATTTCGCTGAAAGTTCCATAACTATTAATGGATGGCTTAGAGATTTCCTCTGGGCTCAAGCTTCACAGGTTCTTACTAGCTACGGGCAACCAATAAGTATGTATGGATTAATGTTCCTAGGAGCACATTTTGTTTGGGCATTCAGCCTTATGTTCTTATTTAGTGGTCGTGGGTATTGGCAAGAATTGTTTGAGTCAATAGTCTGGGCTCATAACAAACTTAAATTAGCTCCAACTATTCAACCAAGAGCTTTATCAATTACTCAAGGTCGTGCGGTAGGAGCAGCTCATTTCCTTTTAGGAGGAATAGCAACTACTTGGGCCTTCTTCCACGCTCGCTTAATTGGCCTCGGCTGACCCTTTCTGATTTCAACAAATGGCAACTAAATTTCCATCCTTCAATCAGGGTCTGGCACAAGACCCTACTACCAGAAGGATCTGGTACGGAATAGCTACAGCTCATGACTTTGAAAGTCATGATGGTATGACTGAAGAGCAGTTATACCAAAAACTCTTCTCTACTCACTTTGGTCACTTAGCAGTAATTGGCCTTTGGGTTGCAGGAAACCTTTTTCACGTTGCTTGGCAAGGAAACTTTGAACAATGGGTTCTAGATCCACTTCATTCTCGTCCAATTGCTCATGCAATTTGGGATCCTCATTTTGGTCCAGGACTAACTGAAGCATTAACTCAAGCAGGTGCAACCTCTCCGGTAAACATTGCTTATTCAGGCTTATATCATTGGTGGTACACAATTGGGATGAGAACTAATGAGCAACTTTTCCAAGGTGCGATTTTTATAAACATTCTTGTTTGTTGGTTATTATTTGCTGGATGGTTGCATCTTCAACCTAAATACAGACCATCATTAGCTTGGTTTAAGAATGCAGAATCTCAATTAAATCATCATCTATCTGTACTTTTTGGTTTCAGTAGCATTGCTTGGACTGGACACTTAATTCACGTAGCAATACCAGAATCAAGGGGACAACATGTTGGATGGGATAACTGGTTAACTGTCATGCCTCATCCAGAGGGCTTAACTCCTTTTTTCTCGGGGAATTGGGGAGCTTATGCTCAAAATCCAGACTCTGTTAATGCAGTTTTTGGAACTTCTGAAGGAGCAGGTACTGCAATATTTACATTTTTAGGTGGTCTTCATCCTCAAAGTGAATCACTTTGGCTAACAGATATAGCCCACCATCATTTAGCAATAGGAGTTGTATTTATAATTGCTGGTCACATGTATAGGACTAACTTTGGTATTGGTCATAGTCTTAAAGAAATTGTAGATGCACACAACACAAGTCACCCAAAAGATCCACATAAAGGTTATTTCGGGATAAAGCACAATGGACTTTTCGAGACAGTTAACAACTCACTCCATTTCCAACTTGGGCTTGCACTTGCTTCTTTAGGAGTTGCCTGTAGTTTAGTTGCTCAGCATATGGGTGCACTGCCTTCATATGCCTTTATCGCAAGGGATTACACAACTCAATCTGCTCTATACACTCACCATCAATACATTGCAATGTTCTTGATGGTTGGAGCGTTTTCTCACGGGGCTATTTTCTTTGTTAGAGATTACGATCCAGAGTTAAATAAAGACAATGTACTAGCAAGAATTCTAAGTACCAAAGAAGCCTTAATTAGCCACCTAAGTTGGGTAACAATGCTTTTAGGATTTCATACACTTGGAATTTATGTTCATAACGATGTCGTTGTAGCTTTTGGAACACCAGAAAAGCAAATTCTGATCGAGCCTGTTTTTGCACAATTCGCTCAGGCTGCTAGTGGGAAAATGATGTATGGATTTAATGCGTTGCTAGCAAATGCATCAAGTTCTGCATCAATAGCTGCGAACTCCATGCCAGGGAATCATTACTGGATGGACATGATCAATAGACCTGATGCACTTACCAACTTCTTACCTATTGGACCTGCAGATTTCTTAGTTCACCATGCAATTGCACTAGGACTACATACAACTGCTTTAATTCTCATAAAAGGTGCTCTTGATGCTAGAGGAACAAAACTAATTCCAGATAAAAAGGACTTAGGTTTTGCTTTCCCTTGTGATGGTCCAGGCCGTGGAGGTACTTGTGATAGTTCTTCTTGGGACGCTACTTATTTAGCAATGTTCTGGGCTTTAAATACTATTGCTTGGATTACCTTTTATTGGCATTGGAAGCATTTAGCAATTTGGATGGGCAATACTGCTCAATTCAATGAATCTGGTACCTATTTAATGGGTTGGTTTAGAGATTATCTATGGCTAAATAGTTCTCAGTTAATTAATGGCTATAACCCATTTGGTGTAAATGCTTTATCTCCATGGGCTTGGATGTTCTTATTTGGTCATCTCATATGGGCCACTGGGTTTATGTTCCTCATCTCTTGGAGAGGATATTGGCAAGAACTTATTGAAACTCTTGTTTGGGCTCATCAAAGAACACCAATAGCCAACTTAGTTGGATGGAGAGATAAACCAGTCGCTTTATCTATTGTTCAGGCTCGTTTAGTTGGCTTATCTCATTTCACCCTTGGAAACTTTATAACTTTTGGTGCTTTTGTCATTGCATCTACAGCAGGTAAGTTTGGCTAAAGGTTGAACAAACCTCAACAAAAAAGAACACTATCTTTCATGATTGTGTTCTTTTTTATGCGAATTCATAGAATTAGTTAAAAGTTCGAGTTATGCACTAACAAACTAAAATCAGTTAAATATAAGAATAAGGCCTATAAAGATAACAATAAAATAAAAGCCCCTAATTCTAGGGGCTTTTTATTGGACATTCTCCTGTAAAAGCTTTTGAAACTCAAAACTAATGATATTCCTTTATCAATGGAAGTACTGTATCAATAGGAAAAGTACCAATTAACAATCAAGCACGACGACACCTCGAGTACCAACGAACCAAAAAGCATTTACAAAATCACTCCATACAACTCTTGCCAATAGTTCCGCAGGAGGATTAATCAAGATTGCATATAGAGAGAAAATATAAGGTGCATTACCAATGGAATAAAAAAGCCCCTAATAAATAGGGGCTTTTTTAAACATTTATCTGTAAAAGCTTTTTAAGCTCCAAGCAAATGATATTCCTTTATCAATGGGAGTACTGTATCAAGGTGCAAAGTACCAATTAACAACCAAGCAAAAACAACACCTCCAGTACCACCTAACCAAAAACCATTTGTAAAATCACTCCATCCGGCTCTTGTAAATAGGTCTGCAGGTGGATTAATCACCGTTGCATCTGGTGGCTGAACATTAGGTGACTTACCAGGAGCATTATAAAGAATAAAAAGCGCAGTCAATATTTGAATAGCTCCCACTCCGCCTAGCAAACCAGCTGTCAATGCAAAGTCAGTATTTCGAAGAGGACCTGTCATTGAGAAAGGGCCAAAAAGTAAATAACCAAAAATTGCTCCTGTTTCAAGGCCTCTGAAGTTTGGAGATAAGCCCTCTCTGTATACAGGCAAATTATTAATCACCATCCTTGTAAACCAACCACTATTAACAGGAGTTTGAAGATTACCAACAGTAGGATCTGGAACTGTTTTCACAGCCCATTTCTGCATTAGTGTTTCTTTAGATTCAGTCATTGGAATAAACTAACTTTGAGAAAATAAGATTTAAAATTATTCAGTTGCAGTTATGTATCGTCCAAGCATAACTATTGAGACTGCAGGAATCATAATTCCTACGAGAGGTACAAGAATACTTGGAAGCAAATTCGTAGCAAGTTCGCTAGTCATTACTTTTAAAAATAAATCAATTTTATTCTACTGAATTCATATCTTCTTAAGCGAATTTAATAGCATTGATGACATAAAAGTTTAATCCGTTTATCTTGTTAAAATAAATCAAAAATAATCCTGGAAAAATTTCAATAATGAATCAAGTTTTTGCTGGTGGTTTAGCTCTGATTATTGCTTTAATCCTTTGGAGTTCAAAAAAACAATCCAAGGCATCCGCTTTTTTAAAATCTCAAGAGGATTCTTTTTCAAAGGCTCAGGTAGCATCATCCTCTTTAGTAATTGATAAGAATTTTGAAACTCAAAAATCAACACAACTAAATAATAAAAAATCCAAGTTTTTTTTACAGCAACCTTTACTTAGTTCGATAGAAACAAAAAAACAATTAACTAAATTAATCTCAAGCAATCCCAGTGATCGTCTATTAGCTATTCAAATTGCTAGTCAATGGAACAACAAGAAAGCATTACCTTTTTTAAGAAGAGGATTAAAGGATTCTGATAGTAAAGTTGTTATTGCATCTGCGACTGGAATTTCATATTACAGAGGAAAAACTATTGATTTACATAAAAAATCTCAAGCGCCTCGTCCTCCTCGAAATGTATCTCTAATGCGATAAATTGGTCTGTTTTGACTTTCATGATAAGTACGGATCTGAAGTTCTCCAAGCAATCCAAACCCAAAAAGTTGAACTCCTGTCACCGCAAGTAGTAAAGCGAAAATAAGTAAAGGTCTATTACCTATATCTTCTCCTAAAAGTTTGATTGTTAATAGGTAAAAGCTTGTTATGAAGCTCCCAATAATTGCAAGAATCCCACCAAAACCAAATACATACATAGGTCTAGTCAAAAATCTATTCATAAACCAAACAGTCAACAAGTCCATCAAAACTCTAAAAGTTCTATCTATTCCATACTTACTTGATCCAAATTGACGGGCTCTATGATTTACTTTAACTTCCGTAATTCTTGCTCCTTCAATATTTGCTAGAACAGGCAAGAATCTATGCAATTCTCCATATAGTCTCATATCTGTCAATACTTCTTTCCTATACGCCTTTAAAGAACATCCATAATCATTAAGTCGCACACCTGTAACCTTACCAATCAATCGGTTAGCAATTTTTGATGGAAGCTTTCTACTTATCGCAGCATCTTGCCTTCGAAACCTCCATCCACTTACAAGATCAAATCCATCCCTAATCTTATTAACTAATAACGGAATATCCGCAGGATCATTTTGCAAATCACCATCAAGTGTGACAACTATATCTCCAGAAGAAATATCAAATCCTGCTGCCATAGCAGCAGTCTGTCCATAGTTTTTACGTAGAAGTACTCCAACTAATTCTGGTATCTCAAAGCTTAGTTTTCTAATCACCTCTGCGCTGTTATCTGATGAACCATCATTAACTAAAACCAGTTCAAAAGTTTCCTGCATAGGCTGTAAAACTTCTAGTAGCTGATTCACCAAAAAAGGAAGACTTTCTTCTTCGTTATAGATAGGAACAACTATTGATAGTGCAACATTAGAATTCATTCAAAACTCCTAATAAGGGTCAATTAATCTTCTTTAGAGTTTTTCACTCTGATAACAAGAGATCACTCTTCCAGCAGATCTAAATTTAGATCGGTAGTGAGAAGAAATTTTTCCAGGTTTCGGTTGAAATAAACCATCAATCTCTATTCCATTATGCCCATCAGTTACCCCAGAACTATGAATATAAAAACCATTATCAATGTGCAATCCAACGTGGGTACATTTTTCAGATGATCCAAAGAAAAGTAAATCACCAGGTTTTAATTCTTTGCCTAAAGCTTTTATATCCAATGCAATATTTCTACAGAATTTTTCCTGCTGATAAGCATCTCTTGGTATCCAAATGCCTGAACTTGCAAAAGCAGATTGAACTAAACCAGAGCAATCAAAATTTGGACCTATAGTTCCACCCCACAAATACTCATTACTCATTTTTTTCGCAGCCTTAGTCCAAGACAATATCCCAGGAATCCTAGAAATAATTTTCTCTTCAGTAAATAATTCAGATTCCCAAGATTCTATTTTTGAAGCTTGATGAATTAATTCAGGAAATCTAAACCAACAAATATAGTCATCTTCCAAAAGACGTACTTTAACTCTATCGATAATTTCTTTATTTCTAAAATTAGATTTCAGACAATCAATCAGTTGAAAACTCCTACCAATACTTGCTTGTGTAACTAATTCATCACTATTTTTACTTTTAAATCCATCAATATTTGTTCGCAGTTTCCATAAACTTCCCTCAATAAATGAAGCTTTAGTTAGCAAAACCTCTAAGGTCATATTGAATTATTCTCGAGCGCTATGGCGTTCTACCGACAAGACCCTGAGATGGCATATTGCCTGAAAGGTCTACTCGATAGGTTAGAAAAAGAAGGTCGTCCAAACCTTCGTGAAAATATTGCAATAACATGCATCCGTTACAACAAGCAGAGTCCATCAACATCTAGTGGACATGGGACAGGGTGGAATTCGAACAGAAATTTTTATCCTGCAAGCGTAGTAAAAATAGTTTATGCATTGGCGACTCAGGTATGGCTCCAACAAGACTTAATTGTTGACTCCGAGGAACTTAGAAGAGCTTTGCATGAAATGATCGCAAACTCCAATAATGATGCCACGAGTTATATCTTAGATCTTTTGACAGGTTCAACAAGTGGGCCATCTCTTAATGAGTCAAACTATCAATCATGGAAAATCCAAAGGCAATTAATTAACTACTGGCTGGATGATCTTAGTTGGCCTGAAATAAAAAATTGGAACTGCAGTCAAAAGACATGGAATGAGGGACCTTTTGGGAGGGAAAAAGACTTTTATGGAAAAAAAAATGAGAATCGAAATAGTATGACAACCGATGGGAGTGCAAGAATCTTTGAATCATTAATGACTCTTGAAATGCTCCCAAAGTTAGCCAGCGAGCATTTAATCAAAGTTTTTCAACGATCACTCGATCCAGTTGCTCGCAAGCAAGATTTAGAAAATCAAGTAGATGGTTTTTTAGGAGCAGGCCTTCCTTTGGCTTCTAAACTTTGGAGCAAAGCAGGGCTAATGAGTGAAGTTCGCCATGATGTTGCATGGTGGGAGTCACCTAATAAGAATCCTATGCTTACAGTAGTCTTTACAACTGGCAAAGAATTAGTCAAGGATCAATTTTTACTTCCTGCGATTAGCAGTGAGTTAAACAAATTAGCTATTTAACAATAAGTAAAATTCCAGCGAATAAAATAGATCCCAAAAGAAATCCAACAGCCAAAAGCACTGCTATTATTGGTGTATTTAAGTAAACAGATATAGTTGCGAGTTGATTACCC
>QBVH01000034.1 GCA_003284445.1 Prochlorococcus sp. AG-311-D23 | reverse complement strand
TCAACACAAGTGATTTATTTTCCAAAAGTGGATTTAAAGTTTTTTCAAGTGCTATTTCTTCTGGTGGATGCGTTAAGTGCATCACCATTCAGGATGGAAATAATTTAATTAGTAATGTAAGAATCAAACCAGGTGGAGATATTTTTAGCGAAGCCCAAAAGGCTGGCGCTGGTGGACTAGCATTTATCAGAGTTCGAGATGATAAAGAAGTCGATACAATTGGAGCCATAAAAGATAATTTAACTACCTCGCAAATAAAAGAACTCCTATTAAAAACCCAAGCCAAACCGGGTGATCTAATTCTTTTTGGTGCAGGGCCCACAAACATTGTTAATAGAACCTTAGATAGAGTTCGTCAATTTATTGCGAAAGATCTAAAGATAATCTCAGACAATGAATTAAAAACTCAATGGAATTTTCTTTGGGTCACTGATTTTCCTATGTTTGAATTCAATTCTGATGAAAACCGTCTTGAAGCAATTCATCATCCTTTCTGCGCTCCAAAGCCTGAAGATATTGGTGAATCAAAAAGCTTATGGAAAGACAAATTACCAAATTCAAATGCTCAAGCGTATGACCTAGTTCTTAATGGATTAGAAATTGGTGGAGGATCTTTAAGAATTCACAACTCAGAACTTCAAAAAACCGTACTGGAAGTAATTGGTCTATCAAAAAATGAAGCAGAAGAACAATTTGGTTTTTTAATTGATGCCCTTTCAATGGGTGCTCCACCGCATGGTGGGATTGCATTTGGACTGGACAGAATAGTTATGCTCTTAGCCAATGAAGATTCAATTAGAGATACTATTGCGTTTCCAAAAACACAACAAGCTCGTTGTTCCATGGCTAAAGCACCTGCAAACGTAGAAAACAAACAATTAGAAGACCTCCATATAGCTTCTACTTGGATAGATCCTGATTGAATTGATAGAAATTAGCTGTAAAAACATTATCCTCAAGAGAAAATATGTAAATTTCTTGGCGTTTACCTAGATCAAGGTAGCTTAAAGAATGATTGAAAAGTAAATGGCAAAATTTGTTTTCGTCACTGGTGGTGTAGTTTCAAGCATTGGCAAAGGAATTGTTGCCGCAAGTCTTGGCAGACTACTTAAATCAAAAGGTTACAGTGTTTCGATCTTAAAGCTTGACCCATATTTAAATGTTGATCCTGGGACAATGAGCCCTTTTCAACATGGAGAAGTTTTTGTAACTGAAGACGGTGCTGAAACTGATTTAGACCTTGGGCATTATGAACGTTTTACAGACACTGCAATGTCACGACTAAACAGTGTCACGACAGGTTCCATTTATCAAGCTGTTATTAATAAAGAAAGAAGAGGTGACTATGACGGAAGAACAGTTCAAGTCATCCCCCACATTACTCGTGAGATTCGCGAAAGGATTAAGCGTGTAGCAGACAATAGTAGTGCAGATGTAGTGATATCAGAAATTGGAGGAACAGTTGGAGATATTGAATCACTACCCTTTCTTGAAGCAATAAGAGAATTTAAAGGGGATGTACAAAGAAACGATATAGTTTATGTTCACGTCACATTATTGCCATACATAGGTACATCTGGTGAAATTAAAACCAAGCCAACTCAACACTCAGTAAAAGAATTACGTTCTATTGGTATTCAACCAGATATTTTAGTTTGTCGCAGTGACAGGCCCATTAATGATGATTTAAAAAATAAAATAGGGGGTTTCTGTGGAGTCAACTCTGATGCAGTCATTGCATCCCTTGATGCTGACAGCATTTACTCTGTACCATTAGCACTAAAAGATGAAGGACTCTGTAAGGAAGTATTAGATTGCTTGGATCTGGATGATCATGAAAGTGATTTAAAAGACTGGGAACGATTGGTCCATAAATTGCGCAATCCAGGTCCCTCTGTCAAAGTTGCATTAGTTGGCAAATATGTACAATTAAATGATGCCTACTTATCAGTAGTCGAAGCATTGCGTCACGCTTGTATCTCGCATGATGCATCTCTAGATCTTCACTGGATCAATGCGGAGAGCATTGAATCGGAAGGGGCAGAAAAACTACTTCAGGGAATGGATGCAATTGTTGTACCGGGAGGTTTTGGCAACCGTGGTGTAAATGGAAAAATAGCTGCTATCAGATGGGCAAGAGAGCAAAGAGTACCTTTCCTGGGACTTTGCTTAGGCATGCAATGTGCTGTCATTGAATGGGCTCGAAATATAGCTGGTTTAGAAGATGCATCTAGTGCCGAGCTCAATCCAAATTCAAAACATCCTGTAATTCACTTACTACCAGAACAACAAGACGTAGTTGATTTAGGCGGAACAATGCGATTAGGAGTATATCCTTGCAGACTTCAAACAAACACAATTGGGAACAGCTTATACAACAAAGAAGTTGTTTACGAAAGGCATAGACATCGTTATGAGTTCAACAACTCATATAGAACTCTCCTCATGGAATCTGGATATGTAATAAGTGGTACTTCACCTGATGGTCGGTTGGTAGAGCTTATAGAATTAAAAAATCATCCATTTTTTATTGCATGTCAATATCATCCAGAATTCCTATCTAGGCCAGGGAGACCACACCCTTTATTTGGTGGTTTGATTCAAGCAGCACAAATGCGTGTACCATCCTCACCAAGTGAGGCATTAAATCCACAATCAAAAACTATTAAAAAAAAATCAGTAGAACAACAATAAATGGAAACCTCTCTACCAGTAGTGGAATGTTTTCATTCTCTACAAGGAGAAGGAAAACATGCTGGTAGAAGCGCTTACTTCATCAGATTAGCTAGTTGTAAAGTTGGATGTCCTTGGTGTGATACTAAGCATTCATGGAATCCAGAACTTCATCCACAACAAAGCTTGATAGATTTATCAACTCAAACAGCCAAAGCCCAAAAAGAAGGTGCAGCCTTTGTTGTAATTACGGGAGGAGAACCACTACATCATAATTTAGATCATCTCTGCAAAGAAATTAGAAAATCTACACTCAATCAAGAGAATAAATCTATTCCTATTCATCTCGAAACCAGTGGCGTAGACATGTTAAGCGGCAACCCAGACTGGATAACATTATCTCCTAAACCTCATTCTCCTCCACGCCTTGATAATCTCTTATCTTGCCAAGAGTTAAAAGTTGTTATCCAGAATGCTGAAGACTTAAATTTTGCAAAAAATATGGCTGATTTAATAAATAATAATGGAAAGATTAAACCTCAATTGTTTTTACAAGCAGGATGGGAAAATGAAGAGGGACAAACACTTGCTGTGAACTTTGTAAAAAACAATCCGGATTGGAGATTAAGTATGCAAACTCACAAATGGCTAGGTGTACTCTAATTATCTATAGAAATGAGATTTTGCTTCATTAGATTTAAACACAAAAATAATGATTGAACAGACAACAATTGCATTACTTTCCGGCGGAATTGATTCAGCTACTGCTGCATGTATCGCTATGGAAGATGGACGAAGAGTAATTGGATTATCATTTGATTATGGACAACGACATCTCAAGGAGTTACAAGCAGCAAAGACTTTAGCCAAAGATTTAAATCTTGAAGATCATATAACAATAAAGATCGATTTATCATCTTGGGGTGGATCCTCCTTGACCGACACGTCACAAGCAATACCCACTAAAGGCATACAAAAAAATACTATTCCTAACACTTACGTTCCAGGTAGAAACACTATCTTTGTTGCTATTGGCTTGAGTCTTGCAGAAGCTCGTGGAGCCAATCGAATAGCGTTAGGAATAAATGCAATGGACTATTCTGGATATCCAGACTGTAGACCGGATTATTTAGAAGCATATCAAGAACTAGCTAATTTATCGAGCAGAGTAGGGCGCGAGGGAAAAGGGATAACACTCTGGGCTCCACTACTAGATTGGGAAAAAACAAAAATTTTTAAAGAGGCATTACGCTTAAAAATTCCTATAGAAAAAACATGGAGTTGCTATCAAGGTGAAAGTAAACCGTGTGGGAGATGTGATAGTTGTCGTATTAGAGATAAAGCATTAAAAGAAATAGGTCGTGAAGATCTATGTAGTCAAAACATCTAGTGAATAACATTAAACGACTATTATGTCAGTGGGAATCACCTGAGCTGGTAGCTTATAAATTGATTCAAGAATGGGGAGAGGCAGGATTTATATGGCTTGATGGAGATGGAAGTGATTTAGGTCGATGGGTTACTTTAGGCATTAATCCGTTAGAACAGTTTTGTTCAAGAGAATTAGAAATTTCAAAAAATAATTCAAATCCTTTTAAAATTTTACGCGAATTACCGCTAGGGCATTGGACTGGTTGGCTGAGTTATGAAGCTGCATCTTGGACAGAGCCACAAAATCCATGGCAAACAAGTTCTATGGCAACTTTATGGATAGCCTCTCATGACCCTATATTAAAATTTGATCTTCAGAAGAGAGAGCTATGGCTAGAAGGCAAAGATGAAAAGCGCATCTCAATAATGGAAAATTTTCTAAAAAGTACTTTTCATCAAAAGCTGTCCAACGCTCACTCTGAAGCGACAAACCAAACAGAACGCAAAGATAGAATTCCCATAGAATCTTGGAACTGGAAGTTAACAAGTCAAGAATATGCTAAAAGAGTTGATGAGATCAAAGAATGGATTGCAAACGGTGATATTTTTCAGGCTAATCTAACTACCTCATGCCAAGCCACATTGCCAGAATCCATGCGTCCAATAGACGTATATTCAAAACTTAAAAAATGCTCCCCTGCTCCATTTGCTGGAGTAATTATCGGCGATCAGATGGCAAAAGGAGAAGCTATTATATCAACTTCACCAGAAAGATTCTTAAAAGCTTTACCCAGTGGTGAGGTGGAAACGAGACCAATCAAAGGAACTAGACCCAGAGATAGAGATCCAGAAAAAGATGCCGATTGGGCAGCAGAGCTTATTTGTAGTCCAAAAGATCATGCTGAGAATATAATGATTGTAGATCTACTAAGAAATGATCTTGGTAGAGTATGTCAACCTGGATCAATCAAAGTCCCTCATCTACTAGTTTTAGAAAGCTATTCACAAGTTCATCATCTCACTTCAGTAGTTAAAGGTACACTTAATACAAATAAAAATTGGGTTGACTTGCTTGAAGCCTGCTGGCCAGGAGGTTCAGTAACAGGAGCACCAAAACTTAGAGCATGTAAAAGATTATATGAACTTGAACCAACAGCGAGAGGTCCATATTGTGGATCAATCTTAAGTATAAATTGGGATGGGGTTCTTGATAGCAATATTCTGATTCGATCTTTAATGATTAAAGAATCCTCTATCACTGCTCATGCTGGATGTGGAATTGTTGCAGATTCAGATAGTCAAAAGGAAGCTGAAGAAATGAATTGGAAATTAATACCACTTTTGAATGCATTAACATGACTGAAAATAAGAATAAAAAATTAGGATGGATTAGTGGTCACTGGGGAATCTTCAAAGATTTAAAAGTGCCAATTAATGATCGAGGTCTCAACTTTGCAGATGGAATCTTTGAAACGATTTTCATTTTGAATGGAGTTCCGCAGCTTCTTGATGAGCACTTAAATAGATGGGAAAAAAGTGCCAATATTTTAGAAATGAATCCACCACCATCAAAAGAATGGTTGATTTCACTCGTTGAAGATGGCATCAATCGAGCACAATTAAATAACATCAATGGAGTCATTCGTATTAATTGGAGCAGAGGAGAATCCGAACAACGTGGAATTGATACCAGCAAAACAAGCCTTCATAGTTTTTGGTTGGAGATAGATTCTTATCAACCAGATTTTGAATCTATATCTACAATGATTAGTCAAGCCGAAAGAAGAAACTCTTTTAGCCGATTGAGTTCTTGTAAAACATTTTCTTATAACCAAGGGATTCAAGCACGCTTAGAAGCAAAAAATGCAGGTTTCAATGACGCACTATTATTAAATAGTCAAGGTGCAATATGTTGCGCCACTACAGCAAACATCTTAGTAAAAAGAGAAAATAATTGGTTGACGCCACCATCTAATAGTGGTTGTCTACCGGGAATAATGCGTCAACGAGGAATTGATTTAAACATAATAAAAGAAAAACTTATTGAAGCTACACCAAGAGATAATGATGAATGGTTTTTAATTAATAGCTTAAGTTGTCGTCCAATTCAAAAAATAAACAAAAAAGAATTAAAAGTATCAACTAATCCAAAAGAATTTTGGCTGAGTTTATTAAAAATCTAAAGAATATGATCTGACAAACTATCTATATAGGAATTGGAAATGTGACTTCAGCAGGCTTTGGAGAACAAGCCTCTACTTGAAAATCCACAACTGAACCTATTACCACTATCGCAGGAGAACTTAGATTTTCTTCTTGAACTCTCTCAAAAAGCTTTGCCAATGGACTCTTAATATATCGTTGACCAATTACAGTCCCCTGCTCGATCACTGCAGCAGAAGTCTCAGGATCCATACCACCAGCAATTAACTCTTCTGAGATAAATTTTAAATTATGAACACCCATATATATAACTATTCCATCGCTGGACTTTGCTAGAGAGCGCCAATTCACTGCTGGACGTTTTTTATCAATTCCCTCATGTCCAGTCACAAAAGTAACTGAAGATCCAGCAAGTCTATGGGTAATAGGTATCCCAAAATAAGCTGGAGCAGCTATACCAGATGTAACCCCAGGGACAACTTGTACAGGAACACCTTTTTTATGCAGATAAGCAGCTTCTTCTGCACCTCTACCAAATAAAAAAGGATCGCCTCCTTTTAATCTCACAACACAAGAACAACTTTTGGCGCAATCAAACAAAATATCATTCGTAGTCTTCTGAGGAACCGAATGATGATCTCGCCTTTTACCTACTGAGTGACGTTGGCAATTTTTAGGAACTAATTCTAAAAGCTCAAGAGGAATTAAAGAGTCATAGACCACAGCATCACATTTGCTAATTATTTTTTGTGCTTTGACTGTCAAGAGCTCTGGATCTCCTGGACCTGCACCAATCAAAAATACAGTCCCAAATTGATCTCTACTCATAAAAAAATTCCAGTATTGACTAAAGCTTGATAAATAGAGCGTATCTGAATACAGATTTTAGCTGGACCGTATTAATATAGACATAACATGTCAAAGAAATACGAAAAACTTAAGCCCTACTTAAAAAAAATAGGTAGTGGTGAGTTCACGGGAAAAAGCCTGAATCGTGAAGAATCTGCTGAAGCGACAAAATTAATCCTTAGAGAAGAAGCGAGTCCAGCACAAATTGGTGCTTTTATGATTGCACATAGAATTAGACGTCCTGAGCCACAAGAATTAGCAGGCATGATTGATGCCTATCTAGAAATAGGACCAAAAATACATTCACCAAAAACTCATCGACACCCAATATTTTTTGGAAGTCCTTTTGATGGAAGGACTAAAACTGCGCCAATATATCCTCTAACAACTTTACTTTTATTAAGTCAAAAGCAACCTGTCATTCTTCATGGTGGCTCGCGAATGCCAGTAAAATATGGAGTGACTCATAATGAACTTTTTCAAGCCTTAGGAATAAATTTAGGAGGTTTGTCTGTAAAAGAACTGCAAAGATTTTTCAATCATAATGAACTTGCCTTAATCAATCAGCCAGATCATTTCCCATTAGCTGAAAATCTTATTCCTTACAGAGACCAAATAGGTAAGCGACCACCAGTAGCAAGTATGGAATTAATCTGGACATGTCATCAAGGAGATCATCTACATATAAGTGGTTATGTACATTCTCCTACGGAAGAAAGACATTGGAAGACATTAGATCTTCTGGGTGAAAAGAATATTGTTACAGTCAAAGGCTTAGAAGGTGGCATAGATCTTTCAATAAGTCGTTCATCAACAATTGGTCAATACAAAAATCAACGTGGAACTAGAACAGTTTTTCATCCCAAAAACTATGAATGCTTAGGACAAGATATTGAATGGAACAGCATCGAAGAATGGCAGAGATTTGCTTTACAAGCTCTTAATGGCGAAGGTCCTTTAACTAGAGCATTAAAATGGAACGCAGGTATCTACTTTTTTTATGCTGGCTTAAGTTCTGATGTAAAAGAAGGAATTAATAAAGCAAAAGAAATAATCAATTCAGGATTTGCTTTCAAGTACTTAGAAAAATTAATTAATTGGAGACAAGAAAATATTGATTCCTAGGAAATGTACAAAAATATATTTAATACAAAGTTTTTTCCATCAAATAACGAAAAAAATGAACACCTCCTATTTGAATTTCCTCAGGAGCAATAATTGTCCATCCATGACGTAAAAGTAGTTGATAACTACATAAACTTGCCTCGGTTTTTAAAGTTATTGGTCTATCTTTAAGAGTATCTTCTTCAATTTGATTTAATAGAGCCGTTGCATGCCCCTGCCGTGACGAACGCCCTCGACAATAAAGCAACGCTAAACGATTATGGGGATATTTCAAAGCAAATGCTTCAATCGTTTTATTAACACAACTGACCCAGCCCACACCTTGCTTCATAGGTTTATCTAAAATCCCTGGAAGATACGCTAAAGCGGACCATGCTTCAATCTGTTCTTGGCTGTACAAGGATTTGTCGCAAGTTCGAATAGCATCTTCATAAACTTCTCTGAGAGCCATTTCATCAGAACTCTCACAAGGTCGCAAATATCGATTTAGACTGTTTCTATTAATTGATGCCAAGTTCTCTGACAATATGAGAAGGTGAATAAATTATGAGCTATTTGCTTTGAGAAGGCTAAAAATTCCCACACTTTTAGGAGCTTTTATAACACTTCTAGATGATCGATTAGGCGAAACCATTGTTTTACCTTTATTGCCTTTTTTATTAGAACAATTCACGACAAGTGCGACGACTCTTGGTTTTTTAACTGGAACTTATGCAATATCTCAGTTTGCTGCGGCCCCACTAATTGGAGCTATGAGTGATCGTTTCGGTCGTAAGCCAATCATAATCACATGTGTATCTGGTTCAGTAATAGGAATATGTCTATTTGCATTAACTGTAAGCCTGAATTGGGATAATTATTTACCTTTATGGGCCTCAACTTTACCTTTATCTTTACTATTTTTAGCCAGAATAATTGATGGTATAAGTGGCGGTACCGCTGCTACTGCTACTACAATACTTGCAGATATATCAACTCCCGAAAATCGCGCAAAAACCTTTGGATTAATCGGAGTAGCGTTTGGTTTAGGTTTTGTTCTTGGGCCAGGATTAGGAACAGCTCTTGCTAAATTTAGTGTTACTTTACCGGTATGGGTAGCAAGCGGATTTGCAATATTTAATCTTATTTTTGTCATTTGGTTTCTACCAGAAACACTGCCAAAAAACAAAAGAAATTTACTACCAAGAAAAAGAGATTTGAATCCAATTAGTCAACTATTAATTGTATTCAAAAACCCCTTAGCTAGAAGACTTTGCTTATCATTTTTTGTTTTCTTTATGGCATTTAATGGCTTTACAGCTGTTTTAGTCCTGTATTTAAAAGAAAAATTCGGATGGAGTCCTGAATTATGTAGTGCTGCTTTTATTGTCGTTGGAGTTATTGCGATGATTGTTCAAGGAGGCCTAATTGGTCCTCTTGTAAAAAGATTTGGGGAGTCGAGATTAACTTTTGCTGGCATTGGCTTTGTAATGACAGGATGTATTCTTTTAACGCTCGCAAATATAGACACGTCAATTCCTCTTGTATTTTCTGGCGTCGCAATACTTGCAATGGGAACTGGACTAGTAACTCCTAGCTTGAGAGCACTAATTTCAAGAAGACTAAGTTCTATAGGTCAAGGAGCAGTATTAGGAAATCTGCAGGGTTTACAAAGTCTGGGAACTTTTCTTGGAGCAATAGCAGCAGGACGCTCATACGATCTTTTGGGTCCAAGAAGTCCATTCTTTGGCACAATATTGCTTCTACTTTTTGTTATGTTTTTAATTTCAGGGAAAAATCTTACCAAACAAAAAGCATTCTCCTAGACTGATAGATGATCAAGATATTACACTAATAATTAGAAATTGAATGAATTGGTTATAGATATGACTAGTCCAAAAATCAATAATGAAACTTATATTAATCGTGAACTCAGTTGGATAGATTTTAACAAACGTG
>QBVH01000033.1 GCA_003284445.1 Prochlorococcus sp. AG-311-D23 | reverse complement strand
TTATGGATTAAAATCGCCTATAGTCGGCATTAAGCTAATTCTAGGTAGATATAGTCATCTAAACCTACAGACCCCTTAGAAGCGATTCATCGCGGGAGATTGGCGGCCAGTTATATGTAAGAGGAGATGAAACAAGTCCCCTATACAGGGAGACTGACTCGTCATCTATACAGAGAGACAAGAAGACCTCTTTCTATAACTGAAAGGTAGAAAGATCAAGCCAGCAGAGGCGAGCTTGAGGTGGATTGGATCAAGTTAGTTTAAGCAAAAGTTTTCTCTAGAAAAATAGCTAAACTAGATAAATTAAGGCTCGTGATTATTGAATGTGTTTTATATGTACGCAAGATAAAGGATTTGAGACTGACATAAAAACAATTATAGATCTCAATAAAAATCCTACGATTAATATAAATAGCAATGATAATTCATCCTTTTCGGAAATATCTACTGACGCTGCTGGTACATTTAATGAAAGTATTATCAACACCAATGAAGAGCTAATAGATACAGAGTTAAAAGCTAATCATCTTGTGCATAATGAATCCTGGGCTGCTAGGCATCGGAATACTCTTAGCAATAATACTATAAATATTTGGGTTGATTCTCTAGGAGAGTCTACCAAATTTGACGACTATGATTATTCAGAAAGTAAATATTTTGAAGTGGATATGGATGCGCTAGAGATGCCTGAATACAAAGTTAATTATATAAGTAATATGCTCAATAAACTTGATTATATATTAGACTGTGATTTTAATTATGTAAGCAATAGAGTAGATGCAAATATAACAATATTGCAGCATTATCAAGCCCTACCGGGTAGCAGCTATGGCGGAACATGTAACTATGTTACTGATAGCAACGGAGATATTAATTATTCGCTCACTGTTACAACTAAGTCTGAACGTTCAACAAGTAATTGGTGGAAAACTATCCTTTTACATGAGATAGGTCATGCTTTACATCTAGAACATCCATTCGATAATGATGATGGAGATGTATACGGAGATGAAGATTACGTAACTAAAAATCATACAGTTATGGCATATGGATCTCCACCTAATGGATATCGTAGTTGGTACACGAATATAGATTTAGATGCACTTGAATCAATATGGGGAAAAGAGACTGGAAACGCAGCAACTGGTATTAACTTTTCTTCTTCAAGTTTTAATGAGAATATATCTATTAATTCAGTAGTTAGTACATTATCAAGTAGTGATAACGATCCACTCGACACACATACTTATGCATTAGTGAATGGTTCTGGTGACACAGATAATAATTTATTTTCTATTGATGGTGATCAACTTACAATCAATGAGTCTCCTAACTATGAAGAAAAATCATCTTATAAAATAAGAATTCAATCTACTGATAGTTATGGAAATAATTATTCTGTAGCAAAAACTTTATTCGTTAATGATGTTAATGACGCTCCTTCTAATTGGAGTTTTTCATCTTATTACTTTAATGAGAATATCGATGCAGATTCGACCATTGCGATTATTTCAGCAGTAGACGAAGATCAATCGGATTCTCATACATTTTCCTTAATTGATGGCTATCAAGAAAGTTCAGGAAATAGCAATTTTTATATAGATGGTAATAAATTAAAAATCAGGACTTCACCTGATTACGAAACTCAGAGTTCTTATAAAGTGGTAGTAAGAGTCACTGATGAAAATGGTTTATCTTCAGGGGATTTTTGGAATACGCTATACGTAAATGATCTGAGCGAATCCCTTTTATTGCCAACAGATATTCAACTATCATCATCAAGCTTTAATGAAAATATTGCTGCCTCTTCAACTATTGCGACACTATCAACTACCGATCAAGATTCGTCCGATACACACACATATTCCCTAGTTAGTGGTAATGGTGATAACGATAATAACTTATTCAATATCGATGGGACATCTTTAAAAATCAAAAGTTCGCCAGATTATGAAACTCAATCTTCTTACTCAATACGTATCCAATCATCTGATAGTTATGGAAATACATACTCTGAAGCAGTAACTCTCTCAGTTAATGATATAAAAATAGAGAAAGATCTGACCTTTCATGATATTAAATATAGAGATTCTGAGAATATTTTCGAGCTTTTATATGGAAAACAACTACAAGATTACTTTACTGAACATCTTAAAAAAGATGAAGAGGTAAAATATTATATACATAAAAAATCAGGAGCGATTAATCTCCTTGATGGTCAAGGAATCACATATGCTCATACTTCTGAAGATGAGAAATTTGTTCAAAAACTTTTTACAGATTTAGATCCAAAAATCTCACTAGATTTTACTCAAGTCACAACAGCTAATGAAGCAGATATAAGTATTTATTGTATGCAAAAAATGCCAGAGAACAACTCTGGTACTGGCCATGCAACATCGTCAAATATAGAAGGTTTATCTTGGAGATCTGGTTTAGAAACCGAAGACAAAATTGAAGTTGTTTGGCAATACACAGGATGGGATCCAAAAGTAGAGGGATATGAAGCACTTTATTCATATGACGCGTACACAATCATTCACGAACTTGGTCATGTACTTGGTTTAACGCATCCAAAAGGTATGGGTACGTATAGCCAAGCCAATCAAGACACCACAGTAATGTCATATAATATTGTTTACGATGAAAGCGCCGAAACACTTATTCCTCCCACTTGGAGAGATGTTGATATTGAAGCACTTAAAGCTACTTGGGGATCTGAGTTAACGTTAAAAAATAAAAAATATACGACCCCATTTAAATCTAATTCTGAATATGCAAATTTATCTGGGTTCTCAGCTTTAAAAGATGATGGCACAATCGTAACTTGGGGAGGAGATTTTATAGGCAAAAATGGACAAAATATATCGTCTAAATTTAGTAGTCAAACAGATTCTGTAACACAAATTTTTTCTAATCAAAAAAGTTATGTCGCATTGAAAAAAGATGGATCTCTCGTCTCGTTTTCTAAGGGAATAGAAAATGAACTTCCTAATGGTTTAGATAAAAATATTATTAACGTATTTAGTTCTTATAATTCTTTCTCTGCACTTAAAAGTGATGGATCAATTATTTCGTGGGGAATAGGGGATGCAGCAGATAACAGTTCTGTCTCATCTCAATTAACAGACGGGGTTAAAGATGTTGTCTCAACATTCGATGCATTTGCTGCATTAAAAAATGATGGGTCAGTTATTACTTGGGGCGATAAATGGTATGGAGGAGATAGCAGTTCTGTTACCTCTCAATTAACAAGTGGAGTAAAAAAACTTTTCTCTAGTGGCGCTGCATTTGCTGCATTAAAAAATGATGGATCAGTTGTAACTTGGGGTTGGGAAGGTCTTGGTGGTAGTAGTCCAACCTCCTCATTATCCAGTGGTGTAATAGATATTGTCCCAAAAAAGAATGCCTTCGCGGCAATTAAAGATGATGGCTCAGTTTTAACTTGGGGATCGGGTTGGATGGGAGGTGGATATCAATCGTCCACATCGTCACAACCAATTAAAGAAGTTTTTTCAAATGGATACGCATATGCATTTCTAAGAACTGATGGATCAGTAGTTACTACGGGTGATTATGCTAGCGGCGGTAATATGGGTTGGAAACAATCACAGCTAAACAGTGAAGTTAAGAAAATATTTTCTACACAAAAAGCATTTGCTGCCTTAAAAGAAGATGGCTCAGTTATTACTTGGGGAAGCAAAGAATTTGGAGGGGATAGTAGCTCAGTTGAATCAAAGCTAAAGAATGGTGTTGTTGAAGTCGTTGGAACATTTGGAGAGCAATATTCAAGTAGTAATGGTGCTGCATTTGCAGCATTAAAAGAGGATGGCTCAGTTATTACTTGGGGAAATAAAGACTCAGGAGGGGACAGTACTAGTGTCTCCAATAATCTTGCAAAAGATGTCGTAAAAATATACGCGAATAGTCGTTCATTTGCTGCACTTAAAAATGATGGCTCAGTTATTACTTGGGGAAGCGAAGATCATGGTGGGAATAGTAATTCGATCTCATCTGATCTGACACGAGGTGTGGTAAATCTTTCTGAAGTCGGTGTTGATGATTGGCTATGGGGAATTAATATAAATGGAACCACATCTGACGATGAGCTTCGAGGAAGTAATGCTGATGATATAGTTGACGGTTTATCTGGAAATGACACATATTTATTTGATGGTAAATTTTTGAACTACAAAATTTCGAGAGATAGTGATGAGCTTGAAATTTCAGATCAAAGAGATGGGATTAATAATGGTAGTGATACTTTGAAGAATATTGAATATATCCAGTTCTCAGATCAAACCGTAGAAGAGTCAAAAGTAGACATAGTTAAAACATATAGCGGTAACTTTAGTGATTACAAATTCTATAACAAAGGTGATGGGATTTATCAAATCAAAACTGACTCTGGTTATGACGACATTACAGGTCTGCCGTTATTGACCTTTAGTGGAGAAGCAACAACAAGTTCATTTAGAAATATCAGTTCCATCGTTGATATAAAAGGTACGTTTGATCAAGTCACTGGCTTGAATACAGATTCTGGACGTATGTTCCGTTTATATAACGCATCATTTAAACGCTTACCTGATGCAGATGGACTGGAGTATTGGATTAATCAGTTCAGTTCTGGTGCAAACTCCATCAGAGTCGTTGCATCATCATTTCTAGGTTCAGCTGAATTCGCTGAACGTTATGGCAGCAATGTCACTGATGCAAAATTTGTGAATACTCTTTATCAGAATGTTCTCGGGAGAGCTCCCGATCCAAATGGATTAAATTATTGGTTAGGTCAATTAAGTAGTGGTGCAGAAACTCGTTATGAAGCACTACTAGGTTTTGCAGAATCAGCGGAAAACAAAGGACTCTTTACTGAAATGACAGGTCTAGGCTGATCAAATGAACAAACTCTATTTCCTACCACTTCTCACACTCATCTCCCTTGCATCAATCACCCCATCACAATCGGACACCAATCACTTTGGTGCAGGAGGAGTCTTCGAATTAGACCTAGGCGATAGCGAGATACCTTTGACACCGAAGCAAGAGAAGGAACAGAAGCTTTTAGAAGAAAATTTAAAAATGAAAACTAATGAAACTAAACAGACCCAATAAATTTAATAAGACACGTCACTCAAACCAAGAGGGAACAAAAACTGCACTAGCTTTTTGGAAGTTTCCAAAGAACAGGTATAGAACCGAAAAGCACCCAGTCATCATCAGCAAAGTTAAATGCTCAAGCAAGGTAGAAACCATCCTGAGCTTCCAAGAGAAACAGATGCTTGAAGGCTTGGTTAATGCAGTCCAGACAAGCCAAAGAGACGCTATCAGAATCGCACTTTACGAGCTCTCTAAAACGTCTCTAGAAGCTTCTCTAAGGCTTCTTGAATATGCAAGCAAGGGAAGCCAAGAGAAGGGTCACACAAGTCGCTCTAACAAGGTTACAGCCAAACTTCCGAAGGCTGAGAAGGTGGTGTTCGATGAGCTGCAAACCAACTGCAAATTAACCAGCAAAGAGACGGTCAGACTAGCTATTATCTGGCTTGCTATGAGCGTTAAGGATGAAGATTTTAAGCTCACCAAAAGTCCACGAGTTAGCCAGAAAAAACTAGCTAGAGAATGGAGTAAAACCTACGATAAAGAAAAAGGTTCCAAGCTCACTGCACTCACTGAAGCTGCTGATGCTGCTTACAAAAAAGCAAAAGAAGAAGCCGAGGAAAGACGAGAAGAGGAATACAAAAGAAGAGGTGAGACCCTCGAGTTGATGAAAAAAGATGGGAGTCTCGCTATGTGGGCTGCTCTTCAAGATGCAGATCAGAGTTGGCAATTAGATCCACAAATTATTGATGAATATGAGGCGAGTTTAAATAGTGAAAGTTTTGAGAAATGGATTATTGGTTTAGAAGAGCTAAGTGAACGAGAAAAGGAAATCGAACGTATAAAAGCATCTTTCCCGCCTGGAACAGAAGACGATCAATTGGCTAATGACATATATGAAATCAACCGAAGAGAAAGACAAGAAGAGGAATTTTTAAATAGCTGTACTGATGAAGAGTTAATAGATCAAAGCCCTGAGTTGTTCTTTATGAATCGACCTGAGCTGAATGGAATCTTTTTTTATGATGATGTCATCTCTTTTAAAACAGACAAAGAATACAAAAGGAAAGACGGCGAAACCGCAGACGAATACTTCAATCGAGCTTTTCCTCTTAATGTCTTAGAAAACATAAAAAAGAAGCAAGAGGAGAGCGCAGCTCAAGCAAAAGAAAGGATGACTGAACTCAATAAAAAGTTTCAGAAAACTGCAAAAAAATATGGGCTTGACCTAAGCAGAGAGGAAAGAATAATGAAACAGGAAGATAGACACATAGATACCCTTAATCAATACCTCAAAGATGCAAAAGAAAAAGATCGACGTGAAGAGATAGAACAATGGAATACCGAATTAGATAAACGTCTCAGATTAACCAAAGAACAGATCATTCAATATTGGGATAACACTCACCCAAACCTCTTCTAAAAACTAACTTTTCAGTCTAACCCTCCTACTCTATTAGAGGTAACGACCTCAAATAAGAAATTCCATACCGATAATGCAAATCATCAACGAGGCAAAAGAAAGAGTTTGCCGAAACCTCCTGAATAAAGTAATTGTCTTCGATCAACTGATTGACAAGGCTGAAGCTATAGACAATCCAGATAAAGCAAAAGAACTATTCTTAAAACAAGCCAACATCCTTAAAAGGCTTGAGAAGGTTATTAGTTAGAGGAAGACAACAGCTCGCTGCGCTCGCAAGACAACAATTTAGCAACTCTAAAACGAACGACTGAGCGAAGCGAAGGAGTGAGTTTTCCCAACCTCATCAAACATCCTCTAACGAACTAAATACGTATAACAAGTATCCAATGACAACCATGAATTCAATAAAAATAAGAAATCAGTAGCTAGAACAACGTCCTAAAAAGAAACCTCTTTCATATACACAGGCACTATTGATATCTTCTGTATCAAAACCTGCATCATTAAAGATCAAAGATAGATGACTATTTGAGTCCTTTAGTTTTCACCATAAATTTCTCTTCCGATTTAACGTATAAGCCAGGACTCTATTTACCCCTCATACCCCTTATCAAGTCACTACCTCAGACCAAGGGATATGTCTTTTAGTACTGTTACCTTAGTGTTACCCTTCTTATCAAATACCTTTAGATTGCTAGTTATAACTAGCTTCTCAAACTACGTAGTGTAATCGGCATTAATCTCAACATACGGTCCGCATTCCCTATAAACACTTACAGTAACTAAGTTTATATGTGCTATACTAAGCGTGACCAATTTGTGACCTGCTGACTACACACCAGTATTCACGGAAGCATCTTGCACCAAAGCGTGACCTCTGCACCCTCAAAACCAGCAGGAAGAATAACAAATAAGAGGGATCTTTTAGGTGCTGAAAGTAATAACTGCTATATCTACCAAGACAAGACTAAAAAGAATAAATGGTATCTCTACTTTCTGAATAAAGAGAATCAGAAACCTCATCGTAAGTGTCTCAAGTATGACGATGGAAGATATCCTCTCTCCTCTGAGGAGGCATACAGAATTGCATTAGAAACATATGTTGAGTTGAGGACTAGGACTGATAGAGGCGAAGTTATAAGGAAGATGTCTATTAGTGATATGTGTGATGAGTTTATAAAAAAAGAAGAGAAAAGAGTAAGGCATATTCCTCGTGCTGGTATCACTCCTCCTAGGTTGCGTCTAATAAAAAGGCAGATGATTCACTTCCAGAATTACTGCACTAATAAAGACTATGGTGCTGGATTACCTTCTACTAAGTCAGTCCATACCCTAAGAGATTCACTCCTTGATAATTATCAAATCTTCAGAGAATCAACTACAGAGCAGACTGATCCACAAGGCAAGCAACTCCCTAGACCTCAAACCCTGAATGGTGAGTTATCAACTATCAAAAGAGCATTCATGGAAGTTGCTGATGCTCAAGGTTTTATCACTAAACAGAAAGTCCCTTCGTTGCCATACGTGCGTGTAGGTAGACAACAGATACAAGACACACGTAGACAATCATTCTCTCCAGAGGAATGGGTGCAACTTGAGAAATGTGCTCGTTTCTATTGGACTAGAGGTATTTCTAGGTATGACAAGAATGGGGATCTTCTTGGATATGAAAAGATCACTAGAAGTAAAAATAAAGGTCAGGACAGCAAGGTAACTATTACCAGAAGCAATTTGTATAAGGTCAACAACTCAGGAGTAAAGAAGGCATCTGGACCAAAGAGTATGAGAGCAATCCATCAGTTAGATCATCGAAGAATGATCTATCACGCTGCTCGAATCTCTATGGATACAGGTATTCGTATTGGATCACTTGAGAAGATGAAGTGGTGTCATTTATCCGATAACAAAAGTTGGTCTAAGGAAAATAGGAAGTCTTGGGTCATCATTACTGTGCCAGCAGAGAATACAAAAACAGGTCGTTGGCACGAAATCGCTGCACCTGTAAATGCTCATTTTGAGAAGTTGAGATATATCACTGGTGGAAAGAAAGATGATTTTATTTTTACGAATAGATCAACTGGTAAACCCTTCTCGAAGCGTATGTGGTCAACCAATCTGAATGAGATGTTAGTTGAGTCTGGATTAGCAACATGGCGACCTAGGAATGATGCAAACGCACGTCCTATAGATGTGAAGAGTGGTAAGAAGTATTCGTGGTATTCCTTCAGACATACCTTCATTACCTTTGCTCTCAACCGTGGTGTCCCAATAACAACTGTGTGTAATAACTGCGATACAGGTATCAAGTATGTCCAAGATCATTACTTCCACTTTGATGCGAGAGGTAAGGAAACACAGAGTGCTCTGATGGTCGGGAGGAAGTATTCACCTAAGCAATCCCTCAATCCTGATTGGATGAAGGACAACCTTATTGATGATTCGGAGGAGACAGTATGAGCGTCGATACAAGTTGGAGGGAAGAGTATATCGCTAGTAATTCATATGCTCATGGATACGTCAGACATCACCACGAGAAATATCAGATACTTTGTTACTAAAAAAACTTATGGCACTACTAGACCCCTCAGAAAAAAATTAGAAGTAATGATATTGCAAACTCGATTGGATACTTTTGTAGGTTATGCAAAGGGACTCTTTTTATATGAGGGTGTCTCCTAAATGAATACCCTTGCATTGATAACAACAGCAATTGTTGGATGTGGTGCGAATTGCAGATATCACGTCGAAGCAATATCACCTGTTGAGGAAATAGATGGTGGATGGAAAAGAGTCCAAGTCGAATACAAGAGATATATGTTGCAACCAGATGGAGAGTTTAGACAGACAGGTAGTGATCCCAGAGAGTTTGGAAATCACAGTTGGAAAGGTTGGACGTTTGCTCACTGTCAACATGAAGTAGTTGCTCATTCACCATTTTCTGAGATGAGGAATCTCAACAAAAAGACCATCTGGAGAAGAGGGAATAATCGTCCAGATGGAATGGCGATAAAGGGACCACCTAGAGGAATGCACTTATACAGATATCCACCTGATCCAAAGTCAGGGTTACCCATACCGGACAATACGAGTGTGAATTTCGCTCCCTTCATGCATTGGTATCAGATATGCCATAAAGAGTTTCATCAAAACTATCCAACAAAACTTTTAGGTAGAGACCTTAGACCTCAAAATATTTTCTCTTTTATACTCCAACAGAGAAAACCTGATCCCAACGCTCCATTTATCCCATTTGATAGTAAAGAGTTTCGCAGGTTATCTCAAAGCAATCCTTGATATTAGATAACTACAATTAGACTCTTGAATTCAACATTACTCAAGCAAAAGCAAGACTTTATAGATTATAAATTGAGACTCTTTTTATATCGCTGCTAATTATGATTTTTGATCATGAAGTGAGTTCTTCTCCTAACGTCTCCGCTTGTTGAAGTACTAAGTCAACAGCACTTGCTACTTCATCAGGTGGATACCTATAACGTCTAAGCATTGACTTGATTAGCAAGCGAAGTCGTGCTCGAACAGATTCTCTATTGTGCCAATCAATGGTGACATTCTTTCTTAGTATCTCTGCTAACTCAATTGCCATCGTTGCCAATACTTCTTCTTTCATCAAATCTTGTGCAGAACGATTGTCTGCTAAAGCGTCATAAAAAGACTTTTCAGAAGAGTCAAGTCCAAGAGAAATACCACTCTCAAGATCTTCACGAAACCGCCTCGCCATCACAATCAATTCTTCTATTACCTGTGCTGCTTCAATTGCTCGATTCGTATATCTATTCAAAGATGCTGTCAGCATTTCACTGAAACGTCTTTGTTTGACTACATTTGTTCGGAATCTAGTTCTCAGTTCATCTTTGATCAAACGTTGAAGTAATTCAACTGCCAGATTTTTTTGAGGAATCTTACTGACCTCTGATAAAAACTCCTCCGACATAATGCTGATATCAGGGTTCTTCAAACCAGCAATCTTGAAAATATCAGTTACACCGTCTGCAACTAAGGATTTAGATATCAATTGCTGCAGTTGGTAATCAACCCCCTCCCCTTGACTTCGAGTTCCACCACCTCCTTTGATTAGAGGTGCTCTAATTGC
>QBVH01000032.1 GCA_003284445.1 Prochlorococcus sp. AG-311-D23 | reverse complement strand
CATTAAGAATAGAAAAAGGATAACTAATAAATTCCGAACACTTTATTACGCCTATTGAAAGTAAACAATTTCTCTCTAGGTTATAAATATAAGGAGGAATAAATCGTGAGTTCTTTAAGCGACTTTCTTGGAGAAATAGGAAGACACGAATTGCTCACACCAGAGCAAGAACTCACATTGGGTAGAGAGGTGCAAGCAATGGTTGCACTTAATGAGCGCTGTCAAAAAGCTGGAGGAAACGGGCCAGAGTGCGAATATTCAAGCTCAGAAAAGAAAAGGCTTAAAGCAGGTGAGCGGGCCAAGAATCAAATGATCACCGCAAACTTGAGGCTTGTTGTGAATTTAGCCAAGCGTTATCAAGGAAAAGGGCTTGACCTTCTTGATTTAATTCAAGAAGGCACATTAGGGTTAACAAGAGCTGTTGAGAAATACGATCCCAAAAGGGGTCATCGATTTTCAACTTACGCTTACTGGTGGATTAGACAAGGACTAAATAGAGCGCTGTCAACACAAAGTAGAACCATACGAATCCCTGTAAACATAAATGAAAAGCTAACAAAACTTCGTGCTGCCAAATCTCGACTAATGCAAGAACTTGGAGTTCACCCCTCAACTAACCAAATAGCCCTAAAGATGAAAATACCTTTAGAGGATGTAGAAGAATTGCTTGCATGCGAATTGAGAAGTATCACAGTGAGCTTGCAAGGGGCGATCAAATCTAAAGCAGAGCCCTCTGAACTTGTTGATATTCTCCCAAGTGAGGAAGCACCTCCTATGGAACTCGCTGAATTAGCAGAAAGAAGTGCATCAGCTTGGTCTTTATTGGATAAATCAAATCTCACACCCAAAGAGAGAACGATACTAAGTCTTAGATTTGGTCTCGATGGCTCAAATGAATGGAGGACGCTAGCGGCAGTCGCCAGACAAATGAATTGCAGCCGGGAATATTGCAGACAAGTAGTTCAACGTGCATTAAGAAAATTAAGAAAGACAGGGATTCAGAGTGGTCTTTTAGAGACAAGTATTTAATTGTGGTTAGTTCAAGAAACTCCAATAAAGAAGTTTTTGAAGCAGAGGTTCTTGAAAGTTCTGTTATCGATGAGGGGGTACTTAAAAAGATCTTATTAAGAGCAGGAAGAGTAATTGCACAGCCTGCTTTAGAGGGATTTGAACTCATCATGGATAATTCAACTCCTCCTAAGGTGAGGCTATCCATTATGGGCGCACTTACTTACTTAATTGTTCCTTTTGATTTAATTCCCGACTTTATTCCTGCCTCAGGTTTTAGCGATGATCTTGTAGCTTTAACGGCTGTAATTAGTCTATGGCAACATCACATCACTCCAGAGATAAAATTCAGAGCAAAATCTAAGCTGGATAAATGGTTTCCACTATGAGCAAAGAACGCTGGTCAAAAGAGATAGAAGAGGATTTAGTACTTTTAATCAAAGACTGGTTGAGGCAAACAGGTAGAACTCAATCAGAACTTTGCCAAAGTCTTCATCTCCCTTCAGCAAGAATGCCAACTTTAATTGAATCTTTAAAAAAAGATTTTAGTTCTGGTGGCATTCCAAAAATTGCAAATAGACTTTGTGAAATTGAAGCTTTATGGACACACGGTGGAGGAAAGAAAACAAAGGAAATTTTTAACTTAAATTCCTCGGGGCAACTTGATCTTCTTGACGAAATTTGTGAGGACCTTTCAAGAATTAATTTCGATAAATAAGATTTATAATACTATGAAAAAATATTTAAGAAGTTATTTTCTAATTATATTTTTTTTCATATTTTTTTACCTAAGTTTACCAAAAGAGCTAAATGCTTTTGAGTCAGATTTAGGTGAAAGTCTTTTCAACCACAACTGTGCTGGATGTCACATTAATGGCGGGAACATACTCAGAAGATCAAAAAATTTAAAGATTTCATCATTAAATCGTAATGGAATTGACAATCCAGAAGCTATAGCGAAGATAGCTAGACAAGGGGTAGGGATAATGAGTGGTTATGAAGATGAACTAGGAGACAATGGCGATCAAATTGTAGCTAATTGGGTCTGGGAACAAGCTCAAAAAGCTTGGGTCCAAGAGTAAATTTCGAAATCAGTCCATATTCCCTCTTTCCAGTAAATATCCTCTTTGATAAGACTTCTTATATATTCAATGTCTGCAGATTTAAATATCCCAAAAACATATCTATTACATTTAGTCGGTCCTAAAGTTATTAATATACCTTTTTCCTTAAGTAATGAGAGCCTTTGAAGATGCTCCTCCCTAAAAGGTTTTCTCTTTAGTAGAGCATCTTCACAGTAAGTCCCCCAAAGGACAAATTGATCCATAGTTTTCAAGTTAAATAAAGACAATAGCTCCTAAGACAAAACATTGAAAATAATTCAATATTCAGATAGGTCTATTGATATTAAGAAGATATTAGTTAGTTGCGGCTCTTAGTTCTTTACAAAAAGAACCAGCTTCTTCTACTTTCTTTCCGATCGAGGCATTAGCAATTCTTTTAACTAAAGCACTACCAACAATTGCTCCATCAGCGCCCCATTCTCTAACTTGTTGTATATGTTTTACATCCGAAATTCCAAAACCCACAGCAATTGGACTAGATGAAGAGTGTTTTAGCTGTTCAACAAGAGTCCCCACATTATCTTCTAGCGACGACCTTTCTCCTGTTACACCTGTAACACTAACAAGATAAGTAAATCCATTAGAAGTCGCTGCAATTTTTTTCATACGATCCTTAGGTGTTGTAGGAGCAACAAGCAAAACCAAATCAATTTCTTTAGAGTCAGCTATATTAGAGAGTTTTTCTGCTTCCTCTAAAGGAAGATCTGGTACGACGAGTCCTGAAACTCCTGCTTTCGAAGCTTGAACGCAAAATTTTTCCAGACCTTTATTAATAAGTGGATTTGAGTAAGTAAATAAAATTATTGGTATTGTCAATTGATCTCTCAATTCAGACAACATTTTAAAAACTTTATCAGGAGAAGTTCCTGCAGAGAGAGCTCGAGAAGCTGCTAATTGAATAATCGGTCCATCTGCTAAGGGATCACTGTATGGAATTCCTAGCTCAATCATGTCAGCACCATTTGCCTGAAGTTCTAACAAAATCTTTGCTGTGGTCTCCAAATCAGGGTCACCTGCCATAAGGAAAGGCATTAATGCAATTCTTTTATCCTTTTTTATTTTGGAAAAAGATTTACTGATATTTGTACTTTTCAATGTACTAATCCTTGGGTGTGTATCTTTTTTATCATTTTGTATCCATAAGAGTAAAAAATTATTGAGATTTAGTAATTAAAACTTAAGTTTGTTCAATACTTTCTTCCTCAACGTTTTTTAGTAATTCAATTTTTTCTTCATCTGTCATGGCCTCAAACTTTTCTCTAATTTTTTCATCAGTCAATTTTTCATAAGCCTCTCTGTATCTTTTACGTTGCTCCATAAAAGTCATATTCCCAGAAAAAACTCTGAAAAGGTAAGAAGCTGTCCATGCAAAAATAATTAAAATTAATATTGACTGTGCCGCAATACCAGCTGATATTGATTCAAACCCAAGTAACTGAAACACTTCATATCCCAAGCCGCCTAAAACAAAAACAATCAAGCCTATTTGAAAAACCTGTGCTCTTGTCAAAGTTCAAGACTCCTCATTTCCATTCATTCTTAAATTAAGAAAAGGTGCAAACAAAACCATTCCAGGAAAGAAAAGAAACACAAGACCATATATAAAAAGGCGTTCAAACTTTCCCATAACATTCCAACGATTATTCATCCAATAAAAAAGAAATAAAGGAACAACCAATAAATACATCCCTCCCAATACCGCATAAGCAGATAATGTAATTAACGGATTAACAGCTCCCATTAATCCAAAAGGGATTAAACACACAATCGAGATAGAAAACATCATGGGAGTGGGGGGACTTGAACCCCCACGGCCAAAAAGCGGCCAACAGATTTTAAGTCTGGTGCGTCTACCAATTCCGCCACACTCCCCAGTGATAGCAAGGGTTATCAAAATGCTAGAGTTTTAACTCTAAGCTATTAATATATTAGCGTAAACGTATGTGCTTGAATCAGTACTCTTAAGAATATCTAGAGTTAAATAATTATTGGACGAATCATTCACCAATCTCACTAAACATCCCCTATCGCCCAGCCAAGGGTTTCTCCTGAATGAAATGGTTTTACAAAATCATTGGGATCACCAACTAGTCCAACATCAATCATTTGAGGCACTGAAATATCTTTTTTAACTAAAGTTATTCTCTTTGTGTTTAAAGGTAATCCATAAAAAGTTGCTCCATTAATACTTGAAAAAGCTTCAAACCTATCTAGTGCATTTTCTTCTTCGAAAACTTTTAAATAGCTTTCTAAAGCGAAAGGGGCATTAAAGATTCCTGCACATCCACATGAGCTTTCCTTGAATCTACGGGTGTGAGGAGCTGAATCAGTTCCAAGGAAAAAGCAAGGTTTAGCGCTTGTAGCCGCTTGTCTTAGAGCAATACGATGAATTTCACGCTTTGCTGTAGGTAAGCAATAAAAATCACTCCTTAACCCACCATTGAACATTGCGTTTCGATTGATATGTAGATGATGAGGTGTAATTGTAGCGGCTATATCAAACTCACTGTTTTCTACAAAGTCAATTGCATCTATGGTCGTGATGTGTTCTAAAACCACTTTAAGTGATGAAAATCTACGTAATAATGGTTCAAGGTGACGCTCAATAAAAACAGCTTCTCTATCAAATACATCAACATTGAGATCGGTAACTTCTCCATGAATTAATAATGGCATACCAATTCTTTCCATCGTCTCAAATAAATTGTCGACTTTACTTATATCTGTAACCCCATAAGAAGAATTAGTTGTCACATTAGCTGGATAGAGCTTTGCCCCATGGAAGACACCTTCTCTAAAGCCTCTCTCTAAGACCTCCGCATGCATATCATCTGTAAGATATGCTGTCATTAATGGGGTAAAAGAAACACCTTCAGGGATAGACCGGATAATTCTTTTTTTATACTCTTGTGCTTGGCTTAAAGTAGTTATTGGCGGATCAAGATTTGGCATAATGATTGCACGGCAAAACACATCTGCTGTATGACTTAAAACACCCTTAAGAATCTTTCCATCTCTCAAATGCAGATGCCAATCATCCGGCTTTAATAAAGAGATTTGATTAACAGAAGCAATCACAGGGTTAAAGCTTTCTCAATGTATATCTTATGCAGCCTTGATCTATAAGTCTTCAAGTATCAATAAAAGGCTAAGATATGAGGATAATACCAAATGAAAATAATAAAAATTAATTCACTAATTTAGTTTCTCAATAAATTACTCAATTATGCCATCAATATTATTGTCATTTTTAGAGCTTATTGCTGGGATACTTTTACTTTTTAGCGGTGGTGAGCTCTTTATTCAAGGATCTGTAGCTTTAGCCTTAATCCTTGGGATCCCTCAACTAGTTATTGGTTTAACAATAGTATCTCTCGGCACAAGTGCACCTGAACTATTTGTGAGTGTTAACTCCTCTCTCACTGGATCAGATAGTCTAGCTTTGAGCAACATTGTTGGCAGTAATATTTTCAATGTGATGGTGGTTCTCGGAGGGAGTGCTCTTTTACGACCTTTAAGAGTTGAAAGTCGTCTTGTAAGAAGAGACATTCCTCTTCTTTTAGCAGTCTCAACTGCCGTTTGGGGCATGGCCGCATCAGAACTGATAACTTGGCAGTTTGGATTAGCTTTGATAGTTGCGCTAATAATAAATACCACTTGGGAAATTCGCACCGCAAGAGAGGAACCTGAAAAAACCCAAGAAGCAGAGCCAGAAATAAATATAGAAAAAGACTCAACAAGTTTATTAAATTCAGGAGTGAAATTGTTAGGTGGCATTTTCTTATTAACTCTTGGATCACGGCTTTTAATAGAAGGTGCATCTACAATTGCAGGATTATTAGGGGTAAGCGAAGCCATAATTGGGTTAACGATAGTTTCGCTGGGCACCTCTTTACCTGAGTTAATCACGTCATTAGTGGCCGCTATTCGTGGTCAAACTGATCTAGCAATAGGCAACGTAATTGGAAGTTGTTTATTAAATCAATTACTAGTTTTAGGTAGCTGTTCTGTACTTTCTGGAGGAAGTGGTTTAGTCGTTGAGAAATTACTCATAACTAAGGATATTCCTATCATGGTAATTACTACACTTGTGTGCATGCCGATTTTTTGGACAAAAGGAATAATAAGTAGAGGAGAGGGTGGTGTTTTATTAGGATTGTATATGCTTTACATCGCAGACAAAATAATACCTCTAACTTTACCAAATTTACATACAGCATTCAAAGAATTAGTTTTTATAGCCATATCATTATCAATAATAATAATAATATACAAGACATTTGATTACTGGTTAAGACTAAGAAAAAGCTCTAATAATTAATGCCTTTATATAAATCATCTCATTGTCACGAATTCCTCGGCTATTGTAGGATGCAATGCCATTGTATTATCAAAATCAGATTTTTTAGCTCCTAGCATTAGTGAGATTGATGCCATCTGAATAATCTCAGATGCATTATCACCAATCATGTGACATCCCAAAACTTTATTATTATTTTTACCAACTATTAGCTTTAAAATACATTTAGAGCCAGTCTTTGGTAATGATTTAGATAAGGGTCTAAATATTGATCTATGTACTTTAATATTATCTTTCCCCATCGACTCGATAGCCTTCTCTTCGGTCATGCCCACAGAAGCTATTTCAGGCTGACTAAATACAGCATAAGGAACAAAATCATAATTAACCTTATGATCTGATTCGCCATAATTTCTATCAGCAAACTTTCTACCCTCATCAATTGCGACTGGTGTCAAGTTGATCCTGTCAGTTACATCTCCAATAGCAAAGATATTAGAAATATTTGTTTTACTTTCACTATCAACTTTAATTTTATTTTCAAGAATTTCTATACCTGCTTGTTCTAACTTCAACCCCTCTAAAAGCGGCTCTCTACCAGTAGCGAAAAGCAATCCATTCGAGTCAAACTGTTTACCTGTATTTGTTTTTATAATTAAAGATCCAGGAGTCCCTTTTAGTGAGGAAATATTCTCACCAAAGTTTATGTTTACCCCTTTATTTTTCATTGCCTCGGTTAATGCTGAGGCTAGTTCAAAGTCAAATCCTCTTAAAATCCTATCACCTCGTACTAATTGAGTAACCTCAACACCTAAACCGTGCAATATGCATGCAAATTCGCAAGCAATATAGCCTGCACCAACGATTGTAATTTTTTTCGGAAAGCTTTTAAGAAGAAACATATCATCACTTGTCCAACTTAAAGATGCGCCCTCGATGCTTGGTCTTTTAGGTCTGCCTCCTACTGCAATCAAAATTCTTTCTCCATAAAGTTCATTTAAAGTCTCTCCATTTATTCGATTTTTAATTGCGATACAATTTGAATTTTTAAACTCACCCCAACCTTTAAAAAGCTCAACATTAGCTTTATTTAGAAAATTCTCGTGTAATTCATTCAGCCTTTGCACTTCCTTTCGAACATTTGCTAATAAAGTCTCTGACTTGATCTTTAAATTATCAAAATCAAAGCCATAAGATGGTGCAGATAAAAAACTCTCCAAGAGAGAAGAGCCACAAACTAATAACTTTTTAGGAACACAACCTCTTATCACACACGTTCCTCCGACAAGATCGCCCTCGACGATCGCTACAGAGGCTCCGTAACTGGCTGCTTTCTTTGCAGCAGCTAATCCACCGGATCCTGCACCAATGACAATTAAATCAAAAGAGCTTTTCAATTTTGCAACCTAGTATTATTTCTCTATTCTCGTTGAAATAAATGAATCCAACCAGAAATGCAATGAGTTGGGAAGAATTAGCAATATATACAGCTGATCCCATTGATCAAATCAATGGGTTAAATAACCCATATTCATCACTTCGGCTTTTTAATAAAAACGAGTCCGAGGCAATTGTTACTCTTTACAGAGACATTCATGCTTGGTGTCCTTATTGCCAAAAAGTTTGGATTTGGTTGGAACTTAAAAAAATTCCTTACCGGATTAGAAAAGTCACAATGCGTTGCTACGGAGAGAAGGAGAGATGGTATTTAAAAAAAGTGCCCTCAGGAATACTCCCTGCAATAGAAATTGAAAATCATGTAATCACAGAAAGCGATGAGATCCTATTTGTATTAGAAGAAATTTATGGTCCTTTAGGTCAATCTCTAAATGAGAAGAAAGTCTTTGAGCATAGGAGACTTGAAAGAGAACTATTTTCATCATGGTGTAACTGGTTATGTCGCAACTCTCTTTTCCAAGCCCAAGAAGAACAAAAGAAAGAGAGTTTCAAAAAAGTTGCCAAAAAATTTGAAAAAGAAATTGAAAAAAATGCTTCAAGGTGGCTCACTCCAATCTCAACAAAAAATGGTGAAAAGCCTGGATCAGCAGATGTGATTTTTATTCCATATGTTGAAAGAATGAATGCTTCATTGGCTTACTACAAAGGATATTCATTGAGAGAAGAGCACCCTTTTATAAATACATGGCTTAAAAATCTTGAAAAACTTGAGGAATATAGAGGAACTCAAGGAGATTTTCATACTCATGCCCATGATTTACCTCCTCAAATGGGAGGTTGCTTTACTTATTCAAATGCAAACCAACAATTATTTTCCAAAAATATTGATACAGGTTCTGGGTTAGGACAATTAGAGCTAGTAGATTTCAAAGTTGATCAAAAATCGGAACAACAATTTGAAACTTTAGCTTTAGAAAGAGTGATCAAACATAAAGAGAGAATCATTGCTGTTAGCCCAATGAAAAATAAATTGTTTGATCAGCCATTGAGAGCAGCCTTAACTTCCATGATTACAAAAAAAGATTGCCGTCCAGAGAAGAATAGCGCCTCTGCATTACGTTACCTCCGAGATAGAATATCAGTCCCAAGAGATATGCCTTTATTGTCAGGAAGATTGTTTAGGCAAGCTCTTGAAAGCACAGCAAATATTGATGGTAGTGATTCAGGACCTGCTATACCTATAAGAAATAGGCTAGATCAAAATCCTATACAATTTAATTAAAAAACTAAAATCTATCTAACTTTCAAATCCTAAATTCAACGACGTTTTCGTGAATCGATCTGAAGAAGATCCTTAACTTTCTGAACTTGACTTGCTAATTGTGGCTCACTTGATAATTTTTTTTCTACTTGCTCAATGGCATACATAACTGTTGTATGATCCTTTCCTCCAAAAGATTCTCCAATACGAGGAAGACTTAAATCTGTCCCATGGCGCATTAAATACATACCTACCTGTCTTGCCTGACTAACAGGTCTACGTCTACTTGGACTACGCATCTCCTCCTCGGTAACGCCAAAGACCTCAGCTACTTTTTCTAGTACTTGTTTAGGTTTAACTTCTACTCCTTGTCCAGTAGGATCAAGCATTGGCGCTACTGATTCCACTGTCATTGGCAACCCAGTGATAGAGGAAAATGCGACAGCACGAGTAAATGCTCCCTCTAATTCTCTTATATTAGAAGTGAATCGTCCAGCAATAAACTGAATCAAATCTCTTGGCAAACGCATTCTTTCATGCTCAGCTTTTTTTTGTAATATTGCCATTCTCGTCTCCAAATCGGGCGCTTGAATATCTGCAATTAATCCCATTGAGAATCTTGAAATCAATCGTTCTTGCAAACGAGGTATTTGACTTGGAGGCCTATCACTTGTAAGAACAATTTGTCTGCCTGCCTCGTGCAAAGCATTAAACGTATGAAAGAATTCTTCCTGAGTATATTCTTTACCTTCTATAAATTGAATATCGTCAACCAATATCAAATCAGCTTCTCTATATCTATTTCTAAAAGCTTGCATCCCATCTTTTCTGATCGCAACAATTAAATCATTTGTAAAAGTCTCAGTAGAAACATATGCAACCTTTGCTCCTGGATCAATTTCCAACCTGTAATGACCAATAGATTGCATTAGATGTGTTTTACCTAGACCAACTCCCCCACAAATAAATAATGGATTAAATTCTCGACCAGGGGCCTCAGCCACTGCCATTGCTGCAGCATGCGCCATCCGACTATTAGGACCAACAACAAATCTATTAAAAACATATCGAAGATTCAAACTTGGTAAGAATTTTTTTGTTGGGGCTTGTTTAGATTTAATGTCTGAATTATCACGAGTGGTAATAGAATTAGAATTATTTTCTGTATTTAAAAAAGTCTTTTTCTTATTGCTTTTGTTCGATGAAAATTCTTCCTTAACTTTTATATAAACTTTAACTTCATGGCCAAATATATCTGTTGCTATCTCTTCAATTGTATGAGAGTAATTTTTCCTTAACCAATCACTTGAGAAGCTATTTGGAGCTAGCAAAGTCAAGCATCCATCCTTGAAATCAAAGAATTCAGCCGGACGTATCCATGTTTCGTATGAAGGCTTACTTAAATTCTTTTGCAGTAATTCCTGCACCTTCGTCCATAGCTCATTCCGAGTTGGCACAGGCATTACCTAATGGAATACGAGTGTAGCTAAAAACATTAATCAATCATTCTTAAATTTGGAAATCCAGTTGTAAATTTTTTATTCCCTTACCCCAAAAAGCAGCTATCGCAAGTGATTAGAAAGATAAAAGCAAGTGTAAATTTAATTTTTTCAGAACAAAATTTAATCAGATGCAATGAATAGTAACTTAAGCTTCAAAAACATAGAATAATTTGAGATAAATAACTATGAATATGGTTATGAGTAAAAAAGAAAATACAGAAAAAATTTATGTAAATAGCAAACCAACTATTGTTTTAATGACCAAATGGCACGCGATATTTAGATGTAAAAGTCGATTAGCAAATGATATAGGGGCATTTAAAGCAGCAAAGATACAAAAGAGACTAACTAATCACACTATTAACGTTGCCAAAAAGATTCAAAAAGAAGGTCATGCAGATATAAAAGTTGCCATCGATGGAATTGGTATAAAGGCTGCAAAAAAATGGGCCGCATTAAATAAAATAAAAAAAGTTGAGATTCAGGGTCCTGGAAATCTAGGAACAAAAATGAAAAGACAGTTTTTAAAGACTCATCATGAACAACATCTTTCACACCAAATTCGCAATCCTATCTTAATTATTGGAAGTGATTTACCATCAATCTCACATTTTGAATTAATTCAAGCTATTCAAACACTTAAGCATAAGGAAATGGTTTTAGGCCCTTCAAGTGATGGAGGATATTGGCTTATAGGTCTATCAAAAAAACTTTTAAATCCTTTATGTACCTGGCCATTTTCCGGTATAGATTGGGGAAGCGATAAAGTACTTAAAGAAACAATTCGATTAGCATCCTTAAATCAAATAGATTATCAACTACTTCAAACTAAAAACGATCTGGATAATATTTTAGATTTGTCACCATGGCTAGATCACAAAAAATTCCGACTCTCAGCATCGTCATACCAACTTTAAATGAAGCGCTTCATCTACCTCTTCTTCTTTCTGATTTAAATGTCTGGCCAAATGATTTTGAATTAATCATAGTTGATGGAGGGAGTATAGATTTAACAATTTCAATTGCACATATACAGGGATTAGATGTTATTAAAAGCCCTAAAAAGAATAGAGGCTATCAATTAAAAACTGGCGCATCAAATGCAAGAGGAGATTGGCTTTTATTTCTACATGCTGACAGCAGATTAAGAATAGGTTGGGTTAGAAGTTTATCTCAAATAATTCAAAATAAAAAATCAAAAAATTTTGCATGGTTTTTTGACTTTAAAATAAAAAAAGATAATCTAGAATACAGATTTTTAGAAATTGCAGTAGCACTAAGAAGTCTTTTTTTACAACATCCTTACGGAGATCAAGGTTTACTAATACATAAAGATCTATATTATAAGGCAGGAGGTTATTCTTCCATAAAAATAATGGAAGATATTGACTTAATAACAAGAATTACGAAAAAGACTAAACTAAAGCGTATTAGAGAAAGTATATATACAGATGATAGAAAATGGACTAATTCAAATATAATTAAACGTGCAATTAAAAATTATAAATTAAGAAAAAAATGGCGTCAGGGCTATGACATAGACAATCTTTCAAAAGAATATAATTCATAATTTTTCAACCCCCATTCAAGCGATTAATTTGAATACCAAAATGCACACTTATTACCTTTAGGCTCTAAAGTCCAACCTTGCCTTTTATAAAAAGTAATCACATCTGAATCAGCAAATAAAGTTACTCTACTAATACCCTCTCTTTTTAAACTTTTCATTAAATATTCCATAAGTTGCTTTCCTAATCCATAACCTTGATA
>QBVH01000031.1 GCA_003284445.1 Prochlorococcus sp. AG-311-D23 | reverse complement strand
CATCAGAACAATTACCATTACACACTTTGGATTTTAGATAGCTCTCATCCATACTTGATTGATTTTCCTATATGTTTAATTAGAAGCTACTTCCAATGACTTGTCCTCTTCAAAATCATCAAAAAAGAGACCTGAAATACTAGATGATATCATTTTCTACATCCTTGAACGAGCTAAGTGCGAAGATGACATCGACAAGTACCTTGAGCATGTTCTCGACTACTGCAAGAGGGATTACCAACAGGCGTATAAGAAAATAAACTGATCAGGACTTAACCTGTGAGGAGACTCAAGTCATACAGATAGAAACGTTTAGGAAAAATGAATAATTCTTCATTAAAACCAATCTTCTCACTACTTACTTTGATGCCAATACGACTAAATAAAGAGCAAGTTTTAAAACAATTCGGGTTAATTCTTTTTTTTACTCTTCCCTTACCAATCATTGCGCAAGTTACCCCCGCAGCACCAGAAAGTATTGATAAGAAAAAGATCAAAGTATCAACTGCTAGTGGTCAATCTGTTGTGGTCACTGCCAATCCACTAGCAAGTGATGCAGCCCTAGAAACTTTGAAGAAAGGTGGAACGGCAATGGATGCGGTGGTAGCTGCTCAAACAGTACTTACAGTTGTTGAGCCACAAAGTTCTGGGTTAGGAGGTGGTTCTTTTCTTATGTATTGGGAGGAAGCAACAAAATCCTTAACTGCACTTGATGGTAGAGAAACTGCATCAGCACAAGTCAAAGAGGATATGTGGATTAATTCTGATGGAAAAGCAGTGCCTTGGATAAAGGCAACAAAAAGTCCATCTGCAATTGGAGTCCCTGGTACCACAGCCTTACTTTGGGAAGGACATCGACAATTTGGAAGATTGCCTTGGGAGAATAATTTTCAAAGAAGTATTGTTCTTGCAAAACAAGGGTTCATCCCCAGTCCACGCTTCCTTAGGTCCATCTCGTTAGCTCAGAGACTAGGAATAAGCCATAGTAAAGATTTTAAATCCTTATATTTCCCCAATAATTCGCTACCAAACCAAAGTGTTCCATTTCGGAATAAAGAATTAGCATCAACACTGAGTCGTATTTCTCAAGGAGGTATTAACGAATTTTATCTTGGAAATATAGCGAACGAATTAATAGATGATCTACAACTCATCAAGAATGAAAAAAAAGAAATACACTCAATCACGAATGAAGATTTAGCTAATTACAAAGTCATTAAACGTGAGCCGATATGTAAAAGATATAAATCTTGGAAGGTTTGTTCTTTTCCCCCTCCAAGTGGAGGTGGAGTTGCACTCTTACAAACTCTTGGTACCTATGAACTTCTATCAAAGAGCAATGGTTCCGAAAGTACGGTCAAACATTGGCACCTCCTAGCCGAGTCCTTGAGATTTGCAGATGCTGATCGCTCTCACTGGATAGGAGATCCTATTGATTTACCAGTTCCTACTAAAGGATTATTAGATGACAATTATATTGAGGGAAGAGCAAACACTATAAAAAATAACAAGGCCACATTTCGTCCTTTATCAGGAACACCAAAAGGTAGCGAACTTTTAGATCTGGCTAGTCAACCTCGAACATTAGGTGGAGGTACAACCCACCTAGTAGTAGTTGATAAATATGGTAACGTCGCTTCCTATACAAGTTCAGTAGAAACTGTCTTTGGTACAAGAAATTTATCTGGAGGCATGATCTTAAATAACCAGCTAACTGACTTCTCTTTTGTATCAAAAGTCAAAGGCAAACCAATAGCCAATCGAATCAAACCAAATAAACGTCCATTGAGTTCTATGGCTCCAGTCATAGTATTTAAAGATAATCGGCCTGTATTAGCACTTGGATCACCAGGTGGCTGGCTCATCCCTCACTACATAGCAAATGCATTAATCGGAACACTAGATTTCCAGCTCTCACCAAAAGAAGTCGTTAGTCAAAAATTACTTTCTGTAGAACCTAGTTACACAGTGCTTGAAAAAAATGAGAACTGGTCAAAAGAGGATAACAATATCTATCAATCACTTTCTAATCTAGGTCACCAAATTAAATACAGTTCTTTTAGCAGTGGACTAGCTGTTATCAAATGGCATAAGGGCAGTTGGCATGGTGCTGCTGATCCAAGAAGAGAGGGAAAAGCGTTAAGCTTGCAAGGAAAGAAAACCCATAGACCATAAGAAAGCTTAGGTTGCTCTTTGTAGTAAGAAGTATTTCATCACCATGCGTTTATCTGCAGGTGTACCTTTCCCTGTGATCAATGCAAATACCGATACAAGTATGAAATATATCCAGAACCACTACTTCCATTACAGAGCAGATGAGTCGACTGAGATCAGGGGTAAAGGTAGGAACATTCGTACTGCAGAAGAAAATTTACGCTGGATCTGATCTGTCTGAGCACTTCACTCTCATCAATCACTAATTCTTTAGATCCATTACTCTGACTACGTTTAGGGCGATCCGTCGGCTACAAGATAGAAGAGAAATGCGCCCTCCTTAACACTCCTATCATAACAATAGATTATTCGATTACCCCATCACAATCGGTCACCAATCACTTTGGTGCAGGAGGAGTCTTCGAATTAGATTTAGGCGATATTGAGACGACTACCTCACGAGAGTCTTATTAAAGATTTATTGTACTGCAAGAGGTCTTAAGTTAAGAAACATATTCGGTATCGATCTGAACCGTAATCTTAGCTTTATTTGTATAGTCGGCATCGATCTCATCCATATCTCTAGCTCACTTCTTTTAACAAAAATTCTATTTCCTTTAGGAGTTAAAAAAACCTTCTCAACAATTTCGCCTTCTCTTACAATCATTCGTACTGCTTGTCCTGAGAATCTACCTTGAATCCAATCAAGAATATCTGGATAAAACTTATCAATATTTTTAAAAGACGTTCTAGAGAAGACAGGAATAATTCCTTCTGATTTAATTTTGCTTTCAATAGATTCTGTAGATTTTGCTATTAAATTATGAATTTTAGAACGAATGAGCTCTATTTCAATTGATTCTCTATGAAACTTTGAGATTAACTTCCGATGAATTAACTCATATTTTGATTCAAATCGTTTTGCAACTTGATGATATTTTGATTCAATTTTCTTTTGCTTATTCTTTAGAAAAGTGGAGGCAGGCATCTTTGATATCTTCTATTAATCCTGTCTATCGCATATACAAATACGAAACCAGATAATAAATACTTATAAATAAGTAATCAAGCATGATCTCAACCTCTCTAAAAACGGATAAGACGGAGTAGCCAAGGATTTAGAACCTACTATGGCTCCAATAATGCAGGATATTTCCCTGAACTATCATCATGCATAGATCGAGGACTCAATGCCCTCAGGGGTGGGTTGGGAAGGGTTAGATCATTAGTTAATTTTAGAGGTGATCATGAATTGTTTATGTTTGACCCTAAAGAGAAGGAATCCATGCAAAAAATTAGAGATAATTGCCATAAAAAAAGAGGCCTCTAGGGACCTCTTTAAGTGGGTAATAATTTGAGTTTAAATTAACCCATTTCGGCTGTAGCAGCTTCATGGATTCTTTTACTCATTACTTCTAAACCACGATAGGTCAAAAGAACAGGTTCGTTTTCTTGAGAAACTTCTTTGTTTTGAATGTACTTTTTACCACGATATGTGAGAACAGTCATTGTTCTATCTCCTTTAATGCTCAAGTCCCCGTTCCATGGCTTGAGACTTACTGCGGCTCTTTTTAGCTGAACGTGTAATAATTATATCAATATGAATACAAAATATGTGGTTCGTGCTAATACATTCCTCTTAATTAACCGAAGCTAACCAATAATTTGTTAACCCTAAACCGACTTAAAAGGCCCTTAAACAATCTTATTTTTGATTGTTGTCAACAGTAGGTGATTCTCAAAATCTGAAGATCTGACTCTAAACAAATGGTCGGATGTAGGATGACCCCCATCGAGTTAACTTACAAAGGACCCAATAGACGCAATAGACGTTTTTATTCAACAAGCTCAATGCCATAAACAGTATCTTCGCAATTATTAGCTTTATCCCACTCCTTAGCTTTATCTGAAGTCATTTCAGTACAAAGTGCATCAATATCTTTGACATTCATAAGTAAATGAGATTTATGATCATTCACTTTCACGAACTCATACTCTGAAACCACTTCCTTACCCATGTCAGTAATAAATCCACTTACATCTTTTTCAAAGATCTCGAAAGTACAGCTAAAGGTGGAGATGATCAGGGTATTCATTAAAAGGTTGTGACAGTGCAATGACCATTGCACAATTAGGATTATATTTCTGTCTAGAAGGCCATCTCTTCAGGCTCTTCTAACAAAAGTATTTCTAAAACTAATTTCATTCACTTGTGCTTTCGAATGGCTTTGCGCTGGGTACATGGTTCCTCTAATGCTTTTTATCTGGGCGTTAGATACAAAAAAAAACCAGATTTAACAGATATAGAAGTTATGGCTGGAGATGGAAAAAGATTGCTGAAATATATGGAGTTACCCCCCCTCAACAGTTAGGCGGTTGTCTTTAGCTTGAAGACTAATTATTAGCTAAAACTATTTCGATCTTTAACTAACGCTGTTTCCATCACCCAAATGCCACAGTGAAGATCCACTAGAAATGAGCATTATTCCAAACACTATTGCGTGAAATGGAGTAAACAATTTATTTACCAATTTCGGATAACTTAACTAATTATTCCAAGCTACTGTTGTAGCAAAAGTATTTTGAGACAAAAAGAGAACCCTCGCAGTAGAGGGTGTCAAAAACTTTGTGAGGTAGTTTTGAGAAGAGACGAAAATAAAGGTAAGTTCCCTAAAAAAAAGTTTGGTTGAGGTAGGGCTTTCCTAATTTTTATTTCACCTAGCCTTGACCCTTCTTCACTTAGTAAGAGCTGGTCTATGTATTAAGCACTCTGGCGAAATCTTTTAACAAGGATTGAAGAGAAGCCAATGAACATTCCCAATGGAATACAAATAGTTGATACTAATGTGGCTTAATTAATTCCGTACATTTAAATTAAATAATTTTCTAATTCATAGATACCAAACCATTTCAGTTGATGTTCCCTTACTACACCAAAAAATGTAGTAGTAACACGCTCCCGCCACGCAAAGAGAAGGCTTAGAACAGATAGGTAGTAAGAGGTCACTATGAAACTCATCACAACATTTAGTATTCCCAGAAAGGATATGTGTGACCTTTGCAGGATACAAAAAGCTAACAAGACAAAGCCTGCTCACAAACACATTTAAATTACCAATGTTTAAAATCTTCCGGACAAAGTGGTTCAGATCAGCACCAGTGCTTGCAACACTATGGCTTTCTAGTACAGCAGTCATTCTTATTGGAGTTAACTACGTTGCTCCAGATTATTTATTTATGCCTGTGAGTTAACTTACTGTGGACATAACATTATAATTTATTTATAAAACAATTCTTCTAGCTCTTCCATTTCTACTAAGCAGCTACTTTTAAAGTTTTATCTCTTTTAGCCTATACATCAGTAGTTACATCTGGAATATATTTACTTTGCATAACTTAATGAGTTAACTTCAAGAGAATGACCCATCGCTGAGGCAATATTCTTTTTGGCAACACAGCAGCATGAGACTGTTTTGCGTACCTGTGACGGAAGGTGTAAGGGACTAAAACTTCATTAATATTCTCGACTTCCTTTAGTAGTGACTGACATAAAGCGAGTTTCAGTAGGTGCTTCCCAATTGCTTCCTCATTTTCCTTTACTACCTAGAGGCGGGAGTGATTCACCAACTTCAAGCCGCTTTTGTAGTTTCCAATAAATTAATTTTCCGTCCTATTCAATTAATAATGGATGCAATCTGCGAGGCTCAGTTTTTGCCCCTTGTTTCCCACCTTTAGATTTTTCATAAATCGACCAGAGTTCTTTTCCCTCTACTCCATCTTTTATCCGTAAGTTTCTTAGTTCCTCAGGTCTTAATCCATATACGGCGCAAAGTTGAATAGCGAATTTCCATTTCTCATCTTTGATTTCATCCAGTAGTCGAAGGATCTGTAAATCACTTAAAGCAAAGCCAATTCTCTTTCGATTTCTTATCTCTGGAACTGTTGCGGGTGGAGCATAAGCAGCTGGTAATTTTCCACGCATTACAGCCCACTCAAGAAAAGCTTTTAAAGAACATCTAACAATTTGTCGTGATCTAGTTCCCTGTTCCCACTGGGTCAGAGATCACATCATTAACCCCTCACCATCAACAGGTTTCTTTTTTGATTCATATTCCAGACAGGCTTTTACTAAAACTGGAACGTAGAATTTTTTCAAGTTTTATCACTGGAGTAAGGAACAAACTTTTTATATTGATCCGTTAATTCAAACCATGCGATTTCTTCAGTAGAACTAGAAGCTGAAGCAATTCCACAAGCTTTTGTAAGTGTTTTCTTTCCTTCAGATAATGAATAGTTTTTATAAATCTCCCTCATTCTTTGAAGTGCTTTCGGATTGTTTTTTTATTCCCTTCAAACGGAGGGATTCTTGTTGCTACTTTTTCATCTTCTTTGACTTGCAATCTCATTTTGCCCCTGCAATTGGTTACAAACCATTAGTCGCTTTCAGCAATTGAATCTTTAATTTGATCCTTAAAAACAGATGTCCAATTATACTTTTTGACTTTGACTGGCATTGACCGAATGCTCTAGGAAATTAAGTTTATTGTGCTAATAGCGTGCTAAAGAGTTAACTTTTAACGACTTTTGTTGAACCCCTATGAACTTAAGATACATTTTATAACTTCAAAGGTTGACTAAAAACCAAGTGTTTTAGCGAGAAGAAGTTGTTCCCTAAGCAACTTCTTCTCGAATGGTGCTTCAACCAACGTAAGTTTCCTTCGCATGAGAAACAAATAATTGTGAGATATGGCTTATACGGATAGCTGAAATCAGTTTTATCCAGGGTGCGTAATGGTATCCGTATTGTTTTTATCCAATCATAGTCCAACTTTTTTTCTCTCTTATTGATTGTCCTCACTGACATACAGTATTACTCAAGAAAGATGTAGGTCTACACATAACTTCTTTCTCGTTAAATTTAATTATGGAGCTCTTTTTTAGGGGCTTTTTCATGTTTTTCTATAGCCTATAGAAAACAACTTAAAGATATGGGATCAGTAAAAAAAGGCAGGGAGTTCCGCACTGGGGTAAACACAAGAGTCATTCATCACAAAGAAAATTTTTCTGAAGAAACTGGGTCAATAATGCCTCCAATCTTTCCAACCTCAACGTTCGTTCATGGTAATGAGGCTGGCTTTGACTACACTCGTTCAGGAAATCCAAATTTTCGAATTCTTGAATCAGTTTTGTCTGATCTGGAAGAATGTCAGTTCGCAAGTGTATTTAGTTCTGGAGTCGCTGCTATTACAGCAATCGTCTCCACTCTCAAGGCTGGAGACTTAATCCTTTGTGAGGAGAACCTTTATGGATGTACGGTGAGATTATTTGAACAAGTTTTTAATCGTTTTGGATTAAAAACTCAATGGATAGACTTTACCAAGCCCAATTTTCAAGAAGTCATTTCAAATCACAAACCCGCGATGATTTGGATTGAAAGTCCTACGAACCCACTACTTAAAATTATTGATATTGAGGGGATTTGTCATTTCTCGAATAAAATGCAAATACCTGTTGTTGTAGACAATACTTTTGCAACACCTCTATTACAAAAACCTCTTAAACTTGGAGCGACCTTATCTTTAACTAGCACGACCAAGTATATCAATGGTCACTCAGATGCACTTGGAGGTTCGGTATGCACCGAAAGTACCATTTGGAGAGACAAGCTAAATTTCGCCCAGAAAGCTCTTGGCTTAAATCCTTCTCCCTTTGATTGCTGGCTTATTACACGAGGAATAAAAACTCTTCCACTTCGCCTAGAAAGACAAGTTAATAATGCATTTAAAATAGCTAATCAATTAGCCAATAATCCAGCAGTAAAATACGTTCGATATCCTTTTAGACATGATCATCCACAATGTAAATTAGCAAAAAGACAAATGGTTATGGGAGGAGCCATTGTTACTGCATCTATTAATGCAACCCAAGCTCAAACCTATTCATTTTGTAAAAGTCTTCATTATTTCAAAATGGCAGAAAGTCTCGGAGGAATTGAAAGTCTTATTTGCCATCCAGCCACAATGACACATGCTTCAGTGCCTAAAGAAACAAAATTAAAAATTGGAATTACTGATTCACTTCTAAGGTTTTCCGTTGGATGTGAGGATATTGAAGACTTAAGTACTGATTTAAATCAAGCCATGGAAACTATCTCTTGACCGAACGAAATTTACTCACGAATCCTTGCTGGAGTGCCAAAGATTTAGGAGAGCCTCTACCGAGTAGGCCACATGCCGTATCTGTTGCCTTACCTAGATGGGAAGATGTAATCGCTTACGAAGAGAAGCTTCCAGCTTGTATAAATTCATTAAAAGCAATTTATCCTAGATTTGGATTTAATCCTTTTGTTGCTGAGATAGCTCGAAAATCACTTGCATTTCATGGTGAATCGCAGAAAAGCAGTTGGCCTTACCCCAATAAAGATTCTGCCTTAAGTGCCCAAGAATATTGTCTTCGAAAGAATTCAGATTGTTTTTCAAAAATAGAAGATTTTCTTGGCGTTTCCTGTCTAATTGTTGACCAAAGAAGTATCTCTTCAGCAAAAGCCTTCTGGCAACATACTGGTCTTGGATTGTCGTCACGTGAAGCGGCAATTGCCCTTGGAAAAGAGAAAAAACCCTCAGCTTCTGATGGTCATTGCGCTCGAGATGAACTTCTTAATCGTTTGGCAAATATTTACGATTGTGATAGAAGCCTAATACGACTACATCGTTCAGGAATGGCAGCTTTAACGACTATTCTTTCAGCGATAAATTGTATTAAAGGAACTTCTGCGACGCTTCAAATAGGCTTTCCTTATGTTGATGTGCTTAAACTCCCTCAGATTATTTTCCAAGGGAGCGATCTTATTGTTAAAACCAAATTAAATCATATAAAAGAAGAACTGTATAAAAAAACACCCGCTGCACTTATTATAGAAATACCTAGCAACCCTTTGTTGCAATGCGTTGATCTCATATCTATTTCAAAATTAGCTCAAGATAAAAATATCCCAATCATCGTTGACGATACCATCGGTTCATCTCTAAATGTTCATCTAACTCCTTATGCAGATGTTGTTTTTAGTTCACTTACAAAAAGTTTTGCTGGAAGAGGAGATATTCTTGCCGGCAGTACTGTCATAAGTCCTTATTCCAAATGGAAAAAAGAATTAAGTGAGATAATTCCTAAAGTTGCATTGTCTACCCTTTCCGATTCAGATTCTATCGAGTTAGAAAAAACAAGTCGAGATATAGAGGATCGTTTAAAAAGATTAAATATATCGTGCTTAAAACTTAAAGAAAAATTAGAAACAAAAAAAGAAATCTCAAAGGTTTTACATCCTCAATATTGTAAAAATTTTAATTCCCTATTAAAGAAAGGAGGAGGTTATGGATGTTTATTATCAATTGAACTTAAAGGGGGAATTGAAGAATCAAAAAGAGTTTATGATTCATTAAGAGTAAATAAAGGACCAAGTTTAGGTACAAATTTTACTTTAGTTTGTCCATATGTTCAGTTGGCTCACTTTAAAGAATTACAATGGGCTAAAAGTTGTGGGGTGTCGGAACACTTATTAAGAGTCTCTGTAGGACTAGAAAATGAAGATGAATTATGGTCAAGATTTAATTCAGTAATATAAAAAATTCACTAATAAAGAACATCCAAATAACCAATTAACCAAATTTTTATATAGATTTAGAGTATTAGTTAATTAAGTCATTTAAAAAATGTCCAGAATCTTTGAAGACAATAGTTTCGCTATTGGTCATACACCGTTAGTCAAACTTAATTCGATTACAAAAAACGCAAAAGCAACAGTACTTGCAAAGATTGAAGGCCGTAACCCTGCCTACAGCGTTAAATGCAGAATTGGGGCAAATATGATCTGGGACGCTGAGAAGAAGGGTTTGCTCAATAAAGATAAAGTCATTATTGAGCCAACATCTGGAAATACTGGAATAGCCCTTGCTTATACAGCTGCTGCTCGAGGTTATAAGTTAATCCTCACGATGCCTGAGTCCATGTCCATTGAACGTAGGAGGATGATGGCTGTTCTTGGTGCTGAGTTAATACTTACGGAAGCAGCAAAAGGAATGCCTGGAGCCATTGCGAAAGCAAAGGAAATAGCAGAGAGTGACCCTCACAAATACTTCATGCCAGGACAATTTGATAATCCAGCTAATCCGGAAATACATTTCAAAACAACAGGTCCTGAAATTTGGGACGATACCGATGGCCAAATTGATGTTTTAGTCTCCGGAGTCGGGACAGGTGGCACAATAACTGGTGTTTCTCGTTACATCAAGCAAGAAAAAAATCATTCATTATTATCTGTTGCCGTAGAACCCACTCACAGCCCAGTAATAACACAAACTCTCAATGGAGAAGAAGTAAAACCTGGGCCTCATAAAATCCAAGGGATTGGAGCTGGGTTTATTCCCAAAAATCTTGACTTATCGGTAGTCGATCAGGTCGAACAAGTCTCTAATGAGGAGTCTATCTCAATGGCATTGCGTTTAGCACAGGAAGAAGGTCTACTGGTGGGCATCTCGTGCGGAGCCGCTGCAGCTGTAGCTCTAAGACTGGCTGAGAAAGAAGAGTTCTCAGGGAAGACTATCGTTGTCGTTCTGCCTGACCTTGCTGAAAGATATATCTCTTCTGTAATGTTTGAGAATGTTCCTACAGGCGTTATTAAAGAACCATCATTAGCTTGACTTTTTGGTTTGTACAACTGATTCCGGTGTTATCAACATCGCGTCTCCGTAAGAGAAAAATCGATATTTCTTCGAAATAGCATGTTGATAAAGTTTCAACATACGTTTTCTACCAATTAGAGCGCTAACCAAAAGTAATAGTGAACTTTTAGGGAGGTGGAAATTAGTGAGCAATCCATCGATCACGGAAAATTCAAATCCTGGTTTAATTACCAAATTCACTTTTCCCTCATATGGTTTCAATACGCCTCTTCCTGAAAGATAAGCAGCTTCAAGGGCTCTCACACTAGTTGTACCAACAGCAAAGACTTTACCCCCATCTTCCTTGCAATTAGTTATCGCCCTTATGGTCTCTTCAGTGACATTTATCCACTCACTGTGTAAATTCAGCTGAGACAGGTCTTCTTTTTCTAATGGTCTAAAAGTTCCTAATCCTACATGCAAAGTTATTTGTGCAATTCTAATACCTCTACTTTTTAAATTTTCTATAAGTTCATCACTTAGATGTAAGCCCGCTGTGGGAGCAGCTATAGCTCCTGGCTTCGACGCAAATCTAGTCTGATATTTTTCGTCATGTCCACTAGATTTATCTTTATCGATGTAGGGAGGTAATGGAACTTCTCCAAATAAATCAAGCAAATTTTCCATTTCCATCCTGCTAGTAAATTCATTAGGAAATTGAATAATTCTCCCGCCTGTACTCTCATCTTTATCAACAACCTTTAAGCATAAAGAATCATATGGAGACTTATCCAAGCATAATTGATCACCTCTTCTCATACGTCTAGCAGGGCGACCTAAACAAAGCCATTGGCCATTCCCTCTTGGTTCCATTAGCAACAACTCCCCTAAACCTCCTCTTGATAATCGAATTTTTAATCTTGCCTTAATCACTCGCGTATTATTAACAACTAATAGGTCACCAGTCTGTAAGACCTCCTTCAAGTCCCATACCTTTGCATGCATAAGGTTTAAAGACTCATCCAGCCCATCTTTAACAATCATCAATTTCGCATCATGCCTACTTTCGATAGGTGATTGAGCAATTAAATCATTTGGCAAATCATAGTTATATGAGCTTAAAAGATTATCTTTTTGATCTAACACTTCAAATCAAATTAAAGTAAGGAACAATCACTTGTGGTTCAACTAATTAAATCTCAAGATGAGAGGCTATAAGGGTTTGTTTCTATTAAGTAAGCCAAATCCTTCAAAAATAGTGCTCCATCAGCCCCATAGATCACTCTGTGATCAGCGGTAAGATTTACTTGCATCTGTTTTTTGATTGAAATCGAACCATCTTTAGAAGCAACAACCTTAGGCAAGGAAGATCCTACAGCTAAAATTGCTCCTGTACCTGGTGGAAGAATTGCATCAAAACGATCCACACCAAACATACCTAGATTAGAGAGTGTAAACGTACCGCTGCTATATTCTTGAGGTTCTAATTGCTTATTCCTCGCTCGCTTAACAAGATCTGCCCATTGTAGGGATAAATCAGAAAGACTGCTCTCGTCAGCATTTTGCAAAACTGGAGTTATCAACCCTCCATCCTCCATTGCGACTGCAACGGCTACATTTATTTGTGAAGGATAAACAATCCCCTCAGAACTAAAAGCGGCATTCACCTGAGGGTGTCTAG
>QBVH01000030.1 GCA_003284445.1 Prochlorococcus sp. AG-311-D23 | reverse complement strand
TAACTGCTGAGAGACTTAACGGCTATGCAGCTTTGTTTGGATGTTTAGCTCTTGTTGGTGCATATCTAACAACAGGTCAAATCATTCCAGGTTTCGTGTAATGAACAAAGAAACTAACTATTGGAAAACAGCCGAGCAAATGAATGGCCGTCTTGCAATGATGGGCTTCTTTGCTGCTGTAATTAACTACGGAATAACAGGCTGGATCATTCCAGGAATTGTTTAATTCTGATTCTTAAAATCTAATTAGAAAAGGTCTCTTCTCTGTCATTACGGAAGAGACTTTTTTTAATTTTGATAATCTCCTGATTTTATTAATTTAAAGCAAAATACTGATTTACATATGTTATTTATGGCTTATAACGAAATATCTGTAGGCGTTTTGAAAACTTTATAGTCGTTCAAAAAATACTAAAAAAAAATTCTTAACGAGAAAGTTAAGAATTTTTATTAGATCTTTTCAATAATTTTTGAAAAAATTGTTGATAAGGCTTAAATGGATTGAGCTCCATTAGAAAATTCCAGGTATGATTTGACCTGTCGTTGCATATGCACCAAAGGCTGCAACGATGCCGAGCATGGCTGCCCAACCGTTAAACTTTTCTGCTTCAGGAGACATGGTAGTTCTTGAAATATGTATCAAATATAAAGAAAAAACTTATCCATTGTGAGTTTTTACTTACTCGTTGTACTTATGATATTTGACTTTGCTCATAAGAAGAGCTTATCCGACTAATGATGTAATTTGTGCTGAATGTAATCTTTTCTCATGCTCTCTCTTTTTTGCTAGATGGCTGTTTAATTTTGTTGAGATTGAGCTGCATTTAGAGGCAAGATTCAATTCGGACGGATGTATTGCTTTGTCTTTGGTCTTTTGCTTAAGAAATCGTATATTTAGTTCGCTTGGACTTGAGTGACTTGGCCTTGAAGACAAAAATAACTCAGCATTGTGGAGTGAATTTTTCTTGCAAAGGGCTTTTCTAATTAAAGGAAGGTAATTCATAACGTTTGTCAGCAGAGGCAACCCCGTTCCCTGTTGCCCAAACATGCATTTCCATGAGGAAATTGAACGTATTAAAACTGTAGCGGTTGATACTGTTTTATACGATCAGGTGAAATACCCATTTGTGGTTTCTTTTGAAAATCTCTTCGGTTTTTCCTGTTCCACCTTATTTTTATCCTTATTCTTAGATTATTTTAGCCAGTATTTTATCGGACTAAACTATTTCAAATCTGAGCATTTTTAGCTCAATCATTTACCGAATCATATTTTTACTAACATCGTTATCTGTTTTTTGTATTTCAGTCGAAATGAAATCAAACCTATTTCTTTTAAGTTATTTAAAGAATTGATTGAAAATGTCTTTTCAACTTGCCTTTTATTATTAGTTTTTATCCTGCAAAGTTGCAGTTGTCCTTTTGGGATGGTTAAAGCAGTAATCAATTTTATAATCCTCCCTGCTAGATCTTTGGTCTTCTACTTCTTTTTGTAGAGAGGAGTTGGAAAACACTACCTCAACCGAACATCATCATCTCAAGAGTACTTTTTATATTTAAGCAATAGCTGGATGTATTGTTCAACACCCTACATCTCCGAAAATTTTCAATCTCTTTCTGACATGACCTCTATCAATAATTCTTCAGCAGCTAAGTTTCTAGCTCTTTTCTGCATCCCAGCACTTCTACTTGCATCAGGTTCATTTGATGTTGCAACTGCAGTAATAGTTTAATTAGAACAATGCCTTCAAATTTTTCACCTGATTTTTACGAATCTATTCTTGAAGCCTCAGACAGAGGTGAACTATGGGGAATAGAAAATAGTGATTTAACCCCACTTGAAGTTCAATTAATCTTCTCGCATGACTTCAGCTAATACATCCAAAGCAAGAGATGGTTCAAACTTTGGAAAAGTTATTGCTTTTAGCATCGCTTTAAAGCTATCTATACTTGCAATCTTTATTGCTTCTAAATTCGGATAATAGTTTATTTCACTTCATACTTAAATTTATCCCAATTAAATTATTCATTTTTTTGAAGTGTAGACATTTTATATATTATTTTTTTTGGTCATTTTATAGGTGATATAAAAAAACATTCCAAGTACCACAAGATTTGCAATGGCATAACTAACGGCAATTCCCATTAGTTCCCACTTTTATAATTTTTTTCATTTGGGTCTATTCCACTCTCACCAAAACTATAAGAGGGAGATGTGTCTTGTTTCTTAATTTTTACCCCAGCAATACGCTCCTTTGATGCTGCCTTTAATTCATCACCTGAAAATTGATAACCAAGATTTGAGGCTATTTCTGCAATTTCATTTGCAGTAGCAGCAACTCTTATAGCATTGAATAATTCTTTATTCTTTTGAAGCTCTGTAAGAAAAGCTCTTAGTTGATCTAGTGACATGGACTCAGTATGACTAAAACTTTTGCCACTTAGGAGACAAGACTTGAATGTTTTAGCCAATTAGCGATTGTTACGCAGACAGAAAAATTCACTAGCATCATTCCTAGTGCTCCCAACATTTTGTAGTTGGGGTTCTTGTTCATAAGAGAGAATATTTTAGTTAAAAAACCTTCTTGTTTTTTGGTGGTTGTAAAGTCTACAGGCTTTTTTGATTGAGTTAATACATCAGAATTAATTTCAGTCACTTTAAAAAAAGAGAATTTTTTTTGTTCGTAAGAGCATAAAGAGGGATTAGCTTTAATGCCTGATTATTTATACAAACCAGAGTAATTAAATTAGTGGAGCTGAAAAAGCTTTCTCTAAAATTTGAATTATGCTTTAAGACTTTTTATTCCCTATCCAGTCTTCGGGCTTTTTCATCATCCAATTCATGATTCCATCACTATCCATATTTTTTGAGCTAAGGCTAAAAGCAACAATAAAAATAATGCTAAATGAAATTATTATGGAGAGTAACAGAGGACTTATTCCCATTTCCGAAAGAGTTAGAGCAAAAAGATATTGCATGATTTGTGATTAAAAGATTTTTATTGATATTTTAATACGTAAGTTTTTGAGGTTGATTATCCATGCCATATAAGCTCAGATAATTCATTTTTTTCCATTGAAATGAACTGCTGAAACATTGTCTCTTCGTACAACCTTCTAAGTTCCTTCTCATTTGCTCTATCTGCCATAGCCTTTGCTAAATTTCTCGCTATCTCTTGATGATTAAGCACCTGGCCCATTTCTTCAGAAAAATTTTAATCATCCCTTTCTAGAATTAATTATCTGTTTTACTTCGAAAGTATTCACATAATGTATTTCGCGTGTATCAAATTTGCTAATTAAGAGGGGGGGGATTGATCTAAAGATCCATATAAAATCCCTACCTCCTGCAAACGTGGATACTGGAGAATAATTAGTTGGTTTCTAAGTTTAAGAGATTGTCAATTCATATCACAAACCAAATGAATATCCGCAAAAAAACCTCCTTTTTAGGGGAGGTCTTTTTACTTCTTAGACCTGAGCTAGCAGTTGCTAGCAGAGCTAAGCCGTTAACTTGATGAAATGATAATAGTCTATTTTTAGTCCTTTTCGCTTTCTACTGTCTCAGCAAGTTCTCTAAGCATCTTGGCAATTACATCTTTTGACCAACTGAACTCTTCTTTCATCCCATCCACGCAATCTAAAACAGATTCCCATGCTGTCTAATATTCATTTGGGTCTACTTTTTCAGTCATGATTAGTGAATAATTTTTATTTATTAAACCGTCTAAATCTTTTTAAGCCAAAGCCCAACTCCGATTTATCTTTATAGGATTAAGTCCTCTTTTTTTTATGGGAGAAGCTAAAAGAAGAAAAGAATTAGGACTCCCACCAAGAGAAAAACCAGTTGAGCTAAAGTTGCCCGTGCTTGATAAAGAAAATATTAAAAAAAAAGTTAGGTCTTTTTTGTATAAAAATCCAATTGTTCCATTTGTTTTTTATGGCCTTGTGCTTGGAGCTTTTGGTTGGGGGCTATATAACCTTGTGAAAGGCTATCAATTAATTAAGTCATAGCCAACTTCCTATCAATCACACATATTGGGGGTGTTCACATGTCTTACAATAGAATTCAGCATATTGGCCAGAAGCACCATCACAAGTGAAAATTCCTGGCTGACCAGGAAAAGATGGATTCCAACCTGATGGAAAGTTCCTCCCGCCTCCAGTATTAGTGCAACCTGTCATTAATAACATCAGAGAATGAAAAAATAATTTACGCAAGAGTGTCGAAGCTCAGCCACATATAAAAGCACTCGTCCAACAAATGTGTCATTGCAATACATTGATGGAAAATCTCAGTCTTATTTTTGGCTGCACCAAAATAAAACTTCTTTTCCGTATTAAACACTTGAAAGTCTCTGGCAGGTGGTTATAACAAACACAACCTGAAGAGTTTTATGGACTTCATTTCTCGTTTGATTAGCAACTTAATTGGTAAATTTAATGTATCAACTACAGTTGGTGAACAGTTTGAGAACGACTATCCACTTGATGGCATGGGAGATCATCATAGGTTCCTGCTTTAAGAAATCGCTATCGGGGACAGACTTGAGGATGAGTTAGATATCGATAAAAGTTTTATCTCAGCTGGCATAACTGGTCTTTAATTACGTGAAAATTCAACAGTAAAAGCAATATGATGGGGTTATGAAATATAACTGGAAGGATCTTTTAGTAGATGCTGCGATTATGGCTGTTGTTCTTGGATTTTTGGCTCTGATTATTGGATCATTTCCTGTAACTTTCAGCAAATTTCTTCCTTTCCTTAAATAGGAATGGATATAAACTATCATTTGCTTATTGATATCGTTCTTGTCTCAGGGGCACTATCCTTTATCTTAATCGCAAGTAAATTAAAAAAAGAATGATTCCTATCATGGCATCCTCTACATAAACTAATCTACTTATCTATGTTGGCGGCGATGGTTTCGTTTTATCAGGAAGTTTTTTCTTTGGTCGATTACTCACGTTCATTTTTCCAAAAACCCATTAATCAGAAACGGTTTAAAAGAAAAAGATGAATGACCTTTAATTCCTAAAAGTTAAATCTAGAGATACTGTTCTTATTGGAGAAGATGAGATTCCCAAGGTTATCTCATTCGTTTGAGGAGCAAGAGACCCAAATCCCCCCAAACCTTTTCAAGTCGCAAGCGTGATTCAGGCGAAATCAAATTTGTTCATGGTGAGGTAGTGATACAAATTCTGTCCAAGAGTGAATAGCGGCTAAAAATAATGTTTGAAGTACTTTCTACAAAATGCCTCTAAATAAACCTATTCCTGATTCTGTGATTAATTACTGGAAAAATGTAATCAATGATTTTCGTTCAAAATTTAGTGATACTAAAAGAGCAAACTAGTTATGGATCCAATACAAGTTTTAGGGCAAAAGGATCTTAGAAGGGAGATTCAAGTTAATGATGAAAATACTGCAGGTCAGTTGTTAGTTAAAAATAAACATGCAGAAGAACGGTATGTAAGAGGAATGTCTAAGTCTGCAAAAAAGCACTATATCAATAGAAAAGATTGCCCTGTTAAAAATCATTTTCTTGGTCTACCAAAATGGAGCAGAGAGGATGCTGTAAAAGCTTTTGATACTTATCTATGGTCTCAACATCAAAAAGATGCAATAGAGAAACCCCTCAAGGATTGGCTTAATGCCAGAGTAAATGAGCTAATGGCGGGACATAATTTAGACCTTATTGATGATATTGAATGTGTAAAAGGTAATAATGACTCACATGGTTTTACTTTGAAAAATTATATTGAATACTTAGCTAAAGAAATCTAGAGAAGACAGTACCTCTCAACTCTTGAGGGAAATACCACATTTATATGATCTATTCGTTGACTTGTAAATGCTTATTTATAAGTTAAAAGAAATTAATTTTTTAAGCTGCATGATCGGATTTATAAAGCTATTCCTAATCAGGCTTGGTGGATAAATGATAAATAACAGGAAATAGATTCTAAAGGATGTTGCTTTATGGACAATTGTTTTTGGAGCGCTTTCACTGCTGGTTTATTACAACTATTTTGAAGTTAATGAGATTTTGAATCATAAGTTTAACTAATTCTCGAAAACCCCACCTTTGAACTGTCACGTGTCTGGGTATTTGTTCTTAAATTTATAGTATCTTTCCTCATTAACCTGCGAGTACAAGGTAAAATGGCTCAACGAATTAACGTTGCTTTAAATTCAATCCCATCAGGATGCAGAGATTTAGCTGAATTTGCTTTCTTCTGCGGAATTGGTTTCACTTTTGGGAGCTTAGGTCTTATATGACATCAACTACAAAAGCAGTAGCTGAATCAAGTATCAAAAAGTTTATCCCTTATTTTGTAGTGGGAAAACTTGCAATTTTTACTGGATTTCTTGTTTACATGATGCAGGGTTAAAAAGTATTGATCCATAGGAAGAAATTTTTTCACGGTTAGCCCTACCTCGACCGAACCTCACTCAGTTCACATACTTTCTTATCTTTACTCCCACAGAGATACAAGTATACTTTTCTCTGAAATAATTTCCTCCTAAAATAAAAAATGTCTGCTGCTATTTATAAAAAAACTGCCATAAAAGTTTTAGTTCTTTGGAATCTTCCTGCACTAATGCTATTGGCTGGTGCATTCCAATTTGGCACTTCAGTAATCGTTTAGATAAAGGAAAAAGCATTCTAATTAACACTTTTGTACTAATTCAACATCTATAAAAAATTTGCTTCAACATTCCTTCAATAATGGATCCTATAAATAAGTTTTATCTAAAGCTTTTCTTAACTAAAGCGACTTCGTAGTTTTACCAAGTTAGGATTAAAAAAAAAATTAATGGAGATCAAAAATTTTAATAACCATGGATTAGATAGTCTGGGTATTCACTGGATGCAATATATTTCAATGACATTAATTTCTTTATTGATATTTCTCATCGGGCTAGATAAGGCGGTCCCAATCTTCCATCATTTTATTTTATCTCTCTTATTCAAGCTTCAGTGCAGCGGCTTCAATTGTAATGGTGTGAAAATCATTTAGTCATAGCTTTTTAGTTGTAACTGCAGCATCAAGAGTCAGCTAGAAATTTATAAAGTTTATCTGATACTTCCTTTGAAAAAAATTGAATTATCATTGATAATCTTATTTATACATGGTTCTTTTCTCTTCTTTTTCTTATCTGGAAGTTGGGTTACACGACTTAAGTTGGTTTAAGCAATGAACTTTCAAATCATGATTGCTTTATGAAACTCTCGTTATTGCTAGTAATATTATAAATTTTTTTTCTCCTTTGAATGCAGATACTTTTGATGAAATAGAGGCTAAAAGAGAATGTGATAAATGGGTCCATGAAGGAGGAACTTATCTCATTTGGAAAAAAGACTGGAAAGAAGTTGATGGTGGTATTCAAAGGAAATGGAAAATAAAAAGAGTTTCCAAAAGAGTCTGTCAAATGGATAAATTAAGCAATCAATTTATTGGATTAGAGTACCAAGTCAGAAATGGAAAAGTTCTTTCAAAAAGCGAGATGATTGGGAAGAGACATCAATTAATAATTAAAAGGACTTTTCTCTTTAAGCCATAGATCGTTTTGAACAAATTAGATTAAAATTATTCAATCTAATGGAAGAAGAGTTTCACCTAGATGACTGAACAAATTGAAGTGCTTGGACAATTTGATGTTAGAAGAGATGATGTCGCCAATGAAAGTGAAACGGAACTGACTGGTCAGATATCAATTGATAAAGCGCGAATAACCAACACATTTGGAGGAGATCAATTAAACGCTGCTTTGGACGCAGTAAATAATAAAAAAACATATGTTAGAGGTTATGAGAATCAATCTAAAAAGTTTTATATCAGCAGAAAAGACTGTCCAGTCAGAAATTTTTGTGAGGACTTGGCAGGGCCAAATAAAAGAGCAGAAGCAATACAAATGTTTGATGCACTGTTCTGGGGTTCATGGATTGCTTGTGATGAGATGCCAGAGCAAGCAAAAGAATGGCTAAATGCGAGAGTGAATGATTATAAAGATGGAATCAAGATGGACTTTATATGTGATTGTCGAAAGTTTAGAGGTAATGATGCTGATAAGACTCAGGCAAGTGAGATGACTAGGGCAGAATATCCATTTGATTGTCATGGTTATACCCTTAAAAAACACATTGAAGAAGAGGCGAATAAATAATTGATGTTCAATAATTTATTTTCTTTTTAAGAATTCGATATTTTAATTTTCAATACTTTGCTGGTTTAAAGAATTAGCAAAATATTTTTTTATCTATTTTTATATTCTAATTAAATAAATTTCCTCATAACTATTAGATTGTTTTTGGAGGACTTGATATCAAGTCCTAGTCCTTCAGCCATAATCATTCAGAGATAGGTCTCTATTCTGCCTTGAAGTCAATGCCCTAAGAAAACCACATTCCACCATTCTTGCTTGCTTCCAAGAAACACTTGTTTTGCTCGGCAATATCTTTAATCAGCTTTTTGGACTTGTTTGACTCAATTGCTTTATTGTTGATGGGCTTTTCTGTCACAGGCCATAGCCTTGATAGCAATGATCTTGTTCTTGCTCTAGCAAATGAAACCATCGATCAATAGTCCTATAAATTAATTAAAGCTGTTTAGCTTCTTCTTTTTTTATAGCCTTAAAATGGAGATAACATATTACATATGTTATGAGATAAAGATCTGCTTTCATATTCCTTGCTTGGCTTCAGGATTTATAAACATATGGTTGGAGTTTGATAAAAAATCTGGGTCTAACTATTTATTAATTGTTGTAGGTAGACCAATAGCAGATGAAACACCGACAAAAAGAACTGCGGGCTTTTTTCCTACGCTCTCAACAAAGTGAGGAGAACCAATATTGCTTTCAATAAATGATTCTCCAGAACTAAAGTAATTGATAGTCTCACCTCTTGAGTGTTTTATTTTTCCTTGTTGTACATAAACCAACATTGGTGCTGGATGTATATGTAGGGGAGTCTTTAATCCAACTGGAATATTGACTTTTAAAAGTCTTAGTTCAGCTTGTTTCCATCTTGGATATGAGATTTTTTTACCGCTAAGTCCCCTCGTTGATTGAATTAATGGTGTAACTTCTATCTTCTCTTGAGACTTTGCAGGTTCAAGAGTTATAAAAGCACTTAATAATGTTATCGCTGTCAGAAAAAGGGGTTTAAAGATATTCATTAGTGATTTAAAATTTTAAGGTTAGTGCTTTTGGGATAGGAATCCAACCACGGGTAATAATTATCTTGATTTCTTTTTATTTAGCAGGAGTCCTTTTTTCGTTGCTTTTTAAGTGACTTTGCTTAGATCAAGAAGATGAGTAGAGCAAGATCAACTAGAAAGGATTAATGAAATTCTATTTACCTATTTACCAAGACCTTAATGATTTCTTTGCTGTGAGAACTAAGACCATATCTCGTGTAGCTATCGCTGACATTATGGATAACAGTATGCTGATCAGGTGGTACAGCAAAATTTTTGATAGCTATTTACTCGTAAAAGACTTGAAAGGTTTTGGATATTTTGAATCTGATTACTCACATGGTTATGTACAAGCCACCTTCAGATTTAACAAACTTGCATTGGAGGTAATACGCTTTCAATTAGACCTGCGTGGACTCAATAGAAAAAATACCAGAGAGATTTCTATCATTGAAGAGACCATGAAATGCTAATGAAATTCACCAACCCATACTTGTCGAGCGGAAGGTATGAATTATCCTTAAATGTCAGAATAGCGGAAGAGATATCCTTACGAATTATTTCTGTTGAGGGATTCAAACCGAATGAATGAATTTGAAATTTCCATCTACAATTCAGAGGCTATAATTTTCTTCCTTTGTGATTGACACTAACGATTTAGAAGTAAAGTTCAAACTTTGTACAAGTTTTATAGTTAAAGAAGTTATCGCATTAGATCCACTGGCAAGGAGACAATGGCTTTTTACTTACAAAGGGATTATTCAATACGCTGATTCTCACGGAAGCGAACTTACTAAAGAACAGATCGTAGGAGCAAATATCTATAGAGACCTTATTAAGCAAGTAGAAGAATTAATTAAAGAAGAAGATTTTGAAGGGCAAAATTACAACGCATTTAAAAGCCGTGATCCAGATTACGAAACTATTTACAAAAAACGTTTAAATCAAATACGAGAAGATTTTCCAATACCTGATCAATTTAAAGAAAGAACTTCTTAAAGACCTTAAAGCAAAAACAAGAGTGCTATTACCTCCTTTCTTCGGTCTAATCCGTTGGAGGGTTAACCGAGATTTACTACCGTGAAAACCCCTGCCATAAAATATCTAGATCTTTTAGAACATAATTGTTATCCTTAACTTATTATGACTTCTATTCCTACCTATACTTTCCCATCTTTTTCACCGATTTTAGTAGTTGGCTTTTTAGGTATAGCTGTTTCTATTTACACTCTTTATACCGTTAATAAAGCTTACTATAACTCCCCTTTTAGAAGTTAGTTTTTATCTAATAAGATTTGAATAATGAGATCACTTCAAAAATAACCCTATGAAAATTTCATACTTTTCATTTGTTCAAGTAAACAGAGTGAAAACTTTCACTCTGTTTACTTCATAGGAGTATATTTGATCAACTTTATCTAACAATCAATGAGTTAAATCATGAATAACACATCAAAATTAATAGAAACTCTTGAGCGATCGCCAAAATCAAAGAAAATAGGTAAATTAATTAAATTATCGGAAAATGAATCTGCTGTAGACATAACAAATCAATTTGAGAGGCTTATGGGCGTCTGGGAATTGAGGTGGAGTAGTTCTAAATCACCTGTTCTTAATTATTCACCTTTTTTAAATAATTTTCAAATATTAGATCTAAAAAAAAGCAGAGCACTCAACTTTCTTAGCCCTAAGGGACTTCTTGGAAAACTTTTATCGACTAATATCTTGGCGAAGTTGGATGTTATCGATCAAAAACGCATTAATGTTACCTTTGAAAAAGCAGGAATCTTAGGACCACACTTGTTTGGTAAAAGCATGGTTTTTTTATCGGAAATTAAAAAAACTCAAACAGGTTGGCTAGATACAACTGTATTGACTGATAAATTGCGAGTATGTAGAGGTTATAAGGGGACAACATTTGCGTTGCTTAAGAGAGAGGATCTTCAGTTAGCCGATTTTTTTAATCCTATATATAATTAAGTACGTCTACCTTTTGATATACGTTCATCAAAAAAATATGTTGTCTTAAATTTTTGTTATTCGCCATGTGCTAACAAAATCAATATTTGCAGGGTTTGATTTTACCTCTTTGAATTTGACAGCTAGGGCAGAAATCAAGCTTTCTTTTTCCATACCATTTCCTCTCTATACGACTCTTGCAATTTAAACATTCATATTTATGTCTCATGAAAACTGCATGTCTATAAGACTTTCTTGGCTCACCATTCGCTTTGTTTTTCTCTGCGAATGATTTTGAGACTGTAAATCCTCCTGTCTTATAAGCTAAATGTGAGATGTCTTTGATTGATTTTGCCCATTGAGTAATTCTCTCTTTATCAAGATCAAGTGGCCTGTCATCTGGATGTATTTTTGCATCGAATAAGATTTCTGAGCGAAGATAGTTCCCTAATCCAGCGAAGACAGTCTGGTCAAGCATCAAAGTGGAGGCTTTCTTCTTGTGAAAACTTTTCGACGTTAATCTTTCTTCTATTAACTCAAAACCACAAGATTCATTTAGGACATCGGGTCCGAGTTTTTTTAAGAATGAATGCTCATTCTCTTCAGCGGTTGGAATTAAATCAATGTCTGTGGCTGACCACAATCTAACAGTGTGTTTATTCGTTGTGAAAACTACTCTAAGAGTTCTTGATGATTTGATTTTTGTTGTATTTAAATTGACTGTCCATCTTCCATATAGCTGATTATGGCTATACATTGACCAATCATTCTTGAAACGGATAAGCATTGCCTTTCCTCTAGTTAATATCTCTTTGATATTTTTGTTTTTCACTATCTCCTCTTTATCTTTTATACGTTCGTAGTAAAACTTACTTTCAATAATTTCTTTACCAATTAAAACTTTACTAATCCTATCTGCAGCACGTCTAATCTCTGGTCCCTCGGGCATTGAAAAATCTAATTTTAAGCAGTTTTCAATTTAAATGCGTCGAATTAGAAAGTTGTATAAAATTCATGAATGAATTTGAGCTATTTAACTCCTGAATTCAATCTTTCAACCAAATCACAACTGCACCTCCTTGACCTCTGGCTGAAAGCAATTCGTCATTTTCTTCTAATGCAATCATGGAAAAAAATGACTTTTCCTTTTCTTCCGGTTCTTTAAGAGATCTGGTCAATAAAATTTTTGAACCTGATTTGAGTTCAATTTGATTTAAAAAAAATGCTAATAAAGGTTGTTTGCCTTTTAAATAACCAGTGCCTGAAAACTCTATAACTAACAACACAAATTGAATCGAGGCGATAACAGACAATTCAGTTGAATTTTCAGTTAAGAGGTTTTTTGTGAACTCAATTTTTGCAGAAAAGGCTCTAAGCAATGAACTAAAAATAGGATCTTCTTCGTCGATGTCTTTTTTCCATATTGATATAAATTTCCAATTTCCAATAATAGAATCAGATTCAATTCCACTACCTTGATTTTTTGCAAGTTTTTCAAGTTCTATAAGCTTTTCTTTATCAGGAGTTTTGTAAGGACTCTCTCTCAATAGTTCTTCTTTGCTAAAACTTCGCATGAATGGAGTTTTTTTAGTGCTACCTGTAAGAAGAAATAGAAGTGGTATTGCTCCAATTACTAATACTGCATCAATTAATAGGAATTTAGATATATTCATTTCGCGGAGGTACGTAAAGATAAGTATTAAACTGTTATTTATTTGTAAACCTCTAATAATTTTTTCATAGAGGTTTATAAATGGGACTTTAAAGTTACGACGCTATGTAG
>QBVH01000029.1 GCA_003284445.1 Prochlorococcus sp. AG-311-D23 | reverse complement strand
TGTTTAATTCTGATTCTTAAAATCTAATTAGAAAAGGTCTCTTCTCTGTCATTACGGAATAGACCTTTTTTTAGTGTTTTAGAGGAAGCTAAATTTATTTATTTACAATATTTCCTCTTTCAAACTTCTTATAAACCACATAACCAATAAGAAATAGAACAATGAATGAAAAATTCTGATTAAATATCTCAATTATTAGATATGCAAGTACCGGAATTAATAAGAATCTTTTGGCCGATAGCTTTTCTTCTGGTGTTAAATTTTTCCACTCCAAATACCTTCTCCATTGAAAGACTCTTTTCATCTTTCTTCCTTCAGGTTCTTCCTTGTTGAAGAACCTATTAAGTAAAGCTCTTAGATCATCTAAACGATTCATGAACTTATCATGCCACTTTTTAATGGAAACATCAGATTGGCGATATTTATTTGGATAGTAACTAACTATTCAATAAAAAATATTATATACGTTTACAACTTTTGGCTTGATAAGCTTGCTTAATAAATTTATTCACTTTAAATCTAACTATTTGCACCCTCAACTCTTATGGGCGAAAGATTATAGTTAATGAATTACATACTTCTGAAACTGTATTCATCCGTTCTTATCTATTGATATAGATTATATAAAGTTATTCTATCTTATATGTTGCGTAAGAAATTTAATTAGCACTTGTGGTTGCCGTAAATTCAAAATAATTTCAATTTATTTATATCGAGTATTGGAAGGTTGGTATACAGGACACCCCTCCTATCACTAATTGGTAATAAACCAACCTCCCAATTTTGTCTTGAAGAATTTAAGAGTGTGTTAGATATTTGTTCGGTTTTAGCAACTATGTGATTTTGTTGGACATGTCAAGTTCATGATGATTGTTTTTTCAGTAGTGATGATATTTGTTAATTTACTATATAAAGATCAAGAAGATATGAGAATAGGGTAAATTTAATTGCATCTCAATTAATAGCTTCCGAGAAAAAAATTGGTCTAAGGAAGACTACATATATGCTAATAAAAATTCTAATTTCCATAGGACTAAATACCCTTTATGATCACAATAGCTTTGAGCATTGTTGAAGTTAACTGGATTATCTCAAGATTTGCGTGTAAAATAAAAAATATGGGGTGTAATTTTCTAGGATGTCATTAAAGAAAAAGTCAGGATCAGTTCCATGGGATTTTAGAGAGGGAGACGATAATTATTTAAGAGAGCCTTGGATTCTTAAGAAAGGAAAAGAGTTTATTACTATTGAGACAAATAACAATAATAGAGGAAATTTTTACCTTCAAAAAGATGATGAAAAGCGTCTCTCTTTAAGCGCCTTGCAAGCTAAATTGACATATCATCAACTCATTGATTTTGGTTATAAGCTTCAAAAAACAAAGAGGAAAAAATCAAAAACGCAAGAGGCTGCAGATTAATTACTTTGAGATAAAATACTGTTCTATTTTGCTAATAAATGCTGAGTTTTTGGTAAGTTGGATTAGCTATTTTGAATGAATATTTTATAAGTATTAATTACCATCCAAAAAAGAATAGAAAAATGAGTCTCTTTTAAAAATGAGATTGGTTTATCTTCTTATTATTTAGCCTTGATTTAAGTCTGAGTTCAAGTCGTCTACCTTATTGTTGTATAAAAGAATGCAACTATAAATTAGAAATTTAATTGTTTATAGCTTTTATATTTACTATTGACATTGTCTATATAGCTGATATGACTAATTTTAAATAATTTTTCTTAATCGTGATTTAACTAATTATTAACTATTTAAAGAAACATTCACTCAATGGTTTTTCTCGAAAATCAATGCAGAAAAAGCTGAAAATTTATACAATTGTGCTGCCATGATTGGAGTCATCTCTAGTATCTGTCCATGGCAATCACAGGATGATTCATTCAAATTGTATTCTGGCTCAAGCAAATACCTTCCTAACAATGAAAAGAGGTTGTGATAATTTTTACTAAGCAATGAATTAAATGAACAGAATCGCCTTATATGCTCTTGATTAATTGAAGAGAATTTATGCTCACTACTTTATTTGCCTCTGCATTTCCTTGGCTCTGGCTTGCTGGAACAGATCTTGGGATAAATCATTTTACTACGGACTTAATCCTTGTTGTTTCATTTGCAATTTTGACAGCTTTACCCATGTCATTTTTAAGGCCAACAATTAAAAAATGGGAACAAGCTGGAGTAAAGAGTTCTCTTTTTAAAAAGTAGAATTTAGATATTAATAGCTGTTTTATTTAGGGGGCATTACCCCCTCTTTTTTGGTAATTCTTACGGATTGAAATTTCTTAGTTATTCGATCTAATAAAATCATATTTCGTAATTCTATGTCCATAACAGCCTTCTTAAAAAAAAAGATTTCTAAAATAAAGAAAAGATTTGATGTTCAAAAAGTTCCAACGAGGTCGCAGAAACATCTGGAAGTAATGGCTTATTTGAACAAGATTTAAAACGAAATAATCAATGCATAAGCCAAACTTATAAATAAGAAAGTAAGGTGGATTTAGTTAAGGCTTCCGTTATGACTGTAACTGCTGCTTCAAGAGTAAAAGATCAGGAATTAATGTCATTTGGATTGGTTGAAACAGCAAGTGTAAATTCATTCGCAGATTTTGTTCCATCCAATTTGAACGAAACTGAATCAAATGAAGAAATGGAAAACAATGATTTTATAAATATTTCTATATGTCACCTGATTTTTTATTCAGTTTTTTGTATTTCTCTTGTTGTGCACATTCTTATTGATCTTGGCCTTGGATCGTTTGTTAAAAATCAATTTCTTTATTTGTTTGAAATCGCTAAGAATAATGTTGTTGAGAAAAATCCAGCTTTCGCTTGATTAAAGAATATTTATAAACTGACTATGCTCTGCAGTTAATTCGAGGCGTGTATTTAGATTTTTGGCTAACTATTTGATGCCATATGAGATTGGCTTCTTTTGCTAAATCCATATATTCATTTCTTCCTTCAGCTTTCTTCATTTTTAATAAAGTGAATGCGTACCGATAGGTAAGTTTCTTGGTCATAATCATTTAATCTAATCTTATAAGCATGTGTCAAAGAATAAAAATTTATTGTATTTAATGTAACAAGTTGAACTTTTTATGTCGTAAGACCAGTCATCGCAAACATTAAATTCCCTAGTAACTCTTGATCTGAGCATCTTTTTTATATTGCAGATGCGACAAAAGACAAAAATCTTCTGCAATTTTGTCTAAATTTTTAAGATCTAAAAAATATGAAATGTGACGCCTCAGGTGAAAATTATTGAACTTTTGCAAAACAATGGTGAAGTAAAAATGAGAACAAATCAGCGTTTACCTCTTAGAACAATTAAATGAGGAAAATTGTCAATACAATTCAAAAACTTATTAGAAATTCGATATTGCCTTTTTTGTAGCTGTTGATTTTCGGTTGGTATTTGATTCTTTATTGGTTGAGTATTACAACCTTTAAAAATTGAATCCAACTTATTTATTAAATGCTTTTGCGCACTACTGATAAAGTTAAAAATGATTTATCGCTGAATACTTTAAACTTGATACTCCAACAAGACAAATTAACTTCTACTAAAATCAAAAAATGAATTTTTATTCTTATGGGAGATAAGAAGAAAAAGAAGAAGTGCAAAAAGAAGAAATGCTCTGCCTGGAAAGGTGGTAAATGTATTTGTCATGGTTAATAAAAACAATCATCAATAACGATTCGAGTTGTTCGATACACCTTTTGAGGAAATTCAAAATCTTAACAAAAGGATTGTATCCCCAGGCTTAGCGATACCTCGCAGGACTTAGGTTTAGGAAAATGTTGCCTTTAAGTTTTCAGGGCAGTTAAACTAAATGCAAATGAACTAAACCGTCGAAGCTCAATCAATTTAATTCCTTAGCAATGAGATTATGTGAGAGTACAAATAACTGGTCTGAGTGGGACTACACAAATCATTTAGCTGACTTTTCCATAGATTCAATATCAGGTGAATTTCATCAATTATCCCTCATTAGTTCGTAAAAAAATTGATTTGCAAATTCTTGTGAGTTACAAGTCAGTTCAAATTGTGTAATCGTTTATTTTAGAATTAACCATACGACAACTCCTGATAAAAAAAATAGTCAGGGAATTAGCTATTAACTTCAATAAGGATGATTTCAGCGCATGAAAGCCTTAGTGTTGCAAGAACAGGTTTAGATCTCAACCACCTTAATTAAAAAGTAGGAGAGGTAAATCACTACTTTGATATTTTTATGTGTTTTGGCTGGTCCAATTAAATATGTTGGATAATATCAAAAAGTAAAAACATCGTGACTTCGACTCACTTAATAAATGGCAAAACTGTTAATTTCTCCTCTGTTAATCTTAGGGTTATTGTCACCAGCCGCTACAAAAGCAGAAGTATATAATGCCTTATGTGATGTAAATCAATCCAACTCAAATAATAACGACTCAAGTATTGAGGTTTCTAATTGTCAGATAACTCTCTCAGAGGAGGGGTTCTCCGGGCCAACCGATTTCATCCCTAAAGAGAATATTTCGCAGTGGTATTCTGTCCGACAAGAAGATAATCTTCTGCTCGGTGTTGCAGGTACGGCTGGTGGTACTTATACAGGGGCATTTGTGGGCATTGCAGTGTGCGGAGCAAGTGCTGGAGTTCTGTGTATACCAGCTATACTTGGAGGCGTATATGGAGGAGGTCGTTTAGGCGCTCAAGCAGGGAAAGGGAAAAATTTCTTGTTTTCAGTCATTGGTCAGAATTCGGAGGGAAACACCGTTGCTCAAAATTTTAGAATGCTTAAAAGGAAAACTTCCAAAAAACTTAAAAAGGAATTATCTGGAATTACTGGTTTAAAAATGGGGCAAGTCAAAATCATTGGGAAATGAAATGTATTTTTCTTAAACCGGTAATTGGTAAATAATATGGGTATAAAAAAAAATAGTGGGAGCAATGAATACTTGTGTTTACATATGGTTTCAGTCCATCAAATAAATAGAGCTGAAACTGATGAGTAAGAAAAAAAAGTCAAAAAAAACAAATTTCAAAGATGTTCAAAAAGTTCTTGAACAACAACAACCTGAAAAAAACAATACTCTTATTTTTGGTGGAATTTTACTTGCAATTAGTTCTATAGGACTTTTGATTTTTGTACTTAGTTAAAAGGTATTTAATCTGAGTTGAGACTTTTAGTAGGCATTAATAATTACTTCTAATAGAAATATCTTTTAAATTTTTCATCAAATACAAATTGTTTAAGGGGTTGTTCAAACCCCTTAAACATTGAGCTTTTATTTCTAATCCAACTCTTTATGAACTGCAAGATATTCACTATCGGTAAGAACTGGAATGACCTCAACATCATTCCCAAATCCTTTACACCAAGGCTGACACCATTTCCAAACTGCTTTGTGATCGGATGCTTTGACAATCGCCCATCCACTAGCCCCTTCAGGATTTACGACTCTGTTGATGACCTCGAAACCTTCAAACTTGTCTGATTCGCATCCACTTTCAACATATTGAGCAAATACGTCAGCCCCTTTCATATGTGCTTCTTGATCGGGAAATTGCCAATGAATTAAATAAGTTTGCATCAATCAATAAAAAAAATTATTACACCACATTTTTAATAATAAAAATGTTATTGAATCACAATGATGTTGATAAGCAAATTAGTTTCATGAAAGCTATCTTTTGGTCTGGGCTTAAGGCAAGGTAGCTATCGCAATGAATAAATCAAACCGAACCATGTAAACCGAATATCAATCACTCACGATTTTGTTAGTAGTGCTAGATGATTTTATAAACATTTAAATAAAATGACCTATTTTATTAGAGTTTCATTGGAAGAAGTTTTAGAAGAAGATATTTTCTTCAATTACGAACAATATTCTAATCTTTTAGAAGATTCTGAGTGGTAATGAAAACGACTGAATTACTTTTGATATTCTTTTCATTGTCATTTTCTTTTTTGGGAATATCCTTACTTGTCTTTTATTAGACACTATTCGCCCTCTTTCTTTACAGCTGACATGTATCGGATTATTTACTTATGTTCATTCGATATAAAAAGTGCTTTTATATTGATTAGGAAATAACAATCTTAACTTTCGATTTTTAACTGATGGAAGACCAAATTATTGCTGCAGAAAAAAGCACATCTATTTCAGCCGAAATATGCCAATGGTCAGGAGCTGTTTTTGGTATTTTGTTTGGTATAGGTTTTTTCTTGGCTGAATTTCAAAAGAACGACTTAAAATCACTAACTTGGTGGAAGCCAATTTCTGCCCTTGTAGCTGGAGCAGCAGTTTCGGCTCATGGTAGCAATGTTATCAATAACAAAAGGACAGCAGAACTAACTGCTTTATTAGTGAGATCAACTAATAGCGCTTCTGAGTTGCCGATAGCAAACTCATCAGAATATTCCGATCTTTTGGAGGATTCTGATAATAAATGAATTAGTAATCTACTCAGAAATAGAAGTGTAATTCTAATATTTTTCAAGGTTTACTTTTTCTTAAATAGCGAGAAAAGAGAAGACTAAAAATGTCAGTAATAATGTTCAAAATATTAAAATCAGTTCAAAATATTTCATTTGAAGCATTATATAAATTAACTCTTTGAGGTTGAGCTTGATAAGAGCAGATTCCAAATTGCAAATACTATATATCTTTATCGTTATTTGATGGATATTTGAAAAATTGAGTTTTTAGATAGTTGACAAAGAACATGTCAAACAACATTCTCATCAGTCTATGTAGTCAGTTGAGCAAAGCGATTTCCTTAGGATATTTGCGCTCGAAGATCCACATTTTATTTCTACTCCTATTTGGTGAATTATACCTAGAGAATAAAAACTTAAGTATTTATTCTTGTCCAAAATACAACTCATCTGGTCTAGGTGATTGGGCTTGCACAGCACAAATCCCAAACTGTAAGCATTCCTGTTCATCTTCTTTTATTTGTCTTTCCATTTGATTATTACTGAGGAATAATGTTTTGATGTTGTGAATTAAAAGCTTGAATGGATTAAAAGACATAATTAAGCTCCTTAATTACTTATTAACTTTTCTACTCCAATCGCGTAGCTAAAACCAGAGAGGAAACCCCAAAGTATTTATACGCCTTTACAGGGTGTGAAGAGGCTGTTTTAAGTATCAATTGACCTGCCTAGATTTAACAATATCTAAGGTTGCTGAATGATAAAAACAATAATAAGAGCAATGTATTCTGCTTTTATTTCTATTGTCTTATTTTCAATTATTCTGGCTGGCTGGACTGGTTATGCTTTCATTTCCCAACCCACAAATTCTGATGAAATAATTAATGTGATACAAGATATGTATGAAAGTCAGAAGTCCGTAGTCATAGACGTTATTGATCTTTCGAAATTACTAATAAAATATACAAGTGAAAGAATTGCTAGTGAAGATAATAAGCTTTTAATAGAATCAGAATTTCCGACAGATCTAGAGGACAAGCCTCTAATAGATGAGTCGTCAATTCCAGAAGACAATGGTAATAATCCTCTAGGGATAATTATTGAACCAACTTTACCTGAAGCAATCGAAAGAACTTTGCCTGAGATTAGTTTAGAACCATTTGATGATGATCAGAGCGAAGTTTCTATGAATGAAATGGGAATAGGAATGGAAATGAATTAACTCAGTTAAACGAACGTTCTGAAAAGGCTTTAATATTTATTTGCTTATGATTTTTTTCATGTATAAAATTCTATCTTTAGTATTGTCCCTTGCTGTTACGACAGCTCCTGTTTTAGCTTGGGGTGAAGGTGGATGCTCTTTATTAAATAAGAATAAAGCAAGTCAAGATGAGACGATTGAACAAATTGATAATTCCGATTCTTCTGATAGGTAATTTTATGGAAATGTATCACTCATTGTTAATTCGAATTGTTTCTTTTTCTCTTGGTCTTCTTTTAATTGTTTCCCCTGCTTCTATTAATGCAGTTGAAATAGATTCATCCCTTAAGGAGTCTGATCCTAGTCAAATTGGTCAAGCTCCAAGAGAAATGACAGAAAAGCAGATGAATGATCTTTTTGGCGAAGATCCCTATTTAGGTCAAACTTCATATCTTCAATCTCCTGATGGTTTTAGTCAAAGAGATAAATCAAAATAGTGGAACTTTTGATTTATCTAGACAGCCAAAGTAAAGCGTAGAGTAAAAGTTCCTTCGGATTAATAAAACATTCTTTTAATAATGCACTAGATATTTGACCTCTATATATTGGAATATTTTCTCTTGACTGTATAAATACTTGAGTGTTCCTCCCCATAGATTTTTTAAACCAATGTGAGTAGAAATTAAAGAGTTGTTTAGATGTCTAACCATGCCATTTTCAAAGCAATTATTTGAAAATTTTTCTGGCGTTCCCATCCAAGGGAATGAAATGTCTGAGTTGTTTTCTAATTTCAAGCCAAAATATGATGATGATGTGATGGAGTGCTTGCAATTTGGTATCTGTTCAATGCGTCCAGCTCCCCCTAAAGAAATACCCTATTTTCACTTTTGAACAAGAAATGTTCCATGTATAACTTTTCACTTCTTCTAGTTAATTAATTAAGCTAATTAGCCGATGTTAGCCAGCGTAAAATTATTAAAATCAAAACAGTCGTAACTAAAGGGAATGCTGGGTAACGTGTTCTGAAATTAGCAGGAGGCCAGGGAGACCATGAGATAAGCCTTCCTTTGGGTTCTTTGATTGACTCTTTTTTTTCTGAAGTCTTTGAACTCTTTGGTATAAATCCAAGTTTCTTGTTTTTCTTTGCTTCTCCCATCGTTATCTCATTAAAAACAAGATATTAAAAGGTCAATTTTAATAGTGTGACTTTGAGAGGAATTCTATTGGTCTTATTTTTTGATTGTTTTAAGATAATTTGTACGCAAACATATCTAATAGTTGAATAGAATTTAATCAGTTGTTCTTGTGCAATCTTCACTAAAGAAGCCTTAGCTTTAAGAATCTCTCGTGCAATGTTTAATGAGAGAAAAAGTATTGAGAGCTTTAATGCATATCAATGTATTCGTAGCTATCTTTTTGATTTGTCAATGCAAGAGTTGATTGAACTTGCTAAAGACTATGGAATTGAAGTAAGCAAAGCTTCTTAGGTGAATAAAAATTTGAGGTTAACCCTACACGCAGTTGATAACATTACTTTTCAGAATACTTAGGTGATAAACCAGTAATCCAAAATTTAGTTAAATGAGTAGGCACAACGTTCGTGTAAAAGCAAGATCTCCACATGGCTTCACAAAGAATGTAGTCAAAAATAAATTTGCCAATAAACCTGAAAAGCTTCATATGTTCACCAAAATTGTTATGGAAAAGCAGGCTTTGCGAGAGAGGTATATTAAGTTGATGAATGATGCTGAAAGAGCCGTTGGTAGAAAAGAAGCTATTTACCTTTTGAGAGATGCTGAAATTATTAGGCAAAAAATCAATAGTTAAACTACTTTCTTAATTTTAGTACAGTTTTGATTATATATACTTTGGTAAAAAAGTATATATAAATTTCTAAATTGAACAAAGTAAGATGGATTTTATCTAATTAGTTATCATCTTTTCTTTCAGTCATTAAATCTATAAGGTCATCAAATATCTCATCTTCATCCTGACCAATAATAGTTTTAGTCCCAAGGTCAAAGGTAGATTTTAAATCACAAAGTAGATCTTTATCTTCTTGGGTCAAAGGATTTATTTTATCTAAATCTTTCATTATTGGTAAGCAGATGGATCAAAGTTGATTTCAAGTTGATTAATGTTGTTGGAAAATTGATCTAGACCCCATAACTCTCCTCTATTTGAAGCCTCAACTATTGATTCATAAAATTCTGGGATATCTGATGACATGGTTCTAAATAGATATAGGTGAGATGCCCGCTGAAAGTTGATGGAAATTGATCACACCAAAAGAAATAAGAGCCGGAATGAACCAACTAAATGGGAGAAAAATTCTAATTTTTGATTTTGTATCTTCAGACATGTTTTTTATTTATCCCTTTAATCATGTGATAATTGTCCATTTATCGAGAGTATGATTTGTTCGGTTACCTATATAAAAAAGCCATCCAAAGAATCTTTTAATGTTTACCTTTTTGTATTAGATATAATTAATATTTATTTTTTAAATCGCGGCCCTTACTACGTAAAAATAAAGTTTTGTTTTGTTTCATGATGAACAGCTGTAATGGGAAACACCCCCAGCTCCAAAGAATTTACGGGGCTTGAGTCTGTCATATTTTTTTTGTATTGCTACTGATTGCTCCTCGTAAGGTTTATCTAAAACAGCTTGTAGCTCATTTATGAGGCGATAGTCGCCTTCCTCTGCCTTTTTGTATGCTGGTGTGATGAGCCATTCCCTCCATGTGTATTTAGGGTTAATTCGTTTCATCTTTGCAGATACTTCATTTTGATCACCTGTGTTTATTAATAGTTTCCGCCATCTTTGAAGCCAACTGATCCACTTGGTTTCAATCTCGTCTGAAACTGGTAGATAGAAACAATCATTTAAGTCCGCAAGTTTGTTTGGAATATTTGAAAGTTTTCGGAAAAAGATCGTGTAGTCGATCTTTGTTTGAACCATGAGCTGAAGCATTTCATTTACAAGAGGTGCGTCGTAGCTGACTAGGCCTAATTTCTTTGTCCACATCTTCTCCATTTTCTGATTCATGACTGTAGTAAATCCATCACGGATGCTATCTAGCCTGTCCAGTGATTCTTCGTTGCCGATAAGCAGAGGTCGGAGAGCTCCCAAAAACATTTGATAATTTGCTTCGGCAGCAACTTTTTGGTTAAAGAATGCAAAATGTTCACCACCTCCTGTCCAGGGTTGGAATCTGGGATCAAAGAGTTCGCAAAAACCGAATGGACCATAATCGAGGGTGAAACCACCTGCAGCGCAGTTATCACTGTTGAAATTACCTTGGCAGTAGCCAATCCGCATCCAATTGGCCACTAATGATGTGAGTCGTTCTCGGAAAGAATTTGCGAGTTCAACTACTTGATTATTAAAGCTAAGAGTCGGATCAATTTCTTCCTTATAATTTCTTACAATTAAGTGTTTCACAATCATCTCGAGCTCTTTCATTGCCTCTTGATGCTCATTGTTTCGTACTCGACGTGCAAAGAGTTCTATCTGCCCCACCCGTAAAAATGATGGTGCGACTCGAGTTGATATTGCAGCTGGGGTTTCTACCAATATGTCTGGATCGATTGAATTTGAGTCTTGTGTATACCAAGGCCTGCGGACTGTCTCAGATTTAGATACATATAGTGTGAGGGAGCGTGATGTTGGTACTCCTAATGACTGCATAAAATCCTGCGCCAAAAACTCACGAACACTAGAACGAAGTACTGCTCGTCCATCAGCTCCTCTGCAGTATGGTGTTGGACCTCCTCCTTTAAGTTGCATCTCCCATCTTTTTCCATTAAAGAGCCCTTCAAATACTGAAATTGCTCTCCCATCTCCATAGCCGTTACCTGTCCCAAATGGACACTGCTGAGTATATTCAGTTCCATAGATCGATAGTGCGTAACCAGTCGCCCAACCAACTGGTCGCATTGGTTTTATCGCAACACTTATGTCTCCTGAAAATAGACGACGAAAAAGTTCATCTAGAGCAAGTTCCTGATTCAGACCTAATTCGTTAAATAATGATTTACTGTGCGCTACATATTCCGGTTTTGGAATCGCTGTTGGTGTGACAGGTACATAGTGACCAGAAAAGACTTCTCTTGTTAGGTGGTCGTCACCATCGTCTGTTGCCTGAGGATCAGCTTCTAGTGAATCCATGAGTGAGTAGTCAGCTTTATTCGCAAACTCAGAAAAAGTTCTTGTTGCAGGCATGGCTTTAGTACTGCTCATTCAGACCTATTGTTAGTTGGTTAAGTCTTTAAATTTGATGGTTTTTACATCTATATTTCTAGCATAGAGCCGAAGCTCTATTGGTTCAAAATTAAATTTTAACCAATAGATAAGATTTTAAAAATTGAGTGAGTATTATTTTTAATTCAGTTATATCAATCAGAAAGTTGCAAGACATAAAAAGTAGATGCTAATTCTATTCCTTAAACAAATTAATTAGTATCAGCTACATTTTTAAAGAACTCACAATAAACCATTAAATCCGCCTCTTTTTCTGTTTTGAGATTTAGTTCTGAAATTGCTTTTGCCGTTTCAATTCTGTAAGAATACCAATCAAGGCAAAGATCTCTTTGCCTTTGAGTCTCAGAGATTACTTTTGGTTTTAAAGAACTGACTGGAGAAGTGTTCTTAGTACAGCCACTCATTAATACAGCAAATACAATAAAAGAAAGAAAGTGTTTCATCTTTAAATTAACTTTTTAAGTTACAAGTGATGAGGTTGAATTATAAGTGTGTCCAGTTTCCTCAAATAAAAGTTTACTTCTGGATTGGAAAACATTTCGATTGATTTAACTTCTTCAGCTTGCTCTATGACAACTGCACTAACTGGATCCTTTGTCTTTAACCCTCCATAAATACAAAATTTTTTTCATCATTCACATGCTGCTTGTTTTCTTCACTGTCATAAACTTCTACCAAGTGTTCAAAGCGAACAAAAAATTCAGAGTTGAATACGTTTTTTTCAAGAGACACTTGTTTAATCAGATGATTTAAGACAAAAAAATCATTTCATATTTTTATTAAAAAATCTGTCTCATTAATCATATCTTCAGCCTCTTCTAACACAACTATTTTTTTTAAATGTAATTACTATTAAATTTTAAATTTGTTGATTATCTAAAAAGGCCTCCTTTTTTCTTAGGAGTCTTTTCCTGAAGCTGTTCTTCTACAGCTAATAATGCTTTCTTATGAGCAATTTTAGCCTCAATCATTGTTGTGATTGAGATCAAAAATAAGCCACTTATTCCAATTAATTGTTCGGTTTTTGTTGGCTCTGTATCACCATTTAAGATTGCACCGAGAACGAACCAAGCGGTAGCGGCTCCTCCAGTTACAAAGTAAGGAATCCAACGACGCTGGTAAAGGTATCCAGCACCTAGGCCAGGAAGGAAATTTAATGTTGTAGCTACCCATCCACTGGATGCAGCAAGAATTTGTTCCTTTGAGGGATTATCCATGAGAATCTCTAAAAACAAATTATGTCGATATCAATTGTTTTCTGTGGACTGCACTTGCTGTTGTGAGTTACACGACACAATTAGCATTTCTGATTTATTTTTTGTTTTAAGCGGATGACCAGACTCGAACTGGCGACATTCAGCTTGGGAAGCTGACGTTCTACCACTGAACTACACCCGCAGAACTTAAAGTTAGCGAAGTTGGATGTCCTATCCTTATCTTTTGACACTTTCTGAAATAGGAGTCTAATCAGTTCTATGAATGCCCATATTTCTGTTTTTGCTTTTTTTTTCTATATCTTTTTTGATCATTTCATAAAGCGTCAATTCTTCTGGATCTTCTGAACCAAGGCCGTATCCCATTGTTGCAGCAATATAAATTTTGTGTTTTCTATGAGAGCTTAGACTCATTAACTTTTAAACATTGATCATCGGGACGAGATGAATTATCTCATCTTGGAGGAAAGTATCCAGTTTAACTTGGATAAATTTGGGAATTCTTGAAGTTGAACTATAAATTTTTAGGCAGAAATGATTTCTTTTTTTCTTGATCTCCTTAAAACTGCGTAAAAAGCTAAAACACTTATCGTTCCAGATGGGCCTATAAATACATGCCATATTTGTTCGCCCGAACTTGAAAGAAGAATCCCAAAAAATGTAGTTAAGATTACGCCTGTGATCGGATAAATGAAGAAAACCCAATCTTTAAAACGTATCCACCATTGAGATATTAGTAAAATACTTATTAATACTTGAATTAAAAGAGTCGTAGATTTGCCTAGAAACCAATAAG
>QBVH01000028.1 GCA_003284445.1 Prochlorococcus sp. AG-311-D23 | reverse complement strand
CATCTGATAACAGTCCAAAGAATTGGTCCGAGTGGAACAACACAAAGCATTTCACTGATTATTCAAGAGATTCAGGAACAGGCAAATTTGTTCGCTTTACGATTGCTGCCTTACTCTTCGTTCCAGTTGGATTCCTTGCTTACATGACCACTATCTAAACAAAAAATACAGCTGGGGAATTGATCTAATACCATTTGGAATATTTTTTATCGGTCTACAAGCTTGGTGGATTGTTCCAATTGTAAGAAGGAACAACGATTCAAACAAAATGGATCAGACTTTATTAAAAAAAAATATCGGCTGGATAGACTATTTTGAAAGTAAGAATTTGAATTATCGCTATATCAATTTGGAATTTGTTTACCCCCATATTTTTACAGGTAATAAAAAAGTTAAACTGTAGAAGTAAGATTAAGAAGATATTTAAACAGCTTTCTTGAGTTAATTAATTAACATCCAACCTGCAACAAAAAACTAATTTTAAGCGGAATAGATGCTTACAAAATACCAATTGTTCTTTTTTTGAATGTGATTTGGTCTTATGGATAGTAATAAAGTTTGATTCTGTTGTTAAAAGAAGTCCTCAGTTTCTTTTTGCTTAACTTTTATCCAGAGAAACAAAGGTAACGAAAACTTGTAGGTTATGCATTGCGATTTCATAGAGAATCCTATTTTCTCCTAAATTTGATTTTCTTCTCTAGGGGTTTATTTCTGAATGCTTTGAAATTTTAGAGCTGCATTTGATCAATAACCATGAGGAAGCGAAAGCAGTTGTGAATATTGTTAGTTAATTAACTTCTGTTCAACACAAAACTCTTAATTAAAATGTTTTAGAAGTAATTTTCGTAGACATCATTGAATACAGGCAATCAACCAATGACAAAACCAGTCGAAGCAATGTTTATCTCGTTAGGTAATGAACCTGCAGAAGTACTTGGATTTAAAACAGAAGCACAAATAGAAACAGCCTTAGCACCCTTAATGGAAGAAGTTTTTACAAATGAAACCATTTCTGTTAAATAAACCAATTCAGGAAGAATAAAAAGCCAAAGATACAGTGTTAAGTCACTTTGTAAATCATCAAAGGTCCTGGTATTGACACAAAGAGTATTAACTCCAATTTCAAGATCGAGATTACTAGCTAGAGATTAAGTAATAGATAAGTTCTTTGACGAATGAATGATGATAAACAGCTTAAAGACATCTTAAAAATGTCAGTCAATAATGCCGTTTCAAGAATGAAAATCTTAAAAAGACCTGCTGATCGTCGCTGCTTATTCAATGAATACAAGGAATGGCTTGGAGAAAGTATTAATGATGAAGTTTTAGCAATACCGACAGAGATCATTCAAAACGAATTAGATAAATAATAAAGACTTTCTAAATACTCTAGTGAAAGACAACAAGAGAGTAGAGTCAAGGTAAGGGTATGATTTATTTTTCCATTAAAAATATAAAGGTAGAGATAATAATTACATAGGACTATCAAATTGGATAAGAAAACTGTCAAATATAGTCTTGGATACTCGAAAAAGAAAAGGGATATTTAATTATTGAGAAAGAAAATATCAATAAAGGGTATTTCCATCTTCAACAGGATAAAAAGAAACGTCAAACTCTTGAGGCAGCACAAACCAAGTTGACATATCATTAACTGATTGAGTTTGGAGATAAGTTACAAATCCAGAGATTTAATTTATCAATAGAAGTTAATATTACTAATTCAACTAAAAGGTATCTTCTGTAATATTCTTTCAAGCATTACTTGGTAGGGTCAATGGAATCTCATGATCATCTATTTCGAATAGCTAATAACAATGACACAAGACTGGAACACTACTGATGAGTTAAAGAAAGAAATTATAACCGCCGCTTATCAGGACATAAATGCTCAAATAGAGGAAATGGTTGAAGATATTGGTTGTCCTAGAAGTTTTGCAGAAAGTTTATTGAAATCTATTGCTGACAATTTTAAAGATGGAGCAAATGCAATCAAAAATGAATCTTCATATTCATCTCGTCATGCATCAACACCAGAACATGAGAAAGGGGCAGAAGAAATAGTGAGAAAGTATGAGAGAGAAGCAAAGAAGGCCGCCTCTGATTTGTTGAGAAATTTCGACAAAAAAAATAAATTTACTGGGAACAACGATATACAAAGTTCTTTATATTCCTCTCGACATATCTCAACTCAAGACGAAGAAAAAGGAGCTGAAGAAATAGTTACAAAGAACGAAGAAAAAATTAGGACAGCTATGAAAAAGGAAAAATCGTAATCCGCAAGAGAAGTTACGGCTCAAGCTCGAGAAAGTTGATGGAACTTATGGAGTAAGATATTTAGTGTCAGTTGATGGGTTGGGCATCATTCCTCTTGACATGTAGTAAGAATTTCTTATTGTACTTCTGTACTTCCTTCTGATTTTTAAAGGATGACTTTTGCAGGTACATATATATATAGCGATAGAAGTATTTTTGATCTAAAGACTTTATTAGATGCAATTAGATTTATTATCGTTAATTCTATTCTGGCTTTTATCTTTTTATTTCTTACTCTTGAAGAATCTGAATGGGCATTATTTTCATCTAGAGAGAGAATTACAGATAAGGTTATTGACGAAACTTCATGGAATATAAAAACATTAATTTAAAAGAATTTATGGTTGGAACTGGAGAAAGATTGCTGGAATTTATGGAGCAAGTCAACTACTGTTAGCTCGTGGTCTATGGCTTAGCAGATTATTTTTGTTCTCTGTCTTCTTTTTCCCATACTTGAAATTGGAAATAAAATATTGCGCAAATCGCTACGAAGATTGAAAGCAGTCCAGCCCAACCTAAAAACTTATGTACTGTAAAAAGATTAGTCAGCGATGAATGTTCTACATATCTAGCATCCATCTCGTTTTGAATATTCCCAGTCCATGCGTTGGCAGAAATATAAATATTCCTAATTAAATCAAGCATTTCAGTTCTGCTAATTAAGAAGAAGATTAGGCAAAAGAAACCCCTCTCTTTGGAGGGTTAACTAATAAAACAAAAGAAACTGAAAATTCATTCGTAGTTCAATTATTTAAATTCATCTACAGAGTTAGATTTGCTTTCGTTTACGACTGGTCTCGGTCTATTGAAAAAAGTGAGCTTTATGTTTATAAAAATGAAATACCTAAAAACGTTAGTGATAAAGAAGAAAAGATCAAAAGCAGTTCAGTAAATTTCATGTAGACGCTGGATAATATTAAGGATTAGAGCATTATCAATAAACTAGGCACATAACTCTTTCTCGACTCAGATTTTCAAAAAATAAGAGGGAACAAACATGAAAGAGATAAAAGTTAAGGTTGAACATGGAGCAAGATTGAAAAAATCTATTGAGTAAGTCCTAATACTTTTATGCGGTGGTTTTCGCTTTAACGCTTCCTTAGATAAATAAACAAAACTGCTATTTGATTTCCTCCTGCCACCGATGGAAATTTTAGCCCAAAAGTATTGAGGCAAAATCACAGCATATCTAAGCACGTGAAGTAAAACTCCCCAGCTTCGGAAGTACAAAGACAGAGTAAATCCAATGACGACTAAAACTGTGAATATTGCCATCTATCTATTTCTTTTTCATGTCGTAATTAAATTTGGTAGAAACTTTGTTGCCTTGCAAACGAAGAGTGTCTTGATACATTTCCTCACCAAGCAAATAAGTTGTCGCTTCTTCAATCATCGAATCAGTTGAAGGAGCTTCAGTTATTTCCTCTTGGGACATTGGCTAAACATCTTCCGCTTGAAATACAAGCCGAGAGAAAAATAAAAGAATGCTTAGAACAACAGCAAAGGGTTTTTATCTAATCCAACCTATCTGCATAATCTCTTAGAATTTCTGCGATCAGACTTTTTGTAGGATTTCCTCTTGATCGTCCTTTCATAAATCAAAGAACTTATTCATGAACTCTTATCTCGTCATAGTCATTAATGGACCAAAATTTTTATATTAAAGTCAAAAAAATTTTCTTTTATTCAAGTCGCTGTTTTTGTTGTATTTGATCGTAGAAAGAAGATAGCTTTAAAATTGTTGTCCTATATTCGCTAACTAGCTCGGCAATTTCCTCTGAATGAATCCAACGAATTTCAGCAGATTATACGTTTTCCATTTGATAGATATTCAGTGCGTCTGGATCTCATGAACTACCAATAAAATTGAGAATATTTCATCTTTAATCTGCTTTTATAAGCAAAAAGGTCCCCTCCCCATAGGTTCCTGGAAAGAGGTTCACTACAACTAAAGACACTAAAGGTTGCTCTAGCATTTTGATTGGAAAGTAAGAAAACTAAGCTTGCGTCTACTTATTTAGAGATCTTAAATATCTCTTTCTTTGACCACTTCCTTCTACTTCAAAATGCCAGGTAGGCCTTTTTCTGTCGGATGTTTTCAAATAGTCGTTAGACTTGGACGAGCTTGACTTCTTCTTAAACGAAGTAACCATAGTACTATTCAAACATATTTTCTGATAATTTGCAGTTAGAATGTTATTTCAGTCGATTTTTCAGTTAAAGAATCGTATCCAGTTGACCCAAGAAATAAGCCAACAGCAGTCAGATTGGAAGCGATTCCACTAATAATTTGAGCCTCTCAAAATGTCAGAAAAGTAAAATTATCGAAGCAGCGATTAAGACTATGTAACGAGCGTGGAGATCAAACAAAATAACCCAATAAATTCTCATAGTACGAACCAAGATTTTTTATATGCTTGGGCAAGAGCAGGAGCAGTAATTACATGCACTGAGGAAGTCTCTTAACGAGGATTGTTGTAAGCCAATAAATAGACTCCGCAGCTTGAGCCTAGCTTGCAGTGTTTGTTGCTTAGTTGATTCCGTACATGGTTAAAACTAGAATTTTTTCTGCGAAGATAGAGCAGGATTTCACCGACTGCCTATCGATCTAAAATGAATTGGTGATGCTCACTTATAACGACTCCAGTCCTCAAACACTCAAAAACTTATCTAAAACTCAAGTTCTGTTGAAGTAGTTATTTACTACTTTCTACTTACAAATAGGGGGAATAGACCAAATGTCTAGCAATGATGGCTTGTGAAACTCTTCACTACTCGAAACTTTCCTCCAAAAAAGATTACGATCTTTGCAGAATCAAAACTAATAAAAAGAGGCGACTGAAAATCAATTTAAGATCAAATAATAAAACTCTCTATAGGGATAAATTTTATTTAATCTTCGACTAACCTCGACCTTTAAAAATGGAAGATTTTAGTTTTTAAATTAAATGTCTAAAAAGGTTAGCTATAAAAAGAAAAGATCAAAAGTGGTCTACTATATTTAATTTCAAACTTGATTTGGCTACCAACGATTTCCACCACCACCTCTCGAATCCCTACGAGGCTCAGCTTTATTTACTCGAATCGAACGCCCCATCCACTCAACATTTTGCAGATCGTCAATTGCTTTCTGTTCATCCTCTTCATTTGTCATATCAACAAAAGCAAAGCCTCTCTTTCTACCCGTCTCCCTATCTAGCGGAATCTTGCAGCTTTTAACTTCTCCATAGCTGCTTATTAGACCAGTTATATCTTCCTGCTCGGAGTCAAAAGATAGGTTTCCAATAAAAATAGTCATTTCTAAATGGACATATTAGAGAGAATTTTATGGTCCTAAAGTTATTCGCTTTATCGCTTAAGTTGAATTACTGAAGCTGTAAGACTAAAACAAGTTGGATTAATTTAATTATATAGTTGGGCTGCCGAAGAGATGAAGCTATTTAAGGGTTCATACTCAGATCAACATAATAGAAATCTTTGTTTTATCCATTTAATTGGCGAGCACGGGAAGTAATAAGTGTTTCATTTTAGTAATCAGTTCTTTAGTACATCTTTAAGAACGTCTCGTAAGTCTTCCTTTGATAGTTTCCTTAGATCTCCTTTAAGAGCTTTTCGTAAAGTCATCTTCCTAGTCCATGTATATTTGAGTGCACCGATAGGAAAGAGTAAAAAGAAGTAAGCCAACAATATCACTAATGAATAGAGGGCTTTCAACAATTGCCTTACTAAATTGGAATAGTCTTGGAGTAAGAATGAACCAGCAAAAAATAATTATTAAAAGACTTATTAGAAATCTTGTAGTTTTTTTCTGTGAAACTTGAAAGCGCACAAACCAAACCAGTAGAAGCCACAGAACTTGTTACTTCTCACTCGGAATTAAAGCATTAAATTATTCGATAAGCTCAATTTTATACACGTTATCATTGGAATTATTTTTTATCTCATTCTTTATCAACTGGATCAGCCATAGGTCCTTTTTCTCTTAATATTTTATAGCTCTTCTTTATTATATGAACCGCCATAAATCCAAGGCAGTATTTCTACACATTCGACATTGACTCATTGCAGCTAGAACTAGAATATAAAGGAAAGATAAAGTCAACTGCTCCTTTTGGTGCTCTTCGGTCTGAGATGTCAGATCTTCCTTAAGAAGAGCGTGAGGTTCCTGTCAAGAAAACTCTTTACTCATCTCACTAACAATAATTAAACACATAAACAAACCTAACGGGAATGTTGAGGAAGATGTTCAAGAGGTACTAGGCCATGCCTGCCTGCCAACGAATTACTAAGTCAATTGAGAATGAATTAGGAGAGGTTGTTAGTCGTGATCATCTGGCATGATTCTTTATTACTGATTCCAATCCAACCTAAGGGAACATTCAAAACCTTGAACCTGAAGAATGGCGTGGATGCTGAAATTCCAGGGAGTGTGCTGTATAAATTACTCTGTTAGCAAAAATTAGATATCTCTATCTGTGTTGATTCAAGGCCTCCATCTCATTAACTTAGTTAATGCGATGGAATCATTACTTAGACCTCGTCTGAACATGTTTACATTCCAAAACTATTCTTTGTAAAATTAAATACTTTTCCACAATTGAGGTTTTAAATCTCAAGTTTTCAAAAAGTTAAAAACATACAAAAAATCTATAAAAACCTTTAAGAATAAAATTTGAGAGGTCAAGCCCTTAAAGCTATTTTAAAGTCTTTTTCCTTTAGATTATAAAAGAGATGAAATTTAGTTTGTTAGTGATCCTTTTTCTCAAAAATAGGTGCCCAAAAACGATTTAGAGAAAGAATATGCAACAGTAAATCCTTTCCTAGGGCTCATATAATTCAAGTGAAATGATAAAAAAATAAGACCACTAATGTGTATTTGTCATTATTAAACGCCTTGATGAGTCTTAAAAATAATCTAATGTCATTCATAAGATAATCTAATCAATCGACTTTTAATGCCTTTCTTAAGAGGAAATCATTTGTTTTCAACATGTTTTCCACAGGAAAAAAACATTAATACCTTTGCTGATCTACTTCAGTGGAAAATCCTCAAATTGATGCTTTATTTCGTAAGGAGATATACAAGATATTATTTATATTTGTTTTCTCTATTGACACCCTTCCCTCCCAATGGATCTCTTGATGAGACAGTTTAAGATTATGTTTTTCATGCTCCTTGACTTACACCTTAGAACACTGATAAACATCAGGTCACAAGCAAGTATTTAATGCAAAGTTCAACAGTAGAAGAGATTCAATTAAAAAAATTAGATCAACAAAACAGTATTTCTATTGATAATCAAAATGAGTCGATAGTTAGTTTCATAGAAGATGTACCTGTCTATCTAAACGAAGCAATGAGAAAGTATATAGATGAACATCCAAACTGGGATCAACATCGTTTAATGCAAGCTGCGATCTCTGGTTACCTATTAGATAAAGGTGTCACATCACTGGAAATGAGACGTTTTTACTCTCAAAGTATGCTATGCAAAAAATCTATGAGAGGAAACCTATGAGCTTAGAAACAGAGATCCCTGAGGTTCTTTTCACAGAGATGAAGGATTTTATTGAATCAAGTTCTGACCTTGATAGAAAAAAATTTATACATTCCGCTTTAACTGATTTTTTATTTCAGAATGGATGTCAAGTTAAACATCTCAGAGAAAGCTATCTGAAATATCTTCTTAATCATTCTTCTAAGCTTTGATTTTTAGATTCAATCTTTGGCTTTCGTAACTTATAACCAAAATCAATAAGTTGATGATACGTCAATTTTATTTGTATAGCGTTAATAGATAGACGTTTCTCTTCATCCTTACGAAGGAGGAAAAATCCTTTATTGTTTTTATCTCTTTCAATAGTTACATATTCCTTTCCTTTTTTTTAAATCCATGGCTCTATTTGATAGTTTCCATCTTCAATTGAATAGTCCCATGGAACTAACCCTTTACTTTTATTTTTTGATGGCAAATTTAAAGACTAAATCTCCTTACGATTTAACCCTACTATAACTTGAGGTTCTTTTGAGTTATTTTTATTTAGCGAGTTCGTTTTGACTTATCTATACATTGATAAATTTGATATTATTTTCGACAGACCTTGGTTTACAGAAAGGGAACATATGGTCCCCCCCATCAATTGACTGTCGAGCTGATAAGTGTTTAGGTCAAATTCTGAGTCATTAACCGTAACTGGAATTGGATTATTCGCTATAGTTTTGCCCCTGAAGCTTGAAGATAACACCAGTACTTCCTATTAATAAAACTGCGAATCAGTTTTGAATAATATGCAGTAATTATTTTTAAAAACTAAAACTTATCAAAATGAAATCAGTTTACAAATTTCAGTGAGGTATTACAAAGCGAATATTTTTTGGGTGGTACTACTACAAGACAGTGGACTATGGCTTGAAGATTAGTCAACAGAAAACCCTCTTTTTTGAAAGAGAACTTACTAACTTTAATATTTACTCAAAGTTCATAGAAGTGTCTCAAAGAGGTGACGCCTAGAGTAGGAAATGATGCTAATAAACCTTTCTAGAGGCCTTTAGGTTTTGTTTGTCAAAAAATGTACAGACCTACTTTTAATGAATTTGCGAAGAGAAGACAGTATTTCACCGACTGTCCCCCGATCTAAATTGATGGTGATGCTCACTCATAACACCATCAGTGTTTGATCACGTAAAGAGAGCTACTCCAAACCTGATGTTCGGTTGAGGTAGGGCTTTCCAATCTTTGCTTGTTTTTTAAGTTGATTTCGCCTATAAATTAATTGAGGCCAAACCTCATCAAGACATAAATTGACTTCATATAGTACGAGTCAATTTAATAACCCCTTTAGTTATTGGAATTTCTTTAGGGGTTTCTTGTTTTAAACTGTTTTTTATTTATTTGCATCTTTAATCAATTTCTCTCAAGTCTCTTCTGCTGATAGTCTGAGGTCTTTGGCCTAAAGTATCGAAGGATGCGGCAGCTTAAAAATACCTGCAATACAAATAAATAGTGAGTTACCTCTCCACAATGGTAAAAGAACTTAGGGTTTCTTCGTTTTGCTTACGGTTGGCGTAAACGTACTTCTGTCGCTGGAGCAGCTACATCATCTAACTATTTAAATTCCTTTACTGGAGTAGATTTGACTTCGTTTTCGACTGAAGGCTTTTGATTCATTTGTTTCCACATAGGCGAATTACTAGCTAAGAAGAAAACCCCCATAGCAGCGATAAAAGGGAATAGATTTTTAAATTGCTTCATTGCTGCTGCTTTCGCTGATGGATTTCTTCTTCATAAGTGGAAACTATCTCTTTCCCTTCAGCAGCATGAACGTGCTTAATTTCCCCAGTATCAACATTCGCTACTTGGAATAGTGAGGGAGAGCCTGGATCTCGAGAACCTCCAGTAAATGAAAGAACTTTGCAGATTTCATTCTCGTCAACCAGAACGGTATCTCTGGTTTTGACCATTAAAAATAGTTGCTCTTCGCTTGTATCAGTATTTTTCTGATCCATAAAAAAAACTGGGGCTGATGCCCCCAAGATAAATCGACTGTCAACAATTCAATTCTGAATTAAGAATCCATTTCTTAAGCTTCTTCACGAGCTTGCTTTTTCTTTCTTCAAAAAAGAAGGTTTGTAAGAAGTAAATACTCCATTTTTGAATGTTGCAAGTTGAGCCGCATGAAGCATTTCAACTTTCTTGATTCGCTTTTTGGTTAGTTCTAGGATGTTCATAACATTTTAAATTACTGGAAATCCCTTTTCCTACTTTCATTTGATGAACACCGAAAGAAAGTATGATTTAATAATTTAACAAGCCAATCAGAAAAAATTAAAATAAAGTTCGAATACGGTTTCTTAGATAATCACTAGTTCGTTAAACTCACTCAACTCTTTTAATTTTATTAAGTTCATGGATGCATTATTGATACAATGAAAATATGCATTAAAAAAGGCACTGATTTAATTAGAAGTCAGATATTTGATGATTGAGAGAAGTGTGATGGTGATTATTAAGTAGGTCCAAATAGAACTGCTATTTCTAGATAAGTTATACATCCAATTTGGAAGTCCCTTGTTCTCCATGATAAACACAAAGAGGAATCCGATAATCAGGACTGGCATAATGAAAGCAAGAATAAGATTCATTGATCAATTCCAGTAAAGAGATAAAGAGTTATCCACAGAAACTCTGAAAAACAATTGGTTGATTCTAGCTATTGCAGCTCTTTTCAAGACAAAAGACCCCTAGATATGGTGTCCTACGGCCTGGGTGATGGGGAAACTGCTTCTACCCTATTCCTTTAATAAAGCAACTCCTCGCTATATATGGTGCCTAAATGGTGAAGTTTTGTTGAGTGAATCTTTATATGGTGTTACAAGATCTTGAAAGATTTTGAGTCCTTACTAATGTTTCAATGACTGGGTGATGGGTCTCAGGCTTTTGGTTCATAAAGGTCCAAGCATCGGTAACACAACTTGAGGCTTGACCTTTACTTCTTTCAAATTAATTTTATGAATCTTGGATTGCTTTTTCTTAAATCAATTTCTACTGGAGTGATTACTTCAGATGAAATGAATTGGCTGACATCTAATCAGCCTAACTTTTCACGAGTTGAAGAAGCGACAGCTTTGAAGCTTGGTCGACTACTAGATCGAGGCTTAATTCAAATTGGTTGTCGTATTGGTCACAATTAAATATTCATTCGACCACTAAAAATAGAATTAAATTAAATGAAGCTTTGAATCAGTCCTAATTGATTGACTAAATTTATTGCACTAATTATCATTTCAAGAATATCTGGGTGATGAGTATCAGGCAGTTAAAGTTCCGAACCCTTTTCTGTGAGTGATTTTTTATTGAAGAAATATTTTCATAGACATCTATTTTCTATAATTTCCTTTTTTCATATTATTTACTGGATTCAACAACTTTAGAGGTGGAGTGGGAGAACTAATTACCCAAGAAATGGGAATCCATTACGAACGAGTAAAGCAAGTGATTGTACTTGCAGTAGATGTATTATGAGATTTTGTAGAAGTCATTAATTAGTCTAATTTAGAAGAAACAAAATTTGCCAGTATCTATAGCTTTACAGCTATACCAAACGTCATTACTTTTCCAAAATTTGAATTATCTCTTATCTTAGATGTATCAACTGAAATCATGAGCAAGAATCAATTGAACTTCGAGTGGGGTTAAATCAGTATTTTCTACTCCTCAAAGCGGCAATTGTCTGAGGCTTCAAGGATCGATTAGTAAAAATAAAGTGAAAATTTCGAATGCATTGTTCCAATTAAACGATTACTGAAGAAGCAAAATTAAATGAATATGATAAAAATACAAGAGCAGGGACGCAGAAAAGAGTTAGCAACTTAGGTGCTAAAGAATTATTAATTGAGGTAATGTAAGATAAACGGTTATAAACTGAAAGTTTTATTTACTTAATAACAATATTAAAATGTTCTTAAAGTAATGATGTTCGGTTGAGGTAGTGCTATCCACGCCATTCACAAATTGTAGGTCTAGACAAATGTCTAATATGTATGATTAATCAAACTATTTATAGTTTTGTTCTTTATCTCATTGTTCCATAATTGAATTCGAAATAAAATATTACGACTGAGGAGACTAAGATAAATTGAGTCCATCCTTTCACAAAAACTTCTGTTTATGGGAAAGATTAGTTGGCGTTGAATGATTAACATACAAGAAGAATGCTGCCATCAATAAGGATCCCTTAATTCAATTTCTTAATTATCTGATCTATATTTGATTCTGTTCTGCAGTAGTCATTTGAAAGATTGAGGCAGAACAAACCATCGGGAGTATCCCAAATATTACTGCGTGATGTGGAGCAAATATGATGGATTTAATAGGACTAAATCAATAAGAAGTTTAGGAGGTTATGCGTTGTAGTAAAAGCACGACTTTTTTTAGGGAGTTCTACACACCGATAGGAGATACAAATCCATTAGAAAGTGTTTCTAGAAATATTTGAAGTTATTTACATCCTTCAATATTCCGAATTCAAAAATGACTGATCTTTGACGAACTAAAGCCGTCAAAGAAAAGACATACAAACATGTTCAAACTATTCATCCAACTACATGAAGTCTTCTAATTTTTATCTATCATTTTTCAGCAGTAAACCAATCGAAATGAGTTTGTTCTTTGTTTATTGCGGAGCATTAGCTTGCTTCGTTAGTTCCATAGGTCATTACTAATAAATAAAAATGAACACTTCTAATAATTTATTTCAAAAGCCAATAGCAATGACCTTAGCTTTTGTTGTCTGCACTTATTTAGCTGATTCTTTAGTCGGTAGCTTTGTATGAAAATTCCAACTATTAGCCTTAAAAGGGCCCTTGAAGTGACAATGAATGATGCTGTAAAAAGAATAAACGAACTAGATGGGCTAAACGAAAAAGCACTAAGAGAGGAGTACAAAGAATGGATTGAGGCAAGTGAAGGTAGTAAAGCCCAGCCACATGTCCTTTATGCCAACCAAATCAATATTGAACCAAATAAGCCTTAAAGAAAAAATCAATAAGATACTTATTCTTAGGAATTATCCACAATTCAAAAGAAAGCTAAACTTCTAGACATATGGATTGATTAATTCACTCAAACAGAATATATAAACACTAATAGAGCTAAAAAAATAGCAGATCTATATGAAGCATATATTTTGTGGCGTATGTCTGATTAAATTTTTAAAAATTTTATATACAAATTATTTGTACATTGACTATTGTTCTACAGAGGATGTCAATATATATCCTTAATTTCTTTATGGATTCTTTAAACAAAAAACTCATAAATATGCCTTTCAATGGTTAAGGCCGCAAAGGTAAATGCTAACCGACCTAGCCAAAACTGAATCAAAAAAGCATTTTAATATTAATATTCAATTGCAGATACTGAGAAAAAGAATCAACAGACGTATCACATAAAAATTAAGTCTATATTCAACTTTTTGTAATGTTCTACCATTCCTGAAGAGCAGAAAGATGGATTAGACTGAAGGTGTAGCAAGCAGGGTTTATGAAACTATTTATTCCATTAACCATCCTTAAGAATTGGAATCGTGACCTTTGAAGGGTTGGGGAAACTACTATTAAGAGGGGCAAATAGCCCCTCTTTTCTATTCTTGTTGCTGATAATTACTGTGTGTCTACTTCTACTCTTAAGCGATGTAGTAATAAAATTTCTTTTTTAGTCAGTTTCTCTTGATCGAGTAAACATATAGTCTTCCCATGCATCATAGTCGTGATTGCATAATGATCTTATAGCCTGATTCTTTAAACCTTCTTCGTAGTTCTCGGCATCATTAAGCGAGTCAAATCTTGTACCGTCAAAAGATTCGTAGATAGTAATTTCTTTGACCACATTTTCAAATCACCCTTATATATCTATAAACAAATAATTGATAAATGACAAGTTTTAGGTGAGATCTGAAAAGAAAAAATACCAAATAAAAACGATTGCTTTTAAGCCAAAGGTCACTGAAATCCAAATGATCTTGAATTTCATTCCAACATCATCTGAACCAGAATCTAATTTCACATCAGGCATCGTTATTCTCTTTTGATTGATTTGAGGCCTTCTCGAGGAACTCGATAAATTCTTTTTGCTTTGGAGTAAGTTCCTCATTCTCTTTCTTCCCTTTTTTGATTAATGAATTGTTTGGAAAAAAGAATGTAACTAGTCGCCCAAAGTAAAAACCTTCTAATAAAACAAAACTCCACCACCCGCATAAATCAGCAGATTGGTTTGTGTAGAAGTTGAAAATAATTGGAACTATTAATTTTTTTTCCGTAAACGAATATTGGGAAAGAACTGATTTAAATCAGCCCTAGTTACTCAGATAGCCATCGACTGTCGACTTTCTTTATTCAATCAGAAAGCGTTTATTTATTCAGTCGGGACAGTAGTCTTTTTACCTTTAGCTCCTGCTGACGCGCTAAAAACCACGGTCTCTTTATCACCATTGTTTTGACAATAATGAGCAGCATATTGGGATGAAGCGAAGCTTTCACCAGCACCTAATGTCAGTGATTGTCCGTCACTGGTTTCACAATAAAGGGTTCCTTTCTTTACATAAATAATCCCAGGCTGTTGATGTAAATGAAGAGGTGTTTTAAAAACAGGTTGAGCAGTTATTTTTTCAAGTTTCATTTCTGCTTTCCCTCTTGGGTACATAAAAGAATCTCCATTCCACGATTCAGTTGCACTTATAAGAGTTTCTACTACTACTGGTTCAAGGGATGTTTGCTTCTTTGGACTACAAGCAACTATCGGAATAGAAATTTTTGCTGTTAGTGCAAGAAGTAAAATGCGTCGCATAAAACTATATAAATACCACCTCGTTATT
>QBVH01000027.1 GCA_003284445.1 Prochlorococcus sp. AG-311-D23 | reverse complement strand
ATACAATAAGTACTAGTTAATTAAGTATAAAACTGCTAAATCCTGGTTTGATTCTGCGACTTTTCTTCTTAAAAAAGTTAATGCCTCATCATTCATCTGTGACTCGGCTATCAACTTTTCGGCTTCATTGATACCATGCTCAAGATTTTTAATTTTCAATTGAAGAATTTCCTTGTCTTTTCTACACTGATCTAAGGTGAAATCATCAATCATTTTAGTAAATACTTTAAGCAACTAAATAACTATTTTTAACTTAGTAAGTCAAATAAAGTACTTATAAATTTTAATCTAAAAGCTAGTGTTTTAGTACCAAATTCTTTTTGCTGTTGTTTTAAAATGCATTGACCATCTGCTCCTAATACCGAAGAAATAAATTTCTGATCTTCTGTAATCCAAGTATTAACCATCTCCTCGTCTATCTCAATGTGAAATTGTAACCCATACGCTAACGGACCAATACTAAATAATTGCTCTTTACATCTACAACTACTAGCTATCAGCTCTGCAGTATTAGGCAATATGACTCTGTCTCCGTGCCAATGAAGAACAGGAAAAGGAGAATCTAAAAGTGTTCTCAGTTTGCAGTTATTTTCTAATGATTGAGGAAAGATGTTGTCCCACCCAATTTCAGCTAATGGTTGTTGAGATACCTCTTCCAGAAGCATTTCAACATCGCCACCAGCTGCATAGGCTAAAAGCTGAGCACCCAAGCATACTCCTATTATCCCAACACCTTGACTTAAGGCTTCTTTTATAAAACTAACTTCATCAATAAGCCATGGATAGGTTGAAGTGCCAATATCTCTTATACCCATAGGTCCGCCCAAGACCAAAAGCAAATCTCCACTCATAAGTTCTGGGAAAGAGTCTCCAAGGTCCATTCGAAAAGTACAAACAGTAAAACCCCTTTCCTCCGCAAGTTTGAGGAAGTATCCCGGTCGCTCGCGTTCTAAATGCTGGAGAACAAGTAAACGAGTCATTAATGGATTAAAAATCTACATTTTCATTTGGAGTAAAAACTGAGCAATACAATTTAATGAATAGCTCTGCCTCCCTTTCATCTTTACCCTCATATTTGAGTTTGAGATCTTTTATTGCTATTAAGGCAGTTTTTTCTTTCAACCTATATCTTGCACAAGTATCTAGAACTTTAAACATTCGTGTAGTAACAGCTTCCGAAGGAGTAATTAGTACAAAAAGGACAGGTAAAAGTAATAAATATTTCATATGGATAATTCAATCATCTTTTTTTAGAGAAAGCTCTAGAGCGTTGGAACCACTTATTGCTTTTATACAAAAGAATAAACATTGTAGACAAAAGAAAAAAAGTAAAGGCTTCTAAGTAGATAAATAACTGATCTTCAAAATTCATAAATTTTAATTATCATTTGATTAGAGTTGCTTAAGTTCTTCATCTGTTAATGAGCAAAAACCACCTGAACATCTGTCGGTTTTGTTTAAATCTGCAACAGACTCCGATCCACCGATAATTAAATTATGTTTTGACATTTTATAAAACATCTCATGAACAGAATCACTAAACTTTTTTTCCTTCTCATACTCTAATTCGAACGGATCAACATTGTTATCAAACCATTCATCGTATTGAATATAATTCGGCTTTGCATGATATGTCATATACCTAGACTAATACGACATAGGAATAAATACCACCAATCATATTCAAAGCTTTCTTAGTTGCTTTTCAACATATTTTTTAAGATATTTCTTTTTGAGTAGCTTTTTTCTTTCTTTTAAGAATTTTTTTAATTGTTGCAACTTCAAATCAATAAGTGAGAGTATTCATGACAGATTTAATTTACACCAAAATTAGTTTGATGTACTGCATTTTGGAGAACTATCATTTCCATCAAGCTTTTGAATTTTGGATATATCCAAATCAGATATCCCTAGCTCATAAAGTTCAGCGATCTTTGTCATCGCTAAGCCCTCTGCTCCTGTCCATGCTTCAGCTAATACCGACCAGGTTTTTTGACTAAATTCAACTCCCAGATTTTCGTTGTTAGCTCTTTTATTATCTATCTCCACCACTTTTTTTAGCCCCTGGGTAGATAGATGACTTTTAATTCTTAAGAAAACAACCTCCAACATTGAATAATAAAACTTTTCCATCGCTTTGTTATATGCCCATTCAGCTTCTTTTTGTGCTTTTTTTGCTGATTCACTTGTAATTTCCATGCTCATTTATTTTTTTCAGGTTTTGTTTTTTTATATTATAGTTTTCGGAAGTAAGTCTGTAAGTATGGAATTTAATAATCAACTCGTAAAAAAATAATTCAGATAAGTGCTATTCCTAAAATCAAATAACTTCTTACAAACTGATTTTACTTCAAAACTATGAGTTTTTCGATTAGATTAAACCAAAAATGTCATTAGAACTTACAGAAATAGTAAAGGATTTTATAGCAACAAAACTCCTCTCAAAAGTTGAGCTAGATTTCTTAGAGAGTGAACTGTGGGAAACTCTCGAGCATATCGATGAAATAACCTCCTTAACCTCTGCTCCAGTCAAGATTTCAAAAGAATTGAAATTAGAAGATGGTTCATCATGGCAGTTATGTTGCGCGGTAATACTAGATTCTGTAAGGCCACAAAAAAGCTCACGCTCAGAACAACTTAAAAAATTAATAGAACAATTCTCACTCCATTAGTTATTTTTCTCTGAGATTAATATTTTTATATATTTGAAATGTTTAATCTATAAGATAAGCTCTCTTATTTAGTTAATTATCCTTCTAAATCGAAAACAAAACATTCCTATCTTCTCATAACAATATTTCTGTTCATTTTTTAATTCTAATTCATATGGATTAATAAAAATAATCAGCAATATTCTTAAGGCAGTATAAAAATTTTTATTGGACTTTAAATCCTGACATTTTTGATTTCTCAATTTATAAATTATATTCTTATTTAACAACACCTCTAGAGAGGTAAGGACAATATCTTTCTCCTTATTACTGATTGTAGATAATAAAACAAACAAACCTTTTAGTGATGATTCATCTCCATTGATAACGTTTCTAAGAACGCTTTGATAGAGATTCTCCCATTTGTAGGGTTCATCTCTAAAAAGACTAGAGCCCGTTTCGTATGGATTAAGCTTTAACAGTCTCTTATTTTCATCATCTTCTTCTTGTTCAGAATTCCAATATTCATACAAGGGAGATGATTGAGCGATATTCATGCGAATTTAGTGAACACGTTAATCACAGTGAAATAAGTAATTAGTAATTAAATAAACCTTAGTATCTATATTCACATATTTGCTGTGAATATTCATTGGTTGTCTCAAAATTGTATAAATCTGCTTCTTTAGTCAGTGTCTATTAAATTATTGGCAATAATTTTACTCCTAAAATATTTATTTCACAATGTGTTATTAATATTTCCAGGTGAGAAAAAAATATCTTACATTAACAGAGAATTTTGGATTTATCATACAAAAATGAATTATTTTCAGTGAGGCTTTTTTCTGTTAAAAATCAAGATTTGTCTAACTTTAACTAATAGATTTACAAAAAATTAGAAACTAAGAGCAAAATATTTTAGCAGTATTGTTTACACCTATTGAGTAATCATTAATATTTAGATCTAAAGCCTCTATGGTTTTGAGGGCATCTATTTTACCAGCAGCAAAACTTTCACAAACAGAATTAACTTGATTAGATCTTGATGCATAGATTTTTGTTGGAAGTAAAAAGCTCAATGATATTGGAAAAAAAAGAAGAAACTTCATTTTAATATTAGCTGTTTTGAAAAGTTTTCTCTAAAGAACTAACCTGCGAACGATATGAATTTCCTTTATGACCACATAGTTTCTCATGATCAGTTAATGGAATCCAAGACCAGTCAAGTCTTAGGGTCAAAGACCAAAACATAATGATGTGACCGATAAAAAGAATAGGCCAATCAAGTCCTATGAACTCAGAATGAAAAACAGGGTGCATAACTATATCAAGTAAATAACGAAGAAAAATCTAGAGTGAGCATGTCAGAAATGAAAAGGACATGGTCTTTCCAATAAAAAATACAATTATTGAAATTTTTATAAATATTAACCACCAGTATTCTTGATAATTGGATGGAGAAGGTAGGGAGAACCAGCAAGAGTGATGTAAAGCAAAAAGAAAAAAAACCTTAAAAACTAGAGGTTATGCTCGATTTCATCCTAAAAAGGCATCAATTTACAGCTGATTGAATTAATGAGTGGCGACAATTTGCTAGGAGATCAACCTCTAAAGTTTTACTCAGAAGAGGCAACTGAAACCAAAATCGAACTAGTTCACCGCTTACTAATACTTAACGCTCAAAAAAATTCAATAATAGATTTAGATAGGAAACATAAAGAATGGGGAAATGAATTAGCTAGTTAAAAAGTTTGTTCAAAGAGGTTAAGCAAAGTATTGGATACATATTTTTATTTACAAGTTTTATAGATCAAAATTTCAATCCTTAAGTTTATTAAGATATTAGAGGTGATTCACACTATTTTATTAAGTGGGATATATTGATTTTTATAAATTTTCACTTAATTTTACTAGATCTTTTAATTGATGATTAAACTAGTTATCACATCCTTTCTCGCAATTATATTTGTTGTTACGATTACTCCCGATAATTTAAATGCAATGGAAAATGATTTGCCTGATTGTGTTGTCATAACTCACTGCGTTAGAGAAGACTTTAAAGTAATAGATTTAGAAAATGCATTTCAAAAAGCTACCAAAATAGTTTCGGAAACAGCAAGAACAAAAATAGTTGAAAAGACTGATTCTTTTATTCATGCTGAAGCAAAAACTAAATGGAGAAGATACACCGATGATTTTCTTCTCAAAGCCATTCCAGAGAAAGGTCTTATTCAAGTCAGATCAGAATCAAGAGTGGGAGTTGGAGATAATGGAGTAAACCAGAAAAGGGTTGATGATTTTGGTTATCGACTAATGACAGAAAGTGACATCACCAGCTAACTATCAAAATCAACAACTCGTAGTGTCTAGGTAAAGTTAATGATTTTCAACATTCAAAATTTTTCGATTAAGATTGTTTGCGAAGATATGGCCTAAGAATAAAAAGTAAGTGATTTTTTATACAAATTGCTTTTCTTTTTATGCTTATAGCAGCATTTGAACCTGGCAAAGAAATGGCTATTGCCAACTTTTTTCTAGCCATTTTTTGTCTGTTTACCGTTACACTTCCTTTATTACTTATCACTCGTGGAGACAAAACAGAAGCTAATAGGAACTTCCTTGCAGCCACAGTTAACCCATGGTCTCAAGTCGTTAATGAAGCTGAGTTAGCACAAGTAGTTCTAACAGAAATCACATCGTCAGTAAAACTCGAACCCAGTCTTGAAGGGGTTTTAGAGCAACATATAGGACCAACTCCAGAATCAGGAGAAGTTATTTCTTTAGAGATAAAAGCAAGTCACGAATTAGATGAGTCATCACTTCAATTATTACCAACTGATGATGAACTATTAGCTGCTTGAGAGATCAATCACAGCAATTAAATTTATGATTGTCTGTCAAATTATCAAGGGGCAATCAATGCCCCCTTTTTTTAATGAACGTTTTTAACTAATAGATTTCATCTGATTCATACAAAGAATTTGAGGAAGTTTATTTACTCCTTCAATAGCTTCTAGCAATTGTTTATATTGCTCTCTTATAACCTGACTATCTTCTTAACCAAACTCTTTTAACCATTTAAAAATGTCCTATATTTTTACTTAAAGAATTTATTGTAAACCTACCGAATATGTCTACATACTAAACTGACCGCAAATAGATCAGCTATTAAAGTTTTACCCAAAAATGAAAATGTCATTACCGAGAGCTTTTGACATAGTTTATTAGGTGAATTCAATTAAATAACTATCAACTAGCGAAGAATGCTAAAGAATCACCTTAAATAAATAGCAAAACCATTTCAAATTATTTCGTGTAAAAAAGATCAGCAAATGCGTAATTTCTTACTTATATTGCCTAAATATTTGATACGTTCAGGGTCTTTGGTTTTCTTTATGACATTGCATATAAATGAGTTGTGCAGATTAGCAAGTCCGCCACTATAAAAATATGAAACGCTTATTCTTTCTATCATTTATATTTGTTGTTCTCTTTTTATTCTCACTCACACCTGTTATTGCTGAGTCTGAATTTGACATGTATCTCAGTGATTTTTATCAAAAGCAAGAGAAAGCAAGCAAAATACTGAAAGAAATTGAGACAGACTTGAAAGACGGATCCAGAGACAGAGTTTGTGCAAGGCAAAAAGAAGCTGCTAAGTATGGAATCGAAGCTACGGAGTCGTTGATTAAAGCATTTAAAACAAATGGTTCCACTAGTCAAATGGAGAATCTTGAGGCAGGACTAGATAAATGGAAAGAGTTGAGGGACTACTGCTAACAATTATTTGCCTACCAAATAAATGAATGTATTAATTATTGTATTTTTTATTGCCTCAATTTGGCTTATAAGAAAATTCGCATGGAATGTGGAAGAGGGAACCGATGAACAAAGAGAATGCAATCCAGAATTAAATACAAAAAACTTTGACATACATGAAAGAAGGCTTGATCGTTTTTCAAAATCAAAATACAAAAACCGTATGTTCTATCTCGGGGCTGATGGTACTTGCTACTATTACTCAGCAACTGGAAGAAAAATTTTTTGCTAATGGAAGAAATATCTCAATGGGGAATTGCTGCTTTAATTGGAACCTCAATCGCAGCATTCTTAGCTTGGTTTAATAAATCCGGTTCTGACTTTAAAGATGGGTTTGATCTCAAAAGTAAAAGAAGGAAAAAGTAAAATCAAATTGGATACTATGAAACACAAAAAGCAATTTGTACATAAATCCATTAAAAATCAATGACACCTGAGGTAACAAGCATCTGAACTATTACTAACCCAATAACAATAAAAATAATTAATCTACTTAAAACGTAAAAAGGTAAATTATTCATAGAAAAACGTCTTAAAATTTATTAATGGTTGATTACTCCTTATTATTTACTTACCAACTCCAGTAAAAACAAACCCATTAAGAATACAAAAATCATAAGCAAAAATCTTCAAACCTTCTGGCATCTCATTCCATTTCATTTCCTCAATTTTATTTAATTGCTCTGAGCTTAAGTTCTCTGTTTTAGCATATGCCTCCATCATCTTTGACCAAGTATCAGAATAGATATCTACATAAAAAGCCCTTTGATTTTGATCAAAGAAATTAATTTTATCTTGCTCAGTACTTACTTTTTTTGAAAGTTGCTTATAGTATTCAATGTCCGATATCATGATTATTTATATGTTTAAAATCTAAACTAATAAATCAACTTATGAACAGTGAGGAAATATCCAAAATCTATACATTAAGTAGTTTACGAAACTAATTATTTCACAAACTCTGTTCTTTAAAGCGAACAAGCAAAAATTAAAATTTAAGATTAGAATCTAAAATAAATTATTTATAATGATTATCAATCACATTTTAAATTGAAACGTCTCAAAAAAGTTGATGATTAACTTTTTAAGAATTTTTAATTTGATCATTTTTCTCATCTTTTTGTAAATCTTAAGCGTCAATCAACGTTATTCAAGCGCTAAATTCTAAATCAAAATTTTAATATTCTAATCACAACTATACAGGTCAGGACGAAGCACATATACAAATAATCTTTTTTCCTAAGCATCGATAAATAATTTGGTTAAATTATCCAACAACTTCTTTCAATACCAAGGTACAACTAGTGAAAGAAGATTACCTCTACATGAAGTTGTTGATTTATCTAATGGGACTTTTTGGATGTGGCTTTATTTTTATGTTTCGGAAGAGCTGTCATATCTGCCTTAGGAATGCTGAATGGAGTAAACAATTTCATAATGTTGAACTTACTTGTTGTTATTATGTTTTAGGTCACCTAAAGATGAAATGCATGGGTGAAACTACCCTAAAAATCTACGTTTTGCACTACAAAAACTATTAGTAGAAGTAACTAAGCTAAAAGTTGATTATAAATTCTTACTCCTTATCACGTAATAATATTACGTATTTTACTCCTAACAATCTCCTCATCAATCTTCAGATGTCATCAGGAGAAAAGAATTAAGCAAAATCTAACAATAATTTATTATCAAAAATTTATCTTAGAAGTTATTAAATAAATTTTGACTAGGAAACTTTCTAAGCCAAGCAAGTCCAATCGAGGTTTCGATGATTTGTCGAAAATGGAGCTGGTGTGCAAACCTTCTCACCATCTGAAGTTAAGTAACATCTTTCAATGCCCCAACTTCGTTCAATGATTTTCACCTCAGTCGAACCTTGAAGGAAGAGAGGCGAGTCAAATTGAGCTCTCGTCATATAAATGTGTAACTATACTTTTTTTAGCTACTGGAAAAGTTTTATCAATCCGTAAATAAATCTATTGACATTCAAACAACTACAAAACATACAAACTTAATAATTGTAAATCTTAATGTTAAAAGGGGAAATTAACCTGAAAGCTAATTTTTTTTGGTTTAACTTAAAGTATAAATTAGAAAACTTTATTTAGAAAGATACAACATGAAAGAATAAAGCTGAATCAACGATCTGAAGAATTTGAAAACACAATAAAATGAACACAATATTTTTAACAGTGGGACTAAATATAATTACTTTTATTTGATTCTTTTTTATTTCAGGTCTTAACTAAGAACATGTCTACAAAAATCGAGAGGTTTATCCACAAATTTGACAAGGGAAGACTCAAATAGAAACAAGGCAGAAAAAAACCAAAGCTACCGGGAAACATATCTTTTTTTACTTGCATTAGTATTTCTTATACCTCCGAGTCACAAATGGATGGGGTAAATCTAAAAATTCCGCCTTTTTTAATAGGTTGGTAAAAATATCTATGACAAATGCAAGTAGATCTAAATGAATTAGCAAATTCTTACGAAGTTGAGCCCGTTTCTATTGGAAATCTTTTTAAATCATTACCTATTGATTCCTCCACTATGGAAGTCCTTAGATTCATACCGATAATTGCTTTTATAGCTTTAATCTTTGCAGCTGTCTGGAGGCAGGGTAAAAAATTTCCTATTAAACTTACGGGGGCGATAAAAGAAGAAAATAAGCCAGGTTAAATTCAAGAAAAGAGACTTAATTATCTTTAGTTGTTGCTAATTAATTTTAAAAATATTCTAATTGCATAAGGTCGCTAATGATGTGAGTTTTCAAATAATATAATTTAGCCCTAATATCATCAACTTGTTCCTAGCCATAGGATAAGGAATTGCCTAACTCATTAGTCAATTCAATTAATTTTTTAGAAATTCCAATTTCTTTCATTGAGTGTCCGGCATTATCGATTACATAAAGTTTCGAAGAGGGCAATAATTTATTAAGATCCCATGCACTTCTCATTGGACAAACAACGTCATATCTTCCCTGAACAATTGAAACAGGAAGATTTTCAAGTCTTGCAATATTTTTTAAAATAAAATTCTCCTCTAAAAAAATATTATTAATAAAATAATGACATTCTATACGCGCAAAAGAATCTGAGAAATCATCATTAGTAGCTTTATTAATTGATAGTTTTTTTGGCATGAGATAGCTAGTTGACATTTCCCATCTCGTCCAAGCATGTGCCGCTTTAGCTCTCTCAGATCTGTCTTGGCTGGTTAACCTCTTATAAAAAGCATTAATTAAATCACCTCTCTCCTTTTGCGGAATAATGGATTGATAAAGATCGAATTCTTCAGGAAAAATCTCACTTGCACCTTTTTGATAAAACCAACTTAATTCGTTTTTTCTGCACAAAAATATACCTCTAAGCGTAAGACTTAAAACTTTTTCTGTGTGTTTAATGGCATAAATCAAGCTTAATGTTGACCCCCATGAGCCACCAAAGACATGCCATGATTCAATTTTTAAAAGCTGTCTTAACTTTTCGATATCTTCAATTAAATGATGAGTGGTGTTTTCTTCTAACTCAGAATGAGGCGTAGATCTACCACATCCTCTTTGATCAAATTGAACAATATTGAATATTTTTGGATCAAAATATCTTCGATAGGAAGGACTACTACCTCCTCCAGGGCCGCCATGAACAATCAGGACAGACGAACCATTTGGATTACCGCTTCTTTCCCAGTATATGGAGTGTAGGGAACTGACTTTTAATATCCCTCGATCGTAGGGTTCTATTTCCGGAAATAACATTTTAATTAAATACTCGTCTTTTGTTTATAAGCTATTTCATTTAACTCAAGAATACACAATAAAAATAGCTATAAAGGAATAACAATAAGGAATTAGTTAATGCCTAAGAAAAATTGGCTCAAAAGCTTTCGGTTGAATATTCATGCCCCTGGAACTGGTTTTGCCCTAATGATTTTAGCTTTAACCCAAGTACCAGTTGGAATAAAAAATGCAGCTGAAGTTGTTTGTATTGGTCAAACTTCAAATAAGATTTGGAAATTAGAAAAGAATCATGCGGAAGCAAATATGCTTGCAGTTCAAAGATGCAATGGAAGAAATTAACTTGAATTAATGTGTTCGTCTTCAAGCAAAATAAGACAAAAACCAAAGAATGTAACATTGACCTGGAACTTATGATTTAACGCGATAAAAAGGAAAGTAATTGAAAATTTTCTTTTTTATGACTTCAGCGCAACCAATAATCGATCAAGAACTAGCTCAGTTTGGATGGGTGGAGTCAATAGCGACTAATTCAATAAGTGATTTCAAGTCACCTAGAGAAAGTCTTGTAGAACAAGCAACTCATGAGAAGACATCTAATCATATAGACACATTTATATGTCACTCAATTTTCTATGTGATTTTTTGTTATTCCCTATTTATATATGTTTTTTCTGATCTAGGTTTAGATTTCTTTTTACAAAATAAAATTAATAAATTGTTGAAAGTCCAAAATAAAAAAGATACCTTCCTTATCAGTTCTCTTTCTCATTAATACAAACTAGATTTATCTTTAAAACAATTATTTGGGTATAACTTACAATCGCACTTACTTGAATAATGTATTTAGATTAATTGGAAGTAACTAAGAAACGGTCTGAGTCTGCGCAGACCGTTTTTTACTTTTAATGCTATATTTCTTTACCAAGTTAGCAAAATATCTTTATGGAATTGAAGTAGGTCAATTCCATAAAGAGGGTGTAGGAGACAATTTCATCTATCCAGATTGGTAATCATGTGACAGTTGGGTTTATCAACGCTAAATATCATGGCATTCGTTTCAACGCAACTATGTAGACGATAAGTCAATTAATTAATTATTTCGATTGATACGAACCACACAATAGATCATCAACTAAGTCAATCTATCAGCTAACCTTTGATCCCAAGATTTTATCTTAAATTCATTAATCAACTACTAGTTACTTCTACTTGAGTAAAAGCCGAGGTGTATAAAATGAGCAAGATCGATTAGAAAGTACATATCCGATATGGAGGATTATGAAACTAAGAACTCCTTTCAACATTATCAAAAATGCCTTAAGTGATATTCGTACAATGCATGACTTCACTTACACAGTTCCTAATGAAACGAGAGATGAGTTTTGGGAGAAAGAATGTATTAGCCATCCAACAGCATCTACTTGCAAAGTTTATGAAGGCTAACCAGAAGTAAACAACTGTTTGATCCGAGAACGAATCATCTAAGTAAAAAAAAAGCCCTGCTTAGCAGGGCCTTATAAAAAGAGTTTTCAAGCTAGTGCTGATAGCGGTGACCGCGATAAGCCAATTGGGAATTTAGCTCAGATTTAGCATCACTTTTGCATGTGTTGTAGTGATTACGCCTGTAAGTCAGCTCAACACAATTTTCTTGTGCTTTCTGCTCTTTGTGCTGAACATAGTTTTGTCCACGATAAAGAAGAGTTGTCATCATCCATACTCCGAATGTTGATTCAAGTCCCCGTTCCTTGGCTTAAATCGAGATGCGGCTCACAATGTAGCGAGTCGAACGTTTTAGTAGCGGTTGCTACAAAAACCATTATGTAATGTATGGATGGTCCTCGTAGTTCATAACGATACAAAACCATCTAGTGGTATGTACTCAATTTTCTAAATTAATTTTCCCCGCATATCAAACCGACGGAGAATTAGATTAAAAATAATCATTTAATCAATTCTAACAAGTATTCCATAGAGGTTTCTCAGAAACTTCCCACTCTGTTTGCTCTGAAGACCTCCAAAGGTCTCTTGCTTTTTCATAAGTTAATTTCTCGCTTTCATGCAGGTGAACATGAGGGGTAATCCCGTGAAGGAATCTGTGCTTGCAGCTAGCGTAGTGAACCCTCATATATGTTGTTCCATCTTCATCAGGGAATTTATCCTTAAAAAATCTCATTGCCCAAAGGCGATCTTTCTTAACAAGCCAACTTTCATTTTTCATTATTAATAAGAGCTTGGATTATCTCTTTTATGCTGCCTTGCTTTTGAATGACAACTACCTGGAGACCACCGATTTTTAACAACTTCAAGAAAGTCACATATAAATTCATCTGGACATTTAAGTTCCTCCTGCAACTCAGTTAATTCATCATTAAAAAATTCGAATGTTCTGCTAATTAATTCTGACTGTTGCTTGTGGGACGGAATCCATTTGTCCATGTGACGAATAAAAAATACTAGAGAAAGTAGATATCTAAACTATTACCGAAAAGCCTATCTGGTAAACACCTACTAGTAAAAGAAAAACAGGAAGATTTATTAAAACTAAGAGCTTAGCTGCAGTAATTTTAGTAATTGCTGGCATAGCTAAATGTTTTTAAAAAATGAATTAATTTAATAATCCAAATATACAGAGTAATTATCCATCCAGAAGGTCGGTTCAGGTAGGGCTAACCAGTTCGGGTAAAGAAGAGGAAAACACTCCAAAAAAGGTGAATTAATTATAGATAGAGTTTTGTAAAAAAGTATTCATGAAAAGCTACTTGTTATTTTTTTCGTCAGCTTTATTTTTTACAGGTATCAGCGCACAAGCTGAAAGTTACTGGTTGATAATTCAAAACAGTACTTACGGGATAGAAAAAATAGAAATGAAAAACATGACACAATGCGAAGAACAAGGCAAAGAATACTCAAAAAGTCCCGGGATTCCTCGTTACTTATGCTTAGTTGGCAAATAAGAACGACTACTCGACCAAAAAGCATAAAGAGTGCCAACTAGTAAATTAGCTGGGTAAATTTTAAGTTGACTTACATACTCAGGGGTGTTTTAACAACATTCACAATTTTTTTTATCTGTTAGTGCATTTTCTTCAAAAGTATCTGCAATATCTCGCAGCATTAGTGCTATAAATTCAGGAGGACATCGGAGCTCATTAGCATAATTAGCGTATTGCTGAGCAGTTCCCTGCATTGCAGGGATAATGATGTTATTAATTTGATCTTCAGTGGGTGTCCACTTAGCTTCACATTTTTCAGTCATAGTTCAAAGTCACCCAACAATAAAACCATAAATGTTTTCAGCATGGCGTCAATCCATTAAATCCATTTACCACTTAAGAAAGCATTTGTTCAAACAACACCTAAATTCATCCCTGTCTTAACCTTCGCAAGAATTTTATCGTCTAAATCATTATCTGTTTGAAGTACTAACCACTCAATTGCGCTAATAATAAAAGCTTTCATTTGCTTCTTGAAAAATTTTTTCAACATCAAAAAGAGCACTGGCTTGAGAATTAAGAAAAGGAAACTAACCATTGCATTTCAATTTGTTCAATATGGTTTTAACTCATATTCTTAAATATTGGTGTAACCACCCAAAAAAAATTCGCTTTGCACTACAACATCAAATTCATGTGTTGGTTAAATTTATTAAGTATTTACAGGATTAAACATGCTTACTCCATATCACGTGATTTTATTCGGAATACTTCTAGTAGTTAGTTCTGCTTCAATTTTTCAGATGTCCACTGCTGAGCAAAACTGATGACTTCATTTTTCATAATTTCTTTGGCTGGTTATTTCTATTTGATGGCTTGTTTATGGAGAGATTTAAGAAGAACCAAAACAAGTTGAAATTCACTCAATATATATTTATTCTTAGAATTACTTGGTAGTTTTAAATAAGGTTAAACCTAAATATTTTACTAAAACCAAGAAAAAGAATGAACAGCATCACAAGATTTTCTTCTCTTGGGATCCCTACTCTAATTGGAATAGGAATTGCTTGGCTTGGTAAGAGAATTATTAAAAATGAAAAAGAGCTAAAAAATCGTGAATTAGAACTAAGGCTTCAATTAAATAATAAATTCGATTAAATATTGTGTTTAAATTAAATCCCAATTATGAATAGTATTGGCCTAATTTTATTTGACATAGATGGTGTTATTCGGGACGTAACCAACAGTTATAGAATGGCGATCCAAGAAACTGTAAATCACTTCAGTGAGTGGAGACCATCGATAGAAGATATTGATTCTATTAAAAGTGAAGGTTGTTGGAACAATGATTGGGATTTGAGTCTAGAAATGATTAATAGACATGTACAAAAAAATCATCTATCTTTTTCAGTGCCGACAAGAAAAATATTAATTGAATGCTTTGAAAATTTTTATTTTGGTGGAGATCCAAATCATGACTCAAGTGAATGGTCAGGCTTTATTAAGAATGAGACGTTATTAGTCAAAAAAACTCTTTTTGATGAATTAACTCAAAGAAGAATTGGTTGGGGTTTCTTAAGTGGAGCTGAATTACCATCAGCGAAATTCGTCTTAGAGCAGCGGCTTGGCTTATCCAATTCTCCTTTGATTGCGATGGGTGAAGCACCTGACAAACCTGATCCAACTGGTTTTATTTCATTATCCTCAAAGCTTTCAAAACTACCCTTAGGTATTTCCAATTCTCCAATTGCATATATTGGAGATACTGTCGCAGACGTTAAAACAGTTATAAATGCTCGAATTAAAATTCCTGATCAGAAATTTATCAGTCTGGCTATTGCTCCACCACATTTACATGTAGATTCCTTTCTAGAAAAACGTCTCAAATATGAGGCAGAATTAAGGAAAGCAGGTGCAGACCTGATAATTAAATCAATGGACAATTTTAAAAAAGAGACTGTTAATTTGTTCGCAAACAAATAATTAAATAATAAAAAATTTTTTTATTTTTTTAATGTAAATCTTCTCTTAATTAAAACGTCTAGTTAAAAGTAAATCATTAAATTTATTTATTAATACAGTACTCATAACTATCTGTTGATTAAAATTGGTTATAAATCTTCAACACGAAACTGTAAAGCTAAATCAAGCTGATACTACTTCAGCATTAATTACATCATCTTCAGAAATGTTTGCGTCATCATCATTTGATTTCTTATTTTGAAAAATATAGTAGGCGGCCCCGCCTGCAACGGTTGTTGAGACAATTAATCCAGATATAAGTGTAAGAGCAACAATTCCACCTATTAGGCCACCTTTCAAACGAAGAAGGTTAGATTTTATTAAAAGAAGTAAAAGTAATGTTGAAGTTGCTTTTAGCGAAGCGATTCGTAAAGCTGTTAAAGGCCAAAAAGGATTAAAGAAAAACATTTTAAAATTTCTTTATTTAAATGTAGAGGCTTTTTGGACTTATTGAGGAAAAAAGACTAGTAAATGGTCAAATTCTTGTAGATCCCTTAGGTGAAACAAATTCATGTACAACTTCTTCTGTCATACATTCAGTTGGATAAGAGATCACATTTTTCGCTGTGAATCCTGCACCAATAGCAATGACTCCAATCACAAATATCCATTTTGATCTATCACTTGAAATAAGTCTGTTAATCATTTACAACGAATCATTTATCTTATTCTGTCAAATAGTCTGAGAATTGGGTCAAAAAGATATTGATCGAGAATTTTATCAGCATTTTGAGAAGTCATTACCCAAAAAATAAAAGCCCCAATAGAGAGAAGGGTTAAAATTTTCGGCCAAAAATTTTCTGGATAATTCGAATCAGAGTTCAATTCATTTTTGTTTCTCATTACTTCCACCGTATGCGATCTGGATTATCTTTTTCAATTTTCTTAAGTAGCATAATCAAAACAACAAGGCTCAAAGGTCCAATAACAAGAGACACTTGGATAAAGTTTTTTATTAAAGGATCTAAAACCGCGAGTAAATTCATCATCTCAACTGCTGAATCCGCCATTACAACCGATAATCTTGATAGTGAGTCTGATGGAATGAAGTACATATCTTCTGGAAGATTTACTTATTGTTTTAAATTAGTATTAGTTTGTATGTGGTTATTTTTTTTAGTTTTAG
>QBVH01000026.1 GCA_003284445.1 Prochlorococcus sp. AG-311-D23 | reverse complement strand
CCAAATGGATCTGGCAAGTCAACACTTTTGAGAGTCATTGCAGGAATAGAACCTTTGATGGAAGGAGAAAGGAGATGTTTATCATCTTTGCGGATATCTTTAGTTGGGCAAGAAACAAGTTACAACAGTGAAAAAAGTATTTTGGAAGAAGTTCTTGAAGGGTGTGGAGAAAAAAGAAAATTATTACTTAATTTCAGTCAACTAAGTAGAAAAATCGCTCAAAATCCAGAAGATGAAGACCTTTTGAAAAAACTAGGTCAGGCGAGTGAACTTATGGATGCCGCTGAAGCATGGAATTTAGAACAACAATGCCAAGATGTTCTAAGAAGATTAGGTATAAAAGATTTAGATAAGCCAGTAAAAGAGCTTTCTGGTGGTTATCGCAAAAGAGTGGGACTTGCCGCTGCTCTTGTCTCTAAACCAGACGTCTTACTTCTTGATGAACCTACTAATCACTTAGATGCATCTGCCGTGGAATGGCTTCAAAATTGGTTAGACCATTATGAAGGTGCTCTTGTCTTGATAACTCACGATAGATATGTCCTTGATCGCATTACCAACCGGATGGTCGAAATTAATAATGGAGAGGCTCGCAAGTATTCGGGAAATTATCGTGAATTTCTTCAACAAAAAGTTGAACAAGAGCAATCAGAGGCTTCTACAAAGAAAAAGTTTCAAGGTGTGTTAAGAAAGGAATTAGCTTGGTTAAGACAGGGTCCAAAAGCAAGAAGCACAAAGCAAAAAGCACGTATTCAAAGGATTGCTGAAATGCAAGCCAAACCTAAAAGTCATGTCAAAGCTAATTTAGAAATGAATTCATTGAGTAGAAGAATTGGAAAAATCGCAATTGAAGCTGAAGGTGTAGGTCTATCGCTACATAATAAAAATAATAATTTGGATCTTTTATATGATTTCACTTATAGCTTTAGTCCAGAGGACCGAGTAGGAATTATTGGTCCAAATGGCAGTGGTAAATCTACTCTTTTAGATCTAATTGCGGGTAAAAGATTGCCTACAAGTGGGGAGATGAGACTTGGAGAAACCGTTCATATTGGCTACCTTGATCAGCATACAAATGACTTAAATCAAGGGAGCGGCCTAAATCGCAAAGTTATAGAATTTGTAGAGGAGGCTGCATTACGAATTGATCATGGCGGAAAACAAATGACAGCTTCACAACTCTTAGAAAAATTCCTTTTTCCACCCAGTCAGCAACATAGTCCTCTGGTAAAACTTTCAGGGGGAGAAAAAAGAAGACTTGCTCTATGTAAAATGCTCATACAAGCTCCCAATGTATTATTGCTTGATGAACCTACAAATGATTTAGATATACAAACCTTAAGTGTGCTAGAAGATTTTCTTGATGACTTTAAAGGTTGTGTTGTAGTCGTATCTCATGATAGATATTTTCTTGATCGAACTATTGATCGAATTTTTAATTTTGAAAACGGTCACTTGTGTAGATATGAGGGAAATTACTCTCGATTCCTTGATCAAAAAATATTAGAGGAGCGAAACAATGAAACAAAAAAGCGAGCCAAAATAGTCAATAATTCACAAAATAAGCGTGGACAAGAAATAAAATTAGTTCCTAAAAATGATCCGAGACGATTGAGTTTTAAAGAAGCTAGAGAATTAAAAGAATTAGATCTGAGACTACCGATGTTAGAAAAAAAGAAAATATATTTAGAAAAAAAGATAAGTGATAGTGATGTAGACATTAGTGAAATTAGTCATGAATTAGCAGAATTAATTGAATCTATTCAAAAGCATGAAGATAGATGGATTGAGCTAAGTGAGATGTCTGAGTCAGCAAAGTAACGACGTAATTTTTCTCTTGAGATAGAAAACAGATAGAGAAAAAATCTTCATTATTGGCATTTACCAGTATGAATACAAAAAAAGAATGTAGATTTTTAAGTCAATCGTCCGATCTGCCTATGTTAAATATAGTTCGACTCAATCAACAGGATCGGGACTTGAGCACTTTTAAGGAGCGTTTACCTTGGCAAATATGTATTTCAATGGAAGCTGATTTGTCTATTGTAATTCCGCTTTAAAGTCTCAAATAAAGATCACTTGAAAGGGATTGAATTATTCATTGTAAACCCATACTTCTAATAATTTAATGCATCTCAATTTACCCATGTTTTTATAATAAGGTTATATTATTTTTACGCCTATCAAAGATTGTTGAATTGGTTTGAATTACTAGAGTGAGATTTTTATAAATTTTAAATGACTCATTTTCGTAGATAATACTACATAAAAATAAAATTATGGTCGTCTTTTTATCGACAGTGTTAGATCTTTGGTATAGAAAAATCTCTAAAGAGATGAAGAAATCCCATTTTTCTGAAAGAATTATTTATAGCTTTTAACTATAATAATTTTACATACATGGATGAATTGTGAAGTTGATCAAATGGCATAAATCATTTGTTGAACGTGCTCAAAAAGAAATGGGGATATCTAACTATGCCCTTTATTGGTTTGGATTTCTTGAGGGTGCTTTAGTTATGTGGTTACTTATGAAAGTTATTTCTGCTTTATGGATAAAATCTGAGTTTCCCTTTTAATAAAGATGTTTTTAATTGTTGAATTATGGAGTTTCTAAAAAAAATCCCTCCCAATATTTATTTGATTCTTTCTTTGATTTTCATATCAATAGCTATTGCAGGTCTTTTTTTAGGGGGATTTATTTATGCCATCATATCTTTGGTCTTTGGACTTGTTTCATTAATAGCATGGACTTTTTTGGGATTATTTGAAGAAACTAAAAATACCTAGATGCTTTATTAACCTTTGCGGTAAGAGTATGGCTAGCAACTAATTCTTTTGATTTCAGTATCCATTAACTTCTTGTTCTCCTTTTGAAGGAGTTTTTTGTGTACCTAGATTAGTAGGAATTCGTCGGTTAATAAAGGCTATTGATCCATAAGTGATTTCCCCCTCTAGTGAAAAAGGGAGCAGAGCAGGTAGATATATCTCTAAACGGGCAATTTATAGCTCTGCTGAGGCTGGGTTTCTTAGTCTGGTTGGGTTGATCAAAAAACTTCTACCTTTAATTGGAATAACTTTTTTGCTGGCTTTCATCTGTTCGCAATGGACAACTAACCTAGGATTCTGTTCGCGAATAATTCAAGTCTTTGTCTAGGTAACTTTTGAGTTATCTCCCGATAATGAAATGGTGAACAGAAGGAACCGTTCTATAGAGAATGTAAATAATAAGAACTAGTAAATTTCCTCCAACAACAGCGGCTCCTGCCGCAAAATTTCCTTCTTTAGTGGTGTAATCCCACTTTGGCTCGTTATCTGTCATGGTTAAGTTATCAATTACTTTATTATTGCCATTTATCCAACGCGATCAACAAATATATCTAATAAAGAATAAAGAAACTTCTGATTTATAGAAATTTTAAATCTAATCCACTTTTCTTGAAGGTAAAAGAAAAATATTAATAGGTTGAGAGTTTGCGTTTCTTCAAATCTCTCTCTGACTACTTAGTTGAAATGAAAACTTATGCTTCCTCTTCGGAAACCACTTCGGCATCAACAACTTCTTTTGCATCAACAAATTCGTTTGTTTTCCTATCTATCCAACTGTTAATACCAAATACCAGAGGCTTTGACCCCCGATAAATAAAAATTGCGGTGGGAAGAACACTTATTATTCCCACTGCAGGGTTTTTGAATATTAGTCGTCCTGCTTTGACATTAAAAAGAATAATTAAGAGAGAAGGAATTAGAACACTGAGAATGGTCTTCAGAGCTTCAGTCCATCCAACACGATAAATCCACCAAATTGAGGCTATGCCAGAAAAATATAAAATAAAATATGCCATCAAATATTACTTACTCAGTAAGTCAATTCCTATTACTTCAGTGATTCTATGAACTTCTTTTACTCTTTGCGTTGCTCGTCTCAAGGATGTAAACACTAAAAGCTATTAATAAAGTAACTAAAATCGACGCAGCCAGCCAACTTAATTGACTTGAGGTCATCCCTAAGTAAGGCCCATCAATAGGTTGTTCCGACCAAGTGCCAGGTAAGTGCCACACCTGAGGATTTGATAGAAAAACCATGAATACCTTTCAATTGCTTTATGAACAAATTTTATATTTAAAATGATCAAATGCTATGAATAATTACTTATCGTTACTTGTTCGACGAATAAAGATTGAAGACTCATTTGATTTTTAACCAGTACAGGGATTTTTAAATCCTTTAAAAATAATAATTACTCATAGCAAAGCTTTGAAACATAAGTCATCTTTAAGTTGAACTCATTCCGAATTTACAATGTCTACAGCTGTGAACTGGGTTTTACTCCAACTGGCTATGAGTTATTACGGAGACTCATTGAAAGAGTTTCAAGTTGATAGTGATTAGATATAAATAAGTTTTTAATATTTTTGATTTGTCAGGAATTTTATCAAATTCTTAACTCAGTTAAGTATTCCCAATCCTAGGAAGGCTAATCTGTCAAAAACGAATAATAGGACTTCAAAAACATTTAAAGAATTAGCCAAACAATAAAATCCTCGTTAATTTTTACAAGCAATTATTACGTGAACGGTAGATATCCTTGAGTGAATCACTATCCATTAGTGGTTAGAAATACTTTTGAAGTTAAATCTTGAAAAAATAATGCACACTAAATTAATTGTGGTTTTTGTCTCAGTATTCCTTAACTTAGTGGGGATTAGAGTTTTAATCTCCAGTTTTGATGATGATAACGATGGAGATGGAATGGCATATTCAACTCGGGATAGTTATCAATTTTCAATTTTCAATTTTAGAAGGTTCATGAGATCTAATCGCTAGCTGTGAGATTTTTCTATGTGTGACAGATTCGTATCACACCAAGCAAAATATATTTGCTCGTGAAACTCCTCCATAATTAGTAGAAAACTATAGAAGCTATCTAAATGAAATTGAAAAACTATTGGTCGTTGTGTAATTATTGGAAAGATCAGCCTTTTAGGTTCATACGTCAAAACAGGACAAATCATTCTAGATATGTTTTGAATTCTTAATCACCCTCCAAATCTATTAACTACATCAATGTAGTTAACTAGTTCAGCCCAAAATCCGCTGAGTCATATAAAGGTTGCAAGATAATGATCTCTAATTAGCTAGAGTTGTTTTAAATTCAAATTTGGATTGAGTTTCATTGTTTATTATTGGCAGATATTTTTGCTTATAACTTAATATCCTTGGAAAAACTTTTGCAATCTAGCTTTACTCTTTTTATTCTATCTTCTTCCCAAATCCAGTAAACGGGGTGAGCTCTCCTAGATTTTCTTAATTGTTTGTTTGCTCGCAAGCTAACAGGTGAGAACTCTTTTGTTTGATCAAACGCGTCATCTCTGGTTGCTTGATTCAAAACAATACTTCCTTCTTTTCCCGATTCTGATCGGTGATAAGTTCCAATTGGTATTTTCAGTGCGCCCATTGCCATTGCTCTATTAAAAAAAATTACATGATGCGGCTCATCCCATTTTGGGTTGATAAGAGTAAATTTCCGACTCCCTTCAATAACTAAATTGTGATCAATTTGATGATGATGGATGTAATACTGCTCAAAATTGCCGTCATCAGGAGGAGATATGGCGTTTTTGTGATGTATGACTACATCAGCACCATTTGATCCATTTACGCCTGCATCAAAGAAAGATACTTGTGGCGTTTCACGAAAGACATGAATAGGAACAAAATGAAGAAGCATTTTAAAACTCCTTTTCCTTACTTATTATTGATAATCGAAAAAGATTAATTTATAAATCCCAGTTTTCACCTAAACAGATATCCCTATATAAATAATGAGCCTAGATAATATATTAGAGACTAACCTTTCTTAGAACCAAGACTTTTTAAGTCCGAAAAAGAAAATACTTGTTTGTTTATAATTGAACCTTCTGAGGATTCTTGATGAATTGATCTAGAAGATAAAACCCAAGGTCCTCCTTTGCCTAAAGGTATAAAATTATCTTTATAAAAACTTTTTCCTTTTAAATCTTTTTTTGAAATCGGGTCAAGATATTGGCTGGAATAACTCTTACTTAAGTAGCCATTACCAGTATTAGTAACATCCTCAGTAAGGATGATGATTAGATTTCCATGAATATGCCTGTAAACCATCGTCACAACATCGTCTTTGACCCTATATTTGTCACCATCATTCTTTCCTCCAACTATAATTTCTGAGCCGATTTCGTTTGTATCCCCATAAGTAAAGGTATTTTGACCATGAGTTTGTGTAAATGATCTTCTAACTCGATGAATAGCAACTTCCCAAAGTTGTGAAGAAATGGCTTTGTGCATTTCTTCATCATCTATTTCTTTAACAGTGGCTTTTAGATCTTGTCCTAAGCAAAAACTTCCTTTTATCTCTCTTTCGCCATCTGTCCAAGAACATCTACCTTCATAACCTGAGAAATCTGATTCCCACGTGTAACGATTTTCATAAGCAGACTTAAATAAATGCGTACAATCTGCTCCTTTCATTTCGTTAGTTAGCATAAAACTTTGTTTATAAATTATTTTAGTCAATTAATGACTTAATAAACTAATTAAAATATATTTACGAAACACAAATAGTTATTTAAGGTGATTTTTATTAGCAATAAACACATATAAATTATTTTCCAAGAACTTATTTTTAATATATTTTTTAAAAGTTTTCAGATTATTTGATACACATCAACGCAAATCATTTGACCTTATTAAGGTGTAGAAGTTTATTCGTTGTTGTCTTCAACCAAGGATTTTATATTTGCTGGGCTTAGAGAATCATCCTTGTTATCAGATTTTTCATCCCAACCCCAACTTCTTTTAATTTCTTTTAGTGATCGACCACTCTCTCTTTGTTGAGGACTTAAAGGGATCCAGCTCCAATCAACTAAAACTGTTGCAGCAACTCCAAATAGGAAATGTCCGGCAAGGACTCCTACGACATCAACTGTAGTGAGTGATTCTTGTCCAATAGAGGGATCGTACAAATTCTTTTCCTGATTAATTTTTTGTTAATTATAGGAATTTAACAAGTGGTTTAAAGAGAAGGTATGTATTCAGATTTTCTTTTTTTCTATATATTTTTCTAATGTATTTGATCATTTTTACAAATATGTACGGTTGCCCACCATCAATCTTGTGAATGGGTCCATTACCTTGGTTCCATAATTCAAATTAAATCTAATGACTCCTGAAGCAGAAAAGTTTAATGGTTGGGCAGCAATGCTTGGTTTTGTTGCTGCATTTGGCGCATATGCAACAACAGGACAAATAATTCCAGGAATTTTCTAAATTCATTTACTTAACCATCTAATAAAACAATAAAAGTTCTCTTTTAGAGAGCTTTTTTTGTTTCAAAAGGAATATCTAATATTGATGAATTCTAAATTCAAAGGAATATACCTCTTGATTGAACAAAACCGTGAAAAACTGGATTATGAAGATATTCAATATAAAGCGCGATTAAAAATGCTCCGCTTAAGCAACCACTAGAAATGATTGAGGCAAAAATAAAAGCTTGTTTTTTGCTTAAGTTTTGGTTCGTATCTACAAATACAAATCTCTTTGATCTAGAGACAGTCATTTAAATTTTTTAACTACTCAATACCTAGCCATAGCATGTCTCAATGATTCCCTGCTTAATTTTTTCTTTATGAAACCACGTCTTCTGAGTAAATAGCTTGGCAAGAAAATTCTTGAATTTCTCCATTAGGTAAAAGTTGAGCAAATCTTGGTTTATCCATTCTTAATCCATTTTTCTCATCCTGATAACTCCAAAACCATTTTTTGTCCGTGAAAGATATATCACCGACCTTAAAAGATACTGGGAGCATGAGGTTTATATCTCGCCAATGAAGAACGATAAATGCTCCTTTATCAATATTTTCAAGATTATCAGTTACGGCGAAATCTCCATTTAAGTTATTTCTGATGACTGCGGTTAATTTATTTCCATCGCAAACGAAATCTGAAGAAGGATTAAGAGTAATAAGTAAACTCAGAAAAAAAGAAATAAAAATCATTTGTTTTGAGTATAAGAAAAAGTTATATTTTTGAAATTATATATTTACCATGATTGTCTTTTCTATGATGAAGGAACTTATTTGAGATTAGAAGAGAGAATAAACTCGGTAAAATGAAATCATACAATAGGTTCTTCAAATCAAAAACTCAAAAAATACTCATTTGAATTCAACGAAGATCAGTTGCAACTATCTTGGAGATTTACATGCTGAAGCAAAACATTCTCTTTCAGGGAGTGTCATTCATACTGATGCGCCCAAAGACCATGATGGTGAAGGAAAAGACTTTGCTCCAACTGATTTATTAGCGTCTTCATTGGGAACTTGCGTAATAACAATTATGGCCATAGAGGCAAAACGTAGGGGGTGGGAACTTGGTACGATCCAAATTGATGTTTATAAGACAATGACATCAGAGGGCCCTAGGAAAATAAAGGCCCTAGTATTAGAAATCTTTATGCCATCTGATTTAGATTCTCAAAAGTATAAAATACTTCAAATAACAGCTGAAGAATGTCCTGTAAAGCTTAATCTTGAATGCTCTGTTGATATTAAGTTGAATTGGTATCAAGCATAAAATTATAAACAGAATTAATCTTTTTAGTTATTTTTAATTGTTTGATCTTTAAAAAGCTCTTTAAGTGAATTACCTTTTGCTTTGTTTAGGCCAAGAACTAATCCGCCCATTAACCCAGCATTCATCAATACAGCTTTTATTTGAAAAGGAAAAAAATGAAAAATAAAAGTTGTTGGAACTACAAATATAAGAAGGAGATATGCACCTAATCTTTGATTGAATCCTGAGATAAAAAGTATTGAGCCAAAAAGTCAAGCAAATGATGGCAGAAAATAATAAAAAAGGAGCTAATATAGGAGATATATTTTTGTTTGTTCAAAATTCATTTACTTAAAACTATTGTGAAAAATTAATTTTTCTTGGAAATTTATAAGGTTTATTTTTTAGTTCATTATGGAATATTGATACTGTTTCTGTTGATATTTTTTGATTGTTTGAAAAATATGATTTTAAATTGTATGTTTTTTTTTGTTTAAGCAATAAAAAAGGAATCTATTGCTATCTTATTTTATAGATTATTTGATTTTAAATAATGACTAGGGATCGGGACTTGCTTCCTTCATTTTATAAGAAGGGTTCTTTACATAATAAAATAGGGATGATATTACTCTGGGCATTCATATGCTTAGCTTTGATTCAAATTTTTATAATGATTCTTAGTTGAATTATATTTACATAATTCTTTAATATTAGAGAAGTGATAGTTTATATAATATTCAACTGTAAATAGTTTTTTGCTTTAAATTTAGCTAAGTTTTGATTTAATTATGATTCTTCTCGAAATTACTAATGCATCAGACGTTGTTGCCTCTAAAGCAGGTAAATTATTTGAGAAAATGACCCCAGAGATGATTGATCAGAAATTAGTAGAAAGTCAGGTTATTCAGCAGATGATTGATCAACTTCAATTGGAGGGCCTAAAAGGACAGATTTCTAGTGTTAAAGGTTTAGATCTTAGTGATGATACTTTGATAACTAAAAGTAGTTTTAAAATTAGGTCTACGAAGACCTTTTGAATTGAATAAATATTTAAATGTATTTTTTCAATTTAAAAAAATAAAATAAATTTGTGAACGAATAGCTAGCTTTGGTATATCAACTAGTTTCAGATATGCTTTAGGCCATTCCTTTGATTGGATATTGCTTAATATTGTTGAAGCTTTTCTTATGAAAACTTAATTATTCATTATTAAGAAGAGGTTCGTTTTAATTGCTCAGTATTATCTATTCTAATTTCATATTGAAAAGGAATTCTTTTGGGTTTCGGTGCCCCAAAAATAAGCAATGAAGAAGAGCGCTTAAGAGCTCTTGCTGAGTACAGGATTTTAGGTACTCAGCCTGAGCAATGCTACGACGACATTACGAAAATTGCTTCTTTAACTTGTGGAACTCCTATCTCTTTGATGAGCTTGGTTGATACAGATACGCAATGGTTTAAATCAATGTGTGGATTTGAGACGAAAGAAACATCAAGAGACGTTTCTTTTTGTGCTCATGCAATTGCTAGTACAGAACCATTGATTGTTGAGGATGCTTTATTAGACGAGCGATTCAAGTCAAACCCTTTGGTGGTTGAGGAACCAAAAATTCGTTTATACGCTGGGTTCCCATTGCAAACCCCGAATGATCAGCGAATAGGCACACTCTGCGTTATTGATAGAAAGCCAGGACATTTGTCTGACCAACAGCATCAAATTATGAAGGCATTATCCAGACAGGTAGTAACCTTGTTGGAACTTCGTAAAAGATCTATTCGTCTCCTTGATGCTCTTACTCATATGCATAATACGGAAGGTATTTTAACGACATGTTCATATTGCAAAGAGGTGAGGGATTCAGATGGTGAGTGGCAGCATCTAGAAAAATACCTATCGAAAATCGCGGATATTCGTTTTAGTCATGGTATTTGCGATTGTTGTATGGAGAAGCACTTCCCTGACGTATTAGAAGTCTGGAGTGATGACAAACTTAATTTAGATAGCAAAAAAAATAAGCCAGAATGCAAAAAATATAATTAGTTTCAGAGCAAATAAATTTATGTGAGTTAACTCCTTTCTAGACTTTTGATGAGTATATAAATACTTTTAAAATTTGTTTGTCAGAAAGTTTTAAATATGATTGGTTTTTTTGCGGCAATTTCAGCGGTATTATTTTGGACGTTTTCATGTTCTATTTGGCGTAAAGAAGCTGAGAACTTATTACCAAGGCAAATAAATATTTATAAAAATGTTTTTGCTTCAATCTTATTTTTACCAGTGGCATTAACTATAAGTTGGTTTTCTAATCTGAGTTCTATTTTCGTTTTGGTAATAAGTGGAATAGTCGGTATTGCTATCGGGGATACTTTATATATAAATGCTTTGAAAATAATAGGAACAAGAAAAACTCTTTCATTCGAAGCTTTGACTCCCATAATTGCAACTACTTTAGGAACATTGAGTATCAATGAGATATATCCTCAAAAAGTATGGCTAGGATCTTTGATTGTTTCTTTCTCTTTATTAATGATTGTCCGTCAAAATACATTTCAAAGAGAAGAAGATAGAGAAAAAAATATTCTTGGAATTCTTTGCGCATTGGGATCGGTTCTTTGTGCCGTTTTGGCAGCATTATTGTCAAGGATAATTTTAATTAGCTCTTCATTAACACCTTTACAAACAACAGAAATCAGACTTTTATCAGCATCAATATTTTTATTTCTAATTTTTAAAAAAGATTTTTTTGATATTCTAAATAATAGATCACTAAATAAAAAAAACCATTCTAACTTAATTCTATCAACCTTACTTGGCACTAATTGTGGAATATTATTTCAACAGATTGTTTTTAAATTTTTACCTATTGGTATCGGTTGGACTTTACTAAGCCTTTCTCCTGTCTTTGCACTTTTTATTTCAAAGAGAGAGGGAGATGAAATAAATAAATTAACCATTTTTTACTCTTTTTTATCTTTCATTGGAGTTGCTATTACTTTAATTTAGACCTCAAAGTAATCATTTTCTTGCCAATATTCATCTGGATCATTTTCTACGTCGGGTGGCTCTTCTAGCTCTCCAGGTTTCTCACCTAGTAGTATGAGTAATCCTTCTAAATATCTCATCTCTGAAGGGTTATCTGATCTATCAAGCCGATCCTTTACTTTCTTGGCAACTTGAGGATCACCTTGCTCAACAGCTTGAGTTAATAAATAAAGAGGATCATTTTTGGGATCTATTTCTTTCATTTTAATTGAAAATTATTTAGATAGGAGCGATTCAGTCTTTCATGTATTCAAGAAAAACTTCTATCGGTTGAACCTGGATAGAAAAGAGTATTTTGATCAGTATTGATTTCTGAAAACTTGATAGGTTCCCATGACAAATCCCTTGTAATCAAAAAACGAATATCTTTCTCTTTAAGAAATTTCTCATTGACTAGTTTTTGTAGTTCTTTTATTGAAATCTCTCCCCATTTGCTGGAATTAGTAAACCAATTATCCATTTCCCAAACAGGTTCAGAATTTATCATTTGAAATCCAAAAGCTTTTTCCCTGTCTTCTGAGATCTCCGAAAGGTACCAGTCACCTACAACTCCATAAAGGTGGCAATAAAGTAATTCATCAACAGATCCTTTATCTCTGCCTGATATAGACTTCATCAATTTGGCTGTGGACTCTGGAACGAGAACAAGCGGATTTTTGTTTTGTTCGGACAAAATAAAATAGTTGTATGATCTTTTAAATGAAGCTTAATACCAAAGTATATTTTTTTAAAAGTACATTTTCTTCTTTTAATTTCTTATGTAATAAAATTTGTATTATTTAATCTTCATTGATCAGATTCAGTTGCTTTAAGTGCTTGTAAAGCCATATTTATGTGAGCTCCCATAGCTCCAAGGGCAAGAAGAGATTTGGTATTTTTATTTTCAGTCAAAAATTTATGTTCCTTATTCATCATTAGTAATATCTCTTGACTTGTTTCTGTCCAGGTTTTAACTAAATCATTGAAATGTTTATTTTCCATGATTTGATTTTTCTCAGAAGAACTATTTGAGGAGATATCTTTTTTAGCTTTAATCAAAAAGGCTTTTAATTTCTTGTGGCTAATTGCATTATCAGGAAATTGATTTTGATCCAATATCTTAAGTAATACATATTTGTAAACTATCAAGTTTTTATCTTTGGCCAAGGGTGGATCCCCGACCAAGTTTAATCCGCTTAAAAAGAAGATCATTTGATAGATCTAAACTTCTTGACTAGACTTTTGAAATGATCTCCTCTTTCTTCGTAGTTTTGGTATTGATCAAAACTTGCACAGGCAGGAGATAATAGTATGCTTTTTGAATTTGTTTTTTTTGCCATATCAATAGATGCTGTTATGGCTTCTTCTAGATTTTTTTTGACAATTATTTCTCCTCTATAAGTAGACATTAATAATATTTCTTTTAAGCTATTTGCACTAAGTCCAAATAAAACTATTCCATTGGTAGATTGCTTTATTTGTTTAATCCACGGCAGGTAATCTCCCTTTTTTTGCATACCACCAGCAAGTAAAATTATTGGATGAGGAATGGATTTCAAACCAGTTAATGAAGAGTCAAAATTAGTTGCTTTGCTGTCGTTGTAAACACTTAAATTGTTTATCTTTCCTAAGTACTCCAATCTATGAGGGATTGATCTAAAGGAATTTATTGATGAAGCTATTGATAAATGATCAAGGCCTATTTCTCTTGCTGCTGCGATTGTAAGTAAGAGATTTTGTAAATTATGTTTGCCAGGTACTTTGAGTATTGAGCTATGAAATAGTTGTTTTTTGTCTTCAAATATATAACCTTTTTGATCGATCCAGAGTTTTTGATACTGAGAATAGAAGGATTGTTGATTTGTTCCAACCCATATGCCTTTAGGTAATTCTTTTCTTTTGCTGGATAAATATTTATCATCAGAATTATAAATTCGAATTGATGATTTCTCAAGTAAACTACGCTTTATTTTAAAGTAATTTTCTATATCATGATGTCTTTCTAAATGATCAGGGGTAAATGTTGTCCATATGCCTATGGTCGGTGCTACTTTTGGTGAACCTTCGATTTGATAACTACTTAATTCTAGTACTAGCCAGTTTAACTCTTGGTTATTATTCTTTATATTTTCTAAAGCAATTTTGGATAATGCCTTCCCAACATTTCCTCCCATATCAGTCCTTAAGTTATTTAATTTAAGAACATGATTAAGCATGTTAGTGACGGTGGTTTTCCCATTAGTTCCAGTTATGCCAACAGACGGTATATGATTCAATCTTTCCCAAGCTAATTCTACTTCTCCCTGAATATTGATATCCTTATATCTTAATTCTTTCAGCACTATATGCTCCCAATCTATTCCTGGACTTACAGTAATAGAACAAATACTTTCTATCCAGGGGGTGAAATTATTAATATGAAGTGGTTTGTCCAGTAAAATAACGTTGATTCCTTCTGATTTTAATTTATTAGATATATTTAATAGTTTTTCATTTGAATTATTCTCTAAAACTAAAACGTTCTTTCCTTCTGCTTTAAGTAGTTTTGCTGCACTTACTCCTGAGCAGCCTAGTCCAAGTACGATATGTATTTGATTTGATTGTTTTTGTTTTGACAATTTGATTTAGATTTTAATGTTAATAGCTTTTATCGTTGGTAATTATCTGTTGCCTTAGAGTGAATTTGATTGCATTCTATTGTGACTACTCTCTAATGTAGAATATTTTTATATTAGTATTGTTTTGATTTTTAAATAAAGATATTTTCTCATTGGTGTTTTAATATCTTTCCTTTTAAGAATTGATTTTAATAAGATTAAAAAAACGTTAATACCTCTAGCTTTATTCTCTAAAAGTTGTTTTGATGCAAATGTATTTGCTTATTTTTAATGGCTGCAAAAATTGAAGGTATCGAAATTTTAAAAGAAAAAGAAATTCAAGAGCCATTGAATGTTGAATATTCTCTTAATGGTCTGGTAGATCAGAGCGAGAGTGAAATTAAATGGATTAAACTTCATCAAATGTTTGATAAATAAAGAGTTGAGAAACCCTTCATTATCGTTGTAATTGGGTAAATGTCTGCATCCTTAAGGTGTTGGTGAATGGGCGATACTGGAATCGAACCAGCGACCCCTACCGTGTCAAGGTAGTGCTCTACCTCTGAGCTAATCGCCCTTGAGAACTATCTTGCGATTGATTGTTAAGTTCCTCGATATAAAGTTAGCAGTAAATAGGTCCTCATCCTCACTGCCTTAGTAATTTGATTCTCCAGCGTTCTTTTTTTGTTTTATCAATATTTAAAATTTTAAGTGAACCTTTTTTCTCTAAATGAATAAGGTCCCCAATATTTACCGATTTACTGGGCTGATAATTCAAAACCCAGTTAAGCCGCAAACATCCTTGCTTGATTTGTGTGGTTATTTTTGATCTTGATAGCCCAAAGCCTGCAGAGGTTATTGCATCAATCCTGGTAGATGCCTCAACCGTATTGATTACTTTCTCTGGTCTATTGAAAGGGATCTCCATCTCGTTTAGATCTAATGCGTGGATTGATATCTCGACTTCTCTTAGCTTTCCATTCTTTTGATTTATTGAATCAGCATATTTTTTCGAGCAAATAGCTTGAGCACCTCTGTCTCTTATTAACCAAATGTCTCCAATTTCATCTGCTTGAGGATGAAGTTCATGTAAGACATCTCTAAAATCATTTTGTTTAGCTCTGTCAAAAAGGAAATTGCCTTTTATGTAAAGACCTTTTATGGGGATATTGATAGAGGGAGGGTTCATTTCTTCTTCAGGTCTTAGGAAGCATATTCTTTTACGCTCTGCTCTTGGGAATCCTCCCTCAAAAAGAAGACTTATATCATTCAAATTATTAAATTTATTTTTAACTTCCTCTATTAATTGTGCTGATAAAAAAGGGGACCATGTAGCTACTCTATCGCTTAGAGCCTTCTCTGCAAAATGAAGCAATGTCTCTAACTCTTTTCGAAAAGGACTTTTAAATAGGATCTTTTCTTTTGGAAGAAGCATAAAAATAGATAGAATTTTCTCATTTTACTGATAAATAGTCTAAATCATTTTCTTGTTTTTTTTTCTATATTTAGAGAAATAAAATATTCAATCTTGTACTAAAACTATTAATGTTTATAGTCACTTTTTTGTAAAATATTATTGAATTAACTACTATTATTTGCCTATGTTTATTATTTCTAGGCTGTCTATTTCTTTTAGAATTGCCCAAGGTGGTTCTATTTCCATTGGTAATTCTAGAATTAAAAGCCAATAACCCTCTTCACTTTTTTTTCGAATAACTCTCAAATCATCAATAGTTTCTTGGCTAGTACCACCAGCTGAAAAAAAACTTCCCAGCGCTCCTGAAATCATTCCAACTAGGCCGCCTAAAAGCTTCTCTAATGGATTTGGGAACCCCATGTTTGCAAACGTCTTTAGGTCGGTCATTTGAGAAAAGCTTAGGCCTGCAATAAAACCAAAGGGTATTAACCATGTCGCTAGAATTTTTTGGCGATCCTTTCGAGCAAGAGCTGGATTCAAAAGCTTGATATTATTAAAATTTGATTGATTGGCAATTGCTTCTTCAGATGTATCTATATTTGAGTCTTCATTGTCAGTTCTATTATCCAAAGGTTCTACAAGATCGCAATTAATGATAGGTGTTTGAGCTTCTCTTAATTTGAGTTATAGCTCTTTTGCTTGTTTCTTTTCTTTTGTGTTTTTTTTTTTTTTGTTTTTTATTTTTTGGTTTTTTTTTTTTTGGTTTTTTTTTGTT
>QBVH01000025.1 GCA_003284445.1 Prochlorococcus sp. AG-311-D23 | reverse complement strand
ATCCGTTACTAACCATCTATCAGTTTGTCCTGCCTCTAAAATTATTTGAGTCCCTTCTATTGAAAGCTTTGCTGGTTCAAGTCCTCCGAGCCAAGCTGCAAGTGCTAAAGATCTTTTTGGGCTAAAAAGCCTAATACCTGGTATGGATATATTTTCATTAATTGAATCTTTAATGGGAATTAAATTAGAAAACTTTATTTCCCATTCATCAGCCTCTCTAAGTGTATTTAGAGATAGGGAAGCAAAGCTCCATGATTCGCCTCTTACTTCCTCTGGTAAGGGGATGGCTTGATTTATAATTGGGTTCGAAGGAGGAGCAAGATTGACGCCAGTATAACCTTTTTGCTGAGGATAGAAACTCCTTTCTCTTTCAATAAGCCACTCCAATAATGAATATGTTCTTCTGCTAGAAATAAGTTCAATTCCTATTTGATCTGCTGCACGTTTTATCATTGTTTTCATAGAGGATCTCCAACATCGAATAACTGAAGGTTTATCCCAACCTTGTAAATAAGCTTCATCAATGGCTTCGTCCAAGGCATCTTTTAACCAAATTGAATTAACACTTGATGCTGGACATATCTTTTCCCATTTAAATGTTTTCTTATCTTTGAAATTATTTGTAGATGTAATTAATAATTCCCATCTTTTTTTTCCATTTTCATCAATTATTGGGCGGGAATAAAAGTCTATTTCCCAATCTGTTCTCTTTAAATCAGATTTTTTTGAAGCTATCACAATTTTTTTTTAATATTAAGTTATGAGGATAAGTTGATTTCTTCCTTTTCTTTTTGAGGATCAACTTTTTCTTTGTTCAAGCTATTTCGCGCTTTGATCGCTCGCTCATTTGCCTCTTCCATAACTTTTGTTTTATCAGTGATAAGTTCTCCTGGAGGTCCCTCTAAAAGAGCTGTATTTAATCCAATTCGTCCTCTAGAAGGATCTAAATCAGTTATCAAAGCTTTGATGGATTCGCCTGGTTGAAAAACTTCTCTAAGGCTTCTCATGCTTCCATTGGTTACCATTGAATGATGCAACAATCCACTTACGCCCTTCAAATCAACAAAAAAACCATAAGGTTTTATTGTTAAGATTTCCCCCTCGATTAGTTGTCCAATTTCTAATTCTGAAAATCTTGAAGCAATTGCAGCTTTCTTTTCGGAGAGAACAAGCTTTCGTCTCTCTGGATTTACCTCTAAAAAAGCAGTATTAACTGACTTTGAAACAAGAGATTGATGATTTTCTCCATCTTCAAGTTGAGATCTAGGAATAAAACCTCTTAAACCTTCGAAGTCGCAAGTAACACCCCCACGGTTAAAACCATTAATTTTAACTCGAATAACTTTTCCTTCTTTTGCTAGATTTTTAACTTTATCCCAGCTTTTTCTTAGTTCTAACGCCCTACAACTGATTGTTACCATCCCATCAGCATTTTGTTCTCTAGTTACAAGTACTTCGACTTGTAATCCTTTTGGGAAACGCTCTTTTAAATTTGTAATTACACCTAGACCGCATTCATTTTTTGGCATGAAGCCAGGGGCTTTTCCACCTATATCTACGTAAATACCATCACTTTCAACTGTAATAACTGAACCTTTTGCAATTTCTCCAGTTGTACCAATTGGTTGATTCTCCTCTAAAGCTTCTAAGAATGCGTCTTCATCAAAATCAAAATCATCAACTGTTCTACTTTTTTGTTCGAAAACATTTTGATCATCAAAAGCCTTGATATTTTTGTATTCAGTATTAATTTCAGATCTCAGAAGATCATCCATTGTTGTACCTGTAAAATTATCGGTAGATTCATTCCGAATTAGTTTTTTCTGTTCAGGAGCTTTGTTTAACGGAGAAATTTCTTTTTCATCTAGAACTTTTTCATCAAATCTTTTATCTTTAGATTTATCTGAGATGTCTCTCTTAGATGATTCTTTGTCAAAGATTTCTTCATCAGTCTTTCGACTGATGTGCATAACCTGCAATGGTTTGCGCGGAGCATTTGCTGCCGGCCTTGGAGGAGTAGCTTTTTTAGGCTGAGAATCTGACCCGGCCATAATACCCTTGTAATAAGAAAAACATTCTTACAGTCAAGGGTAAGTTGTTTTTTAATTATTAGGAGATTTCTATCATTTTTCAAACTCGACGATTTGAGCATTTGACATGGCCTGAGGCCTCAAAAGCCGCTTCATGTAAAGGATCTACATTGGTTTGGCCCTTTGGTGCATGTGAACAACATGGGCCTCATTTACCTTTGATTACTGATACTTTTTTTGCGGAAAACATTTTAATTAAGACTCTCGAAAGTTTGCCAGAAAAAATGCCGATATGGATGATGCCATCTCAATCAATTGGTTTTTCTCCTGAGCATCAGGATTTTCCAGGAACTTTGTCCCTTTCAGCAAATGTCTTGCTTTCGATGGTTACTGATGTAGGTCAGCAAATAGCTTCAATGGGATTCAAAAGGTTGATCTTTTTCAATGCTCATGGTGGACAAATAGGATTACTACAAGCTGTTTCAAGACAATTAAGAATTCAATGCCCTTCGTTAGCTGTTTTGCCTTGTTTTTTGTGGAGTGGAGTTCCTGGATTAGATAATCTTTTGACTGATAAAGAGGTTGAGGAAGGACTTCATGCTGCTACTGCAGAGACAAGTCTAATGTTGCATATGGCTAACGATTTGGTTCAAAATGATTCTTATTTAGATAAAAAAATTTCTAGTGAAGAGATTATTTCTACTCCAAAAGGATGGAGCCTCGAAGGTGCCTCTCCATGCGCATGGCTTACAAAAGATTTGAGCTCCTCTGGTGTTATTGGTGATGCAACCTCTTCAAATGTTGAATTGGGTGCCGCTTTGGAAAATGCACTAATAGATCATTGGAAGTCAATGTTTACAAGCCTTTTAAACAGTGATTGGCCTCCAATTATGTTCGAAAGACCTATTTCTAGCAGTTAAGATGTGGTAACTGAACTACTATTTTGCATTTAATTCTGTAAGATCACTCAGATTGATAAATTTCCAATAGATCTATGCAAGTTCTTGCATCCAACAATTTAACCGTAGAAAAAGAAGAGTTGATTTCTGACGCTCTTCCAGATTTTGCTTCTGAATCTTACAAAGATGCATACAGCCGAATTAATGCAATTGTAATTGAGGGTGAAGAGGAGGCTTACGCAAATTTTTGTGATTTAGCCAAGCTAATACCTGAGCATTCTGACGAGCTTGTAAGACTTGGAAAGATGGAAAAAAAACATATGCACGGTTTTTGTGCCTGTGGAAGGAATCTTGCAGTAAAGCCTGATATGCCTTTTGCTAAAAAATTCTTCTCTAAACTTCATAATAATTTTCTAGAAGGTTTTGCCGCTGGTGACACGACAACTTGCCTTTTGATTCAATGTATTTTAATTGAATCGTTCGCAATCTCTGCATACAACGTTTACATTCGCGTAGCCGATCCTTTTGCTAAAAGAATCACAGAAGGTGTTGTCCAAGATGAATATTTGCATTTGAATTATGGTCAAGAGTGGTTAAAGGCCAACCTTGATTCAGTCAAGAAAGATCTTATGAAGGCTAATAAAGTAAATCTGCCTTTGATCAAATCCATGCTTGATGAAGTTTCAAATGATGCTGAAGTACTTCACATGGATAAGGAAGAGTTGATGGAAGAATTTATGATTGCTTATCAAGATTCCCTTTTGGAAATAGGTCTTGACAATAGAGAAATTGCAAGAATGGCTCTTGCAGCAGTGATTTAGATTATTTAAAATTTATATTTATAGGTCTTCATTGATTCCTCAGGAACTTTAAGTTCTTGAGGAATTCTTATTTTTGAGACCTTCGTGGTCTAATGTTCGAACTGGATAAATCTTTACTTTCAATTTTGATCTTGCTCGGTGCCAAATGTTTGGGCTAATCGGACACTCAACAAGCTTTGAAGATGCCAAGCGAAAGGCATTGGGCTTGGGATTTGACCATATTGCTGATGGAGATTTGGACGTGTGGTGCACTGCACCTCCTCAGTTGGTAGAGCACGTAAAGGTTGTAAGTGCGATTGGAAAGACTATTGAGGGGGCTTATATAGACTCATGCTTTGTTCCTGAGATGCTAAGTCGCTTCAAGACAGCAAGAAGAAAAGTTCTGAATGCAATGGAGCTAGCTCAAAAGAAAGGTATCAGCATCACCGCTCTAGGTGGATTTACATCAATAATTTTTGAGAATTTTAATTTGCTTCAAAATCAACAAGTTAGGAATACGACTCTTGATTGGCAAAGATTCACTACTGGTAATACTCATACAGCTTGGGTGATTTGTAGACAGTTAGAGCAAAATGCACCTCGAATAGGAATTGATTTGAGTAGATCAAAAGTAGCTGTTGTTGGTGCTACTGGTGACATTGGAAGCGCTGTTTGCAGGTGGCTTTCTAATCGAACTGGTGTTTCTGAGCTTCTTTTAGTAGCTAGACAGCAAAAGCCTTTAGTTGAACTTCAATCTCAACTTGGAGGAGGGAGAATTCTTAGTCTTGATGAGGCTTTACCCGAAGCGGATATTGTCATTTGGGTTGCAAGCATGCCAAAAACTCTAGAAATTGACCCTTCTAAAATTAAAAGACCCTGCTTAATGATTGATGGAGGATACCCTAAGAATTTAGGTGAGAAGTTTTCAGGACCTGGTATACATGTTTTAAAAGGCGGAATAGTTCAATTTTTTAAAGATATAGGTTGGAACATGATGGAATTGGCTGAGATGGATAATCCTAAAAGAGAAATGTTTGCCTGTTTTGCTGAGGCAATGCTTCTTGAATTTGAGAATTGTCACACCAATTTCAGTTGGGGGAGGAATAATATTACGTTGGAAAAGATGGATTTTATTGGCAAGGCTTCCGAAAGGCATGGGTTTTCTGCTGTTGGTTTAAAATCAAATATTCAGACATTAACCGTCTGAATATTTGGTTGCTTTTTTTATGGCTAGACGTTTTCTCCTCGAATTTGAAAAACCTCTTGTTGAATTAGAGAATCAGATTGATCAAATCAGAGAATTAGCAAGAGATTCAGAGGTTGATGTAAGTCAGCAACTTTTGCAATTAGAGACCCTTGCAGCAAGAAGGCGAGATGAAATATTTAATGCTCTTACACCCGCTCAAAAGATTCAAGTAGCTAGACACCCCCAAAGGCCTAGCACACTGGATTACATTCAGATGTTTTGTGATGATTGGGTTGAATTACACGGAGACAGGAACGGAACTGATGATCAAGCTCTCATAGGAGGGTTAGCTCGAATAGGTGAAAAATCTGTAATCATAATTGGACAACAAAAAGGTAGAGATACAAAAGAGAATGTTGCAAGAAACTTTGGCATGGCAAAGCCAGGAGGGTACAGAAAGGCTTTAAGGTTAATGGATCATGCTGATCGCTTTAATCTGCCAATAATTTCTTTTATAGACACTCCTGGAGCTTATGCAGGGCTCGTAGCAGAAGAGCAAGGTCAAGGAGAAGCAATCGCAGTGAATTTACGTGAAATGTTTAGGCTTAAAGTTCCCATAATTGCAACTGTAATTGGAGAAGGTGGCTCTGGTGGCGCCCTTGGGATAGGGGTCGCAGACAGGTTGCTCATGTTTGAACATAGTGTTTATACGGTTGCAAGCCCAGAAGCCTGTGCTTCGATTTTATGGAGAGATGCTGGCAAAGCTCCTGAAGCAGCGTCAGCATTAAAAATTACTGGACCTGATCTTATGAAGTTAGGTATTGTTGACGAGGTACTAAAAGAGCCTTCTGGGGGAAACAATTGGGCCCCACTTCAGGCTGGAGATACTTTGAAAAATGCCCTTGAGAAGCATTTATCCGAATTATTGGCTTTATCCCCTGATGAATTAAGACAAAATAGATACTCCAAATTTAGAAAAATGGGAAAATATTTAGAATCTCAGTCTATCGAAAGTGAAATTTCAGTTTAAAGTTTTAATGTTTGCTTTTAACTTTCTTGACAACAGTATTAATTACGGGCGCTTCAAGAGGAATTGGGAGAGCAACTGCTAAAGCTTTTGCTGATGCTGGATGGGATTTACTACTTTTAGCAAGGTCTAAAGATGAACTCGAAGGACTTGTCGAAGAAATTGACAAAAAAAAAGTTAAGGTCTTCTACCAATCTATTGATCTAAGTAATCCAAAAATCATATCTCAGGGAATAGCTGAATTAATGAATAATGGTTTGACTCCCGCAGTTTTAATAAATAATGCTGGAGTTGCTTGGACTGGAGATATTTTATCCATGCCACTTGAAAAATGGGAATGGATCATGCAAATGAATCTCACCAGTATCTTTCAGGTTTGCTCTGAGGTGGTTCCTTTAATGAGAAAAAAAGGAGGATTAGTTATCAACGTTAGTAGTCATGCCTCTCGAAATGTTTTTCCACAATGGGGAGCCTATTGTGTTTCCAAAGCAGCTTTAGCAAGTTTTACTAAATGCTTAGCAGAGGAAGAACGTAAGAATTTCATACGAGCATGCACTCTTACTCTTGGATCAGTAAATTCATCTCTTTGGGATTCTGATACCGTTGGGATGCAATTTGATAGAGATTCGATGCTTTCAGTTGATCAAGTTGCCTCTGAACTCTTACATCTTGCTAGTCAACCAACTAATCAAATTATCGAGGATATAACTTTAATGCCATCTGGAGGAGCATTTTAAGTTTCTTCCCTTATTTCACGAACAAGAGATTCAACTTTCTTAATATCTTTAATACCTGGAGATATTTCTAGTCGACTAGAGGCATCAATGCCATCAGGTCTAAGTTTAGAAAAAATTTCAGGAATTATTTCAGCAGATATTCCACCAGCTAAGATCCAAGGAACTTTAAAAGTTTTATTAAGTAGTAATTCTATTGGGACTCTATTCCCAGTGCCTCCAAGGGACTTGTCATCCCAAGCATCAATGAGAATAGCATCAATATTCTTTTCGTATTGAATTGTTTTTTCTAAATCATTAATAGATTTTAACCTGAATGCTTTCCATAATTTAATTGTTGGAAATTCATTCTTTAATTTACGACAATAATCAACTGATTCATTCCCATGCAATTGGATTACTGATGGTGGGTTTGATCTGTTATTTATACATTTGACCTCCTCTAATTTTTCATTTGCGATTACTAATACTTTCTCAATATTTGAGGAAACTTTTTCTACTTCATTAAAAATTTTTATACATTCTTCTTCTGGCACAAAACGAGGTGAATTTTTAACGCCAATAACTCCAATAGCATTTATTTTGAATTCCGCTATGGATCGTGCTTGCGAAGTCTTTGTTATGCCACAAATTTTTATTGCTGTTGACTTTTTAGAAGAAGATTTTCTGATCATTAACAGAACTTTTATTAGGATTGATTTAAATAGATTTTATTGAGAGCTTGGAGGAATTTAAGTTTGGGTAGTTGGGACGTTATGAAAATCAGAGGTATCCCTTTAAGGATCCATCCAAGTTGGTTTCTAGTTTTCTTGTATTTTACTTTGTCAGCTAGAGATCAGTTCGAGACGCTTTTGGATGGTCAACCATCTATTTGGAATGGATGGGTGATTGGTGCTTTTACCTCGTCTCTTTTATTTTTATCTGTTTTATTGCATGAATTGGCTCATTCTTTTGTAGCAATTGGAGAGGGTATAAAAGTTAGAGACATAACACTTTTTTTTCTTGGAGGTATGGCAAATCTTGAAAAAGAATGTCCGACTTCAAAAGGAAGCTTGAAAATTGCAATTTCAGGTCCCTTTGTTAGTCTTTTATTAGCTTTCTTAATGATTTTATTAAGTAATAATTTATCAGAATCAAATTTTATTATCTCTAATTTATTTAAGCAGGTTGGTAGCCTAAATCTTTTGATAGGTATATTTAATTTACTTCCGATAATGCCTCTAGATGGTGGCGTGATATTAAAATCCTTGATTTGGTACTTTACAGGGAGTAAAAGAGCAGGGATTAAAGTGGCTATTATCTCTGCAAGATTAATTTCTTTTATTGCTGTTTTTATTGGCATTTTTAGTTTACTTAGGGGTAACTTATATGTCGCAATTTGCTTTTCTATTATTGGTTTATTTGTTTTTTCTTCATCTAAATCACAGAGTCAAATTATTAAAATACAAAACATATTGTCTGAATTATATGTAAATCAGGTTTGTAGTCGTTCATTTAGGGTCCTGGAGGATGATTTACCTGTCAAAGTTTTATCTAAATATAATTCGTTGAAAAAAGATAATATTTTTAATGAAGAATGGATCCTCTTGTGTAGAGAGGGGAGATGGGTCGGTTATGTTAATGAAAAAATCTTGAAGAATATTTCTGTACAAAACTGGGATAAAAAATTTCTTTATGAGTTCTTAATCCCAATAAATGAATTGCCATCTATTAGTGAAAAAGAATCATTATGGAAAGCAATAATAAAAATAGAAAAAACAAAAGATGGGAGACTACTTGTTCTTTCAGTTTCTGGTCTTCCTCTTGGCACTTTAGATAGAGTAGATATTGGTAAAGCAGTACTTAAAAAAGTCGGATTAAATCTTCCTGATCAATTAATTAAAATTGCTAGAAAAGAGAATATTTATCCACTAGGATTGAATCTACAAAATATTGCACAATCAATGGTTGCGAGTGATTTTAAAGAGGATCAATAATTACTTATTTTTTTAAATTTATGTATAGCAAAATGTTTTATTATTTCTTTTTCTTTTTGATCTAATCTATAATCAGATATCTGTGAATTGGGCCATATTTTTACTAAAGATTCTTTTAGGAAATTTTTAACTTTATCTTTATCTTTAATTTCATTTTTAATCTTTGGTGGATCTGTGTTAAAAACTTTTTTCCATAATTTTTTTGACGGATCCATTAAGATCTCTCCATGCTGAAGTAAATGTCCCTTTCTCCAGTACTGAGCATTTCCAATATGTTTGTTTTTATCTTTATCAACTAGGTCAGCGAATGTTGAAGTCGAAAAACAATTGCTATTAGATACATTCACAGGCTGACTCCCAAAAAACAAATCCACTCCAGCTTTTTTAAAACCATCTTTTAGCCATTGAGTTGTCTTTAAATACGATTCTTTTTTATTCCTTGGTGGATATTTCCATATAAGAGCGTAAGTGAGTCCTCTACTATGTAGAACAGCTTTTCCTCCACTAGGTCTTCTTACGATTTTTAACTCTTCATTTTTTAAAAGTTCAATCCATGTTTTTGGCAGTTCTTTTTGGTTTTTCCCAATCGATAACCAGTCTCCATCCCACGTATAAAAACGTATTGCCATATTAAAATTGTGGTCACAAAAAGACTTCTCTAATAGGAATAGATCGATTGCCATTTGCTCTGGTCCACTTAATTCAAGAGGATTTAAAAAAAGGACTTCTTCTAGATTGTTCATTTTATTTTTTAGTTATTCGTCATGAAAATGTTAGGTTATTAATAGCCCCCATATTTATTGTATTTTTGAATTTATAAATGCATCGGAAGAAGTCAAGTAATTGATTCCATTATTAATTAAGTTACCATGAAAAATATAGGGAAATTTTAATTTAATTTTGGGACAACCTCAACGAATTGAAGAGCCGTTCAGAAGGAAACGTTCAAAAAAAATAAATAAAAGCAATCCTTCTGTTAATAAAAAAATCGATGCTTTTACTAAAGTTTCTGAATTTCAGAAAGAAGAAGTTAGGCGGGAGCTTTTATATAGCAATGTGGGATTAATTTTGAAGTTTGGATTATTTATTGTGTTTGCAACCAGCCTCATGAACTTAGGACTTGCTTCTCATCAACGGGTGAATAGAAATCTAGAGTTGTCATATTTATTAGAAAAAGAATCAAAAAAACTTCATAAGTTAAGACTGCGTTTTGATGAAATGTTTACTAATGGTGGAGAACAAAGTTTTTTTAAGGAGCAAGATCAGTGGATTACTCCAAATAGTGTCAGAGTTATCTGGCGATGATTAACTTTGCTTCTCTTAGGTTTAGATTTGTTTTTGAAAATTGATTAAGATAGTTTTTATTAAGGAATATGGCTCTAGTACAAGCGGCACCAGGAACTGTATTAATTACTGGAACAACATCAGGAGTTGGGTTATATGCAACAAAGTCTTTGGTAGATAGGGGTTGGAGAGTTATTACCGCAAATAGATGTACTGTGAGAGCTGAAGCTTCTGCCTCCGCAGTTGGATTGCCTACCAATAGTCCAAGACAACTTAAACATATACAAATTGATCTTGGTGACTTGGATAGCGTTCGTAATGGAGCTGAAAATCTTCTAGAAGATTTGGAAAAGCCATTGGATGCTTTGGTTTGTAATGCTGCTGTATATCTTCCTCGTTTAAAAAAACCTTTGAGATCTCCACAGGGATATGAAATATCAATGGCAACAAATCATTTTGGGCATTTTTTATTAATTCAGATGCTATTGGAAAATCTTAGTAAGTCTTCAAGACCAGTCTGGAAGGGAAGATCTTGGGGGGTTGAATCATCTAGGGTGGTTATTTTAGGAACCGTAACTGCTAATAATAAAGAACTTGGAGGGAAAATACCAATACCTGCGCCTGCTGATCTAGGAAATCTATCTGGTTTTGAAGAAGGTTTTTGCGACCCTATATCAATGGCTAGTGGTAAACGTTTTAAACCAGGTAAAGCCTATAAAGATAGTAAGTTATGCAATATGATTACAACCCAAGAATTGCATAGACGATTTAATTCTTCTCCAATTCTTTTTAGTTCTCTATATCCCGGATGTGTAGCTAATACTAGATTATTTAGAAACACTCCTAAACTGTTTCAGTGGTTGTTTCCATGGTTTCAGAAATTAATAACAGGAGGTTTTGTAAGTGAAGCTCTTGCCGGTGACAGGGTAGCCCAAGTTGTTTCAGACCCTCAATTTGCAATCTCTGGTGTCCATTGGAGCTGGGGAAATAGACAACGCAAAGACAGACAACAATTTTCGCAAGAATTGTCCGATCGTGTTACTGACCCAGTTACTTCAAGAAAGGTTTGGGATTTATCTATGCAATTAGTTGGTTTGAAATGATCCTTTACTAGTTCTTTAATCAAATCCAAGTAGATCAAATATTTCACGATCTTTTAGAGGTTGTGCCTCAAGAGGCTCAACCTTGTCGATCATTTTTTGTGCTAGTGAAAGATATTCATTTTGACATTCAGTTACTCCATCCTCTGATGAGTCCATCTCGAAAATCGTGCATTTCTTAAGTCTCGATCTACGTATTGCATCAACGTTTTGGAAATGAGCCATAGTTTTCAGCCCTGTCTCTTTATTGAATTTTTCTATTTGATCTAATTCGGCAGAACGATTGGCAATAACACCGCCAAGGCGAACTTTGTAGTTTTTCGCTTTAGCGTTAATTGCAGCGACTATTCGATTCATAGCAAAAATAGAATCGAAATCATTAGCAGTAACGATCAAGCAATAGTTGGCGTGTTGAAGTGGGGCAGCAAAGCCTCCACAAACAACGTCTCCGAGAACATCAAAGATAACAACATCGGTATCTTCTAAAAGATGATGCTCTTTAAGAAGTTTGACTGTTTGACCTGTTACATACCCCCCGCATCCTGTCCCCGCTGGAGGTCCACCACTCTCAACACACATCACACCGTTAAACCCTTCAAACATGAAGTCTTCAGGCCTAAGTTCTTCGCTGTGGAAATCTACTTCTTCAAGAATATCAATAACAGTAGGCACCATCTTGTGTGTAAGGGTGAAAGTACTGTCATGCTTAGGGTCACACCCAATTTGAAGAACTTTTTTCCCAAGCTTTGAAAACGCAGCTGACAAATTTGATGAAGTAGTTGATTTCCCAATGCCTCCCTTTCCATATACAGCAATTACCAGTGCACCTTCTTGTATTTGAGCTTTAGCATCCTGCTGAACTTGAACACTACCTTCCCCATCAGGTTTACGAGTTATCGTCGAAGTCATTAATCTTTTTCTTTCGAAAGTCCTTGTTTGTATTCTTGCAGGCAAATATCTCTTTAGGAAATGTTTGGAGAATTCGAAACATTTAAGATTAAATAATTATCTTCAAACGAGAACATGTGTGAAGTACGGGGCGTAAATGCGTACTTTTACTCATGCCTGCAGCTCTCTTAACGGATAAGGAATTAGGTCTTGAATGACTTGGAGGCACTGAATGCTTCTAACTGTTGTGAAAAGCAAAAGTCACCGTAGTCAGACATAAAGTAACTAAAAAGTAACTAAAAGCGAAAGAGATTAAGTGTTTGTTGACGGTTTGCCCTTTTTGGATGCAATTTGAATATATACATGTATTGAATTTCTATGAGCGGTGCAACGCTCCTTAAAGAATCTGGCCCAAAAGAAGTCTTTTGTGGGCTAACTTCTATTGTTTGGCTCCATAGAAGAATGCCTGATGCTTTCTTCCTCGTGGTGGGTTCTAGAACCTGTGCTCATTTAATTCAAAGTGCAGCAGGTGTAATGATCTTTGCTGAGCCACGCTTTGGTACAGCAATTTTAGAAGAAAGAGATTTAGCTGGACTTGCTGATGCACATGACGAGTTAAACCGAGTAGTAAAAAATCTTTTAGCTAGACGTCCAGAAATTAAAACTCTTTTTCTTGTTGGTTCTTGTCCAAGCGAAGTAATAAAAATAGATCTTTCAAGGGTTGCCGAAAACCTGAATATCGAACTTAAAGGTCAAGTAACAGTATTGAATTATTCGGGTAGTGGAATAGAAACAACTTTCACGCAGGGCGAAGACGGAGCATTAAAGGCTTTGATTCCATTGATGCCGAAGAGCGATCAGAAGAAGTTACTTTTGGTTGGAACTCTTGCTAATGCAGTGGAGGACAGGCTAGTAAGTATTTTTAATCGGCTTGGAATAGATAATGTAGAGAGTTTTCCGCCTAGGCAGTCAACAGAATTACCTTCTATCGGTCCTGAAACCAAAGTCCTTCTTACTCAGCCCTACTTAACTGATACAGCAAGAGAGCTGAAAAACAAAGGTGCTGAAATAATTGAAGCTCCATTTCCTCTTGGTGTTACAGGAAGTACGTTGTGGATTCAGGCTGCCGCGAATTCCTTCGGCATCGATAAATCCATTGTTGATTCAGTATTAAATCCACTGATATCGAGAGCAAAGAAAGCTTTGGAGCCTCATGTTGAGAAACTTTCTGGTAAGAAACTGTTCCTTTTGCCAGAATCTCAGTTAGAAATACCTCTCGCCAGATTTCTAAGTAATGAGTGCGGAATGGAGATTGTTGAAATAGGAACGCCTTATTTAAATAGGGATTTAATGAAAGCAGAAATAGACTTGCTACCTCCTGATTGTCGTATTGTCGAAGGACAACATGTAGAGAAACAATTAGACAGAGTAAGAGATAGTTCGCCAGATCTTGTGGTTTGTGGAATGGGGCTAGCTAATCCTCTTGAAGCAGAGGGTATATCAACCAAATGGTCAATTGAAATGGTTTTTAGTCCAATTCACGGGATTGATCAAGCTTCAGATCTAGCAGAATTGTTTTCAAGGCCACTTCGCAGGCACGACATTTTAAATCCTACTAAAACCCTTACATCAAACTAATTTCATGGAATTAACTCTCTGGACATATGAAGGACCTCCTCATATTGGTGCGATGAGAATCGCTACGTCTATGAAAAAATTACATTATGTTTTGCATGCACCTCAAGGAGATACCTACGCTGATCTTCTCTTTACGATGATTGAACGCCGTGGAAGTAGACCACCTGTAACTTATACAACTTTTCAAGCTAGAGATTTAGGAGGTGATACAGCAGAACTTGTAAAAGGACATATAAAAGAAGCTGTAGATAGATTTCAGCCAGAGACTCTTTTGGTAGGCGAAAGTTGTACAGCTGAATTGATTCAAGATCAGCCTGGTTCACTCGCAAAAGGTATGGGGTTTGATATTCCAATTGTTAGCCTAGAGTTGCCTGCGTATAGCAAAAAGGAAAACTGGGGTGGCTCTGAGACCTTTTATCAAATCGTAAGAACTTTACTTAAAGACCACTCAAAAGAATCCAAGCAAACGTGGCAGGAAGAAAAAAGGAGGCCGAGAGTCAATCTGCTTGGTCCAACCTTGCTTGGTTTTAGATGTCGTGATGACGTTTTGGAAATACAAAAACTTCTTGGTCAGTACGGGATAGATGTCAATGTTGTAGCCCCCTTAGGAGCATCACCTTCAGATATAATGCGAATCCCCAATGCTGATGTAAATGTTTGCCTTTATCCAGAGATAGCGGAATCAACTTGTATTTGGCTTGAAAGAAATTTAAATATTCCTTTTACAACCACAGTTCCTCTTGGGGTTGGGGCTACTCAGGATTTCCTTAATGAATTGCACAAAGTGTTAGAGATGGAAATCCCTCCATCCGTGAACGAATCTAACAATTCGAAATTAACTTGGTACTCGAATTCAGTGGATTCGAATTACTTGACAGGAAAAAGAGTATTTATCTTTGGGGACGGAACACATGCCCTCGCGGCAGCAAAAATTGCCAGTGAGGAACTTGGCTTTAAGGTTGTTGGTCTAGGAACTTATAGCCGTGAAATGGCTAGGAAAGTTCGTCCAGCGGCAAAGGCTCTAGGCCTAGAGGCTTTGATAACTAATGACTACTTAGAAGTAGAAGATGCGATAAAAGAAACATCTCCAGAGCTAGTCCTTGGCACACAAATGGAACGACATAGTGCAAAAAGACTTGGTATTCCATGCGCTGTAATTAGCACACCTATGCATGTGCAGGATGTACCTGCTCGATATAGTCCTCAAATGGGATGGGAAGGTGCAAATGTAATTTTTGATGACTGGGTCCATCCATTAATGATGGGACTTGAGGAACATTTAATTGGAATGTTTAAGCATGACTTTGAATTTGTTGACGGTCATCAAAGTCACCTAGGACATTTAGGTGGAAAAGGAAATCAAAATACAAGCAAAGAGGCTATTGAGACAAACGTTCAAGATGTCGTAACTACAGATGGGAATCCTATATGGACAAATGAAGGTGAAAGAGAACTTTCAAAAATCCCATTTTTCGTTAGAGGTAAAGTACGAAAGAATACCGAGAATTACGCCCGCCAGGCTGGATGTAGAGAAATTAACGAAGAAACTCTTTACGACGCCAAGGCTCACTATAAAGCCTAAATTGTTTCTTCTAATTACGCCAATGAGAACCTTCTTGGCTTGATTTCATTAATCTCCAAACATTTCTAGATATTTTCTTAGCAATCAATCCACCTCTCTCAACCTTTGAGGAACCAGGCCTGACGCCTAAAAGTTTTGACACTTCTGATGTGCTTAGTGGGGCCCCTGTTTCTATGGCTAGAGAAGTAAGTTCAAGTCTTTGACGAAGTTCATATGAATCACATTTTTCATCTTCTTTCAACCAATTCAAGTCTGCCATACCCTTGTCAGACAATTTTTGCATGAGACCCAATGAAACTAAGCCTAGAGCTTGTTCTGGATTGATTTCAGCATTTGAGTTATTTTTTTGTGGATCCTTTGTTTGAGATTCGGACATACTTCAATCAAATCAATATATATTGAATTTATCGGCTTAAATTCAGCATGCAAGTCCAAATTGCTAGCTAAAAATACAATCTTTGAGGTAGTATCCCGCCCATGACAAGATTCGCCACATTTGAAAATAATGAAAGGCGTTCAGGTGGTAGCCAGAGAATTACTGGTGCAGAAGTAAATGAATATCTTGCTGATACAAAACGAGTAATTACAACTGACTCTGAAAAATCGTTAGTTGCTCGTCAAGCAAGTCATGTAAAACAAATTGAATTAAGAACATACGTATTTTTAGATTCACTGCAACCTCAGCTTGCGGCTTATATGGGAACTGCAAGTTCAGGCTTTTTACCCATTCCAGGAGATGCTTGTCTTTGGATGGAGGTTTCTCCTGGTATGGCAGTACACAGGGTTACAGACATAGCATTAAAAGCCAGTAATGTTCGATTAGGCCAAATGATCGTTGAAAGGGCATTTGGGTCACTTGCTCTTTATCATCGAGATCAAAGTACAGTTCTTCATTCCGGCGATGTTGTTTTAGATGCCATAGGAAGCACAATTGATAGACGTACTAATCCTCAAGTTACGTGGACTGAAGTTATTCGCTCTATTACTCCTGACCATGCTGTTTTGATTAATCGCCAAAATAGACGTGGCTCAATGATTCAATCTGGCATGAGTATGTTCATCCTTGAGACTGAACCTGCAGGATATGTTTTGATGGCTGCAAACGAGGCAGAGAAGGCATCAAATATCACAATTGTGGATGTGAAAGGAGTTGGTGCTTTTGGAAGACTAACTTTAGCTGGGAAAGAGGGAGATGTTGAGGAGGCTGCCGCGGCTGCGATGAGATCAATAGATAATATAAATAGAAACTAATCGCTTTAAATTCCTATTTCCTTCAGAAGAAAAGGAGCTAATTCTCTGGCAGCTTTTCCTCTACTTCCATGCTTGGCTAATTGTGCATAATTTAGTTCCCCGTAAGTGCAATTAGTCTCACGTACCCAAAATAATGATTCGAATTCACCTTTTGGATAGGCAGGTTTTGTTAAAATTTCACCCCAGCAAATTCCAATTGCATGCTTAATTAATTCCCCACGAGCATCACAGAGAACCATTGCACTGCAAACTTTTGCGCTTCTATAAGGACTATCACCAAGAGCGGAAAGAATCTTTTCTATCTTCTTTTCATTTGTTTCTGCTAATCGAGCAGAAAATATCCCAGGAGCATTTCCAAGGGAATCGATTTCTAGTCCAGAATCATCAGCAATTGTCCAGCTCTTGGTTAGCTCTGCTGCTGCTTTTGCTTTTAGCAACGCATTGTCTAGATATGTTTTTCCTGTTTCTTCAACATCTAGAGAACTTGGTTGTTTCTTTACTTCAATCGGAAGAGGCCCAAGCATT
>QBVH01000024.1 GCA_003284445.1 Prochlorococcus sp. AG-311-D23 | reverse complement strand
TTAAATTTAGCTGCAATTATCGTCGATAGTGAATCAGATAAAGAACAATTTACCCGCATAAAAATTCCTGGGGAAAGTATTTCTAGATTTATAAGTATTCCAGTTGAACTACATGATAATGAATCATCAAAATACACAGGAATTGCAATTGAGCAAATCATTGCAAATAATCTATCCATGCTTTTCCCTGGAATGGGTGTTAAAGAATATTCGTTCTTTCGCGTTACAAGAGATGCGGATCTAGAGCTTCGAGACATTGAAGCTGATGATTTAATGAGTGCACTTGAAGAAGGTTTACGAAAACGACGCAAAGGAGGTGAAGTAGTCAGACTAGAAGTCTCTACCAATACGCCAAAAGTAATTCTTGATCTTCTACAAGAAGGGATGAATATTGACAAAGAGAATTTATATCAAATTGAGGGGTTACTAGCATTAGATGAATTAATAGAATTAACAACTTTCAATCTTCCTAAATTAAAATTTAAAGAGCATCAAGGCGTTACTCATAATTCACTCAAAAATAGTCAATTACGAGAACAAGATGAATTAGATACTAGAAATAAAAGCAATTTTAAAAGTATATTCTCTATTATTCGCCGCAATGATTTACTAGTCCATCACCCATATAATCTTTTCTCGACATCAGTCGAGGAGTTTATTAATCAAGCTGCGGAAGATAAGCAAGTCATGGGAATCAAAATGACCTTATATAGAATTTCTAAAGACTCTTTAATTATTGATGCACTAATAAGAGCTGCTGAGAAAGGAAAGCAAGTCATGGCTCTAGTTGAACTAAAAGCAAGATTTGATGAAGATAATAATATCCAATGGGCAAAACAATTAGAGCAAGCTGGAGTTCATGTTGTCTATGGAGTCATTGGACTAAAAACTCATACAAAAATCGCTTTGATTATAAGAAAAGAAAAAAACAGATTAAGAACATACTTTCATATTGGGACTGGTAATTATAATTCTAAAACGTCTAAAACATATACAGATTTTGGCTTGCTATCTTGTCAACCTGAACTTGGTCAAGATCTTATTGAACTATTTAATTATCTGACTGGATTTGCTAAACAAAAATCCTACAGAAAATTATTAGTTGCACCGGTAACTCTTAGAAGTGGGATAGAAAAGCTAATAAAAAGAGAAATCAATTATGCAAAAAATGGCTTACCAGCAAAGATAATAGCCAAAATGAACTCCCTTGTTGATCCTGAAATCATAAAATTACTTTATATAGCATCACAAGAAGGAGTAAAAATTGAACTTATAATTAGAGGAATGTGCTGCCTATATCCTCAGAAAAAAGGGTTAAGCGAAAATATAAAAGTAACAAGCATTATTGGTAGGTTTTTGGAGCATTCAAGAATCTTTTGGTTTAATAACGATGGAGATGCAGAAGTATTTATTGGGAGTGCAGATTGGATGAGGCGTAATTTAGATAGAAGAGTTGAAGCAGTTACACCTATTGAAGAGAATAAGATTAAAAAAGAAATTAAACAGTTATTAGATTCTTATTTAGAGGCAAATAAAGACTCTTGGAACATGCAAAGTGATGGTAGCTATACCAAAAGTCAAATCTTAAACGATAAGAAAAAATATATTCAAGAAAAAATTATTAAGCTATACAAAAAAGAAGAAAATTAATAAATTCAAAGTTATTTGAAAAATCTTTAATCGGTATTCTTTTGATGTGCTTTATACCTAATTAAGCAAAAAGTCATAAATTTTTCGTTTCAATTAGTCAACTTATGCTTATAAGTGCTAACTTCTTTATAAATCTAATTTCAAGAGGCCAGGGTGATGGGGATCCCGCTGGAATCTGCCAATCAAATTTCTGATGTCTCATCAGGAACATCTAAATTGGCAAGAACACGTCAAAAACTATCTGCATCGACTGTAAGTAGTCAAAAATCTCGAAGTACTCGAAGACAAAGCAATCGTCTAGCTACTGATGCGATAGGTTTCTATCTCACAAGTATTGGCAGAGTCCCACTCTTGACTCCTGCAGAAGAAATTGAGCTAGCTCATCATGTGCAACAAATGAAAGATTTGTTAAGCCTTCCTCTTGAACAACGCACTACCCGTCAGAAACACAAAATAAAAATGGGTAAGCGTGCAAGAGATCGCATGATGGCTGCAAATCTGAGACTTGTTGTGAGTGTTGCAAAAAAATATCAAAACCAAGGTCTCGAATTACTCGATTTAGTTCAAGAAGGTGCCATTGGATTAGAAAGAGCTGTTGATAAATTTGATCCTGCAATGGGTTATAAATTCTCAACCTATGCATACTGGTGGATAAGACAAGGCATGACTCGTGCCATTGATAACAGTGCTAGAACTATTCGGCTGCCAATACATATAAGCGAAAAACTTTCAAAAATGCGCCGCATTTCGCGTGAATTATCTCATCGATTTGGTAGGCAACCAAATAGACTAGAATTGGCAAACGCGATGGGAATTGAACCTCAAGATTTAGAAGATCTAGTATCACAAAGCGCGCCATGTGCTTCTCTTGATGCTCATGCAAGAGGAGAAGAAGATCGAAGTACTCTAGGAGAACTAATTCCAGACCCAAATTCTGATGAGCCCATGGCAGGGATGGACAGAAGTATTCAAAAAGAACACCTTGTAGGATGGTTGTCACAATTAAATGAGAGAGAGCAAAAAATCATGAGACTTCGCTTTGGTCTTGATGGAGAAGAACCACTTACTCTTGCTGAAATTGGAAGACAAATAAATGTTTCGAGAGAGCGTGTAAGACAACTTGAGGCAAAAGCAATTTTAAAATTGAGGGTAATGACTACTCATCAAAATGCTGCCTAAACATTGTCTATTCAAATAGCTGTTTTTGTAATTGCTTTATGGATAACTATAATTTTATTGATAGCATTTTTATGTAAAAAATATTTTCCTAAAAAAGAAGAGTTAAGTAGAAAAATCATTCATATCGGAACAGGGCCCGTAATTCTTTTAGCCTGGATATTTGATATTCCAAAAAATATAGCTTTTTTATCTGCATTATTTATTACCATAGCCTTAGGTGTTAATTATCAATATCGTTTATTACCTGCCATTGAAGATATAGAGAGAAAAAGTTTTGGAACAATTGCATATGGTATCAGCATCACAATTTTACTTTTACTTTTTTGGCCTAACTATGCATCATCTGTTTCGATAGGAGTCCTATCAATGGCATTTGGTGATGGATTAGCAGGTTTAATGGGAAGATCTATTCACTCTCCAAAATGGTCAGTACTGGGTCAAACAAAATCAATTGTTGGAACGTTAACAATGGGATCAGTAGTAGCAATAACAACTTCTATTATCTCTTCAACTAATAATTTAGGCATACAGCCACTAGAGATTTTAGTCATCTCACTGATAGCAACTTTTTTAGAACAAATAAGTCCTTGGGGAATTGACAATATAACTGTTCCTATTGGAGTAACTTGTATAGGAATATGGCTAGTAGGAATATAAAAAACCAACTCAATTTATTTGACCGATTCAGCTAGTTCCTCTAATAAAATTTCAGTTGTAGAAAAGTTTATGCATGCATCCGTAACACTTTGCCCATAGGTAAGTTTTGACAAATCTGAATTTAATTTCTGATTACCCTCAACAAGATGGCTTTCAATCATTACACCCATTAAATTCTTTGATCCACCTTTTATCTGTGATGCTACATCTCTTAAAACTTCTGATTGTCTACGAAAATCTTTATTGGAATTACCATGACTACAATCAACCATAACTTTTTCAGGCATCTTGAATTGTTTTAATTCATCTGCAATTAAATTAATTGCATCGAAATGGTAATTGGTTCCATTCTTACCACCTCTTAAAACAAGATGACCATTTGGATTGCCAGTAGTACTCACTATTGAAGCGTGGCCATCGTTATTAATTCCTAAAAAATGATGAGGTTTTGAAGCCGCTTGCATTGCATTAATCGCTATCGTAGCTGTCCCGTCAGTACCATTCTTATAACCAACCGGCATTGATAATCCAGACGCCATTTCACGATGAGTCTGACTCTCTGTCGTTCTTGCTCCAATAGCAGTCCAACTGATTAAATCAGCAATATATTGAGGCACAACTGGATCAAGTAATTCAGTTGCTGCAGGCATCTCTTTTTTCGCTAAATCAAGTAATAAACCTCTTGCCTTTCTTAAACCAGTATTAATATCATAAGAATTATCAAGATGAGGATCATTAATAAGTCCTTTCCAGCCAACAGTTGTGCGTGGTTTCTCAAAATAAACACGCATAACAATCTCTAGCTTTTGACTATATTTCTCCCTCAATGGGGCTAAGCGATTTGCATATTCAATAGCAGCATCAACATCATGAACCGAACATGGGCCAACAATCACCAAAATTCTTGGATCATTACCATGAAGAATTGATTGAATCTTGTTTCGAGTAGTAGAGACAACTCCAGAGGCTGCCTTATCTAAAGGCAAATCTCTATGAATTAATGCTGGTGACATTAATGGACGAGTCTCGACTATATGAAGGTCAGAGGTGCTATCCACCATTGAAAAATATGATGAGGTGGACATTTAAAGCGTGATCATAGATATAAGATTAGAGAAGTATCAGTCATAGGGGGATAATAAGTTGCATTATCTGAATGTTTGTTCAAGAAACATGCGGTTGTAAACAATGAAAATAAAAGGCGCTCACTCAAAAACATCCTCCATTAAAATTTAAACATGCTAAAAAATTATTTATCACATGTTGCAGAAAGAGAAACCTTAGGGATCCCTCCGCTTCCTTTAGATGCAAAACAGACTCAATATCTAACAGAATTATTAGAACAACCAGATAAAGAAATAGATAAAAACTTCTTACTTGATCTTCTCATTAATCGAATTCCACCTGGGGTTGATGAAGCCTCTTACATAAAAGCAACTTGGCTTAGCTCAATTGCTCAAGAAGAATCAAAAAGTCCTTTAGTAAGTCCTTTAAAAGCAACTGAACTTTTAGGTACAATGATTGGTGGATATAATGTATCAGCGTTAATTGAAATATTGAAATCTAATAATAAAGAGTTGGCTACTGCAGCAAGCAATGCATTAAGTAATACTCTTTTAGTTTACGATGCCTTGAATGACATTTTTGAATTAGCTAAAAACAACATTTTTGCAGAAAAAGTTATAAACAGCTGGGGGAATGGAGAATGGTTCACCAATAAACAACCATTGGCTGAGGAAATAACAGTAACAGTATTTAAAGTTGAAGGAGAAACAAATACCGACGATCTCTCTCCCGCAACTCATGCCACAACAAGACCGGATATTCCTTTACATGCTCTAGCGATGCTAGAGACTCGAGATCCAAATGGCTTAGGCACTATTGAAGAATTAAAAAAGAAAGGATATCCAGTTGCATATGTTGGCGATGTCGTTGGAACAGGAAGCTCTAGAAAGTCAGCAATCAACTCTGTTCTTTGGCATACAGGAAAAGACATACCCTTCGTACCAAATAAACGAGGGAGTGGAGTTGTAATAGGAGGCAAAATTGCTCCTATTTTCTTTAATACTGCTGAAGATTCAGGTGCACTTCCAATTGAATGCGATGTAAGCAATCTCAAGACAGGAGATGTGATTACTATTTTTCCTTACAAAGGAGAAGTGAGAAGAAGTAAAAATGAGTCAAATAGTGGAGAACTTCTATCAAAATTTGACTTAAAACCACAAACTATTACTGATGAAGTAAGAGCAGGTGGGCGAATTCCTTTGATGATTGGAAGAGCTTTGACAGACAAAGTAAGAACAAAATTGAAACTTTCTCCCTCGACTTTGTTTATTCGTCCTGGTCAGCCACCTGCTTCAAAGTATGGTTTTACACAAGCTCAAAAAATGGTAGGAAAAGCTTGTGGTCTAGAAGGCGTGCTCCCTGGTGCAAGTTGTGAGCCAATAATGACAACAGTTGGTAGTCAAGACACTACTGGTCCGATGACCAGAGATGAAATGAAAGAATTAGCATGTTTAGGATTTTCTGCTGATTTAGTTATGCAGAGTTTCTGCCATACAGCAGCATATCCCAAGCCTGTTGATATAAAAACTCAAAAAGAACTTCCTGATTTTTTTGCTGAAAGAGGAGGAGTAGCATTAAAACCCGGTGATGGAATTATTCACAGTTGGCTAAACAGGATGCTTTTGCCGGATACAGTCGGGACAGGTGGAGATAGTCATACACGCTTCCCATTGGGCATCTCATTCCCAGGAGGTTCCGGAGTGGTGGCATTTGCGGCAGCCATTGGTTCCATGCCTTTAGATATGCCGGAGTCAGTTCTTGTACGTTTTAAAGGATCTTTGCAGCCTGGTGTCACTTTAAGAGATGTCGTTAATGCCATCCCTTGGATGGCTATACAACAAGGTCTGTTAACTGTTGCCAAAGAGAACAAAGTTAATGTGTTTAATGGAAAAATATTAGAAATTGAAGGTCTACCAAACTTAAAATTAGAGCAAGCCTTTGAACTAACTGATGCAAGTGCAGAAAGATCGTGTGCCGGATGTACTATTCAACTCTCAGAAGAGACAATCAGTGAATATTTAGAAAGCAATATTGTTTTACTTAAAAATATGATTGCCAGAGGATATAAAGACGCAAGAACAATCAGTAGAAGAATTAAAGAAATGCAAGATTGGCTAAAAAAGCCAGATTTACTCAAGGCTGATTCAGATTCTCAATACTCAGAAACCATAGAAATAAATTTAAGTGAACTAAAAGAACCTGTCTTAGCGTGTCCTAATGATCCTGATAACGTCAAACTTTTAAGGGAAGTAGCAGGTACTCCCATTGAAGAAGTTTTTATTGGTTCTTGTATGACAAATATTGGTCATTATCGAGCTGCTGCAAAAATCCTCGAAGGAGAAGGAGAAAATGCCGCACGATTATGGGTCAGTCCACCAACAAGAATGGACGAAGAAATTCTGAAGAAAGAAGGTTACTACGAAATATTTGAAAAAGCTGGTAGCCGAATGGAAATGCCTGGTTGTTCTCTGTGCATGGGCAATCAAGCTCGTGTAGAAGATAATTCAACTGTTTTCTCAACAAGTACAAGAAATTTTAATAACAGATTAGGCAAAGGCGCTCAAGTGTTCTTAGGAAGTGCAGAACTCGCTGCTGTTTGCGCTTTATTAGGTCATATACCTACAGCTGATGAATATCTTAAAATCGCTTCAAAAAAAGTTTCTCCGTTAAATAACGAAATATACAGATACTTAAACTTCAATGAAATACCAAACTTTATCGAAGAGGGTCGTGTGATAACAAAAGAAGAAGAGGCCTCTATTTTACAAAGCTAAATTGAATTAAATGATCAAAAGCCAAAGTCAAAATCCAATACAAAAAAAATCAACTCAAAGCATAAAAAGACTTCTGCAGAGGAAATGGCTAAGTGTAATTCTTGCTCTCATCCTTACTGGTTTAGGAGCAGCATTAACGGGAATATTATTTAAAACTGGAATTCATGTACTAGAAGATTATCGATCAAATCTTCTTGCATATATTCCTAGATGGATAGTTTTACCAATACTAGGAGCATTGGGAGGCCTGATTTCTGGAACGCTCATTGAAAATTTTGCCCCTGCAGCAAAAGGAGCAGGGGTAAGCCATATCATTGCTTTCCTTCGCCATAAGCCAGTCCCAATGGGATTAAGAGTTGGAATAGTAAAACTATTTGCTGGAATAATTGCTATTGGCAGTGGATTCCCGCTAGGGCCAGAAGGCCCTGCAGTACAAATGGGAGGATCTGTTGCCTGGAAAATGGCTAAATGGCTAAAAGCCCCAATTTCATTTCGTAGAGTCATAGTTGCAGCAGGTGGAGGAGCTGGAATTGCTGCAATATTTAGTGCCCCAATTGGTGGATTTATTTATGCAATTGAGGAACTTTTAAATTCAGCAAGACCGGTAGTCCTCTTGCTTGTAGTGATAACAACTTTCTGGGCGGATAGTTGTGCAGATATTTTGCAAGCGATTGGACTAGATCAAAAAGCTGGTGGATTTATTAATAATTTAGGCTTTCAATTGGAGCGAGCATATACACCAGTAATCGAATTCTTCCCAATAGATTTTTTATACCTAATAGCTTTAGGAATCTTACTTGGATTCTTAGCAGAAATGTATTGTAGATATGTTTTAAGGATGCAAATACTAGGTAACAAATGGTTTAAAAATAAAACTATAAAAAGAATGAGTTTGTCGGGATTATTGCTTGGCTCAATGTATTCAATACTTCCAGAGAGTCTTCATAACATCGAAGGATTACAAAAGATTATTGTTAATGAAAGTAGCAGTTTTATGCTCGCAATAAGTATATTTTTAGTTTTATTCTTTGCCTCTGGACTTGCTGCTGCATCCGGCGCACCAGGTGGTTTATTTTATCCAATGCTTACCTTAGGCGGAGCAATAGGATTAGCAAGTGGTATCGGAGTAGAAACTATAACCGGCCATGTTCCAACAACCTATATTTTCGCAGGAATGGGTGGGTTCGTAGCTGGGTGCTCAAGAACCCCTTTAACAGCTATGTTTTTAGCCTTCGCATTAACTAAAAATCTCTTAATACTTAAGCCACTCTTAATTACATGTATAGCTAGCTTTTTAACTGCCAGAATATTTAATGAACACTCAATTTATGAAAGACAAATTACAATTGAAGAAGGAGAATTAATATAATACTTTTTTAAATTGTCTTGATGAATTATTGTAGCTTGTTGAATCATAGATCATACATCTAAGACCTATCAATAATATCCAACCTAAGATATTTATTCTGCTATCAAATAATGGAATATCTGTTGCATGAAAACAAATAAGAATTAAAGTCGAAGTCCACCAAGCTCGATCTATTATTATATTTTTTTGAAGATTTAAATTATTAAATATTCTCTTAAAGGAAGAAATTAATAATAAGCTAAACACAAATATATTGATTAAAAAAGATACTATTATTCCATGACTAATTGCTAATTCTAAAGGCAAATTATGAGAGTGGCCATGAGATAAGCCTGTCCTTAAAGGATAAATAATTGAAAAAGCAGCTGCCCCCCAACCCAACCATGGTTTTTCAAAAATTAAGTTAAAAGCTATTTTCCATTGGCCAATACGTGTTGATTCAAAAGGTCTTGTCTCAACGAATTGCATATCATTTAGTCTCATCCAAATAGATTCAGGAACAATACTCCTTGCAAATTGTTGAATCCCAAAATCAAAAAATGGTAAAACCGCAATAATCACTGGAAGAAGGCAAATAAGCATTACAGGGATTAACCAACTCCAGGACGCTGAACCAAAAACTAATGGTAAAGCTAAAAAAATTGCACCCCATGCATTTCGAGAGTCAGTCAAAATCATTCCTGAAATAAAAGCAATTAAAAGAGCAAAGGGCACAACACGGTTTCTTCCAAGAATAAAAGGATGGAGAACCGAAGCCAAACAGAATGGCCATACGCCCGATAACCAGGCAGCAGCAATATTCGCGTAATCGAACAACCCAGACAATCTGCCTAGAGGCTCTCCTCCTGGAGAAATAAACCATATTATTAAACCATCAAAAATCTGCCAAGGCCCCTCCCATCCAAGCCATAACTGACCAAATCCTGTTATTAAAACAGGAAGACTTCCCAATACAAGCCAAGAAGCACATTTTTTTCTTCTTTCAGGAGTTAGTAAAAATGGTTGCAAGCCCCAAAAACACCAAAAGAATGGCAACCAATTAAAAAGACCCAGCCAAGCCAGCCATCCGGTATGAGATCGAATGGAACCAATTATCATCAAAAAAGTAGCAAATACTAACGGGTAATTCCAATATTCCCTCCAATAGATATCCTTTCTTTTAAAACTTCCTTCAACGAGAGCTACAAGCAAAAATACACAAGACATTAACGCGCTGGAAGGCAAAAAAAATAGACCTAATTGAAAACAGGTCCAGCCAATATTGCCTAAAAAATTATAATTTAAATTTAGTAAATTAGCATTTTTAATCATGTAAATACAGCCGTTCTACCTCTATAAACAATAACTTGTCTTCTTAAGTGCAATCTTAAAGCTCTTGCTAAAGCGACTCGCTCCAAATCTCTACCCTTTCTTATTAAATCTGATACCTCATCACGATGACTCACATTAGATATAGTCTGCTCAATTATAGGACCAGCATCAAGATCCTTAGTAACATAATGCGCTGTTGCGCCGATTAATTTTACCCCTCTATCCCAAGCTTGATGATATGGTTGAGCACCTTTAAAAGCAGGAAGAAAAGAATGATGAATATTGATGAGATGTGGAAACTTCTCTAAAAATGAACTACTTAAAATTTGCATATATTTAGCCAAAACCCCTAGATCGACTTTATACTCATTTAGTAAATCTAAAATTTTACTTTCAGAATCTGCTTTATTATTCTTATCCACTTTTATAAGCTTAAAAGGAATAGAAAAACTTGAACAAATTTCCTCTAAATCTGAATGGTTTGAGATAACTAAAGGAACATTCATACATAATTCGCCTGCCTTAACTCTCCATAAAAGATCTACCAAACAATGACTCTGCTTACTAACAAATATTGCAACATTAGGAAAATCATCAGAGAAGTTCAAGACTGCTTTTCCCTTCAATCGTTGCTCAAGTAAGATCACTTCAGATTTGATTTCGTTTTTATCAAGCAGAAATCCATCTAAATCCCACTCAATGCGACTGAGAAACAATTTTGCGTCTGCATCTGTATGGTGATCAGCATGTCTAATATTGCCATTTTTACTTGCTATCCAACTTGCCAAATCACTTACAAGTCCTGGCTTATCAGGACAAATGAACTGCAGAATCACTGTTTTGATGCTCACTAAAGCTATATCCTTAAACTATTCTCTTTTTTAGACCACTCATTGAAAATTAACAAGCTAAATTTATAGCATCTGTGCAAATGAATAGCCAAAAAGCAGAAAAAAAAAACATCGAGATCTCAATTATTGGTAGTGGGATTGCAGGAATTACAACTGCGTTTCACCTAGGAAGAAAAGGTTATCAAGTAAATTTAATTGATCCAACATTAAATTCAGAAATAAATAATTTAAATCCAAAGAATGGCACCCAAGCTAGCTTGGGTGTTCTCATGGGAAATATCTACAAAAGATCAAAAGGAAGAGCTTTTTTACTGAGAAATAAAAGCATGACATTATGGAAAGAATGGCTTGGTCAAATAAACTATTCTGAGACAGATTGTATACTTGAAAAACCATTAATTAAATTAGCAAGTTCAGACAAAGAATATCAATCTATGATTGAATTAAGTAATAATAAAAAAAAATATGGAATTGAACTTTTAGATAAGAATTCTTTAAGTTACTGGAATTCTATATTTGAAACAACTTTAATAGGGGGATTAATATCTCATGAAGATGGTCGATTAAATCCGATAAAATTAATCAAGTCATTCATGCACAGTCTTGATCAAATCAGGATAAACAAAATCGACAAAAGTGTTATTAGCATAAGTAAAAATAATAATTTACTTGATAAAAGCTGGACTATAAATTTATCAAATAATCAATCTATTAATCAAGATTATATCGTCATTTGTTCTGCATTAAATACTGGAAAATTATTAAAATCATTAGGACATGAAATACTTTTAGAACCAATATTAGGACAAGTTATTGAATTAGAATTAAAAAAAGAAATGTCGAATTGGAAAAAATGGCCTGCAATACTAAGTTATCAATCTATAAACTTTATACACCATAAACCCAATCATATGCTTATAGGAGCAACTATCGAAAGATGTACTAAACCAAGCCAATTAGCTAAACAAGAAATGTTAGATTTGAAAAATAGAGCTCCGAAATGGATGGTTAATGCAAAAACAAGCCGTGAATGGAGCGGAATAAGAGCTAGACCAATTAATGAACCTGCTCCGTTATTACAACACTTAGAGCCAGGTTTATTAATTAATACAGGTCACTACAGAAATGGTGTTTTGTTAGCTCCTGCTTGCGCCGAATGGATTGGACTTCAAATAGAGGGCCCATAATATTAATTTGTCTATTTATTTTGTCTCGGTGAAGTCAGCATCAATAACATCATCTCCATCAGTTTTACTGTCAGTGTTAGGACCTTCAGCCGCTTGAGAAGCATCATTTGCTTGTTGATATACAGAAGCTCCTAGTGAATACAATTCTTGCTGAAGTTCTTCAACTAAAGTTTTCATAGTTTCATAATCATCTTTTTCGGTTGCCTCTTTCAACTTGACGCGTTTCTCTTCAACTTTCGCTTTTGCTGCTTCGTCAACTTTATCGCCAAGCTCACTAATTTGTTTTTCAGCCTGATAAACAAGTGTTTCAGCTTGATTTTTAATATCAATTTTTTCACGCTTTTCTTTATCAGCAGAAGCATTCTTTTCTGCGTCTTTTACCATTTTATCAACTTCGTTATCCGACAACGTCGATGCTCCAGTAATTGAGATACTTTGCTCTTTACCACTGCCTTTGTCTTTTGCATTGACACTCAGAATTCCATTCGCATCGATATCAAAAGTTACCTCAATTTGCGGCACACCTCGAGGAGCAGGAGGAATTCCATCTAAACGGAAGGTTCCAAGACTTTTATTATCAGAAGCCATCTCACGTTCGCCTTGTAGGACGTGAATTTCTACATTGGTCTGACCATCAACTGCAGTTGAGTAAGTTTCAGCTTTCTTAGTTGGAACAGTAGTATTCCTTGAAATCATTTTTGTCATCACGCCACCTAAAGTTTCAACCCCAAGTGACAATGGAGTTACATCAAGTAGCAAAATATCTTTAACTTCTCCAGCAAGTACTCCACCTTGAATAGCTGCTCCAACAGCTACTACTTCATCTGGATTAACTGTTTGATTTGGATCCTTGGTAGTTACTCTCTTTACTAACTCTTTAACAGCTGGCATCCTGGTAGAGCCTCCAACCATAACAATTTCATCTATTTCACCAGTAGATAATTTTGCATCTTTCAAGGCTTGCTCTACAGGAACTCTGCAGCGATCAATAAGGTTTGAAGCCAGCTCCTCAAATTTTCCTCTTGTAAGAGTCAAATCAAGATGTTTAGGTCCCTCAGGCGTAGCAGTAATAAATGGAAGATTTATTTCGCTTTGAGTAGCATTTGATAATTCTATTTTAGCTTTCTCAGCTGCTTCAGTTAAGCGTTGAAGTGCTTGCTTATCCTGCCGTAAATCAATGCCTTCATTACCTTTAAATGTAGAAGCCAAGTGATCAACAATTACTCTATCGAAATCGTCTCCACCCAAATGAGTATCTCCAGAAGTAGAGAGAACCTCAAAAACTCCATCTCCAACTTCTAAAACAGATACATCAAAAGTGCCTCCACCCAGATCGAAAACTAAAATTCTTTCATTGCTCTTTTTATCTAAACCGTATGCCAAAGCAGCTGCAGTTGGCTCATTAATAATTCTAAGAACTTCTAAGCCTGCAATCTTTCCAGCATCTTTAGTTGCTTGTCTTTGTGAATCATTAAAGTAAGCAGGGACAGTAATAACTGCTTGAGTAACTGTTTCACCCAAATACTTACCTGCATCATCAGAAAGTTTTCTTAAAACTTGAGCACTGACTTCTTCAGGAGAAAATTGCTTATCAAGTATTGGGCATTTTATTTTGACGTTGGAGCCTGCTTTTTCAACTCCATAACTAACTTCCTTTGATTCATCGTTTACTTCATCAACTCTACGACCAACGAACCTCTTTGAAGAATAAAAAGTATTTTCTGGATTCATCACCGCTTGGCGTTTGGCAATTTGTCCAACCAATTGATCTTGATTTTTTGTATAAGCAACGACAGATGGAGTTGTTCTAAATCCTTCAGCATTTGCTATTACAGTAGGCTTACCGCCTTCCATGACAGCAACACAACTATTTGTAGTTCCTAGATCGATTCCAACAACCTTCCCCATGGGTGAGTAGCTCCTAATTCCTTTCTTTAGGACACATCCTCGTCAGTGAATCCTATTTGAGGCGAGGCGTGGTTCCCGAACAGTCTCTTAGCAAATTTGAATCAACATCATCAAAAATGAGTACTATCACTGGAAAAACTAGTCTAGTAGGACTTCTTGGACAACCAGTAAATCATTCACTATCCCCAGTTATGCACAACGCCGCATACGAAGAAATGGGACTTGACTGGTGTTACGTTGCCATGCCTTGCGAAAGTAAGGATCTAGAAAAAGTCACAAAAGCATTAAGGCATTTAGGCTTCAAAGGCTTAAATATAACTATTCCTCACAAGCAAGAAGTGTTGAAAGCTTGCAATAAGTTAACTGAAATTGCAAATGATATCCAAGCAGTTAATACACTCATACCTGAAAAAAATAATCAATGGATAGGCGCTAATACTGATGTACAAGGATTCTTAACACCATTAAAAGAACATAATTTAAAGAATAAAAGTGTGGTTGTAATCGGTTGCGGAGGGAGTGCTAGAGCAGTAGTAATGGGATTAAGTAGTTTCAATATTAAAAAAGTAACAATAATTAGTAGGAACGAAAGTAATTTAAATATATTTGTAAAAAGCACTCGTAATTTCTTGTCAAAAAGAGATATATCAATTAAAAGTATTAACAATACAAAATTAGATGTTTCACCATATATACAAGAAGCCGATTTAATTATTAATACAACTCCAATAGGGATGAATGGCAGTAATAGCAAACAAAAAAATGTTCCTCTTGGTCATGAAATATGGGACTGTCTGTCTGACAAAACTATTTTATACGATTTGATTTATAATCCAAAACCAACGAACTGGTTAAAAATTGGACAACAAAAAAATTGTTTTACAATTAACGGCTTGGATATGCTTGTCGAACAAGGAGCTTTTTCAATAAGACTTTGGAGTGGTTTTCATGACGTACCGGTTCAGACAATGAAGTCATCTGCGGAAAAACATTTAATGGTTTAATCTAAAAGAAATATAATTGGTTATGCCTTCACTAGGAGCGAGATTATTAGGAGTTCTTCTATATATGATTCCATGGTCTGATTCACTTATCTTTGGTAATCATTTATATATAAAATATCCTTTTATTCAAATCATTCAAATCCCTGCAATTCCAATAATATTAATTGAAAGATCAATACCTTTTGGAAATTTATTAATATTTTTAGCTATCTTTTTCGGTCTAGTAAGAAATAGTAAAGTATCTTACTTTTTACGTTTTAATGCACTTCAATCATTGTTAATAAATATTGGAGTAATAATAATTAGTTTTATTTTTGAAATTATTTTTAGTCCTTTTTCAAATTCATTAATTATCAGAACTTTCTCTAGTTCCTTATTAATCGGAATTTTGTCAATGATTGTTTATTCTGTTTGGTCTTGCACACAAGGCAATGAGCCGAATCTACCTGGAATAAGCCAAGCAACAAAAATGCAATTGTGAAAGTGACCACTTCAGTATAAGATTAATATTCCGTCGCTCTTAATGAGCCATACAGTCCTAGTCGGAAATCTCATTTATGTCTGAAAAACCCTATTACGAAACCATGTACATTCTTCGTCCGGACATACCGGAAGAAGAAGTTGATAGCCATTTAAAAAAATATACTGAGATCCTTGAGAAGTCTGGAACTGAAGTATTAGATAGTCAAATGAGAGGAAAAAGAAGACTTGCTTATCCAATTGCAAAACATAAAGAGGGAATATATGTGCAATTGAGTCACAAAGGAAATGGCCAACAAGTTGCAACCTTAGAGAGAGCCATGAGGTTAAGTGAGGACGTTATTCGCTACCTCACTGTGAAACAAGATGGTCCTTTACCAACTCCAAAATCCACTTCTAAAGAAGACGAAACAGAAAAAGAAGCAGTACAACCTACTGAAGACAAAACTGAAAAGGAAGAAGTAAAACCTACCGAAGACAAAACTGAATCACCTGCCAAAGAAGAGAAGCAATAAGACTCTAAGGAATAAATATAAAAGCTAAATAATATTCAAAAGTAGATTATTTTACTTGTTTATCCAAGACCAAATTCGACTGGGCAATCCCCATACATAAATAAATCCTTCAGCTGATTTATGATTGAACTTATCTTCACTTCCGTAAGTGGACATATCCGAGATATACAAGCTATTTTCTTTTGACTTGCGACCAATAACATCAGCATTACCCTTAAAAAGCCTAACTCTCACTGTTCCATTTACTTGTTTTTGAGAATAATTAATAAATCCATCTAAAGATTCTTTTAGAGGGCTAAACCAGAAACCTTTATAAACCAAGTCAGCCCACTGTCTTTCCAGTCTAGACTTAGTATCTAATAAGTCAGCAGGTAAAGTTAAACTTTCCATTTCTTGATGAGCTTTAATTAATAGAAGCAATCCTGGTGTTTCATAAATTTCGCGACTTTTTATTCCAACTACTCTGTCTTCAATAATATCCAAACGTCCAAAACCATGCTTTCCTGCAAGGCTATTAGCCTTTTTGATCAATAACACTGGCTCCATTAGTTCTCCATCAATTGCAACTGGATAACCATTTTCAAACAAAATATCGACAATCTCAGGCTCGTTGGGTGAATCAGCAATGGATGAAGTGATACCAAAAACTTCATCTAATGGCATCTCAAAAGGATCTTCAAGCGGACCGGCTTCAATACTTCTCCCCAAAAGATTCAAATCAATTGAGTAAGGATTTTTTTTACTTACAGGAGGAACTATTCCATATTTTTCCCCATACGCAATCGTTTCTTCACGACTCATACCCCATTCCCTCGCTGGTGTGATCAATTGCAAATCAGGCGCTAAAGCTCCTATTGTCACATCAAAACGAACTTGATCATTGCCTTTGCCCGTACACCCGTGAGCAACACCATCAGCATTTAATTCCCTTGCAATTTCAACGAGCTTTTTTGCAATTAATGGTCTAGCTAATGCCGTTGAAAGAGGATATCTTCCTTGATACAAAGCATTAGCCCTAATTGCTGGAAAAGCAAAATCCTCAATAAAAGGCTTTACTAAATCGCCAATTAGTGATTCTGAGGCTCCTGCTAAAATAGCCTTTTTTTTGATTTCGTCCAACTCATCACCTTGTCCAAGATCTGCTGCAAAAGCAATAACATGCTCAACTCCATACTCCTTCTTCAAGTAAGGAATACAAACGCTAGTATCGACCCCTCCTGAATAAGCCAAAACAACTTTTTTAGCCTTTCCCATATGATTCTCTCCTTTAAGGAAATTCAATTCTCTTTAGTGAATATAGAGAACTGTTGGACAATATTTATCATTTGAAGTATCAATGCTGATTCAAATATTTGCAAGTACTAAAACTGGAGAAGTTATTCAAA
>QBVH01000023.1 GCA_003284445.1 Prochlorococcus sp. AG-311-D23 | reverse complement strand
TTCTTTAAATATTTTTGAAATTCATATAACCAGTCATTTTCCATAAAATCAGTATATTTTTATCATTATATACTTTCAATTATTATATTAGATAAATAATGTAGATAAATGTAGTTTGTTTATACCTCTCGTTTATAAAAATATTTCTCTAGTATTGAATTTAATCTCTTAATATCATGAAAATCCGAGATTGGGAAGGTATTGCTCTAATTATCGGCGTTGGAGATATTGGTAAATGTATGTCTGATTATTTGAAGACTGTATCGCCAAAGCTGGATGTTATTGTCTGTGGTAGAAATCTTAAAAGTCAAAATGGGATATATTTAGACTTAGAGGATGATAATTCATTTAAAACTTTTGAAGACAAAATTTCACTACTTAAGAAGCCGCTTCGTCTAGTCATAAATACAAGTGGTTTTCTTCACTCAAGTCATTTAAAACCTGAAAAGAGACTTGCACATGTGAATCGTCCAAATATTATCAAGAATTTTTCTATTAATTCTATTGCCCCCATTTTGATTGCTAAAAGTATAGAAAAATTTATTAGACCAGAACTCCCATTCTCCTATGCAAGTTTGAGTGCACGCGTAGGTAGTATTGGTGATAATAGACTTGGTGGTTGGTATTCATATAGGGCTTCTAAAGCTGCTCAGAACCAATTTTTAAAAACACTCAGTATTGAGTGGCGTCGTAAGTTTCCTTTGTCAATTGTATCCATATTGCATCCAGGTACTTGTGATACAAAATTATCAAAACCTTTTCAATCTGCTGTTCCTAAAGATAAACTTTTCTCTCCTGATCAATCAACTGAATATTTGATTAATATTATTTCTGCGCAAAAACCATCAGATTCTGGTAATTTTTTAGCCTGGGATACGAGTGTTATTCCATGGTAATTTTTAGATTTTATTAAATTAAAATTATGTTTTTTAATATTTAGATAATTTTTTGTTTTATCTATTTATTCGCTGTATTATATAAAAAGTAATATTTTTGCTTTTGAAAAAACATATTATCGCAATAGGTGGTGGTGGCTTTGGTCGGAATAATTCATCTCAGTTAATCGATGAATATTTACTTAATACTTCAGATAAAAAAACTCCAAAGATTTGCTTCTTACCAACAGCAACTGGTGATAATGATAGCTATATAGTTCGTTTTTATTCGATTTTTACTCAACTAAGGTGTATACCTAGTCACATTGAATTTTTCAAAAGAACTACCAATATAAAAAAACATATTATGGAACAAGATATTGTATTTGTTGGTGGTGGCAATACAAAAAGCATGCTTGCGATTTGGAATGATTGGGGGATGAGTGAATTACTTAATGATGCCTACAATAATGGAGTGATTATGAGCGGTGTAAGTGCTGGAGCAATTTGTTGGTTTACAAGTGGTATTACTGACTCATGGGATAATGAATTAAGAATCTTACCTTGTTTAAACTTTATTAATGGGACTTGTTGCCCTCATTATGACGAGGAACCTTCACGTATTCCTTATGTAAAAAAAATACTACTTGAAGGAAAAGTAACTAATTGCATTTCTATTGAAGGCGGATCAGCTATGCACTTTATTGACGGTAAACCATTTAAAAATGTTAGTTTTAAAAATAATAAAAATACATATAACGTATTTCTGGATAACAAGGATATTGTTGAGATTCCCTATGGAAAAATTCAATTATAAATAAATTCTTTCATTTACTTTTTTTCTTTTTATGAAATCGTTTAATATTAAAACTAATATACTTATTTAGTTGAGCCTAGAATGTATCTCTTCTTATTATCATTTTCAGAAATGGGCCTTAATTTGCCCCTTGTAATTATATTAGTTTTGTTTGGTGGTTTCTTTCTTATAAGCTTTTTTATAACTAGTCCTAATATGGATACGAAAGGATTATTAAGAGTGCTATATTCAAAACCCGTTCGAAAGGATGATGGATCGGTAGAATATCCAGAAAGTAGGAATAGCTAAATTTTGTATGTATTAGTATTTTTTATGAATTTATAGTTTCTTTTATCTTTGATATTCAAGCGACTGGTATGGATTTTAATTTGATATTAAGCTGCATTCAAGAACAATTTTTATGAAAGTTAGAAATTCCTATAGCCTCATAGCAATCTTTAAGATTAACGTCTAATGTGAAGCTTAATCATGTTATAAAAATTGGAAAAAAGTTTGTTTACTGGATTCGAGAGGGTCAATAACGAAAATAACAATAGGACTTTTCTTCCTTCTGGTCTAAATGGGAAAGCGTTAGAAATTTCACTGGATGATATACCCTCTAGGAAAGAAGTTAGAGAAGCTATACCAAGGCATTGTTTCACTCGCCAGACGAATAGATCTCTTTTTTATCTGTCTAGGTCAGTTGTCATTCAGATTTTTGTTGTTTTGCTAGGTCTCTGTATTCCTCTTACTAAAGAGATGATTCCCATTTGGATTTTATATGCAATTTTCTCTGGAACAACTTCAATGGGGTTATGGGTTCTAGCTCATGAATGTGGACATGGTGCATTTTCTGATAATCGTAAATTAGAAACACTGGTTGGATATTGTCTTCATTCTTTTTTATTAGTTCCATACTTTTCATGGCAAAGATCACATGCTGTTCATCATGCTTTTACTAATCACATAACTAATGGAGAGACTCATGTTCCTGTAGTGATCTCAGGAGATGGCAAGTCTGAAAAAATGGGTGGAGAGACTGAAATGGAGTCATCTTTATTTTTAGGTAAAATTCTGTATGGATTTAATCAACTATTTCTTCACTTGATTCTTGGATGGCCAGCATACTTACTATTTGGCAAAACAGGTGGACCTAGCTATGGGACCAGTAATCATTTCTGGCCAACAGCTCCATTCTCAAAAAAACTTTGGCCATCCATATGGGCAAAAAAGGTATGGATATCAGACTGGGGAATTGTTTTTATGCTGCTCTTATTGAGCACTTGGTCTTTAATTTTTGGACTTAATTCTATGGTCAGTCTATATTTAGGCCCTCTAATTGTTGTTAATATTTGGCTAGTTATATATACATGGCTACATCATACAGATACTGATGTTCCGCATCTTGGTGCTAGCCAATTTTCCTACATGAGAGGAGCCTTCTTATCAATAGATAGACCCTATGGGAGAATATTTGATTTTCTTCATCACTCAATAGGTTCTACTCACGCTATTCATCATATTGAACCAACAGTACCTCACTATCATGCAAGACTTGCAACGAGAATATTGAAAAATAAATTTCCTAAAGTATACCTATACAATCCCACTCCGATTCACAAGTCTCTTTGGCATATAGCTACTAATTGTATTGCAGTAAAGAAAGATTATAGTATTGATAGATATGTTTGGAAACAACCCAACCATTCTCAATCTTAATTGTTAATTTTAATATGTTTAATATTAAATTAAAATGTCAAAAAAAGATTATGAAATGTTTCTATTCAAAATTGATCAATTAAATCAATTGGTTGAGTTAATTAATAATTCACCTGAAAAGTATAAATTATTTATACGTTCTAAAACACATAATGAAGTAGTTAAACTTGCGAAGCAATGGGGATTTGAAATTGGAAAGCGATGGGGAGAGTCCTAAGCCTTAGATGTAAAGCCTTAACGTTACTGTCCTCCTCCATTACAACTCCAAACCTTTGAAGGCATTCCTTGCGTATTCTTCCCGTCGATGCGAAATGTTTTTGTTATGCATTCATTTTGAGAGTCAGCCCAGGCCGAAATTGGTTCCAATTCAGTTGATATCTCCTTAACAGACCTTGATACGGATGTAATTGAGATTGAAGTGAATAAGAGAGATAAAGTACTTAATCCTGCACAAATCAAGTATTTGTTATTGTCCAATAATTCCTTTAACATCCTTAAAAAAATATTTATTATTAACTTTACTTATGATGTAAAGGATTATCTGAATAAGTTATCCTTTGAAAATATTAGAAAAACTATCAATTGTATTTTTATATAAATGTATGGAAAATATTTTGGTACTCCTTTGATAACGAATTTAATTCTTTTTTTCAAAAAATTCTAAGATCTTTTTTAATCTATCTGTGTTTTCAAAGTTAGGACTTGCTGTAAGGAAAATTACTAAAACTATCATTAGTACTCCTACACTAGATACACCTAATAAAAGTTGTTGGAATGGATCTAAGGATTCAAGCATCTTTATTTGGTTTAAGCATTATAAATATTTCATTAATGATAATTGAACAAAAGCCTTTATCACGTAATGGAAACTGTATGTTTTAGTTCGTAGATAATTATTTATTTATCTTTAGATTCTTTCGGCCATCTTGCTTTTAAATTTAGAGGATTTTTTAGATTTACTTCTACAGGTTTCCCTTCAGCTAATGAGATCAAAGCTTTAAACGCCCACCCACCAAAAATTAAGAGCGCAGAGATTAAAAATATATAACTTATGTTAGTAAGCATAATTCTTATAATAATTAAAAACTATATTAAAACGTTTTTTATTGTTTTTTCTAATGTAGATGCAAATAATAAAAAATTATCTTATAAATTAATATAGTCTAATTGCTTTTATGTTATAAAATTATTGAGTTTTTTCTATCCTTTTCAGATTTATTCATTCATCAGATCCGTTCTACAGAGCCATAACTGCTAGTTATAAATACTTAATATTTTATTCGTTTTGAGCTCCGATTGTGTTTGTTTTGCCATTTTTTTATTATTTTTTAACTTCTATTGATTTTTATCCGATTTGGTATGAATATAAAAAATATTATAAGTTTATTGAATGATCAACAGTACTTTTTTATATTCCTTTTTTATACTTATATCCATTTGCTCTCTCATTTATTTAATTTTTAATGTTAGATCTGGCAAAAATCAAATAAGCAATAAAATACTTTTAAAGAAATTATTAGAAAGTTTAGATATGGACTTGCCAGATGAATTGAAAGCTTTGGATAATTCTTCTATTGATCCTCAAAAAATTTCATAGTGTGGTCTCAAATTTAATCTAATGTCCAAGTTTAATTTTGACGATACAGAGACTTCTGGCATTTGGTGGTCTACTAATGTTTCTATTAGAGATATCTGTATCGAGCTTAAGGAGGATACTGATTGTGATCAAAGTGAAATTGTTGAACTGCTTAGATCCATAGCAGAATCAATAGAGATGAATGGTTTGTAAGTTTATATTTAAATTATTAGATCAATTTTATTATTTATTCCATTGTAGTTTCCATTGAGACTCTTTCCACTGTCTTGACCATGAACTTTTTGTCTTCTTCTGTTGTTCAAGTTTTGCTATGAGCCATTCATTTAGAGATGTAGGAACAATATCTAACTCTTTCTGAATTGTTTGAAGTTTATTCATATCAGCTCCATACCCTGTCCTTTCAATCCAATCTGCCATCACACCTATGTCATATTCCAACATCTTTATTGCTACTCGTGGAATCATTACATAATTAGTTTGAATCCCTTCAGAAGCAACTATTCTCTGTAATGTCATCGCCATTTCTCGTCCAGTGAGTTCTTCTCCTGCGATATTGATAGATTGGTTTTTATATTTATTTGGTTTTGATAGAACACCTCTTACCCATTTTCCAATGTCCTCTACTGCTATTGTTTGCCACTTGAAATCTTTGCCGACTATTCCAGGGAATATTTTCTTAGATATAGAATATCCAGGTAATTTATTCTCAAAGTTCTCAAAGTAACTAACTGGTCTTAATACAGTAGTAATTTGTTTAAGATCTAATTTTTCGACATAATCTTCAATATCCCATTTACTCGTAAAATGTCCTGGTGCAAGATCATTTTTTAGAGGATTTTTTGCTTTACTGATTGAACTAAATATAAAATGATTTAGTTGACCTTTCTCGTATGCAATTTTAACTTGATTTATCAAGTTAAAACCTTGTTCCATTTCATAAGACCTTACGATACTTCCTCTAAATATTTTCCATCCCTTTGTAGGCGTTGTATTTCCAAAAATAACGTCTACTCCTTCAAAAGCTTTATTAAGGCTTTCAGGATCCATTAAATCTCCCTTGAATAATTCAACGTTGTTTAAACTACCTATCTTTTGAGCTTTTGAACTTTTTAGATCTCTGGTGATTGCACGTATTTTGTATTTATTTGTTTGACTTAGTTCTTTGACAACTCCCGTTCCTTGACGGCCTGTTGCCATTGTCACGGCTATAACTGGAATTTTTTTTAATTCTGACTTGTTAGTTTCTCCTTGTTCAAGCACGATCTAAATCAACTCATACAAGAAATTAAATCATAAGTGAATTTATGTAAAGTTGTTGATTTTTTTTTGGATGATGGTGCTAACAACTTTGATTTAAGTCAAATTTTTACGTAGATCAGTTGATGTTATTACTATTTCTTGTTTTTTTGTAAAGGAAGATTTATTTGCTTTTATAGATTTTAAATATTGGCTATGTATAAATTAGTTCTAATTTTGATCATTATGGCAAATGAAGTTCTTGCATGAATTGATAGACAAAACATGATCTTTGATGTTATCGACGGCATTCCTCTTTCAGGAGAAGTATCCGAAGAAATTAAAAGCTTCCATTCCAAAATAGAATCAGATAGTTTAATGCTTGAATATTCAGCAGAAGAGTTAGGTATTAATAATTTTTCATTTGAGTACCCATATCAGGGATAACCATTTACTTAAATTAGAAATTTAATCTAAACCTTGAAATAATTCTTTGTGTACTGCAAATGTATGGTATAAGCAGGTGCCATTTTCTGGTGATAATCTCTCTCCATCATTATTCCATGCCAGTGTACAGACTAAGTCTCCGTCCCATTTTACTTTATGCTCATTAATTTCCTTTGACCATTTTCTAACGCTACTAAAATGCTCAGGCATATTGTTACCTATCTTCCTGCAAATTTCACATAGCACTGATAATATTGGTGGCTTCGAATCTAATTTTAGATCTTTAGTAAGTGACGGTTGATTAAATACACCAACATATCTAATGTGATCAATAATCTTTTGTTCTTTATTATTTAATTCAGCTTTTATACAAGCTTGTTCAAATTCATCAACTGGTGTTACTGGACGTAAGTTAGAAATCACTTCAACACTTTGAAAATTCATTTATTATCTTATATTAGCAAATAGTTTTAGCTCTTTTTATATTTTTTTGTAGTTAATTCACTATTAAATAATATTTTTCTTCTTTTTCTTTATTATTTTTAAAACTATCAATCTGTTCAACAAACAACAGAGTGGGTATTTTTCATAAATTTGAGATTAATCGAGACTACTTCATGATTCTATTGCCAAACCTAGTCATAGCTTACTTTGACTTGAGCTTAATGTTACAAATTAATATATCAATGGTCATATTCCCTGATGACTGTTATTAGTATTGAGTCTTACTAAAGAACATGCTTCCTTTAACTTTCGCTGGACTGCTTAGTACACCAGCTCCTACTGCTCCAATCATAGGTATCGCTTTTATGGCTCTATTTGGAATTATGGCTGTCGTAGTTGGCCCTGATTACGATGGTTTTAATGATCCTAATACAACTAAATAATTAGATTATCTAGATAACTTAAGTGGGTTGATATGTTTTTAATGTTTACCCACTTTTTTGTGTTTTAAAATAATCATATGTTATTGAAATGATTATTATCGGATTTATTTTTTAAATCTTATGTGTACGATTTGCAAGTAAATCTGTATAGAATATCTTATGGCATTTAAACAATAGTTTCATATGTGTGTATCAAAAAGTCTATTTTTGAGTTTTTGGTTTAAAACCAGTTACTAATTAAATAATTGATTCCTTTTTCTGCTATTTATAATTAGCTTTATTTCTATTTATGGGTAATTTGTTATTTGCTGGCCTAACTAGTACTCCAGCCCCAACAGCAGTTCTTGTTGGAGTTGCATCAATTGCATTATTTGCAATTGTAGGATTAATGGTTGGACCTGACTACGATGGTATGAATGCACCAGAGGTTAAAAAGTAAGAACTTCAAATTTTAATATTAAAAAATAACTAAGAGAAGTAAATCAATTATTTTTCCTAGTTATTTTTTTGTTTTTGTAATTTTAAAACTAATTTATTATACGAAATCATATCTAATGGATTTATTGACATTACCTTATAGTTATTCAAATAGCTTTGTATATTCTCATTGAATAAATACCATGATTTATTAAATTTTTTATAAACTTCTCTACTGTCTCTACCTCTCTCTTGCAAATCTCTTTTTAATCTTCTTTTAAAACAAAGTTCTTTTTGCTCTACACATACAATATTTATCGTCTCTTGATAGTTTAAATCTAATCTATGAGCGAATATTCCTTCTAATATTAGAAATTGATTGCTTTCATTATATTTAATCGATCTTTTTGAGTGTAAGGAATTTTTTCTCTTGAAGTCATATTTATAAAATGATATTATGCTATCTTTATTATATACAGATTTAATTGTCTTCATTATTTCTTTTTTCTTAATACTAAAAGGTCTATCATAAATATCATATAGAAATTTTGATATAAATCGGATAAAAAAATTATCCTTATAATATGAATCTGTTCTAATTACTATTGAATTATTAAATAATTTAGACAAAGTATTAGTTAAAAAGGACTTTCCTGAGCCAGATGCTCCTGTAATAACAATAGTTTTCATTATTTATTTTAGTACTTATTTTTATATTTAAATTATAAAATTAGTCTTTAAAATAATGTACTAAATTATTTTATTGTAATTTAGTTCTTCGGTCGTCCAGTTTCTTGTATTAAATTTGCTTTCAATAAATTTTAGAATTAGTATTATTATAGGGATATGGATAAGTCCACCAAGTATTACGTTTATTTGGTTATAAGGCATAGTCTTTTCAATTAGTTATGATCAATATACGTCATTAACCATTTATTACCTTATGATGTATCTTTTGTTTATAAAAGAAATATAATATCCAAGCTACAGGTATAAATTAAGTTATTTCAGATAACTCTTTTTCGAAAAACCAGTTTATCTCGCCGTTATTAAGTTTAACCACTAGTCCAAATTCATTTCCATCTACCATTTTATATCCCACTAATTCGACAATAGGTTCCTTTCTAATTTGTTCTAGAATATTTTGAGGCAGACGATCTTTAACTTCATTTATTTCAACTCTTAAACTTTGACCTTTTTGCAGAATTGAGGAGTCTCTTATCATAGTTAACTTTCTTTTTATTTATTAATATGAGTAATTATGCTATCCAATTATTGATAATGATAGTTGATTTTCAATTCCACTATATTTTATGTATTCTTGGAATTCAGAAGAATTAAAAGCTTGTTGAGCTGCTGCTTTTGACTCAAATTCAACAATTACTCCTAATTGCCCACCATCCCATTCGTTTAAATCTGAATTTTGGTTTACATCTTTAGCAATAATTGTTCCGCCAACTGACCTAAGCCATGGAACAACCGTTTTAACGTATTCTATGAATTGAGCTGTACTTTCGATTTTGGCCTGCTTAAGCCAATAGCCTTTAGATGTCATTCCCTTTATTTTTTCTTTAGATTCTCTCACGTCGCGTCTCTTTTCAGCTATGTGCTTGAGCTTATTTAATGTTTTTCATTTGTAAGTATATTTACTAATTATTATTATCAAGTAAGTATTGTTTTGTTTTGATGTGATTTTAAGTACGTTAGTTTATTGGATCAATTACTTCGAGCTTTGATTTTAATTGCATAATAAGATGTTGGCGACCTACAGCTAGTACTTTTAGGGTGTCCTCGTGCATCCTTAATTGAGCATCTGCAACTTGCATACCTTTAATAAGTTCTTGTACTTCTTGGGGTAAGCTTTTAAGATCATACTTTTTATCTTCGAATGTTAATATTGCTTCCTTTTCATTTGATGGAGTATTTGGCATTCATTTAATAATATTCAAATTAATATAGCATTAATTACATTTTAAAAGCTCTTAATAAATTGTTTATCGCAAAAATCCTTATATCTTCCTTGCCTGTTAAATAATTCTTCATGGTTACCTACCTCACATACTCTGCCTTTTTCAATCACAGCTATTTTATCAGCCTTTTGTATTGTTGATAATCTGTGAGCGATTATCAAGACTGTTCGTTTGTGCATTGCTTGTTGAAGACCTTTCTGAACTGATTCTTCCGATTCTGCATCCAAAGCGCTAGTAGCCTCATCTAGTAATAAAATTGTTGGATCTCCTAATAATGCTCTTGCAATTGATATTCTCTGTAGCTGGCCTCCAGAAAGATTACTACCTCTTTCTTCAATAAAAGTTTCATAACCGTCGGGTAATTCTTCAATAAAATTATGAGCATTTGCAATTTTTGCAGCGTTTACTATATTTTCTTTTGTTGTGGACCTTCCAAATCTTATCGCTTCTGCAATGGTTCCAGAAAATATAAATGTTTTTTGTGGAACTATACCTATTAATCTTCTTAAGTAATTGGTATTTACTTTGTTTAAATTATAGCCATCAATAAATACTGATCCATTGCAAGGCTCTATAAATTTTAGTATTAAAGAAAATACTGTACTTTTACCTGCTCCTGATGGACCAACTAACGCCATTTTTTTTCCATTATCTATATCTAAATTAAGATTATTAAGAACATTGTTCTCACTGTCATAAGAAAAAAATACATTCTTAAATGATAACTTTCCTTGAATTCTCTCTGGCTTGATACCTGTTTCTGAGGTTAATATTTCTTGTGGGTTAATTGTTATCTGATTTAATCTTCTTAGAGATGCTTGTCCTTGCTTTAATTCATTATAGTTAGTTGTAAGATGACTAATTGGATCTATTAACATCACTAACGCTGTGAAATAACTAGCAAATTCTTCGTTAGACATACCACCAGTTTGTATTCTATAAGTTCCAATTGTGAGGATACTTAAAATACCTATTATTTCTATTATTCCTACTATTGGATGCTGAAGAGCTATTAGCTTAAGCATTTTATATTTTGCATCTTTGTGTAATTGAACTTGTTTATCAAAATCATCTTGCAACCAAGCTTCTACTGCAAACGCCTTAACCATTGGTAGACCTTGAATTGCCTCTGAAAGCAAACCTGCTAATGAACTTATTTTGTTTTGACTTTGTTCAGATGCTTTTAATACTTTTCCTCCAAAATCACTTACTAACAAAGCTATTAAGGGGGCTAATATGATCGTTGCAAGAGATAAATTCCAATCAATAAATATCATATAACCAAATACTGCTAATAATTGAAATATTGATGGTGTTGTATCTTGAATAGTTTTATAAATAACTTCACCAACTCGATCAACATCCTCAGTGAGTCTGTATGCAATATCTCCAGATGAAAGCTTTTCAATAAAAAGGATATTAGTCTTTTGAAGTTTTCTGAATAATGTTGTTCGAAGATCTTGGCTTAAGGCTAATGCTGGTTTTGCCATAAGACTATCTTGTAGATATTGTGCAGTCTTTTGAATAATAAAAATAATTAAAGCTTGTATAATTACGGTTAGAACTTGTTTTGTATTGCCTTGTCCAATAGCCGGTATTAACTTTCCTGATAACCATGCAAGTATTGGCCAACAAATTACGTACACAAACATGCTTATGCCACCCAGTAGCAATATTGGCAAATGTCCCCTGAGTCTCCTTATTAGGTAAATAAAATTTATTTTGTTTTTTTGTTTCATTCCATCAAACTATCAATGTTTAATTTAAAAGCACGTAAATGAAATTAGATCAATTTCTAAAATTTATTGGAGTCGTTCAGACTGGAGGTGAGGCCAAAATGATTATTAAGTCAGGAAAGATATCAGTAAATGGCATGGTGGAAAATAGACGAGGTAGGAAATTAATTGACGGTGATCAAATTATTTTTGCAAATGAAACATACATTGTTCCGAATTCTGATCCTCTAGGCCGTAAGTTGGCAAGGAGCGAAAAATGAGGAGCTAGCGTGCGTAAACCGGTCATTGCAGGGAATTGGAAGATGAACATGACATGTACCGAAGCTATTGAGTACATGCGAGTATTAATCCCACTATTAAAAGATATACCCAAAAAAGATAGGGAAGTTGTTATTGCGCCCCCATTTACAGCCCTATACCCTGTTTCTGAGTTTATTAGGGACAGAAGTGAATATCTTTCCTTGTCTAGTCAAAATGTTCATTGGGAAGATAGTGGAGCCTATACGGCTGAAGTTTCTCCACTAATGCTTAATGAGCTTTCTGTTAAGTGTGCAATCGTTGGACACAGTGAACCCCGGAAATATTTTAGTGAGAGTGATGAGCAAATTAATAAAAGGGCCCAATCAGCTCAAGATCATCAATTAATTCCAATTGTTTGTGTGGGTGAAACTTTTCAGCAAAGAGAGCTGGGTGAAGCCGAAAGGGTTATTCGTAGGCAAATTGATCAAGGCCTTGAAGGGATTGATGTAAACAGTCTCATAGTCGCTTATGAGCCGATTTGGGCTATTGGTACTGGGAAAACTTGTGAAGCCAATGAAGCTAATCGGATTTGTGGACTAATTCGCAAGTGGATTGGTTACGAAGACGTGATAATTCAATATGGTGGATCAGTAAAATCAAACAATATTGATGAGATTATGTCTATGTCAGATATTGATGGTGTACTAGTTGGTGGAGCTTCACTAGATCCTACAAATTTTGCGAGAATTGCTAACTACGAATCAATCTAATAATTTCCTGCCACAACATTGGGAACGAGAACCCCTATTAATGGCAATAGTAAACATCACTGAAGATTCTTTTAGTGATGGAGGACTTTATATTGACTTACCTTCTGCAATTAATCATGCATCATTATGTATTAAACAAGGTGCACATATTTTAGATATTGGTGCACAGAGCACACGGCCTGGAGCATATGAAGTTGGTCCTGAAATAGAGATTAAAAGATTAGTTCCATTAATAAAAGAACTAAAAATATTACATCCCGAGATTCCAATTTCTGTAGACACCTTTCATCATTCTGTTGCTGAGAAAGTATTAAATATTGGAGTCAATTTGGTTAATGATGTTAGTGGTGGTCGACATGATCCTGAAATCTATAATGTTATTGCTGATAGAGGTTCTTCTTATGTTTTGACTCACAGTCGTGGAAATAGTAAGACAATGGATTCTTTGGCTATATATTCAAACGTTGTACAAGATGTAAAAAATGAACTATCAAATCAAATTGATTTAGCATTATCCAAAGGTATCAAAGAAGAACAAATAATTATTGATCCTGGAATAGGCTTTGCTAAAAATGTTGATCAGAACTTAACTCTGCTGCGAAATTTAGAAGAATTCGTTTCTATGAATTATCCAGTATTAATAGGCGCTTCTAGAAAAAGATTTATTGGTTCAGTTATTAATGAATCGGACCCTACTAAAAGAATATTTGGAACGGCTGCAGTAGCTGCTAGATGTGTGACTGCTGGTGTTGATATTTTAAGAGTTCATGACATCAAACAAATTTCCCAAGTTGTAATAATGACTAAGTCGATTAATTAACATATTATTACTCTTCTGTATTAACTCCTTCAATTCTATCTTCTACTTCTTGATAAAGTTCCTTTAATTGTTCAATATTTTCATCTGATGTTTCCCAATAGCCTCTTCCATTAACTTCTAATAAAGTACCAACTATTCTTCTAAAACTATGAGGATTCAACTCCATTAACCTTTTCCTCATCTCTGGATCATTTATAAAAGTCTCATTTGATTCTTCATATACGAAATTGTCAACTTGTCCACTAGTTGCACTCCATCCTAATGTGTAATTAAGTCTATTAGAAACTTCCCTGACACCCTCATATCCAGACTTAAGCATTCCTTCATACCACTTTGGATTAAGTAATTTTGTTCGCGAATCTAATCTAATTGTTTCACTTAACGATCTGACCTGAGCGTTTGCTGTGGTTGTGTCAGCTATGTAACTACTTGGAGCTTTACCATCATCTCTAAGATTCTTAATTAAATTGGTAGGATCCGAGTCAAAGTAATGACTTACGTCGGTTAATGATATTTCAGAAGAGTCAAGGTTTTGGAAAGTAACATCAGCAGTTTTCATGACTGATTCAAAAACGTCTCTGTTCTGATTCATTTCACCTGGATTATCTGCATTGAACGCAAAAGTTTTTCTTGAAAGGTACATTTCTTGCAATTCATTCTCTTCTTCCCACGTTGAATTCTCTACTGCCAAATTAACATTTGAGCTATAACTTCCACTTGCATTTGAGAACACTCTGCTTGCAGATTCCCTAATACTTTTACCTTCTTTTTCTGCCTGCTCTAAGACATGTTTTCGTACGAAATTTTGATCAAGTGGTTCATCTGCCTCTGCAGCCATTTTTACAGCTTGGTCTATTAATGCCATTTGATTAATAAACAAATCCCTAAAAACACCAGAGCAGTTAACAACAACATCAATTCTTGGTCTTCCTAGCTCCTCAAGAGAAAGGAGCTCCAATTTATTTACCCTTCCGACAGAATCTGGTTTTGGTTTTACTCCAACAAACCATAAGATTTGAGCTAATGATTCACCATAGGTTTTGATGTTGTCAGTACCCCAAAGTACGCAAGCAATAGTTTCAGGCCATGTACCTTGCTCCTCTTTCTGCCTCTCAATAAGTTTGTCAACTACACCTTTGGCTGAAGCAACGGCAGCTACGGTTGGTATCGATTGGGGATCCAATGCATGAATATTTTTACCACTAGGTAATACACCAGGGTTCCTTATGGGGTCTCCACCAGGACCGGGAATTATATAATCTCCATCAAGGGCTTTTAAAAGGCTCTCCATTTCTTTATCTGCACATACTTGCTCTAAGCAAAATCTCAAATAATCAAATACCTTATCTAGTTGCCCTACATTTACATTTTTAAAACCCGCTTTCTTAGCCGTTGCTTGCCATGGTGATGGTATTGAGAAACCCATTCCTCTCAAAAACTCAACAATTAGTGTCCAGATATTCTTCTTCATATTCACTCTCCCATCTCTCCCCGTCAGAGACTTAACCATTGAACCAACAGCTTCTCTGGAAGTTTCTGTAATTAGTTTATTAAGTTCAACATCTTCTAATTTTCCCTTGTTATTACCTTCATAGACTTCCTCGATTGTCTTTCCTTTTGATTCGGCCAGTAAACCTGGTAAAGATCTGATTCCATCATCTTCTCTTTCTATAGAAGCGATACTTACCAACGTTGCGATTGCTTCTTCAGCTGTAGCTGGTTTACCAATTGTGTGTAAGCCGCATGGCAATAAACGACTTTCTATTTCCATTAATTGTTTATAGACATTTCCTACTACCAAATCCCTTTCATCTATTTCTAATTCGGAGGCATCTTTTTCAGGTAGTTTTACATCTTCATCAAGATTGCATTTTTTTGATGTTTCAACTATTGCGTTAACAATTTGAATCCCTCTACCACTTTCTCGTAATTGTTGATAGGAACCAACTAACTCTCCAAGTTCTTTTAGACCTTTGTAGAGTCCAGCATTTTCAGCAGGGGGTGTTAAATAACTAATTGTTGAGGCATAACCTCTTCTTTTTGCAATTGTTGCTTCAGAAGGATTATTTGCTGCGTAGTAATAAAGATTAGGAAGACCTCCTATTAATGAATCGGGGTAACAAGTCTCGCTCATACCCATTTGCTTCCCAGGCATGAATTCAAGGGATCCATGGGTTCCAAAATGTAAAACTGCGTCTGCTTTCCAAACTTTTTCTAAATAAGTGTAATAAGCGGCAAAACCATGATGAGGACTTGCACTTCTGGAATAAAGCAATCTCATTGGATCACCTTCATATCCAAAAGTTGGTTGCACGCCTACAAATACGTTCCCAAATTCTTTTCCATATATCAGAAGATTTTGTCCGTCACTATTTAAGTTTCCTGGTGGCTTTCCCCAGTTTTCCTCTAGTCTTTCAGAATATGGAGTTAATTGTTCATATTCTTTTACACTCATTCGATGCGCTATTGATAATTCGGGAGAACCCTGTAAAGCCTCTGGATCATTTATTAATGTCTCCATTAGTTCTTTTGGATTCTTAGGTAGATCTTTTATGTCATAACCTTTTTGCTTCATTTCTTCTAAAACTCTATAAATAGAGCCAAAAACGTCTAAGTAAGCAGCTGTTCCAACATTTCCTTTATCAGGTGGAAAACTAAATACAGTAATGGCTAATTTCTTCTGGTCACGTTTTTTGATTCTTAGTGATGACCATCTAATAGCTCTTTCAGCTATTGCATCTACTCTGTCTTGGAGTGTATGAGCTTTGCCAGTTGCATCATCTCGACCAGATAAAACTATTGGCTCAATAGCACCATCTAACTCAGGAATCGCAATCTGAAGTGCAACTTGAACTGGATGAAGTCCTAGATCACTTCCTTCCCATTCCTGAGTTGTTTGGAAAACTAGTGGCAGAGCAACCATGTAAGGTCGATTGAGCTTCTTTAAGGACTCGACAGCTTTTGGGTGATCTTGCCTTGCAGGACCTCCAACAAGTGCAAAACCTGTAAGAGAAACAACTCCATCTACAATTGGTTTATCAGGATTTATGGGATCGTAATAAAATTCATTTACTGGCTTAGAAAAATCTAATCCACCACAAAAAACAGGAATTACCGTTGCGCCCCGATATTCCAATTCTTGAATAATTGCGACGTAGTGTGCGTCGTCTCCGGTAACGATATGACTTCTTTGCAGTACAAGGCCAATTACAGGACCGTTTTTAGCCTTACTTGATAGATCATCCCTAGAGGCTGTCCAATTTAAATATTCTTTATTATCCTCAAACATATTTGGAGCTAAAGGATGCCAAATCCCCAAATCAGGAAAAACTTCAGGTTCTGCAACTTCAATTTTTTCTTCTTCTTTATTTAGTTCTGGAAATACATATTTGTCTCCAAGCATAAGTAAGAAATTTCTAAGATTATCCGGAGTTCCTCCTAGCCAATATTGAAAACTAAGCATAAAACTCCTCGCATCTTGTGCCTTGTCTACAGGCAGATACTTAAGAATTGAGGGAAGAGTGTTTAGAAGCTTCAACATTGAATCTTGGAAACCAGCGCCGCCCGCTTCTTTCCTCTTCTTCATGAAATCGCCAATGATGCTTTTACTTTGGCCTAACTGCGCCATAGAAAAAGTTCCCAATTTGTTCAATCTCATCACTTCAGGCATCGATGGAAATACCACCGCCGCTTTAAGACCTTCCTTATGGGGTTCAACTGCTTCAACAACTTTTTGCGCCAAATCTTCAATGAAAATCAATGAAGCTACGAATAAATCAGCATTTTCTATATCTTTTTTAAAGCTTTCATAATTGGTTGTATCTCTAAGTTCTTCAATTAAATATCCATTGAGTTCTATTCCAATAGGCCCATTTTGCGAATTTAATGACTTAGCCGCCTGGGTAAGAGCATTTTGATATTGAGGCTCGAGAACTACATAGACAGCCTTCATTACAGCTTTATGCTTGTGATTCTCGACAGGTGAAACTCTGCGATTTGCTGAGCGAACCTGTGTAAACATCTTTTTTTCTTTCGTGATTCGAATAAGCCTAGTGTTCAGTGTGCCTTTAGTGTGTTATTTAGTTAATGCCTGTTACAAGGAATATCAAATATGATACTTAAAAAAGAAATTCAATGAGTTCAGCTAATCAATTAATACCAGTTTTAGTGGCAGGAGCTTTGGGTCGAATGGGATCTGAGGTTATCAAAGCAATTATTTCCTCCAAAGATTATCAACTTGTTGGCGCAATTGATAATCAGAAGGATAAAGAAGGTCAGGACATAGGATCATTGCTAGGCTTAGGTCCACTGGAGGTATTCCTTTCAAGTGATTTCGAAGGCTCTTTATGTGCTGCAAGTCAGAACGTGCCTAAAGATGGTTCAAATAATGGTGCTGTTTTAGTTGATTTTACTCATCCAAAATTTGCTTATAAACACACTCGTACATCTATCGCCTATGGAGTTCATCCTGTAATTGGTACCACTGGAATAACCACAGACCAATTAGATGATCTTTCTAAATTTGCAGACAAGGCTTCTCTTGGCTCCGCTATTATTCCAAACTTTTCAGTAGGCATGGTTCTGCTGCAACAAGCAGCAGCTGCAGCAGCTCGTTTTTATGAGTTCGCTGAATTGACTGAAATGCATCACAACAAAAAAGCTGATGCTCCAAGTGGAACGTGTATTAAAACTGCCGAACTGATTGAGGAGCAACGTTTAACCTTTAATAGATCTTTTGTAGAGGAAGAAGAATCAATAAAAGGTTCTCGGGGTGGATCTCGTCCTAGTGGATTGAGAGTACATTCAATAAGGTTGCCTGGACTTGTAGCTCATCAACAAGTCATGTTTGGGTCAAATGGAGAGACATATGAGTTATCTCATAACACAAATGACCGATCT
>QBVH01000022.1 GCA_003284445.1 Prochlorococcus sp. AG-311-D23 | reverse complement strand
GAAAAGTTGGATTTATGGATCAGTTGAAGATTCCAGTTCGATTGGCTCATATCGTCTAATCGATTTGAAGAGGTTTTCTAATAAGGGTCAACTACCTCTTTATCACCAATGCGTTCAACAGGATGGTTCACATATTGAATATTGCTGGAAAGCTATTAACCGCATGCAATACACGAGACAATGAAACACTTTCTATTTAAACGCTTGCTGAAAACTCAATCATTGGCACTTTTTTTGCTGTCTTTACCATTTTTTGTAGTCGATCAACCAACAGTGATTGCAAGTGATCAATCAAAAATGAGATTACAATGTGTCTCTCACTGGGCTACCGGCTGGCACATCAACAAAGAGACAGGAGAACAGTCAAAAGAGTTTGATGGTAGGTTGACGCATTGTTCTGGTGGTGAATTTACTGCTGATATTTTTGAGTCACCTAATTGGTTCTCTACTACAAACTTTATATGTCATTCAAGGTCCACAACCAGCAAAGGGATGTGCAGTAGTTCAAGGAAACTTAATCAAACATATGCATGGGGCGTGATTTTTAATACAGGCGAGGGTAATAATATTCAACCAGGGAAAGTAAAACATTTTTATCCATACAAAAACAGAATGGACAGTCGAACTACTTGTGCTCAAGCATATGATTCAGTCTATGAGTATTGCTTTAAACAAGGTAAACCAATAATTGCTCGTTCTAATTACTAACAAACGGTTTTATTTTGACACCAAACTTTCTTATTACCTTTAACGGTTGCTGAAAGTTCAGCCAATATATCTCCGCTCAGGCTGATGATTTGAACTTTGTTTGGACTTAGTCTTTTGATTTCTGATGTTCCCGTTTCTTTGTTAATTCCTAGATACTCACTAGCTTTTAACCATACTTCTTTTGTTGCTGCAAATGCATCGGTTTCAAATACTATTTTGTTTGACATGACTTCTTTACTCTTTTCCCTTTCTAACTTTTATTTATAGCTAGGCAAGGTTTGCAAGAGACATGAAAAATAGTCTCTAGGACTCAAATGAATTGTTTTTGTCATTGGTTATTTATTTCGTCTTAAATACTCTTAAATTAAACTAATTAAATATGTCTATTTAGCAATATGGCGAAATTAGTATGGCAATCTGAATTTATATGGCAATCTGACGATGGAATGGTTACGGGAGCTGAAAAAGAATGTCGTGAATATGAAGAACGCCTTAAATCCGAGTTAGATAAAAAGCAGACCTTTTCTTCTTTCTCTTCTCAGGATCTTGTTGTTTGGGCTTCTGCTTATAAAAGAATCTGGTTGGATTGGGAGATAGCTTATTTCGGAAAAGAACAATTTCATACATGGATGCCCGAAGAAAGTACTGACCAATTTGAGGGAAATTTAGATCAAGCTTTCAATTCTGGTAAGCCTGAAGATTTAATTTACGAGGAGGATAATGATTACTATTTTGATTTGTATAAAGAGGCGTGTCAGTTAGCCCTTCAAAAAGGGAATGGATGTAAGCCTATTGATGTTCTTAAAGAACAGATGCTTAGAACTTCAAGAAAAAAATATTCTAAAGATCGGTCAAAAATTTATGCCATTGAACAAGCAACCTACAGATTTTTTGATGCCTACGAGAAAATGCCTTTTAACTAAACTTGTTAGTTGTTTTTCTTTAAATGCGCTTATATTCCATTAATTATATCGAGATGGAAATTTACCTACTCTCTTTTCGATTTTTTTATCTATCGCAAAGATGATTGGAGATAAAATATGTTTTTGAATAAAATAGGTAAGAATTAGGTAACAAATAAAAAATATTGCTCTTACAAGATGATTAGTATCGCCTAAAAATAAATTCAGTAAACGATTTAACTCGAGCTGATAACTCACTAATGAGATGAACAATAAAAAGAAGCTTCCAGCTAATAAAAATATTTTTGATAGCCAATAAAATCCTTCGTGCTTAATGCTCCAATAAAACCAATAGGCTATGAAACCAAATATGAGAAAAGAGATGATATTCATGTCTTAGTTAACTCCTGTTTTGATTCATCCCAATGCCCCCTCTCTTTGCTCATCAGGAGGATCGAAATAAATTAAAAATGACTGTAAGAAGTAGGCTTATGGCAATGCAGCTAACTACAGGGAAATAAAAAGTTGAGTTTTCACCTCGAAGAATGATGTCCCCAGGCAATCGTCCCAACCCTATTTGTTTTAAGTAAGGATACAGAACACCGATTGAAGCGATTATTAGGCCAAGAGTAATTAGGATCCTTTGCATTTTTGGTCGACTGGGTTTAAGACATATTTAATTGCAGCATGTCCAAATCGCCTGACCTAGGTAATCAGTTCCAACCTGTGTACATCCCAAAGGATCTGGAGCAACAAAAGAGGCAACTTGATAGCAACTGCCTCCTCCCCCTCCTGATCTACCACTAGAGGGAAGGCCAGATGGCAGCGTAAAAGCATCACCTAATATTTTATATATTTCTAGCTGATTTTGATTCATTTGTTTTTGTCTTTGAATCTGCTGTCTTGATCTTTCTCTTATCAACTGCTTTTGGATCTCTAATTTCCTATTGCTCTCTATCCTTAACCTTTCAATCCTTTCTCTTCTTTCTCTCTCTTGTTTTTCTCTAAAACGATTATTTCCTACCTCTTCAGCGATAATGGCATAAACAAAAAATATAGACATAGCAATTACTGTTCTCTTAATCCATTTTTTAGAAAAAGGATTATTGAATCCTTTAACTAGCTGCGGATTATGTGAATTATTCGAAGCACTAGTTTCCTTATTTATTTCACCGCATTTTAAACAGAATGTTTTTCCAGGTCTTAATTTATTTCCACACTGACTACAGTACATACTTTTTTGCTCTCAAAAGTAAGTTTACAAAGACTAATCTGAATTTACTATTTCTTGTAACTAGTTAACCTAAACTTCGACAGTATTTTTCTATTTCTTTGGAAGTATTAAATCCATACTTAGAGGCATCCTCAAAATTCTTGCAACCATTACTACTGTCCTTTTTATTGAGATAGGCAATTGCTCTTAAATAATAAGAATACCCATCCTCTGGTTTTAATTTTATTGCTTTGGAATAATCACTAATTGATCCTTGATAATCGCCTAAGACTTGTTTTGATTGGCCACTATGGATGTAGATGATTGCTTCATTTGGATTGACTTTCATTGCTTTTTTTAAGGCAACAATTGCACCTTCGTGATCTCCTATGTTGGTTTTAGCTTCACCAATAGCTGCATAGAGAAAGTCATTCTCAGAATTAAGAGCTATAGCTTTTTTGTAATTACTAATAATCCCTTCGTAGTTTTTATTGTTTCTATGCAACGAACCTAAAGAAACATAAGCTTCAGAATATTCTGGATTTAATTTAATAGCTTTTTCATAATTTTTAACTCCCTCTTTATAGCCATTAGAGTTAAAGGCTGTCAAATTAATATGTCCTAGATATAAATAAGCTCTTGCAGTCTCTTTCAGCTTTAACGACTTTTTAACAAGCCTAACGACCTCTCGTCTCTCTTTTTTGTTTTCTCTAAGAATGGAGGAATAATCACCAATAATTTGTTGGGCTTGATCAAGATATTCCTCTGCTGCTTTTTTCTTGTTAAAGCTAAATGCAACTGTATTTAAATATTTATTTTCTTGGACTTTGCTTTGTGAGTTGAAGGTTGGTTCAGAAGCGGAAAGCTCTCCAAAAGGAAACAGAAAGAATAGAAAGCTAATTGCAAGTGTCCGATATTTCATTTTTTTGTTTGATATTTTTAATTTTAGAAAGGATCGTAAACTGCGTAATTAGGCAACCTTGAGGTCGTTCATATCCTCTTTCCATATTTGTGTAGCGATTCTGGCTGTTAACTCTCTATTAAGGTTTTTAGAATTTGTTTTTGCATATCTACGGGCTCTGACTTTTGATGCACCTTTAAAAAGCCCTTGCATTGCCAGTTCTATTTCTTTTTCGGTCATGGATATTTTGTGAGGGGACCAAACTTAACCTGAGGTAATTCGAGCCACAATGGGTCTTTAAACCTAAACAACAGAAGAAAAGACTGTATGACCTGTACTTAAGAAAAAAATTTAAACTTTAAACACACCTTGTATGACGTATATATCTTTTGCTTTAGGGTATTTTTGTTGGAAAACTTTTATAGCAGTATTAGGAGTCATAGCAAAAATATTAACTTTAATTCTATAGTCCTCTACTTGTCCTGAGATTAGAAAGTTTTTCAAAGCGGTTAACTCTTTAAATTAATCTTATATTGACCATTTTGATCTAATATGATTTGTTACTTGAAAGAAAAAATCCTCTTCTTTTTGATACTCTCCATAACCGTTGTACTTTTGTTGGATTGAGCTTGAATAACTGTTTGTACGACAGTTACGCATCGATTTTTTGAGACTGGTTGACCTATTTGCAATGCTTTTGCCGTCTCATCTGACTGACATTCAAAGCTGCAAACTATTCAATATTGTCCAGTCGCAGTCCAATACCGAATGAGATCAAAAAGTACCTTTTGCAGTTGCCATGGAAAGTAGACGTTGATTGTCTCTTTTTCATGTCTTTAAAAATTAAATCGTAGATCAATCGATAGCAACCGACCGCTGCACCATACTGTTTGTCTTCTTCAGATTTAACAGCGACGCGTTGAATCTGTGTCAAAAGCCATGCCAACATATCGGCATTTTCAGTGTTATCAAAGTTCTTGCAAAGCTCAGTACTTGCCCATGTGACATCTAAATTTGCACTTCTGCCTGTGATTTTATAGTCCTTCACTAGATAGCTTATGGTTTCTCCCACCCCCCAGCCAGTATTTAACTTCGAGAGAGCATCGAGTCTTCTCCTTTTTCTTTCAGCTCTAGTTGTTATACCCATAAACTCATCTGTTCATTTCCCAGGTGGTTAGCTTTGGATGTTGCTTTGTCTTCTCATGAATGGGATTCTCATTGTGAAGACTCTTTTACATTCTACTTTTAGAATAATTTAATGTATTAAGTATATAATAAATAACAAAGTTTTTAAGTTGATTGTGAATTGTCTATTTTCAACAAAAGAAAAGTCTTCTTTTTTTTACTATCAGTGTATTAAATAGTGATGTCAGGCTATAAGATACTATTAGGAATTATTAATTTAGTTTTTAGTTTATTACCAAAGAAAAAAAATAATGAAAAAAAGAGTTACGGTCAAAACAATAGATATATAGTTAAACAAAAAACAAATACAAATCAGTCAAAAAAGAACGAAGAGATTATTGATGAAAATGTTAAGACTAATGAGAATATAAAATATATTAAATCAGATGAAAAAGCTTCAGTTTTAGATGATCTTGATAAAGATAATAATTCAAAAGAATCAAAAGAATCAAAAGAATCAAAAGAATCAAAAGAATCAAATTCTACATTAATTGTCTCTAATAATACTTTAGAAGAAGGAGTTGAATTTATTGAGTCAGAGCAACGAAGAGATGAGTTTGTTGCTAAATCTGATTTATTTAAATTAGATATCCCAGAGAATTTGTTAAACTTGCTTAATAAGGAAGGTATATCAAGCTTTCAGGATGTTGAAAAATTAACAAGAGATGATTTGATTAAAATTAAAGGTTTCGGCCTTTTTCAACTGAGACAATTGCAAAGGGCAATAATATCAAATAAAGAGATAAAAAGAAATTATTTTTCTGTAGATATTGAAGATCTAGGCTTTAGTGACATTATGTTGAAAATATTAGATGAAAATGGAATTTATGATCTTTATGATTTAATAGATCTAGATAAAAATGATCTTTTAAAATTTGATGGGTTTAGTTCTGTTTGTTATAGTGAATTAATTAAAGTTCTTGATATACTTGAGTTAAGTTGCCCAATATCTAAATTAGAAATTGATAGGTTAATTTCTGAAAGGATTTCATATGGAAAGAAAATAAATAATAGATCTGGTACTAATATTAATCAAGATAAAAAGATAGATAGTATTAATAAAAATAATAGTATTGATGACTTTAAAACTATAGAAATAAAGTCAAATAATGAAAAATACTATAAGTCAGAGAAGATTGATTTTGTCAGCTACGAAGAAAAAATTAAAGAAAAAAAACCAATAAAAAATAATAATCCTAATAATTTATATAGTCCCAAAATTAAAGAGAAAGATACAAAAAGGAATGAAGAAATACTTGAGGTTAGGCCGAAAACCAAATCTGATAAAGACGTTAAATATGACCCAGCTTCTTCTGAAAAATCTAGAGTGCCTATCATCGAAAAAGGTTTAAAGGGCAGTAGGAAAACAACGAATAATGATTTGAATAAAAAGAAGAATATTTTGGATCCAAGTTCTAATCCACTATTGCGTTTTCCTCAGCACTCTGACACTTCTAATTATGATTGGGATTCCGTTTTAGAATATCGTGAAAGTAAAGCTAATCAAAAGAAGATTGAAAATGATAAGAACAATGAAATAAAAAATAAACTACTTAAAAAGTATGTAAAAGAATCTAAATCATCTTTATCAATTCGTTCAATAGAGATAATTTCTTCAGATTCCTTGCCTTTAGAGGATTGGGAATTAGATACTGCAACTGTCAATTTCTTACGGTGGGATAGCAAATTTAACTTATTAGATCTAGTTGGATTCACTAAAGATAAATTCCTTTCTATTCCTGGATTCGGTCCTAGAAGACTAATTAAATTTAAATCATACCTAGGTAAATTTGGTTTGTCTATTCCATATACTAAGAATGATCTTGATGAATTAATTAATAATATTAACGATGGTAATTTTAAAATAGATTCTATAAAAAATTCTGAAAAAATATTTTCTTCTAATTTTTCTAGTAACTATTCTAGTAATAAGAATACTACTTCTAATGTTAAAATTGATCGCAAAATATTAATTGAACAGAAAGAACCTGATTCTCTGCAAAAGTATGCAAAAGAATCTAAATCATCTTTATCAATTCGTTCAATAGAGATAATTTCTTCAGATTCCTTGCATTTGGAAGATTGGGAATTAGATACTGCAACCGTCAATTCTTTACGTCGGCAGGGAAAATCTAACTTATTAGATCTAGTTGGATTCACTAAAGATAAATTTCTTTCTATTCCTGGATTTAGCACAAAAAGACTAATTAAATTTAAATCATACCTAGGTAAATTTGGTTTATCTATTCCATATTCTAAGTATGATCTTGATGAATTAATTAAGAATATTAATGATGGTAATTTTAAAATAGATTCTATAAAGTATTCTGAAAAAATATTTTCTTCTAATTTGTACAGTAACTATTCTAGTAATAAGAATATTACTTCTAATATTAAAATTGATCGTAAAAAATTACGCGAACAGAAAGATCTTGATTCTCGCCATAGAGAAGAATTATTTGATCGTGTTGAATCTGGGGATGTAGAAGAATCCGAAAATGAAGTAACGAATGTAGTAAATGATTCATCCCAGCGTGATCAAGAATTATTTCTTGAGCTATGTGTTCTATTTAGTAAGAATATTAATAATGATGGTCTTGTTCCATCTTCTATTATTCAACAATTTTCTAAAAAGAAAAAGCTTATGTGTAGTGCATTGATTAATAATATTAATTCTTGGTCAGAAACTACTTATTGTGAAAATCTTATTGAGGATGAAGGTGAATACTTATATATCGAATTAGAATGTTTAAACAAAATTTTGTCTGAATAAAAAAACTGATGGCTAGAGATCTTAAGCCTAGAGTAAGAAAAAAATTAATGAAATGTCTGAAGACTGGAGTCGTTCCTCTTCAGGGTATTTATGCTATTCAAGTAGGGAGGCATAATGAAATCAAAGCAATAATGAAAGATTTGGATGATATTAAGGAAGGTTCAACAAGCGTAAGAGTGATAATCGGTGAATATGGGTCAGGAAAAACTTTCTTGTTGTCTTTAGCAAGAGAATTGGCTCATGTTGATAATATTTGCGTTTGTAATGTTGATCTTTCTCCAGAAAAAAGACTTTATAGCACAAAAGGACATGGAAGAAGACTCTATTCAGATTTAGTAAGAACACTTTCTATTAAAAGTAGACCTGAAGGAGGTGCTTTAAGATCAATTGTTGAAACATATCTATCTCAAATTAATGTCAAAGATATTTATAGAGAATTAGATGATTTAAAATATTATGCTCTAGGACCTGATTTTATATCCGTACTTTTATCGTATAAAGAGGGATTTGACTCCGATGATAATTTTAAAATAAATGCCGCTTTTAAATGGATTAGTGGAGAGTATAATACTAAGTTAGAAGCAAGACAAGATTTAAATATTAGAACTATTATTCATGACAATAATTATTATTCTGCGTTAAAAGTTTTAAATACATTTTTAAAGATAGCTGGTTTTTCAGGTTTGTTATTGCATTTTGATGAGATGGTAAATCTATTGCGAATATCACATACACAAACAAGAAAAAATAATTACGAACAATTATTAAGTATGGTAAATGACTTATTGCAAGCTAATCTTTCAAATATTGGTATATATTTTTCTGGAACACCAGATTTTCTAACTAATGAATACCGTGGTTTATATTCTTATGAAGCATTAAAAGGTAGACTTAGAGAAAATGAATTTTTAGATAATAATACATTTGATCTTAATCATCCTGTAATAAGGTTGAAATGTATGACTAAAGAAGAAATATATAATTTAATTGATAGATTAGGAAATATATATGAATTAGACGATTCAATTAACACACATTTTGATTTTGAAATGAATGAAAAATATGTTCAGTGGTGCAGTGATAAGTTAGGAGCAGATTTATTTACTTCACCCAGAGAATTGATTAAGTCATATCTTGATCTTCGTGACGTTATGGAATCAAATAGCTCTAAGACTATTGAAGATACATTAGGTATGATAGATATAAGACCTGACGAAGAAGAAGAAGAGAGTATTAATTATGACGATGATATGGTCGAAATGAACCTTTAGATTAAATGGGTAATACATTTAACTCTTTCGAACTTCTTCATAAAAGTATTCAACATTGGATTTACAAACAAGGATGGAAGGAATTAAGACCAGCTCAGGTGCATGCAATTAAGGAGATTAGAAAAGGTTCATCTGATTTAATTATTTATGCTCCAACTGCTTCAGGTAAAACAGAAGCGGCTTTTCTACCTTTAATATCTAATTTATTAGATTTTCCAATAAAAAAAAGATCTCATATATTATATATATCCCCTTTAAAAGCATTGATTAATGATCAATGGAATAGATTAGGAAAAATATGTTCTGAGATTCCCATCGTAATTATTCCTTGGCATGGTGATATCTCATCCAATATTAAAAGCAAAGGTCTACAATCAACTAAATCAGTTTTATTGATTACTCCTGAATCATTAGAAGCGATGCTTCTTAATAAAAATAATATAGCTAGACAACTTTTTAGAAATACTCATTGTGTGATTATTGATGAGTTTCATTCATTTATCGCCACTGATAGAGGAGAACAGCTTATGTCAATTCTCCATAGATTAGAAGATATTTCATCTGCCAAACCCAGGAGGATTGCTTTATCGGCTACTTTATCTGAATCTAATATTGTCGCTAAATCACTTAATCCTACTAGTACTAATAAAGTCGAAATAATTAATAGTCCATTTGTTAATGAAGCAAAAATCAGACTGATTCTTAAAGGATATGAAAAAAGTATAGAGGAAAATTCTAGCAGTGATCCAATGACTGAAATTATTAAGGATATTTATAATTTTAGAAATAAAACAAACTTGGTTTTTCCTAATTCAAGAAAAGATGTTGAGGAGATAGTGGATGGAGGGAATGTTTTAATGTCAAAAATGGGTCAGGATAAAATATTTTTTGCTCATCATGGTTCCCTGTCTAAGCAAATAAGAGAAGATATTGAAGAAAAAGCTAGATTGGGAAACTCATCTTTAACTATTGCTTGCACTTCCACACTTGAGATGGGAATTGATATAGGTAATGTTGATACTGTTTTTCAAGTTGGTTCACCACCAAGTGTCTCAAGTCTTAGACAACGTTTAGGTCGATCTGGCAGAAGAGATAATATTCCAAGATTGCGTGCATCAGTTGTTGAGAAATCCGCTAGTTCAAGTACTTCAATAAGTGTTTTATTTAGGGAAAATCTTCTTCAGACTATATCTTGTCTCGAATTAATTAAAGATAATTGGTTTGAACCCCCGGCAAGAAGTGGAACTTCTTTATGTATAGTTGCACATCAGACATTGGCTTTAATTGCGCAGAAAGGTGGTGCAAAGTTTTCATCTTTATGGCGCTCTTTCAAGGATAATGATTTATATGGAATAAACGAAATCAAATTTATTAGTGTTCTCGAAAACTTTAAAAAACTTGATTTGACTTTAGAATTAGAAGATGGATTGATTCATCTTACAGATAAAGGAGAGAAAGTTGTCAATAGATTTGATTTCTATACTGTATTTTCAACAGAGGAAGAATTTAAAATTATAAGTAGTGGTAAAAATATTGGTGTTATCCCAATTCATGCAATGTTATCTAAAGGAGATTATCTATTATTTGCTAGTCGTAGATGGGAAATACTTTCTGTAGATATTGATTCAAAGTCAGTAAATGTTAAACCTGCTTCTGTCAAAGGGAAAACCCCTAATTCCTGTGTAAGTTTTAATGTTCATACTAAAGTTAGAAAAGGCATGATGAATATATTGATTTCAGATAAGACACCTAAATATCTTGATGGAGAGGCTACTAATCTATTGACTCAAGCAAGAACTATTTTCTCTAACTTTGAATTAAATAAAAAGCAATATTTTCAAGAAGAGAATGGATTAATTACTTGGTTCCCTTGGGTAGGAACGAGAACAATGAATGGTTTGAAATTATTGATTACAAACTTTACAGAGGAAACTCCTAGAGTTGGGAGTATTGAGATTAGCTGTAACGCTGAATCTATTGATTTTGCAAAACTAGGAATTCAGGGAAAATCTAATAAGCAAATTTCTGATTTATTATTTGAGAGTATTAAAAATAAAAGAATTCAAGTTTTCTTGCCTGATTCAAGTAAATGGTCTTGGTTATTATCTGATGATTTGAAGTTTGAGGACTCTTTTAATAGAGAGGTTGATCTAGATGAGGCAATATATACATTGAATGAATTTGAACTAGAACCAATAAACCACCAGATAGAAAATACAATGAAAAAATAAATAGTGGAAAAACTTCACAAGCTATTAAGCCTATTTCTTGAGAAAAATATAAAAAACAATGACTGAACGACCTTGTTATTTCCCGAATGATTTTAAAAAGAGAGTTAAACCAAATACTCTTTTTGGTTATGTTTTACTTTTTAACGCTAATCTCCAGATCGTATTTTGAAAAAGCGTCTAATTACTCCCACTCAGCTTTCGCTTTTCAGCAGGAGTCCTGTTGTGGGTGCTTGGTGGGAAGAACTTAGGGCAAGAGGACTTTTTATAGATCAACGTCCAGAAGATACAGAACTTGATAAGCAGCTCTTTGCTGATGGCTTACGACATGAAGCAGTTTTAATCGCAAAGCTAGAAAAACAAGGTTTTAATGTCGCTCATCTCCCTGGAAAGCAAAACGAAAGTGATTATAAGGCGACTAAGAATGCGATGGCTGATGGATACGACTTTATTTGGCAAGCATCACTGCATAGTGATGAGATGCGAGGCTCTGCTGACCTTCTAAGAAAAGTAAAAGGTTCCTCTTTGTTTGGTGATTGGAATTACCAACCTATTGAATGCAAGCTTTCTTCTTCAGCAAAAACAACTTTCCTTGTTCAGGCTTGTGCATACTGCGAGTTATTGACACCATTACTTGGACAGAGACCAAATAACTTTGAACTTTATTTAGGTGGTGGAAAATTCAAAGAATTTGCAGTCGATAAGTTTTGGGCTTGGTATCAACTCTTAAGGACTAGATATAAGGATTTTTGTAGTTCTTTTAATCCTGATATAGAACCTAATGATGCACCAGGTGATCATGGAAGTTGGGCAGCATTTATTGAAGAACGTTTAGAGGCATCAAGGGATTTGGTAGTAGTTGCCAAGATGCGTCAAACTCAAAGGATTAAGCTCAAGCAAGCTGATGTACATACGATTGATGATTTAGCGGCTTTACCCCAAGGATCTAAAATTCAAGGTTTAAGTTCGGAAGCGTTAAATGACTTAAGAGAGCAGGCAAAGCTTCAAGTTGCTCCAAAAGGTCTTGATGGGAAACCTAATTTCATCGCGAAGAAAATCAAAAATGGTAAGGGGCTAACACTTTTACCTAAGGCTGATCAAGGTGATATTTGGTTTGACTTAGAAGGTGTTCAAGATCCTGTCCTTGGTACTCAGCTTGAATACCTTATTGGGCTTTCTTACAAGGACAGATCCGACAGTGATTGTATTTATAAAGCTTGGTGGGCTCATTCCCCGAAAGAAGAAAAAAAAGCTTTTGAACAATGGGTTGAATGGGTAGAGAGTCGACGTAAAAGATTTCCTGAACTGAGGATCTACCACTATGGCAGTTATGAGAAAAGTGCTATTCGTCGTTTGGCACAGCAACACTCCACTAAAGAAGTAGTTGTCGATCAATGGCTACGATCAGAACTTCTTGTTGATCTTCTTCCTGTTGTTACTGGAGCAATAGTCTTAGGAGAAGATAGCTATTCAATTAAAAAAGTAGAGAAGCTTTATATGGATGATAGAGATGCCGATGTTAAAACAGCTGGAGATTCTGTAGTCGCCTATCGAAATTGGGCTGTTTCAGGTGAACCTGAAAATCCTGGCGAAGCTCCAAATGGGAGTCCACAACTACAAACGATTGAAGATTACAACAGAGAAGATTGTGAGTCGACTGTGCTTCTTCATGAGTGGTTACTCAACCTAAGGAAAGAGCAAGGATTACCTGATCAACCCTTAGAACCATTAATAGAAGAAGATATTCCAGAGAAGATTAACCCTCTTGAAGTATTTGCTCATGAACTACTAGAAGATTTACCCGAGGAATACAAAACTGTCTCTTCTAACGGTATGGATGATGATCCAACTGGGATTAATCAAAAAGGTAATAGAGGTATTAGTTGGCGTGTTCAGCGCTTACTAGGCCATCTACTACCTTTTCATCATCGAGAAGCCAAAGTGATGTGGTGGACATATTTTGATCGGAAAGAGATTGCTAATTCTAATCCTGATGAATTATTAGAAGATAGCGAAGTTATAGAAGGGGCAATATGGCAAAACTCAGAATCAAAAGAAAGCGCAAGAACAGGTGCTGACTATCACTACTTAAAATTCAATCCATCACAGGATCTTAAACTCTATAGCAGTCCTGATGGAGCATCAAGACTAACCGTTGAAATTGCATCGACAGGGTTGAAGTTAGATGCAGTTGAAGTTGATGGTGATCGAGGGGAGGTCACTCTTAAGTATCCTTGGCGAAAGAAAGCGAAGCGATTAGAGGCAGGAGAATCAGAAGGTGTTCCTATGGGACCTTGTACTTTAATTAAAGTCCCTTCTGACATCTCAAAACCATTACGTGATCGATTAGAACAACAATCTCTTGACTGGATTCATGCCGAAAAAAAATTACCTACTGCTATACAACAATTATTAGAAAGACAATCTGTTGAAGGCTTAATTGAACTGAACCAAAAAGTTGGTCAAGAACCCAGTCTATTACCACAAGTCTTGGCTGAATTTTTAGAGGAGAAACCAGAGAAATCTATTGCCTTGCAGGGGCCACCAGGTACAGGAAAAACGACTGTTACTGCAAGATTGATTACGGAGTTGCTTAAACGAGATAAACGAATTGCTATTAGCTCTAATAGCAACCAAGCAATCAATAATATTCTTCTGAAAACAAAAGCTACTTGCTTGAAAGAAAGAGTGGACAGTCGAATTGTTAAATGTACAAGTCAAAAAGCAGATCCTCCACTGACAGATCAAGGGATTGAATTAATTCCTTCGTCATCTTTATCTTCAACAGAAGGGGTTATTGGTGGAACGACTTGGGCTTTGTCACGAGAAGATATGGCAAATGGTTTTGATGTTTTAGTGATTGATGAAGCTGGTCAAATGTCTTTAGCAAACTTACTGGTGATGGCACGTTGTACAAAAGCAATACTTTTAGTAGGAGATCAGCAACAGCTTTCACAACCAACACAGGCTGATCATCCAGGAGAATCAGGGAAATCTTGTTTGGAATATTTGATGGAGGGAGCCAATGTTGTTCCTGCAGATAAAGGGATTTTCTTAGCAACAAGTTGGCGAATGGCTCCAAGTATTACTGATGTTGTTTCAGAGTTGTTTTACGATAAAAGACTTCAATCAAATCAATTAAATACGATTAATAGTATTGAATGGAAAAAACCTTGCAAAAATAATAGAGATAAACCATTTCCAAATTTTGGATTAGTTTTTGAATCCGTTACTCACACTGGTTGTAGTGTTAAAAGTATTGAAGAAATTGATCGTATAGAGCAAATTATTGATGATTTACTTGGTGGAAGTTATAGGCATGCTCAGGGCGATGGAGAATATTCTGGAGAAATTACGGCTAATGATATTTTAGTGACGGCACCTTATAACGTTCAGGTAAACCAGCTTGAGAAAAGGCTTGCAGGAAAGGCAAAAGTGGGAACAGTTGACCGTTTTCAAGGACAAGAAGCTGTTGTTGCTATTCATTCTTTAACTGCAAGCTCAGGAGATGACGCTCCCAAAGGAATTGACTTTTTATTAGATCCCAATCGATTAAATGTTGCGATTAGTCGAGCTCAATGCCTATCAATAGTTGTTGGTTGTCAAGGACTTGCAACTGGATTAATTAATAGTGTTGATGATGCAGAAAAAATTAATCGACTTTGTCGTTTGATGCAATTATCAGATTGATAGACAATCCAATTAGATATTTGTGTTCAACATTTCTTCCTTATTTAGTGATTTAAAGAGTAAATAAAATATATTGTCTATTTTTTTTCTATTTGTCTATTAGCTCGATTCATAAATAACTTTTTGAACCACCGAGTGTATATCTGAATACGCCACCTCTTGGTCCCATGAACAAAGGAGAGATTCCGGTTTTTGTTGAAACAAAACCAATAATTGATGACATGATTGCCTTTCTAGCTACAGCCTGTGCCATTGAATAAGTTGCAACGGATCCAGCACCAGCTAAGGCGTATCCAGTAGTAGCAGCTTGTGTCCCTCTGAATGCAGCATTAGTACCTGTATAGGCAAGCCTAGCCGCATTGTTGTTCCTAGTTAATAGCCATGCAATCCCTCCTACTGCTATTGCTCCAATTCCAATAACGAGAGCCCAGTCAGATGAAGTCATTTTTGACTCTTTAACTACTTCTGTTTTACTTACTAGGTGTTGCTGATATTTAGAAGGGTCTGCAATGTAATCAATAATTAGTGCAGAGTCTTTTTGAGAGAAACTTCCTTTCGCTTCTAAATTAAGTTTTATTCTTGCATCATTAACCTCACCCCATTTTTTGTTTACCATCTTTGCTATGTCTTCGATAGTAAAAAGATGATCATCTGGGACATATTGAAATTCATTTTCTTTGGCTTTTACAAGTTTGAATGAACCGTGATTGGATATTTTAGTCTCACTTTCAGTGGTTTGAGAAGATTCATATTTATATCCTTCTTTAAGCCAATAAATAGAGTCAGTCATATCGCCATCATTTATGATTAGTGCATTTTCACAGTCTTCATAGCAGTCGCCTGTCTCTTCCTGTAGAAGTTGAATTTTTTCCTCAGTAGTGTTGTTAGGATTGGATTTTTTAATTGGTTTAGTTAACAGTTCTTTTGTTGGTGTTTTTTGCTCTTCAGAAGCTTCTTCGATATCTTTGACTAAGTTTTTCCAACTTGTTTTATATCGTTGATCCGTACAGCATTTTGCAGCTGATTCGAATAATGTTTCGAGGACTTGGACACTTGTTACCTTTTTTCTTCTTCTTTTAAAGATTTCCTTTTTTAAATGTTCTATTAAATATTCTGATTTTTTTGTTAACTCTAATGGTACTAAACCTGGTAGATCTAAATTTTTATCAGCTTCCGCAAAGTTTGCAGATTCCTCAATATCTTTAACAACATCTTTCCAATAGCAACTAAACCTTTTATTTAATTTTGATCTTGCAGCAGACTCAATTATTAACTTCATCGTTTGAATATAGCTGCTTTCTTTCTTTATTCGATTGAATCTCTTTTTATTTAATTTAGAAATTAATGTTTTTCCTTTTTGACTTAACTTGATAGATAACGACATGCCTGTGTCTTCACTAAAAGCTTTCACAAACTCTTGCTCTTCGTTAATAGTAGTTTTTTGTATGATGCTTAGAGCATGGTCATAACCTCTTGCTTTTATGATTTCTGCTTGATTTATTTTTAATAAATCTGAATTGATCTCATGATTTTTGTAAATCCAATTAATTTCTCTATCTTTTATCGAATAAACGCCCAGACATAAGCCTTTAGGTTTTATGGAATTTACTAGTTTTATATCTGACTGGCTAAAGCCTTTTTGTGAAATAATCCATACTTCCCCTCTTGTATTTACAGAATTATTTTCCTCCTCAATATATTCAGCGTTAAAATAATCATTAACATTTATATCTACTATATTGTCTCTTGCGAAATAGCTCAAAGCTGTTTTTGTGAACTCATAATCTTTAAATGAATGGTTAATTGTTATACACTGCTTTTCACTAATTAGATAAGATACGTTGTCTTTATCTTTATCCTGACTTAGTTTCGTCCAAACATTAAACCCTATATTTTTTAATTTGCGGCAGACAAATAGCTTATAATCAAAATCACTTTCAAATAAATAATTATGATTTTCGATTTCGTTACTCTTCTCTTCTCCATTTAAAGATAGATTAAGCCTGAGAATCCTTTCTTTTTTTATTGATTCAATCCTTTGCTGAAATAAATAGTCAATTGTTTCTATCTCAGATTCCGTGATTTTGTCGTAGAATATATTCTTTATTTGAGACCATATCTCATTTGGATCTGATAAGGCTGTATTTAAATTTTCAATCTTCAAGACTAAATCTTCATCTTTATATCCCGATAATTTTTTACGCTCATCATTGAGTTCAGAATTCATTCTTTTACTTTCTGAATGAATGAGATAATCATTTTGTAATTCTTCATTGATAAAGCCTGTAATACCTGAAAAGAATATGTCTCTGTCTTCAATTGATTTAAAGAGGTTATTTAGAAATATGCAAATCCTAGTATATTCATTATCAGAAATTATTGGATATATACCTTTCTGACTAAAGAAGTTTAGTGCATGATTTAAAAGAGCTCTTTGAGATATTTCCGCGGTATAAAATAAGGTAATGTATGTTTCTTCAAGTTCTTTCCTTGGGGCTATATCCATTTCTGAAATCTATCTTGGAATAATTGAGAATATTGTTTTGGTATTATATACATGAAATAATGATTATTTTATACACATTAATATCCCTTGATGATTGTCTATGGACAATATTGACTGTTTAAATTGTTCTTCCGTTTAAAAATTATAGATACCAGATCAATTCCTATTGCCTGATCTTATATAAGACGATAGAGAGGTTTAATTAATTTCGGGTAACAACAAATATATAAGACCTACCCTTTTCTGTATTTTTAATTATCATTAAAAAGAACCTTTTTATCTAACACAGCTTTAGCTCATCATCCTTTTGGAATGGGAGAGAGTACTGATCTTTCAGGTTGGCAGGCACTCCTTAGTGGTATTGGTCATCCATTGCTTGGACCTGATCATTTACTTTTTATGTTAGGAATTGCCCTGGTGGGATTAAAGAGATCTATTAAATGGATCTTCCCTCTTTTAGCTCTTGGATTGGCTGGAAGTGCATTAGTTCAACTACAGCCGTTGCCTGATTTAGTAGCTCCTTGGGCAGAAGCACTTGTCTCTCTAACTTTGGCTGTAGAGGGCTTAATTGTTCTGAATCTTGTGAGCACTAAATGGCTTTTGCCAATGTTTTCATTACATGGCTACTTACTTGGAAGCACAATCGTTGGTGCAGAACCTACACCCTGATTGGTTACTTTTTAGGCCTTCTTCTTGCACAACTATTCTTACTTTTGCTGGTCACACAATCCACTCAATCGGTTATTGATAATTTTGGATTGAATGGTCGCAATATATTTGCAGGGATTTGGATAGGAATAGGACTTGCTTTCTCTTGGGTTGCTGTAATCCCTTAAGTTTTTTCTTTGAAAACTTTTTTATTTCAATTAGAAATTAAAAGTAGTTTTAACAAGAACTCCTGAAATATCATCTGCCCCATTCTTTTCAATATTAAAGATAGCAGGTGTGATTGTAACGCTGTCATTAATCGCTACTTCATAGAAAGCCTCCCATGCCAAAGGGTTTTCATACCCACTGTCATCTCTATGGGTTTCAGCTGTACCCAGAGCTAAACCTAGGTTATTTCCATCTTTAAAAGCATCATTCCACACAGCACCAAGAGTCCATGTGTTTCCATCTTCAATATTTGAACTGTCGTCAACTTTATCAGGATTCTTCCATCCATAGCCAGCATTTATTGAAGAGGGTATAGCAGATGCATCGTTGGAGAATTTATATGTACCACTGATTCCATAAGAAGTGTAATCAGTTGGATTCGCAACTCCATCTGTATTTGTACTATCAGCATTTGTATAGGCTAGAGCGACAGTATAGGAATTATCTACCCAAGCGAGTTGAGTTGTGACATGATCTCTACCATTATCTTGCAAAAATCCTTTAGTCGAATCATTTGCGTCTTCTGATACGAAAAGTGCACTCGCTACGACTCGATCTTTTGACCAAGTAATACCAGCACCAGTACCCATCTTCTTAGAATACGTATCGCTAGCACCAGCTTGATTTAAAACGAATAAGATCCCATCACTAGGATAAGAGCTTGGCCAAACGCCTAGAAGATTATCTTGACGAAGCTTGGGGCCAAAAGTTACTTGAATATCGTCTCCAAGTGGGAATTGGTAATAAGCCTTGTGAAGCTCTAACGAATCACTACTACTAAAAGCAGTATCTAATCTTGCCTCACCCATCATTCCGAAGGGCTCCATCATCCCAAAATTACCTACGCGAACAGCAGTCTTAAGCATGTCTTGGCCTGTAAAACTGGTCATAAACATCAGCTTTGTATCGTAATGAAAAACTGTCCCATCCTTTTCCTCAGAAGTAGACATTCCACCCATTCCACCCATTCCACCCATTCC
>QBVH01000021.1 GCA_003284445.1 Prochlorococcus sp. AG-311-D23 | reverse complement strand
ATCAATAATCTGTTTTGGAATAATTGTTGGACTAGCGACATATATTTCTAATGGAATACTTTTGAAATGCTTGTTTTTTACATTATTAGGATTTTTAGGATGGGATTTTGGAATGAGATTTTTAAATGATAATGATGATGATGATTTTGATGGGGGGAAAATGATTCCTATTTTACAAAGGAGTTAAATAAAAATTTCATTATTATCTATTAACACATTATAAATTCTCGGTTGAAGTCGATTTATCTTGGTTGCAGTTAGCCACTTTTTTTATGTCACCACATAAAGGTCCTCAAATAATTAGGTATTGCGTCATAACCTCAACTGCAGCTTTGGTTGCGATTGTTGTCGGATTAATTCCTCAATTCAAAGTAAATAAAGCAAAACTTTTATGTGCTGAATATTATTCACTTAAAGACTCAAGTAAGGGTAAGGGATTCCCTACTAGTGAAAAGATTCAAAAAAATTTTATTCGTAATGAAGAAGGGAATGTTTCCAATTACTGTAGGAGTCTTTAAGTAATGCTTTTTGCTCATCAAGGACTTGGTGTTGAAATCTTTTCTCCATTAGGGATTTTGATTCTTGTTATCGGAGTTACTTTTACTGTTGGCCTTCCTGTCGCAATGATAAAGTTTGGTAAGAAGGATTAGAAGACTTTAACCGCATGAAGTGATAGAAATTAAACATTAAATATCATAATTTTTCTACTAGCACCCGAAAATTTATGCCTATAAGTTCTTTTCTTATTGGCATCTATCGTCTAAATGAACTATATTAAAGTTATTCTATACTCAAGTCATTAGTGATTATTTCTACGATCATTTGTAATTAATAGTTTAACAATAGCTAGTAATTCTTTTTAAAATAATTGAATTATTTTTATGTAAGTTGATTAAAAAAAGAAAAATTCCTTTAGGCTCTCCTGTGATTATTGATACAATTAAGAGTAAATATAATCTAAAGAATGAGGCAAATAGAGAAATAGCATTGATGCCCGAGGGTATAGTTGCAGATTACAGTAGTGAACTTTCAGGTGAATTTTTGATTGTAAAATTGCGTTCTAATATTGAAATAAAAGTTTCTGACAATGAACTTTCTGAATGTACAAGAAATTATTATTTTTCTGATGAAATTTTTTCTTCAGGACTAGTTAAACGTATTAAAGATTTTTTTAAAATAGAATTTGTATTGACCGGTAGTAGAGAAATTAAATCCTTATTAAATCCATTTACTTTTTTAAAATGGATTAAATTTACAATTAAAGACGTTTTTTAAGATAATCAAATAATTCCAAGAATATTTTCTGAATACTCATTAGGTACTGTTTTTCCATATTAATCTAAAAAAGTTATTTTGAGAATACATTTTAATTGCTCCTAGTAAAATCCGATTATTGATGGACTGAGTCTTCAAAAGTATTAAGCTTGTAAATTTGTTCTAAATGATTTTTAACTATTTCTACCTGAAGTTTATGAACAAATATGGGCTTTCTTTTCGCGACAAGAGTTGATATAAAAGTAAAAGCTATTACAAACAAAAGTAAAATTGATAAGCAGTAAAACAATATTAATGACATAAGAATAAAGTCTAGATAAAACTTTTTATAAATTAATATAGTAAAAATAATGGGAAAGAGTTGATTAATTACGTTACTTGTAAAAAGGGAGACCTGCTCAAATAAAAATACTATAAAATAATACCAACTTATTTTACAAAATTATATAAAAGAAGTTCGATTCTAGTTAGCCTTATCTCAACTAAGATAAAAAGTTGTTAGTTTATTTGGATAATTTTGATCGATAATCATGCAAACACTTGTAGGAAGAACTTCTATAACAAATTCAACTAATCCAGCTAAAACTAATAACGCCAAACTTAAATCAAAAATTAGATTTGGAAAAATAATTGCTTTCGGTATCGCTGCGAAAATAATAATTGGTGGTGCTTTTATTTTCTCAATGATGGCTAGCTAGAATTTATTTTTAATGGATGACTATAAATTGGCAGTAGTATTTTCAATTTTTGTTTTAGTTCCATTAGGAATCTTCAAAACATCAGGAATGGTTAAAAAGCTTCAGAGAATGTCATCTTCTAATAATGATAGTAAATCAAGATAGATTATTTGCCTAGGAATTGACGAGGTCATCCGAAAACGTATTTACTATCTAAAGTTAACATCTAAAACTTCTAAATAATTGCTCTTAATCATACATATATTTCAGCTCTATAAAAGGTTTGCAAGGATCATTCATCCTTTATCCTTATCTTTTTTCTTACTTTTTCCTTCTATGTAAGGCATTAATATATTTAGCAACCATTTTTTGAAATAATTTATAGGATTCATTCCTTAATTCAAATTGCTTGGGTGAAATAAATGTTTAGTTGATCTGGGGTTTGCCCATATATTTAAAGATCATCGCATCCTGTCCTTTTCCTTTATCGCCAAAACCTTCTATCCATTCTTTATATTCTTCATAAAGACACCTTCTTCCAGGTTCATTTAGTTCTTCCATACGCTTTATAGCTTGCGCGAACATGATTTCTACAGCTTCATGAGCATTTCCTCTTGAAATCATAATTATCAAACTTATAGTTTTAATAAACTACATCCGTTTAAAATTTTAAGTAGTTCATATTTTCATCAAAAATGTAAGTGATTATTTTTTCTTTAGATTATCTCTTTCTTCCTGTACTAACTCGGTATATAGATGTTAATTAGAAATGCTTTTCAACCATGAACGCTATATTTACAAATTCAATTATGTCTCTGGTCTATAAATCTTGTATTGGCAAAGAGCATCAAATAATTTGTAAGCTCTTGGCTTTCCCGTCCTGACTGGCCGAATCCTATCAAGAATTGAGGCATTACAAGTAATCCAGTAACTTCCTTGTTCAAGATTACAAGCTTCGCAAATATTCCAATGGGCAATTGATGGAGCCAATAGTTCACTAATTGTACTTATTGTTTTGATATGCTCCCTCTCTAAGAAATCAACTTCATCTTCTGAGAGTTTTCCTGTTCCACAATAATCTTCAATTACAGTTTTAAAATCAAAAGACATATATTTTTGTTTTATAAATTTAAGCCTGAACAATACTTACTTTTGGATTGTCAAAAGGATCATCTGTTAACGCTGCTAAACAAATTCTTTTTGGAGTCTCAAGTTGTTCATGATGGTGACAACTTTCTAAGCAATAAAAATATCTATCTTGGTCTGACCTCATTGATATATATAGAAGTAATTAAAATCTTATACTTATGGATAGCTATCTTGATCTTGAAAATTTAAATAATTAATATTAGAGTAAAAAAAGCATATTAATTTGTATAAAATAATTAGTTTAAAAAATATAGCTAAGTCACAATACATATATAGTATTCTCGATTCCTCACGATAAAGATAATAATGAATATTTTCCTAAGTTAATTTATGCTTGAAATGCAGAGAAATTGATTCTACTCCCGCTGTCATCATCATCATTTTTATTTATTAATCTAGAAACTAGTTCAAAATTTAAAAAAGGAAGTAAAGGACTAAAACATAATAAAAACAAATTAAAGACTGATATCCTTTCTTGTATTAATTGAATTTGACCCATTAATAAAAAGAACAAAGTCAAACGAAGTAAAGTGAATTAATCGAAATACAATAGAACAGCTAGCGCTTAAGTATTTATATTGATTAACATAATGCATAAAGAATAATAAATCTTATGAAATATATATATAAATCGATTCTCATGATTTTGTTATACGGTGAAGAGGCCTTAGGCTAGTATTTGATACATTTTTCAGATCATTTGTATACCAATAGATTACAAATCACTTCTTCCTGGCACTGTAAAAGTTTTCTTTAATTAGCTTCTTTTTAATTATTTTATTGAATTATGATTATTGCATCTTTAGTTGGTACGCCAGCTCCGACGGCAGTTTTAGCAGGCGTTCTTTCTATAGCACTTTTTGTGATTGTAGGATTAATAGTTGGTCCAAATTTTGACGGAGTAAATGCTCCAGCAATTGGACAAAAACAGCCAAAGAAAGATGATTAATCTAAAAAATAATTAACCGACTTTTGAATGCTTACATAATAAAGTATTTAAAATTTATTTATTATGTATATTTTGATATTTTCCATGTAACTAAAAGTTCACGCATAAACTAATTTTATCTATAGTTAATTAGTAAAGCATCTCAAGTTCTCTCTATCCCATTGAGAGGACTTTTTTATTGATGATAACTAAATGAATTAACTATTCAGTCAACTAGTTTCTATATGCATGACTTGATTATAAGTTACATAGAAATATATATTTTTAGTCTCTCTGATCAACTTTTAATTACTTCATAAGTTTTTTAAATCATTACATTGTAGGAAGTCATATTAGATTATTATGGGTTTTACTGGTAACGAATTAATAAAGGCTGCTGATTTTTTGCATATTGAATCAACCACCGGTTTATTCGTCCTATTTTTATTTTTAAGTGCATTGTTAGCCTTCTTTACTCTAACTTTTACCTATTTATTTGTAGACACTCCTCTAACAGCAAAAATAATTGCAAAGAGATGATATGAAAACAGCTTATGAAGAAATTAAAAAACTCAGATTATTAGCTGAAAAATCATTCAAAAAAACTGATGAACTAGATAGATTGCTCACTCAGCTTGAAGTAAAACTTGCTACCGCTGAGGCCCTAAAGGTTTCAGCTACAAACAAAAGTACTTAATTAATAATCAACGCACTCTATTGAAAAGTTCTTCTCACCCTTGCGTTGAATAAGATCAACTGAAAAGAGGAGATATAGAACTCACTACTTTCATCCCTTTTTTATATATCTAATTTAATCCTTTCGATTTAGAAGGTTAATGATCTTTGCATGTTGAACATTCTTCGCAGTCTGTACAATCGCAAGGACAGGAACAACCACAACCTGGACATACTTCTTTTTTCATTAGAAATTGAAGCCTTTCTCATGTAATTAGTTGCTAGCGTAGCAATCATCATTAATAATTAGAATTTATATATAAAGTTAATTTCCTATAAAGTCAAATATAGAGATATTAGATAATCTTTTTGTCAATAACTTATGATAATGATAATCATTTCAAAAAACAAGCATGAGAAATTAGTTAATGTTTGGATGCTAAATTAATATTCAAAAATATAAGAAATACGTATTTAAAAATTTATAAATAATTTTGATATTACTAATGCATACTACATTGACCACCTTCAAGTAGTTGTAGAACTTACTCCAAAGATTTGTGAAATCTTTCTCCAAGTCCAGCCATAACTTCTCTATCTGTTAATCCTGCTTGCCTTAGTATCTAAAGCCCAGATAAACAGCATTTGAGGAGCCATAAGAACAGCAGAACCCCATGCACATTCATATGTAAAAGATGTCATTTTAGGTTTTTAAAATTCTTGGTAATCTTGATTTAGAACCAACAAGTTCTTCGCTTTTGACGCACTAATTACAATGGCTGAAGATCAAGAAATCTCACCTGTAGAGGAATTTTTAGATGACTTATATGAATTAACTAGCTCATATAAAAATGATTTATCTAAACAAGCACTGGCTGAAATGCTTAGAGATCGTGCCGACTTCCTATTGAGAGATTAATGAAACGCTTACTACTTCCCCTACTCGCTGCGCTTGCTTTACCTACTTTTGCTAAGGCTGAAATAAGTGAAGAAATTCACAAACGCTGTCTTGATGCTAGAGATTATTCAGGTTGCGTAAAAACAAACCAGAGTTCAAGTCTTAAGCTCAAAAAAGAAATTACTGGTATAGGCGTAACCCTTTTCCTAAACACTGAAACTTCTGAAATAACAATTCAATCAATTATTAATGGAACTCCTGCCTCTAATGCAGATATTGAATCAGGTGACGTAATTCTGGCGGTAGATGGAAAGTCAATGAAAGGAATGGGTATAGAGGAAGCAATTGAATTAATTAAAGGACCAAAAGATAAGCCAGTAAAATTAGTTCTTGGAAGAACAAACGAAAAAGGAAAAAGGAAAAAAATTAAAATTCGCTTGGTTAGAGATACTTTTGAAATTCCTAATAACGAATATCTGAATCAAATGAAGATAAGAGAATGGTTTAATCGAGAGTTGCCATCAGACTTAGACTCGATGTTGCAGCAAAATGGAAAGTCATTGAGATAACAAGCGATCATCAGGGCCGTTGGGTGTTGGGTGACGGGATGATGTGGGTCATCCGAAGGGTATTTACTATCTAGCGTCAACTATTTCTAATTAGACAACTAAGGAATCCGTCCATGAGCCTGTAGCTCATCCGTAAATCCAAAAGCTAGCGGACTGGTAAGACGATCAGGAAAAAGAACACCATCCAAGTGGTCGTTTTCATGCTGAACGACTCGTGCATGAAAATCTTGCAACTCTTCTGTATGGAAAGCCCCTTCTCGATCTTGCCATTTCAGGTGAATACGTTGCCATCGCTCCACCTCACCGCGCAAGCCAGGCACGCTGAGGCAACCCTCCCAACCAGCACTTAATTCATCTCCAATTGATTTGACGACCGGATTGATCAGCACACGTTCAGGCAAAGGATCAGCATCGGGGTATCGAGGGTTGTGGCCCATCCCGACCACGAAAACTCTCCAAGGTTCATCGATCTGAGGTGCCGCTAGTCCTGCTCCAGAACAAGCCGATTTGGTATCAAGTAGGTCTTCTATTAACTGCTCTAGGCGTTGACTACCGAACCAGTTATCAGGAATCTCCGCCGCGCATGTACGCAATGCAGGATGACCAATTCGAAGAACATTCCTAATGCCCATATACCAATCATGCCGTAAGCAATAGCTTACCTTGACTCAGCACATGTAATAGATGTTATTAGTTTGAAAAAATGCTTTTGTCAGAAGAGCCTGAAGAGATGGCCTTCTGTACTGAAACTTTAAGAGAAATATGTAATGGTGAGATTTAACTGAAATAAATTAATGTCATTCGGAGCCGAGACGCCCTTTATTCTTCTTGCTCGTATTCAAGTTAAGCCAGACAAAGTTCAAGAATATTTATTACTTGCAGCTAAAACTGATAAGGCTGTTGAAGATTCAGAACCAGGAATGATTCACCATACTTTTGATCAAGATCCTGCAGATCCTCTTTGTTTTGTTTGGTCCGAAGTTTACAAAAATGACGAGGCTTTCCTTGCTCATCTCTCAAATCCACCTGTAGGAGAATATCTACAAGGTCATGCAGAACTTGGCGATAATTTCACTGTGGAAGTTTATGGAACTGTTGGAGATAAATGTAAAGCAGCTATGGAAGCAACTGGATTGCCATTAAAAATCTTTGAAAGCAAGCTTGGCTATAGCAGGGTCTAATTAAATGGAAAAACTATTTATTGTATGTACTTTTGAATGCTCCTTTGAGTACTACGAAGAAACTATTGAAAAGTTTGTCAAAGATTATGGAGATGGAGTTGTTATTGACTATGACCTAAACAAAATCAATGATCATAAATCACACTCTTTCTATAACGTCACAAGCCTAGAAGCTTTTGCAAAAATCCTTGATAATCCTTTTGCTAGAGAATGGGACAAAGCTAACAACTGCAAAGATATTGTTTATAGGCTAGAAGGACCTTTGTAGGTTATTGTTATTGGATAGCCTAAAATTAAATTTTCATAAGAGTCATTATATTTATATTTCGGTATACCCAACTAATCAGTGGTAGCAACCGATCTTGCCCGTAGAGACCGAATAGAAAACTTCGGTTTATATCCTTTATAATTTCTTAGCGTCGAGTCATAGTAGTTATGTCCTTTGAAAGATTACTAATGTATTCGTCATTATTAGACGCTGTATTCTCTGACTCTTTCGTTTCTCCTATGAGAACTGTTTATGTTGTCTCGGATAGTCAGTTAGAAGAACTAAAACGTAAACAACATCAAGAAGAGTTAGACAATATTGAAATCTCTCGTAAGAGACTTGAGGAGAACTATCAAGCTCGAGTGAAAGTACTTGAAGAGCGTGAGGTTGAACTAAAAGAAGAGCTCAAAGCTCTAGCTCCAGCCAATAAAAATAAAGAAAAACTACCTCTCATTTAGTGCTTTAGCGCTTGTTTAGAACACTGTTTTGTCTTGGCCTCTTTCCTTTCATACAGGTAAGAGACTTTTTCTTTGTCTGACTTATTATTCAGACATCAACAATTCGTCCAACTTCGAGGAGGATTTAGAGATCCATTAATCTCTTTTAATTGCTCAACGTTTTCTTGATCAGTAATTACCAATATGGATCATCACCTTCAATATCGCCGATGTCATAGCCTGATCCTTGCAGCATACTCTTGGGGTTAGTCTCTATCTCACAGGAAGTGAAAACATCAGATCGATTGTCACCACTGGGGTTTGCTAAGTTCCCGATCTTTTTCCCTTGGTAATTGTGGGAAGTTCCCAAAGTTTCTTGGGTAAAACCATCGGGTAATTCAGTAATCCTTGTCCCTTCAATGGATTTAGGCTCTTCATTTTCCGCCATATGAAGACTTTCCTTAGATTCAAACTCTTTAAGTTGTTTCGGTGAAAGTGAATACATCCCTCGGCGTGGTTTAACAATCAATCTTTTATGAGCCATAGCTCCAAGAGATTGCATCCTCTCCACCTAAGCAAGTTGATCTAAAGGACCATAATAATCTCCTTTTTGTTCATTTAATGGTTGATCCTTGTTAAGGCGGTTATAAGACCAAGTGATTTGGGAGCACTAGGTCGCAGGTTCGAATCCTGTCGCCCCGATCAGTCATAGACAGGTTTCCCGGCCTGTCTTTTTTAATGGGGAAATGAGACTGGGATCTCAGCGGGATCTCCTGAGTGGTTACTCTCTAGTGATAGCTTTATTTCTTGTTTTTCCAGCCAAACATCTCAGCCATTTTTCTAGTAGAAGCAAAGTATCCAATTGCTCCAAGAAACAAACCAAAAACAATCAGATTTGGAACGATTCCACCGATGATCTGAGCTTCTCCAAAAGTCAAAAATGTAATCACAACAAAAACCCTTGCCCAGTTATCAGCGAAGTTCATCTATCTATCATGATGGTTTTAAGGAAGTATTTAAAAATTGAATCAACTAGATCTAATAACGCAGAGATATGACAATGTTCTTCTAGCCCTACCAACGCTAAAAAAACATCAAAGAAGGAATAAAGATGGAAGTATCATCAATATGCCTGATCCTGAGCAGGGAGATCGTTGGACAAGTTTGGAAAACGAACTTCATCATTGGATAAGAGAGCTTGATCAGCAAGACGATGAAGAGACTCAAAGATATTGTGAAGGTCGTATTAAAAGGATTAAAGATCAGATGAGAAAAAGAGGTTACGATCCAGAGGATTTAAGCGGCCAGGTATAAAAATAAGTAATTTAATTACTTAAAAATTAAATATCCATAGACAGTAATTTTGAGGAAAATTAGAATTGCTAAGAAGTGAGTACGAAACACTTGAACGTATTGTATTTTTCCTACAGGAGAACTTCCAGATCTCCGAACCTGGTTAGGTGGTGCTCTTATTGCTTAGTAAAGAGCGTCAAATTAAACAAAAGTTAGAGTTGCACCAAGTATTTAACAAACCAAACGGCAAATATAATTTTCCCCACGATTAGATAAGGAACAAACTTAAAAGCCTTCTTTTCAAATGCTGCTTTTTCAGGTGTAATCATATAAAAGAGAAAACTCTCTCTGTAGAGGGTTAACTAAAACCGTGTGAGGAAGTTTTGCGAGTAGAGGGACTTAGCACTTCTAATACAGATAGTCCCTAACTCTGGCAAAAATCGTAATCCGCATTACGAGATAGGCTTAATGTTAATTTAAAATTAAGCCCTCTAAAACTGAAGTTCGGTTGAAGTAGGGCTTTCCAATCTTTGCGTGTGTTTTACGGGTTAACGCTTCCTTAAATAAATAAAAAAATAAACAATCCAAAAGACAGCTATATAAATAAAGAAAACTCCTATTGGGTTTAGCCCTGTCACCGATGCAAATTTCAGTCCTAAAGGAATTGCAGCAAAAATCACACCATATCCAAGAACCCTATTAAAAATTCCCCAGCTTCGAAAGTACCAAGACAGAGCAAATCCAATGAATACAAAAACTGCGAATATTGCCATTAGCCCCTTTTGACTTGCTCAAATTCTTTTTGTTTGGGCGTAAGTCCCTCTTTCTTTTCTTTTACTTTGCTGGACATTCTTTGAAGCTTTTTCACCATGCCAGAAATCTTCCAGCCTGCTAATGGAACTAAAACTAGTACTGAAAATAATAAGGCTATTTGATAATCATCCATTATTTAAGAATTAAATATCCGTAAACAGTAATTATGAGAAGAATTGGGATCGCTAGATAAGTAATTACGAACCACTTGAACGTATTGTCTTTTGCCACGCTGAATTAAAAAAAGAGAATTGCAATAGCTAATCCCATTGCTAATCCGATTGCCCAACTAAGGCAAAGCATTTGATAGTTACTGAAATTTAATTTTTTTTGAATACGCTCGGCTAATCGCTTATCAGCCTTGATCAATCTCATTAAAACCATTTCTACTAAAAATGTTCTTTCCATCATCATGCCGCTTTTACTAATTAATTTCTATTGGCATATAAAATTTAAATTCCTTATTGAGCTTATAGTTAGCAAGACCTGCAACTACCTTCGCCCTCTGATGGCTTTTCATCAAATGCTTCTGCAATATCTCTAAGCATTACAGCAATAAAAGCAGGAGTACATTGAAGCTTTTCCCCGTAACCAGCTCATTGCTGAGCAATATTTTTCATTGCAGGAATAATTATGGATTGAATTTGTTCTTCAGTTGCTACCCACTTGGCTTGGCATTCTTCAGTCATTTACTAATTAATATTAGATCTATAAGTAACTTACCTCACAAATAAATTGAATACCTTCTTTTAAGGTTATTACATAAGCTTTTTAGAGTTGTTTTAACCATTTAAGTAATTGAGATTTTTTAGCACTATTTAATGATAAGTATTGATTCTTGGACTCTTCTGCTTCTCCTCCATGCCAGAGAATTGCTTCATCAATAGTTCTGGCTCGACCATCATGCAGGAAGCCCACATAGTGATTAACTCTTTTTGTAAGGCCTAAACCCCATAGAGGAGTCGTTCTCCATTCAAATGTCTCGCTTAATCCATGCTCAGCAACTCCGTCATCTAAATCAGGACCCATATCATGAACAAGAAGATCGGTATATGGCCAAATTGTTTGATTATTAATAACTCCAGCTACAGCATTAGAATTAAATCCAGTTTGTTGTTTAGCGATATGACAGCTAGCACATTTAAGCTCGTTAAAAACCTTGAAACCCGCTTTAACTAATTGAGTATTGGCCTTCTGGGCTGTTGCAGGGGCAGCAAGTGTTTGGCTGTAATAAGTCACTCCGTCTAATTCCTCCCAACTAATATCTGCAGGCATTCCATCTTTTGTTTTATTTGTATCAGGTCCAGTAGGTGTTGTGATACCCATGTCTTCGTTGTAAGCATCTACTGTTTGCTGATGAAGGGTTGCAGAAGTTGCTTTCCATCCAAAGCGACCCAAGCGATCTATTCCGTTTTCATCTTTAGTATGTACCGCTTTGCCAGATATCCCATCATTATTTTCATCATTGATATCTTCATTCATTAAAATATCTTTTTCAGGTATAGCTTCTAAGAGACCCAAACCAATCAATGGAGGAGGAATCCTTAATGATCGTGCTACGTCGTCTGATGGTAAAACTTTTCCATCAGATGTTGTGATCGTGGTTTGTAACTTCCTAAGTTTTTCCTTTTCAATCCATTCTCTTACGACTGAAGCTTCAGGCTCGTAGCCAAATGTTGCCCTATCTTGAAGTTGAAAACCCATACCAGGTACTGGTTTATCACCCTTATCCTTGTTTAGAGAAATTCTAAACAGTGATTCACCAAGGACTGCTCTTCCTCTCCCATTGAGCACATGACAGGCTGAGCAAGACTTTGCATTATGTAGGGGACCAAGTCCAGCATTCTTATGATCATTTAGTGGTATGTGACTTCTATCAAAAAGAGGATCCGTATCCATATGACGTTTTAATTCTTGATCAGTTAATCCTTCTGCAGGTAATTCAAAAGCAGCAAAAGAACGACTAAAAATGGTAGTAGACCCACCAGCGAGCTGCATACTCTCTACTAATCTTTTTGCTTGCAAGGGACTATAAAATACTGACCCTAACAATGAAATTAGAATCAGTATTATAAAAATAAAGGATCTAATCCTCATAAGTACATACTGACAATGAAGATTTGTCCATCTATGGAATTAATTATTTTTTATATATTTAAAGCTCCGAGGCTAGAGATACAGCTGTTTCTGCTGCAGAGGTAAGAACAGTTCTCAGCTTATCAACTGTTTCCTTAGTGCTCTCATTAGTGAGCTGATCATTCAATGCTGCAGGTAATTTATTCGCTAACTTGAGTGATTCGTCAATTTGATTTGAGAGAGTACTGCTTAATTCATTATTTTTACTTGAAGCATATTCTTTTAATTTAGATTTCTCCCACGCTGTTTTAACCCCTTTGATATTGAAAACTATGTCTGTTCCGGTATTTCCACTGAAAGTACTCTCAAGTTCACCCGAATCATTTGTATCAAATGCACCTCCAAGTTTTCCATCAGCTACTTCAGCTAGACATCCTTCCATCCCTGCAAGGATATCTGCTATTGCACTTCTTGGATCAGCTTTAACTACTGTTGAACCAAAACCTTCTGAGCCAGACCAAGCCTGAAGGAGACCATCCGCATTGTTTTCAAGATCTTCTCCAGCACTCTTCAAGTAGGCAAGTTCATTAGAACTTAAATCCTCAACTAAGTTATTATTTCTTCCAAACAAGACATATTCAATTCCGTGGAAACCACGACTAGTTGTATCAAGATTTTGTAGAGTTTTAGCAGTGAAATTAGATTTCGAATCAAGAGTCGCTGCCAGCTCATTTGTGCTAACGGGCCAGTCATCAAGATTAGGATCAAAATCTAATGTTTCTGCGGGGCCATATGCCCATGTTTCGGTTACTTCCCAAGTCTTGCGAGCCGATCTCCAAGAGATTTTAGCTTTATCAAACGTGCTTTGAGTTGGATTATTTACAAGATTCTGAAGAGCCTGATTGAGATCTTGACTGGCATTTGAAAGCCTCGAATAGCTTGGTAATACCACCGAATCAACCATTGCGCTACTAACGTCATTTTGATCAGTGTTATCTCCACATCCTGTTATTAGTGAGGCGGAGATAGCAATTGCTCCCCAAATACCGAGAGATCTTTTCATTGATTAAGAGTTAATAACTTAACTTATTTGCTTTATTTGTTTTGGTTTTATAATGAGTACAAATTAATGAATCAAAGAATACAATTTTGTGTAGTTGAAATTGATAAAGTTATTTCTTGTTTTTGTTTTTCCAGCCAAGTATGTCTCCCCCCCCTTTTTCAAGTTAAAGCAAAGTATCAGATCGCTCCAAGAAACAAACTAAAAGCAATCAGATGGGGAACATTTCCACCAATAATTTAAGCTTCTCAAAATATAGAAACACTTTTTTAAGTCACTATTAAATCTCTATAGTGCACATTTCCAGGTGTTGCAGCATCCACTCCAGTCTTCATCTTCAAGCCTTTGTATATTTGCTTCTATGGGGTTTGAATCAGTTACAAAAAATGAGGGTAAATAATCACGGCTAACAACATCTCCTAACTCATTCTCAATTGGATTAGTAATTCGTTGGCATGCGTGACCGTCTACCCCTTGCACTTCTTCTTCTAAATTGCCATCGGGTTTGATTGTGTATTTAATAGTTGTAAGTGACATGACTAATGTTAGATCATAGTTGGGTTTCATTCTCTTTTTGAGTCGATCTGATAGGTCAGACCCAAGGACATCAAAGAAGCAAGCTCTTAATGTTTCCTTAATAATTAAGTTCTAGCTATAGATAGAACTTGCTACATGGGTATAAATACTCTACAAGTATTCCCATGGTGCGGGAGCTCCAGTCTCTAACTTTTTGATGTGGTATTAGATTTCAAAGTCAGATTGTTGAGCTTAGACTTTCATTTTGAGGATTTTTTCTAGCCGCTCTTTTTGTTCTGTTATAGAGACTGCCTCCTGGATGATAGTTTCTGTTTCCTTTTTATAAAGTTGATTATTAAAAGCTTTATTTTCTTCAATATATTTATTAGAAAATAATCTCCGAGCTGTAAGAACTTGGCGGCCAAAAAATAAAATTAATTTACTAAGCCCATGAAATATTCTTTCACTTAAAACTAAAATCAATAAACCAACACCTGCGAATGACAAGAGAGCTCCTATCATTGCAATTGATGTAGATGTTGAAGCGAAATTAAAATAAAATTCCATTTTTTTAATCTAGCAAAGTAAATAAGACCAGGTTGAGTATTTTTTTACTTTATGTTGAATAGTTTAAAACTTTAATTAGTAGACGATGCTTCTTTCTCTACTCCTAATTGATCAATCATATGAGGTGGTCATTGCAGTAAATCTTTAGACAATTTTAGCGATGAGGATTAGTAGTTAGAGTTTCATATAGAACTTGGCGTATTTATCGAAGACTTAATCATCTTCCTTTTTAGGTAAAGATCGAGAACGTTGATACCATTTAGTACTTTTAAACAAAAGAAAAAATAAATTACGCAAAAGTGTCGAAGCCTTTCCGCTTATACAAACACTTGTTTAGGACATAGACCAGCGCATAGAGCAGTAGTTGGACTTACTCCATAAATATAAGCGATTTTCCTATAGGAGATTCAATGTTTAAGTATATTTATCCTGCTAATTATCTTTTATTAGATGAACCTCCATACACTTTGTTGTACATTCAATCCCCTCATCGTCAAGTGAGCAAGAGGTGATACAAGCTAAATACAAATCAATAGCATCTCTTTGCTCAATACCTTTATTGTTTTCTGAAGTAGAAGACATAACCGACCTCAGATATAAATCTTTCACCTTTATAACACTTCCTGCCGTCTCACTTGTACTTGACTACTTTACATAAAGTACCTATTTAATTATTGGTTATTTCTTATTATTAGAGCCTAATCCTTAAGTTTTAATAATCTGTTTTAGTAGTGTGGTTTTAAGAGGAAAATGTAATAATTAGACTTAAGGCTGCAAGTATTGATTGTTTTTTTTAGCTCGCTGAGTCTCATTTATTGATTTCACGAAATTGTTCTTTTAGTTTTTGACGACCAGATAAATAGCATTAGAGGAACCATGAGCACAGTTCAAAGCCATTCGAAAGCACATTGCATTTCTAATAGATGAAAGAAAAAACAGAGCGGGATGCTTTAAAAATAAAGGAATCCCACAAGCGGTTGTATGTTTATAAATAAAGACTTAAAGAGATAAATCGGATGAAAATATTTGACCATGACTTTCAGGATGATTTGTCGTCATAATCCCTACTATCACTAGTTTTGACTGCTACCCCCCTACTCTACTAGAGGTACATCCTCATCATTATTAAAATTATGCATGATTGATTTATATGCCAATTATTACTGAAGCAAAAGAATGGGTTTATAGAAACCTACTAAATAAAGTCATTGCCTTTGATCAACTTATTGATAAGGCTGAATCAAAAGATAATGCAGAATATGCAAGAGATTTATTTAATAGACAACTCATTATTCTGTATAGGTTGGAAAAGGTGATTAGTTAAGAAAGACAAAATCTCGCTTCGCTCGTAAGACAACAATTCAATACTTCTAAAACGAACGACTGAGCGTAGCGAAAGAGTAAGTTTCTAAAACCACTTCTAATCAACTCTAACCAAATAGACACTAAAGACAGGTTTGACCTTACCGCATATGTACCGTTTATTTCGCAATCAATTAATCCATTAAAGAACTACTTGACAACACCTCTTTACCGTTGCTAGTACAGATGTACTGCTATAGATACATGGCTCCAACGTCCTCACCCTATGCCGCTTTTCGTGCATCAGATTGGAATTCAGTGGTAGCAGAACCTATTGGATTAAGGCAATGTCTTCGTATCGCACCCAAAAAATTTTACCCCAGAAGCGTTACAACCAAGCAGAGGAGTGGGACTATCTCGAGAAAGACAGTCTTAAACACACACGTTCAGCTAGCGTTTGCATGACATGTCAACATTTCAATTATTGCTGCGACAGGCATTGCAGAACAATTCTTGCCTGCCGTCTGCACCAACGTCTTATTCCACATGGAGATCATCTGACTTCAAAGTGTCAGTGTTGGATGCAGCGACTCGAGAGAAAGATTGGATGGTGTCCAGAGGCTGCTTGATTAAATGACAAAAGAACAGCTTGCTCTCAAGATTGCTAGAGAAATCTACAAAGGTAAAGGAAAGCTAGAAAGCTTTTACGCCTTTCAATGTATTCGCAGTTATTTCTCTGATCTTTCGATGGATGATTTAGAGGGTATCGCAGGACAATACGGAATTAATATTAATTAGTCATCTCGAACTTTCTTTAGCCAATAAGGAATGAATGTTTTTTCTTTCTTGGCTGAATCATATAGATAGTCAGAGGTCCCCTCTAATAAAGCTGCAAGGGTTATACGCACACTTGGGAAAGTAAGACCACAAAGAATCATTATTAAAAAAATTATCTTCATTTATTATTCCTATAAATCTGATTGGTTCATGACCAAAATCTCTTTTTACCAGTCCAGTTATATAGTAACCAAATTACAAATCCAACCATAAACAAAGGGATAAAGCTATCAATGAAAGTATAAGCTACATAAACGATGACGGGGAATAAGATGACACGTTTAAGATTTAAACGTCTACCTCTTGAAGTTCTTCTCCATAGTTTTAAAAGAGGCATATATACTATCTCTTTTTAGGTGATAATTTATCTATTTTTTCTTGTTGAATCCTGAATCGATCATTTGCTTTTTTGGTAGCTCCATAAGTACTCCTAACGCTGTAAGTTATAAAGATTGCATTAATGGCTCCAACTATGATTATTCCTACAATAATTTTATTAATCCCCTCAGGTGAACTTAGATATTCCAATAGGGCATCTTGATTAAACATTTAGTGAACAATCAATCTTTCTAGTACTAGAGCTACAAATACTCCTTTAAAAAAGACAAGCCAAAGTAATCCATAATCAGTCAGACCAAGCTTATTTTTATACCAAGCAATTAGCTGTTTATGCTTGTCTATAAGTTTCATTCTTTTATCTCAATAATTTCATAATAGGGACGGTCCCCATAATCAGCATCAGAACAACAAACATCGGAATAAATTTCTTCTAATAGATCGTACGCCTCGTCATAGCTGTTGAAAGATTGCTGAGTAATGTCGTCAGATTCTTTATCTTGTCTAACGATTTTATAAATCATGGCGAGATTGATTAGCTTGATAAAAGAGTTCCGAACAATCCCGCAAAAGCAGAAAGGACAAAAATTGCAACGATACCGATTGCAATAACTTTAGATATGTTTTTCATCTGATTTGATAGTTCTTACCTAGTTTAATCACCAAATTGATAATACTTCCGGACTGCCTTATGAACATCCCATCTACAGTCCATTCCAGCTGGGAAGACAACTAAGTCCCCTGCACCAAATTTTACTGCTTCTCCTCCATCAGGAGTGACTGTGACTTCACCCTCAAACAACAAACAAGTCTCTTTATCGTCATAAGTCCAATCAAAAGAGCTTGCTTCACAAGTCCAGATTGGCCAGTTTCTAATTCCTAGCTCACTAACGGTACTCTCAGGACAAGGAGAGGTGACTGATATATACAAGAGGTGAAAATCTAGTGAACTTGTTTTTAGCTTCTTGTGGAAACAGTTGTCTATGGCTAATTAAATTTTTAACAAAAATGTTTAAAGTCTAATTACCTGCATGACGAGGACATAATTACCCCCAATAGGGGGTGGGGAGCCGCAATCACTTATAGACTTTTTATGCATCTTTGCCATTAGTCACCAGTTAAATCTCTAAATTTTAGAGCTCTTTCCATAGAACTTTCCAGCATTGACTCTGTGCTCCACTGAGCATAGGTGGAGTTATGAACAGGGACACTGTGACCCATGAAAGCTGCAACTTCCGTATCACTCAATTTATAAATTTGATGTGCACGCTTGCTATAAGAATGACGGAATGAATATGGCACCACGCCTTGTTGAGTCTTGAGTCGTTTCCAAACATCGTTGAATCTCAAATAATTTTTAAATGCATCTCCAGCTCCAGCTTTCATTCTTGGTAGCGGATCTTTTTCTTTAATTCTTTCTAGTAGATGCCATTCTTTTTCCCACTCTGGATGGAGAGGCCATAATCTCCTTGGTTTTGTTGTCCCTCCTCCTGCTTTTTTGCAGTAACTACACCAAAGGTATTCAGTCTTATTCTTTTTGATTCCTATGTACTGATGACTGACTTCATTGGGTCTCAATCCATAAACTATCGAGAGTTTTATTGCTAGATCCCATTCCATTGCCCTATCTCTAAGACGATGTTTCTTTTGGCTCTTGTCAACGTCTATGGGTAGGGAGTTAATCAATTCAAGTAGCTCCTTATCTTCAATGGGAACAGTTGGAGCGGATGACTTTTTCTGCTTTTCTGCCGACTTTCTCCCTACATATTCTCCTAAAGCACTCTTTGGTGGTGGATTCCAGTTCTCTTCTGGCAAGAGAAACCCTGATTGCTTAGAAGTAGCCCATCGCAAGAATGCAGCAATATGTTGAACTCTAATTTGTCTTCCTCTTGTTCCATGCTCAAACTTCTCTCCAATTCTTAAAAGCAATTCATTTGCATTGTCAGCTTTGATTTCTCTAAGTCTTAAATAGGTTTTCCCTTGAGGTTTGTTCCTTGGTGGAAGGATTCCATGATTAGGCTTCCCTCCGTATTCCTGATTCCAAGTTGCTTGAGTGACATCTCCAACGACATTCACTTTGTGGTTCTCATATCTTTCCCATGCGTTTAGAAGCAGCTTTGGATTAGGAGTTGCAGCAAGATTCAAAGCTTTATTCCGTGTCTTCCTTAAACGTTCAACAGCTTCATTAAGTGGAACTTTTTTCTTGATGGTTAAGTGATGGATTTCTTGTACTGTTTCTAGGATTTTTGGTGCTTCTGCCCTTGACCAATCAATCCCAAGCATTTTTTCAACTCTGGTTCCATCGTCAAAACGGATTCTTATTTTGGTCTTTCCTTTATTGGGCTTAATCTGCCAGTTAGTTCCAAGAGAATCTCTGATAAGGGTTCTAAGGCTCTGTACCCAGTTGTCTGAATCTGAACGTGCCTGCATGTGAAACGGAAACGGGTCCCCCGTGGGTCCCTGTAGTATGTATCCAAGTTAAAACACGCATGTATATTGATCAACCCTTTACCTTGAGATATCCTCCAGCAACTAGTCTTCTTCAAGTCTTTTTTAGACTTTTGCATACTATATTAGTTTTGCAACCTGGTGCTTTAGGAGCACTAGGTTGCAGGTTCGAATCCTGTCGCCCAGATCAGTCAGAGACAGGTTTCCCAGCCTGTCTTTTTTAATGGCTTTAAGTTGTTTATGTCATATTTATGTCATACGGAGGATGAGATCCCCTTTCTAATCAGGCTTTTGGTTGATAACAAAGAGACGAGGACTTTTCCCGTAACTGAATTAAAGGATTTAACGGACAAATAAAAATGCCCTTAAGATATGAAAACTACTTTCAAGTTAAAAGTGAAAAAAATTATCCCATTAGTATTTGCTCTTTCAGTTATTGCTGGTCCATCTCTTGCTTGGGGTTGGGGTGAAGGCCGTTGCTCTAAAGACAAAGCAAATCAAGAAACAAAAACTGAGCAAGTAGAAGAAACTGACGCTTAAGTTGGAAAACCAAGTAAAGCAGCCAGAATTTTTAATTGAATATTTTCTGGAATAGAAAAAGGTGATTTTTATGAAGAACCTGTCCAAGGGAAATATCCCGATTGGTAGATTCAAAGCTCGGTTGACAGTCGATTTATTTGGGGGGCATTGGCCCCCATTTTTTTTACGAGCAAATACAACAACAACAGCAGCAATAAAAAATAGAAAGGTTTTGTCCTTTAATAGAAAATTAGCCGATTCAAGGAGATGAAAAAACTTTTCTCTTTTGTTCTTGGTCTTCTTTTGTTTTTCTGCCCTCTTTCAGTTCAAGCGGAAGATGTTGAGCTAATGCCCAAAGAGGAAATAGCTGAATCACGTGCTCTTGAACCGATAACAGAAGAGCAACTAAACGATTTACTGGGGGAGGAAATGTATTTAGGTACTCTTGATTTGCGAGGAAACAAGGTTGATACCAAGAGGGACTACAGCAAGAAAAAGAAAAAATAGAGAGGAAA
>QBVH01000020.1 GCA_003284445.1 Prochlorococcus sp. AG-311-D23 | reverse complement strand
AAAGTGAAACAGATTTTGAACAAACTTTATCATTAATTGATGAAATAAAATTTGATCATGTCAATACAGCCGCATATTCTCCTAGACCAAATACACCAGCAGCTACTTGGCCTGGACAATTAAATGAGGATGTAAAAGTAAAGAGACTTAGAGAAATAAATAGTTTGGTTGAAAATATAGCTAAAGAAAGAAATGAAAGATATAAAAATTCATCTCAAGAAATACTTATTGAGAATATAAATCCAAAAGATAGTTCACAATTAATGGGTCGAACACGTACAAACCGTCTTACTTTTTTTCCAAGATCCTTAGAGAATGGAGAACTCAACAATCTCGGGGAACTTATTAAGGTAAAGATTACTGATATTCGTCCTTTTTCTTTAACAGCTAAATTACTTTAAAAAGATCTTACATATCAAAAACAAGCCAAAATCAAAAACTGAATTCTTTAACTATGATATCTAGCAAACCAGTTATAGGAATTGTTTTTGGAGGTAAATCTAGTGAGCATGAAGTCTCTATAAAATCAGCAAGAACTATTTATAATGCTTTAAGACATTTAAGTAATAAGGAACGTTATTTAGCAAGACCAATTTATATTGATAAGTCCGGTTATTGGCATGACTATAGATTATCAGAATCCATTTTATTTGATAAAAAAGATGATTTAATCTTCGAAGAAAGAAAAGTTAATCTCACTAATTTATCAAAAATGGAAGATATTGATATCTGGTTCCCTTGTCTTCATGGACCAAATGGAGAGGATGGTGTGATCCAAGGACTGTTTCAATCAACTGGAAAACCATTTGTAGGTTCGGGTGTTCTCGGATCAGCCTTAGGTATGGATAAAATAGCAATGAAATCAGTATTTAAATCATATCATTTACCTCAAGTTCCTCATATAAGCTTAAACAGAATTGATATACAAAATAATTTATACATGAAATCTATTTATGAAAAAATAGATAAAATAATTAGTTATCCTTGTTTTATTAAGCCTGCAAATCTAGGTTCTTCTGTCGGCATAACAAAAGCATACTCTAAAGAAGATTTTATTACTGGAATAGAAGTTGCCGCAAAATATGATGAAAGAATCATAGTAGAGAAAAATATAGAAGGAAGAGAACTTGAATGCGGAGTATTAGGAAAATCCATCATGAAATCATCTGTTGTTGGGGAAGTTAAATTTCAAACGGATTGGTATACATATGAGTCTAAATATAATGCGAATCTAAGTAGTACTATTATCCCAGCTGATTTAAATATAGAGATAGCCAATAAGATACAAAAGCTAGCTATCGAGGCCTGTAAAGCTATTAATGCATATGGTTTAGCGAGAGTAGATTTCTTTTATCAAGAGAGCACTCGACAGATTTATATAAATGAAGTTAATACCTTGCCAGGATTCACTAAAACAAGCATGTATCCAACATTGTGGGAAGCTTCTGGATTAAAACTAGAAAAACTTGTTGCTAGTCTCATAGAAACAGCTAAAGAATGAATTAACCATGAAATTTTCAGATCTCTTTCTCAAAAGATGATTCACGGTCTCCTTTGGTTGCCATTATTGATGGCTTTTATTCTCATAGCCTCCCTTGGATGGATAGAGAGAAGGCGACAGAATCTCTATTTGGTTTGGGCTAAAGGTTCAGAGCTTGCCAAACTTGATGGAACAGGAGCTGCTCGATTAAAAGCTGGCATTTTATGCTGGAGCAGCTTTGAGGCTGGCAGTTTTAAGGAGGAAGAAACTTTCGAAGTTAAGAAATTAGAAATGGTTGAGCTGATGGCTCTCAGTTCAGGTGAAGCACCCCTAACAAAAGAATCTGAAGGACGTTGTCGATTAAGACTTGTTGGTTCAGGAAGAGAAATAGATGTGCCTTTTTCAGATGCTGAACGCGCTCGTCAATGGATGGACAAACTTATGTCCAAAGCAAGATGCGACATTTGAAATCACAAAAAAGAAAAAACAGAAACTCACATAAAAACAATAAAATTTCAACTAAAAAAGTCTCGTTTATCAATCAAAATAAAAATTTTTTAACTGAACTTTGGCAATTACTTTTTTTTACTAGCACTTCAATTTTTCTAATTCTTACATTTTTAAACCAAGCTTGGAAACCAATAAGTTTTGATCAAACTAAAATCACAGGTTTATCTGGAATAACAAAAAAAGATATCAAAAAAACCACTAGTATTTTTTATCCTAAAAATTTGTTGGAATTAAATCCAAAAGAAGTTGAATATTATTTAATTAAAAAGCTTCCAATTAAAGGAGTTTCAGTAAGCCGAAAGTTTTTCCCTCCAGAAATTTATATAAATGTTTTAGAAAGAGAGCCAATCGCATTTGCAAGTCGAGGTTTTTCAAACAATATTGAAAAAGGAATGATTGATATTGAAGGGTCTTGGATACCACTTCAATTTGTAAATAAATCAAAACAAAATAAAATAAAATTATCTATTGAAAATTGGAATCCAAATAAAAAAAAAGAGATCATCCTAATAATAAAAAATCGATTTATTTTTCAAAGCCCTCTTCAAAAAATCATAATAAATCCTCTTCAAGAAATCAGCCTAAAAACCGAGCACTTCGAGTCAGTCCTTTTAGGCTCAGGAACTGATCGCTTAATCGAGCAAATCAATAAACTCAACCAGCTACAAAAATCATTGCCAAATCTTTTAATCAACACAAAAGTAAAAATTGTGGATCTGAAAGATCCCAATAAACCAGAATTAAAAGTAGAAAGAATCCAAAACGATGGGAGGTGAAAGCCTTGCTATGACATAACAATTTAGAGAGCATTAATATACATATGTAATTTCAGGGTCAATCATTGAAATTAATTTGTTAATCAATTTGAACCTGTAAGCCAACAGAAATCATGGATGATGTTCATAATGCCCGAAAAGAGTTCTAATCCTGAATATGGTGATGGGAATGGGAAACAAATCTAGTTTCAACATGGACGAAGGAATCCTACCCAGTCAATCTGCACGTATTGAGGTCATTGGCGTCGGGGGTGGAGGAAGTAATGCCGTCAACCGAATGATTAATAGTGATCTTGATGGAGTCACATATAGGGTGCTTAACACAGACGCTCAAGCTCTTATCCAATCATCGGCTACTCATAGAGTCCAGCTTGGCCAAAGCTTAACCAGGGGACTTGGAGCAGGGGGGAATCCAAGTATTGGGCAAAAGGCCGCAGAAGAATCGAGAGCTGATCTTCAACAAGCCTTAGAAGGAGTGGACCTAGTATTTATTGCTGCTGGTATGGGAGGAGGTACTGGAACTGGGGCTGCCCCTGTCGTCGCTCAAGTGGCGAAAGAAAGTGGTGCTTTGACAGTAGGAATAGTCACCAAACCATTTAGTTTTGAAGGTAAACGTCGTTTAAGACAGGCTGACGAAGGTATCGCAAGGCTTGCAGAGAATGTTGATACGTTAATTGTTATTCCAAACGACAGATTAAAAGACGTAATTTCAGGAGCACCTTTGCAAGAAGCCTTCAGAAGCGCTGATGATGTTCTCATGAAAGGAGTTCAAGGAATAAGCGACATAATTACTTTTCCTGGATTGGTGAATGTAGATTTTGCTGATGTGCGATCTGTCATGACGGAAGCTGGTAGTGCGCTTTTAGGTATTGGTTTAGGTTCTGGAAGGTCAAGAGCTTTGGAAGCGGCTCAAGCAGCAATCAATAGTCCTCTTTTAGAAGCCGCTAGAATTGATGGTGCAAAAGGATGTGTAATAAACATAACTGGAGGTAAAGACATGACTCTTGAAGATATGACATCTGCTTCTGAGGTTATATCCGATGTTGTAGATCCAGAGGCAAATATCATTGTAGGTACAGTTGTTGATGAAAAACTTGAGGGGGAGATTCAGGTAACTGTCATTGCTACTGGATTCGACAGCAATCAAATTTATTCAAACGAAAGAACTAGAGCAAGACTTTCTCCTCAATCACTTTACGAACAATCAGAAACCAGGGAAGCAGGTGCTTCAATCCCTGATTTTTTACGTCTAAGACAAAATCGTTGAGACTTATTAATCTTCATTGATTAAGGTGACCCGGAGTCCACGCCTGCTTTGAGCATCCCGTATGGCTGCTACCTTCCGGTCCTGACCAGGTTTGAGCGTCACAGCCGCATGGGGCCGAGTCACTAATATCCTAGCAATACGTCAACACGTAATTGAGAATTAAATGCAAACCACTGAATTGGTTCGTTTTAAAAAGTTGGGCAAACAGATAACTGTATTAACAGCTTGGGATGCCATCTCATCCTCAATGGTCGAGGCAGCAGGAGCTGATGTTGTTCTGGTGGGGGATTCACTTGGAATGGTTGTATTGGGACACTCAACGACACTTCCGGTAACACTTGATCAAATGCTTCACCACACAAAGGCTGTTTGTAGAGGTTTTTGTAAACCTCTTTCAAAACAACCCTTAGTGGTTTGTGATCTCCCTTTTCTAAGTTATCAATGCGGAGAAGACAAGGCTGTTGAAGCTGCTGGAAGTCTCCTGAAAAACTCCTCTGCTTCAGCAGTGAAACTTGAAGGAGCAGAACCTGAGACTTTGTTAGTAATTAAAAGACTTATTAGAATGGGAATCCCTGTGATGGGGCATCTTGGCCTAACTCCGCAGTCAGTTCATCAACTTGGATATAAATCACAAGCCAGGGATAAAGATAGTCAAGAAAAAATTTTTAAAGATTCAAAAATGCTTCAAGAATCAGGATGTTTTGCAATAGTTCTAGAACATATACCTGGAGAAATTGCCAGCCGATTAAAAAAACATTTAGACATTCCTGTAATTGGCATTGGAGCTGGCAGTGATTGTGATGGGCAGGTAAGAGTTACAGCTGATATTCTTGGCCTTTCAATTGCGCAGCCTCCTTTTGCAAAACCTTTACTTGCAGGACGAGAACTTTGCATCGATGCCCTAAAAGAATGGATTAATTCTACTGATCTCGATCAAGTGAATCCCACCACAAAAACATCTGAATCAAAATCTGATTGCTAATTTGCATCCCCTTAGGATCACTTAAAAAAAACCTACCATTGTTTCTTAATAGAGATCCTTCATTTATAGAATTTAACCAAAATTTTTCCAGTGATTTTAAATTCGTATCGCATTCTTTTTGTGTCCAGCCAGCATCTTTAGCAAGTTCCTCCAGATGAACACCCTCACGTCTTCTGAGACCAATCATCAGAAGTTCATCCAATGGCATTGGTTTTGACTTTTCATTAGACAAAGTTTTTTCTAATAACTGATTCTCTTGCTGTTCAAGCCATTTTTTATAACCAGCAATTGTTCTTGGTCTAGAGAATCTTTCCCCCCAAGGAGCACTTGTTGCCCCCATCCCAAAACCCCACCAACCAGAACCACTCCAATACATACGATTATGTCTAGAGGCATGGCCAGGCATTGAATAACTTGAAATTTCGTATCTAGCGAAACCTTTACTTTTCAGTAATCTATTGGTTTCAAAATCTATTTTTTGAGCTTCAGAATCAATTGGAATATTCAACTTCCCTTTTTTATGTAGTCTTCCAAAAACAGTATTTGGTTCGATAGCTAAATCATATATTGACAAATGAGGAGCCTCGGTAAGAACCGCTTGTTCCAACTCTTGAATCCACTTGGACAAATTTAATCCCGGAAGATTTTGAATCAAATCAAGACTCCAGCTTCTTAGAGTTCCTTTTTTAAATAAGTTATTTATCCAATTACATGCCTCAATTAATTGTGATCGCTTATGTTTTCTGCCAATTGAAGCCAAAGTAATGTCATCAAATGCCTGCGCTCCCAGGCTAAATCTATTAATTCCAATTCCTATATATCCATTCAGGTCGTTTTCAAAAAATGTTGCGGGATCAACCTCCATAGTTATCTCTGCACCATCCTGAAATCCAAATTTTCTTTGAAGGTTCTTCAACAAATCACCCACCTCATTTTTTTTTAATAAAGAAGGGGTGCCACCGCCCAAATATATTGTTGATAAGGCAGGACCTTGGGGGGAAATTGAAATCTCTCTATGAAGTAAATCCAAATATGCGTTAATGGAATTTATCCCTGGACTATCAGGAGCTTGAACGCTATCACCTAAGGGGATAATGGAAAAATCACAGTAAAAACATCTTTTATGGCAAAAGGGTATATGCAAATATGCACTTCTTGGTGGGGCTACCATTTGAGCTCTAAATATACAAACCCAAATAAATGGTCACTTTTACAATCCAAATCTTTGAAAATAAATAAGGGTTTAGTAAAAAACGAAAAGCAAGCATAACCTGAATATATGGCAGACTTAGTTATTCTGATTTTATTTCTCATATCAGGTGCAATCACCGGATGGATTGGAGTGAGTTGGTTACCTCAAGAGACTTTAGATCATATAACTAATATAAGAAATTTAAAAATTGCTTTATCAGGTTTAACCGCTCTCATAGGCCTTTTAATAGCATTCCTTTTTCAGCAATTTAGAAATAAATTAACTAACACAATAAGAACTATGCCAACAGATCTACTATTTAGTAGATCTGTTGGCATAGTTCTTGGACTTGTCACAGCAACGCTTTTATTAGTACCTGTACTTCTTTTACCTTTACCCACTGAATTATTTTTTGTAAAGCCTATTTTTGCCGTACTTAGCAACATTTTTTTTGGGATACTTGGATATAACCTTGCGGATGTTCATGGTCGAACCGTTTTACGTCTTTTCAATCCCAATAGCACTGAATCTTTGTTGATGGCAGATGGCATTCTAACTCCAGCGAGTGCAAAAGTTTTAGATACCAGTGTAATAATTGATGGTCGCATTCAGTCCCTCCTCAGATTTGGACTTATAGAAGGGCAAATAATCGTAGCCCAATCAGTTATGGATGAGCTGCAAAAACTATCTGACTCAAGTAATAACGAAAAACGAGGAAAAGGAAGAAGAGGACTAAAATTGCTTAACCAATTAAGAGAAAGTTATGGAAGAAGATTAGTTATAAACAGTACAAGATATGAAGGGGAAGGAACTGATGAAATTCTTTTAAAATTAACTTCAGACATTTCAGGCATATTAATTACTGTCGATTACAACTTATCTCAAGTAGCTCTGGTCCAAGAAATAAAGGTTCTTAACTTAAGTGATTTAGTACTTGCAATTAGGCCTGAAGTTCAACCTGGTGAGAAGTTAAGTTTAAAAGTAGTTAGAGAAGGGAAGGAAAACTCACAAGGCATTGCCTATCTTGAAGATGGCACAATGGTTGTGATCGAGGAGGGTCTCCAATGGATCGGTAAAAGAATAGAAGTAGTTGTGACTGGAGCATTACAAACACCGACGGGCCGAATGGTTTTTAGTAAAGCTTCAAATGATCAGCCCCCGAACAAATATGAAAAAACAAAAGCATCTTAAGGCTAGATCTAGCTAGGCTCGAATCCAAGAAGACTTAACTCCATATGACTGCATCTTCCCCATATTATGGCGACTCTGCCGTAATGAGAACTCCGCCCCCTGATTTACCATCACTTCTTCTAAAAGAAAGGATAGTTTATTTAGGCTTGCCATTATTTTCCGATGATGATGCCAAAAGGCAACTAGGAATGGATGTAACTGAACTAATTATTGCCCAACTTCTTTTTCTGGAATTTGATAATTCTGAAAAACCTATTTATTTTTATATAAACTCAACTGGAACCAGCTGGTATACAGGAGATGCAATCGGATTTGAAACTGAAGCCTTTGCAATCTGTGACACTCTCAGATACGTCAAGCCTCCTGTCCATACTATTTGCATAGGTCAAGCGATGGGAACAGCAGCAGTAATACTCTCAGCAGGAACAAAAGGACAACGCGCAGCATTACCTCATGCATCTATTGTCCTTCATCAGCCTAGAAGTGGGGCGCAAGGCCAAGCAACTGATATTCAAATCAGAGCGAATGAGGTTATCCACAATAAGAAAGCAATGCTAGAAATCCTTAGTCATAACACTGGAAGATCAGTAGATCAATTATCCAAAGACTCGGATCGAATGAGTTATTTGAACCCTCATGAAGCAGTTGATTATGGGATTATAGATCGCGTTCTTACTAGTAGAAAAGACTTGCCAGGCGAGAAAGTTTTACCCACCTAACCAAATTAGTTTTACAAATTTTTAAATTCATTACCCTCAACTACTAACAGAAATCAGCCATGCCAATAGGTACTCCAAGCGTTCCATACCGTCTTCCAGGAAGTCAATTCGAAAGATGGGTTGATATTTACACAAGACTTGGTGCGGAAAGAATTCTATTTCTTGGTCAAGAAGTAAACGATGGAATTGCAAATAGCCTTGTAGCACAAATGCTTTATCTTGATTCCGAAGATAGTAGCAAGCCTATCTATTTGTATATCAACAGTCCTGGAGGGTCTGTAACCGCGGGTTTAGCTATCTATGACACGATGAAATATGTAAAAAGCGACCTGGTAACTATTTGTGTGGGTTTAGCGGCCTCGATGGGTGCTTTTTTACTCTCTGCAGGAACGAAAGGCAAAAGACTTGCACTACCCCACAGCAGAATCATGATTCACCAGCCACTTGGTGGCACTGCTCAACGACAAGCGAGTGACATAGAGATTGAAGCACGTGAAATTCTTAGAATTAAAGAAATGCTCAATAAATCCATGGCAGAGATGACGGGACAAACATTTGAAAAGATAGAGAAAGATACCGATCGTGATTACTTTTTGAGCGCGGATGAAGCAAAAAATTACGGTCTAATCGACCGAGTAATTACACATCCAAGTGAAAGTTAAGATGAAAAGTTTGGCGTTCTTATTAATTAAATTGTCTTGATAGTCAAAAAAATATATCAATGAAAGTGGATTCAATAGCACTCTATTTCGTAAGCTCAGCCTTAATTCAGTTCTGAAATACCCACTCACATGGCAAAACTTTTTTACGACTCCGATGCAGACCTAGGTCTTCTTCATGATAAAACAGTTGCAATTATTGGCTATGGATCTCAAGGCCACGCTCATGCATTGAATTTAAAAGATAGTGGCATCAAAGTTGTTGTTGGGCTTTATGAAGGAAGTCGATCAGCAAGTAAAGCAACATCCGATGGATTGGAAGTTTTAAGCGTCGCGGAGGCTTCTGAAAGAGCAGATTGGATCATGATACTTTTGCCTGATGAATTTCAAAAAGATGTTTACTCTAAAGAGATAGCACCTCATTTAAAAGCAGGAAAAATACTAAGTTTTGCTCATGGTTTCAATATTCGCTTTGAGTTAATAAAACCACCTGAATTTGTCGATGTAGTAATGATTGCCCCAAAAGGACCAGGTCACACTGTCAGATGGGAGTATCAAAATGGTCAAGGGGTTCCTGCTTTATTTGCTATTGAGCAAGATGCCTCAGGAAAGGCAAGAGAACTTGCGATGGCATATGCAAAAGGTATTGGCGGAACACGCGCTGGGATTTTAGAAACCAATTTCAAGGAAGAAACCGAAACAGATCTTTTTGGAGAACAAGCAGTTTTGTGTGGAGGCCTTTCAGAGTTAGTCAAAGCTGGGTTCGAAACTCTTGTTGAAGCAGGTTATCAACCTGAATTGGCCTACTTTGAATGCTTACACGAAGTCAAGCTAATAGTTGACCTTATGGTTAAAGGAGGTCTAACTGCAATGAGGGATTCGATTTCAAATACAGCTGAATATGGAGATTACGTGAGCGGGCCAAGATTAATAACTAAAGAGACAAAAGAAGAAATGAAGAATATTCTTGCCGATATTCAAGATGGTACTTTCGCTAAAAACTTTGTAAAAGAATGCGATGCTGGAAAACCTGAAATGAATCGAATTCGCCAAAAAGACTCAGAACTTCCAATAGAAAAAGTAGGCAAAACACTTCGCTCGATGTTTAGTTGGCTTAAATCAGACTAAATATCATTCACTTAATTTTAGTTGCTGTTGTTCTTGACCTTTTAATAGGTGATCCAAAAGGCTTGCCACACCCTGTCCAATTTATGGGTGTGGTTATTAATTTTTCAAAAAGGTTAACAGAGAGAATTGCGAAAGAAAATAAATCAAAATTATATATTGGAGGCTTTATAATTACATTAGTGGTCATATCCTTAAGCGGTTTATCCGGATGGCTTATAGAAAGATTATATTTATTTTTTCTAATAAATTATCCTATTCTCAGTACACTTTTATTTGCTTTCATTTTAAGTAGTTCACTTGCTTCAAAAAGTCTAAATAAAAGTATTTTACAAATTCTAAATTTAATAAGCAAGGAAAATAACAGCGATAATCTTATTAATTCAAGAAAAAAATTAAGTCTTATAGTTGGTAGAGATGTTGAGAATTTAGATGCCAATGAAATTCTTAGAGCTTTAGCTGAAACAGCAAGTGAAAATTCTGTAGATGGTATTTTTGCTCCATTATTTTGGATATTTTTAGGAACTATTTTCTGGGAATTCAATCAATCTATGCCAGGGCCATTAGCGATGGCTTGGATATTTAAAGCATCTAGCACTGTTGATTCAATGATTGGATACAAAGTGGGAAAATTAAAGTGGATTGGCTTTACTGGTGCAAAGCTGGATGATCTAATGGTATGGATACCCTCAAGAATTGTATTAATTACGCTTCCTTTTTGCTGCAAACCAAAGCAGTCAATTTTTAAAACAATCAAAGATTCTTGGAAGGATGGAATTGTTGATTCTTCTCCAAATTCAGGAATTTCAGAAGCAATATTTGCTTATTGTGCTGAAGTAAAAATGGGAGGGGTAAACTATTACAAAGGACAAAAAAGTCTAAAGCCAATAATTGCCAAAATTTACCCTATGGCAAATATTAATTCGGTCAGAAAAATACTGGATCTGAGTCTTAGGCTTGAGCTGGTTTGGCTTCTAGGTTTTTACTTAATAATAAAATTTATAAATTTATAAATTCAAAAAGCACCTCTATCCATTGGAAAGAGTAAAACGCCTAAAGTAAGAATAATGATTTCTAAATCAAGTAGGAAATTTCTATTTCTTGCATAAAAGAAGTCTAATTCAACTCTTTTTTTGTAACTCAGATTATTTCTACCACTAACCTGCCATAGACCAGTTAGTCCTGGCCTGACTGATATAACTTCTTCCATAAAAAGACTGTATTTATTAATCTCATTACTAACAATTGGTCTTGGTCCAACAACACTCATTTCCCCTTTTAAAACATTAAAGAATTGGGGTAATTCATCTAAACTAGAGCGTCGAAGAAATCTACCTAATTTTGTTATTCTTGGATCTTGACGTAATTTAAAATCTTTTTCGAATTCCTTTCTCATAAGCGGATATTTCTCTAATAAGTTAGGAAGTAAATCATCAGCATCTTTATACATAGTACGAAACTTTATACATCCAAATTCTCTATAGTTTCTACCCACTCTTTTTTGTATATAAAAAACTGATCCTGGAGAACTTAACTTTACTAATATTCCAATTAAGATAAAAATTGGTGAGCCTAAGGTTAAAACAACAAAAGAAAAAATAATATCTCCAATCCTTTTTAATGTGCGTCCATATCGACTTTGATTTCTTATTATTTCTCTAGCGGGCAAAGAGGAAGGTTCTTTTGAGATAACTTCAAAAGGAATTATTGGAGATCCTTTACGAAACTCAGACCATCGTAATAAAGATTTTCTAGGATTAGTTTGCACAAATTATTGAGGGAGTTAGCCGACAGTCCTTTTAATTAACACCATACTTAATTGAGATTTTCATGATGAAGAACTAAGGTCACTAGTCGCAATGTCACAAGAATTGACATGCTCCCTCCAAGCTCTATTAATGGTTTTCGCAAATCTATCTTTAAAAGAATCTTGAGAAAAAGAATTACTCCAATCTCTAATTAATTCAGGATTTAAATCTCTCCAAAGTTGCTTACCTTTGAAAAACTCAATAGCTTCGACCAAGGACTTCACTGTCTGAGAGGGGAACAAAAGGCCAGTTGCTCCCTTGCCAGGATTAGAATGAAAACATTTAACCGTATCTAAAACACCTCCCTTACCAAAAGCGATCACAGGTGCTCCCGAAGCCATTGCCTCAACAGGAGCTATTCCAAAATCCTCAATACCCGCATAAACAAAGGCTCTACATCTGCTCATTAGACTTTCAATCTTCTCTTTACTTTGAAAACCAATAATTTGAACTGATGGGCCTGCAAGCTTTTTTAAATAGTCCTTTTCCATCCCGTCGCCAACAACTATTAAAGGTAATTTGAGCATATTAAAAGCCCTCACAAGTAAATCAACCCTTTTATTAGGAACCAATCTACAGACACTTAAATAGAAATCTTCTCTAGGCCTATTCCATTCAAAACGATTTAGATCTACAGGTGGATGTAGGACCTCTGAGCGCCTTCTCCAATACTTCCAAATCCTTTTTGCCGTAAAATTTGAATTTGCCAGCAAGTAATCTACTCTTGAGCTACTTAATTGATCCCATTGCCTCAAAGTATGCAATTGCCATCTAATTAATGGTCCTAAACCAATTTTTCTTAAAAAAGATCGTTTCAAATATATATTCATTTGATCCCAAGCGTATCTAACAGGTGTATGGATATAACTAATATGAAGTTGATCAGGTGAAGTCAAAATCCCCTTGGCGACAAGATGACTACTGCTTATAACTAATGGATATCCCTCTAGATCGAGCTGCTCAATAGCGAAAGGCAAAAGGGGTAAATATTGTTGAACACGTGAGATGCCAAATGGTAATTTTTGAATAAAGCTAGTTTTTACTTTCCGTTTAAACAACCAACTATTTTCAAGCAAGTTCTCTTGATTAACTAAAGAAAAAAGCTCTGGTTGCGATGACATTTGAGTTAACAACTCATCAATTACCTGAACAACATTCTCAGCGCCACCAGTTGATCTTGGAGTAAACCATTCATGTACTAACGCAATATTGTTTGGAAGATCAAAAGATGAATTTACACTCAAAGCAAAAGCCTTAAATCCAAGGATTTTATTTACTTTATTACAGCTTTGATATTATGACAAGATGAAATAAAAACATTAATTGTGCAAACTTAATGTTTTTTTACTAAGCAATTAGCTTAAAAAATAGTTTTTCTAAAAAGAAATACCTGTTTTATCTATAGTTGATATGAATGGATCATAAAAGTTATGAAATGAACTACCACTAAAAGAGAATAAATAAGCCAAACCACTCAAGAGTCCTAGAGAAATAAAGTATCTAACGTAACCATTTCTTCTTTCTAATTTGGCAACTGAAAAAATCATACTCAATAAGAAGATTAAACCTATTGATTCGGAAACTAGTAAAGCTGGTCTATCAACAACTAATACATAATTGTTTCCAAAAATAATATCATTACCTGATATATTATTTTTAAATAAAATAAAGTTGATTATTTCAGAAAAGGTTAGACTGATAATAATGAAATATGAAACAGGCTTAGTAAGTCTGTTCATAGTTTTACCAAAACTTAATAAGAGGATAGTTATAAAAATAGATGCAATCAATGGGATTCCAGGGATTAGCCAAGTAAGATTTAATAACATATTCATCAAGCAAGCTTAATCTCATATGCAACTAATAGTTTTTTTATTACTTCTTGAAAACTAGAAATAGAAAAGCAAGCTGAATTTAAAATAATGCAAATCGGACTAACACTATTCATTTTAAAAAACATGTATATTATTTTTTAGCAAAAAAATGATTAAAAAACAAGCTATCAATTAATAGTCAAACAAAACTTAATGAGGAGCGCAATAAAATATTTTCTTTAGTCTATATAACTCTTTTTTTTTATAAGGTATATAAACTACTAATACATACGGCCAAAGAATTATAATATTACTTAATCACATTAAAAGTTCAGATTGTTTCCTAAATGATACTGAAAGTTAAATATTTTAAGAAAATCTAAAAGATATAGCCACATATCGAAAAGACAAAATTCATATCAAAATAGATTATAATATAACTATAATAAGCTTAAAATTAAAATGTCTGATAATGATTCAGAGATCAATAGTAAAAGTATCAATTCAGATCTTGATGATACAGAAAAGATTGAAACAAATAACGATCCAAAACTAATTGATCAAAGTCAAAACATTGATTCATACCCTAAATGGATCAACAATAAAGGGGAAGAGGTAAAACAAGTTTTTGGTTTTAATGAAAATGCTGAACTCGTCAATGCCAGAGTCGCTATGATTGGTTTTTTAATGCTCATACTCACTGAATTAGCGTTTGGTGGCGAGCCAGCAACGCTAAAAATTTTTGGAATTAGCTAGAAATCAAATCTTTATATTATATTTATTCCATTGACTTACTTGATTTTTTAAAAGCTATGAATAAAAAAACATTAGTTGGTGTTTCATACGTATCTACTTGGGTGATTATTTGGGGAACAATTGGTTCACTTATTGATTTTTATTTCCTTCAAAGTACATATCTTCCAGGATCAATCGGGCAGTTTGCAACATTTATAATTACAGCTTTATTCTCTTCAATTATTGCTATTTATTTTTTTCCAACTATTAATAGTAAATTCATAAACTAATAACGATAACGTTCAACAACTTGAGAAGGCTTGTCATTAATTCCTTTCTGATAAAGGATCCATTGATTAGTCTCGAGATCATGATCACAACCCAACCCTTCTAGGTCAACAGATTTTAATCGTAATTCATAATGGCATTGCTGGTCAGCTTCAAAAGCAGATTTATATCCAGTAAAAAAATATAAATACCCAAGAATTATTGCTATTAAAGATATAAACGCAATACTTATTTTCATGAAAGCTAATAAATCAATAATAATATATTAGCTTTTCTCGTAGACAAAAAAAGAATTTCTAGTTTTTTCCTTTTACTGTTTCTTAAGGGATCTCACTTTCAATTGAATCTTGATCACTCAAACTAACGAATATACTAACCATATCAAGAACTGACAACCCAATTGGTTCTCCATTCAAGAGTTGTCTTTCTCTATTGAGAAATCTTTATCACCTTATTTCTCCTGGCTTCTTTTATGGGACCATTAGGCATAAAATGCCTATAGTAAAAAATTAAAATATAGAGTTTCCATCTCAGGAAACAAGAAAAAACATTAGTCAAACTATACTTATATTTTTTAATCGTAATATTTACTTATTTTTAGCAATCTCGTTTAATCGTTACTGATGATTAGAATATCAAGTATATAAAAACACTCTCATCGGCCAAAATTATAAACAAAATCTTGAAAGGCAGGATTGTAAAAGTAAACAAGTACACCAATAACTAATAATACATTCAAACCAATTACAATTGAACCAATAAGAACTCTCTGGCGCTTACCTGGTACTTTATATTTCATTCCAGCTGGCAGGTTAACTAATACATCTTGATCATTAGAAGTTGATTTTTTAAACTTATTGTTTTTGACCTTATTGGTCTTAGTTTCCTTATCATTAGTTTTTTTGGAATTAAAAGCTTTGGAGCCCATTTTCTTAGTTAGAAGAATTTCTTTATCTTTATAGTTCTAATCCTACTTAGGTAAATCATTTAAAAACCTATTTTGTTCTAGTTTTTCACATTGTTTGTTATTTAAGTTAGAAATCAATAATCAAGTGATCAATTTATTGATTATATCTAGCAATATTTCTTTATATAATAAATAATACTTTTAGCGTCTTTTCTTTTGAAATTAGAATTCATAGCCATTACTAAATTTGCCTCTAGACCTAGTAATCTAGTTTGACAAGAAAACTTTTTATTCTTCGCAGCATTTTTTTGATATTCATTTGTTTTAAATAATGCTTCCTTACAAGATTTTATATCTTTATAACATCTCAATACCAACATATCAATTTCCAAATAATCATTAGAGTAGTTTGCTCTAAGTGGAGTTAAAGGAATAAATATATATATAAATAGAAGAGATACGAATTTAATTTTTTTAAATGGATTACTAAGCAAAACATAATCTCCTATAAATGTGTTGATTATTATTTATATATGACGAACAATACCTACATTAAATAAAGAAAATATTTTCTCAATCATACAAAATTTAGATTTCTACAAAAAAAAGGACTCATTTTCAAAGAGTCCCTTATAAAAAAAAGTAAGCAAGCAAAACAGCTTTTTAAAGACTCATCCCTGAACACGATCCTTAAACAATTTACCAGCAGTAAATGCAGGAACTCGCTTAGCAGGTATTGCTATCTTTTCTCCAGTTTTAGGGTTTAGTCCCTGTCGAGCAGAGCGATCGCGGGGTTCAAATGAGCCAAACCCAAGAATGGAGACTTTCTTACCCTCCACTACAGAATCAATAATTGTATCGATGGCGGCATCAACTACCAGAGAAACGTCTGTTTTAGTTAGCTCTGTACGAGCTGCAACCAGGTTGACTAAATCTGCTTTGTTCATTGGAAAGATTGTGTATAGCAGGGAGTAAGAGGAGGGAAACCAATAGTTAATTAGTTTCCAAATAACTCAATCTTGCTAATCGTATGGACCAAATCACTTGCCTGCAACCCAAAGGGCTTGTGACAGTAAGCTTTCTAAAAAATATATCTGCATTTTTTCTTCATTAAATAATCTTTCAAAAATTGGAAATAGACAGTTTAAGAAAGATGCAAGTTTTCTATTTTCCCCAAGAAGCTTGTCAGAGCAGGACTTCTGAAAAGATGTGTTTCCACATTTATTCTAAATAAGAGCTATGAAGTTTGAAATTTTTTATTTTTTCTAACAAAAATAAGACATTTAATTAACTTCTTATGAATTTACAAAGGTCTGCAGAACAGCACATTTATTGGTATTACAAAATAATACCCACACTAAAAAAAGAGAATAATAGATGACAAATCTAATTTTTTTCTAGATCAAGGAGATCCTTTTAAAGCTTTTATCCCTAAAAAGCTCTAAAACTTAGATTTTCAATTGAAATAGAATGTGAATGAATTCTTTTCAAGCACAAAAATACAAATTTTAACAAAGCTCTCTCGCAAAACGATTTAGTATTCATTGAAAAAACACCAAAGACCTATTACAAGGTTGTTGAAAATTGATTTTCATTTTTCATAACTTGTAAAAACAAACTAAACACCTAACTTGTAGGGAAAGTTATTTAATTTATTTTATAAAGGACAAACACAATTGAGGAAAGTAAAAGTTGGTTCAGCATGGCCTTTGGGGAGCTCAGTTACTCTTGATGGGGTTAATTTTTCTATCGCAGCACCACATGCAAAAATTGTAAAATTACTTATATTTCAGAATGAAGATGACGAGTATGCAAAAGAAACAATATCCTTAAATCAGAAAAACAGGTCTGGGGATTATTGGCACGTTGAAATAGAGGGACTAACTGAAGGAGCGTTATATGGATATGAAGTATCTATTGATGGGAACATGGCTGACAAAGAACATATTGTTCTAGATCCATGTGCCAGAGCAATTACAGGGTGGAGAAATTACACAAGGGATCAAGAAAAAAAAGTGAGTAAAGGTTATGGTAATTGCCTAAAAGGAGTAGTAACTGAAAGAGACTATTTTGATTTCAAATCTCACCCAAGACCTAAACATTCATGGAATAAAACAATTATTTATGAATTACATGTTGGCGGGTTTACTAAAAGTATTGATTCAAGTATAAGCAAAAGTAAGAAAGGGACATTTATAGGTTTAATTGAAAAAATACCTTATCTCAAGAGTCTTGGTATCACATCTATTGAACTTCTTCCCGTATTTGCTTTTGATCCTAATGATGCACCTGAAGGACTAGTTAACTATTGGGGCTATAGCCCTATTAATTGGTTCACTCCACATCAAGGTTTTATAGATAGTTGTAATCCATTAGAAGCAAGGAAACAATTCAAACAGTTTGTAGAAGTTTGTCATGATAATGAGCTAGAAGTATTAATCGATGTTGTTTATAATCACACAACAGAAGGGAATCAAAATGGTCCAAGTATCAGTTGGAAAAACTTTGGTCCAAAAACTTACTACCATCAGGATGAGAAGGAAAATTATCAAGATGTGAGTGGATGTGGAAATAGTATTGCCGCTAATCGTCCTTTAGTTAGAAAATTAATATTAGAGTCATTGCTTTGTTGGGCCATTGAGTTAGGTGTTGATGGGTTTCGTTTTGACTTAGGTATTGCTTTGAGTAGAGGCGAAAATTTAATTCCTTTAGAGAAACCTCCTTTATTTGAAGAAATAGAAGCAGATCCTAAACTAAGTGATGTGAAATTAATCAGTGAGCCATGGGATTGTGGAGGGCTTTACAAACTAGGTGATTTCCCAGCAAAAGAGTTCAGGACCTGGAATGGTCATTTTAGAGATGATATTAGACGGTTTTGGAAAGGGGAAAAGGACACAATATGGCCACTTAAAGATAGATTAATGGGGAATAAATCACTATATAATGATAATAATTTAGCAAATATATTTAGTATTAATTTCATAACTTCTCATGATGGATTCACATTAAAAGATCTATTAAGTTTCAACAAGAAGCATAACCTTGCAAATGGTGAAAACAATAGAGATGGGGAGAACAATAATAATAGTTATAATTACGGAGTTGAGGGACCTACGACTAATAAAGAAATAAACAATTTAAGGCAAAAACAACAAAGAAATCTTCTTGCAACACTTCTTTTATCTCCTGGAGTACCGATGATTTTAATGGGAGACGAAGTAGGTAGAAGCCAAGGAGGTAATAACAACACATGGTGTCAAGATAACCCACTTGGTTGGATGGATTGGAATCAAAAGAATTGGGATCATGACTTGAAAAAATTTGTATTAAAGCTGATATCGCTAAGGAAACAATTACCTGAATTTTTCAGTCCTGATAGTATTTATGAATGTCAAGAAGATAATAGCAAGGTTAAAACATCCGATTTTTGGATTCAATGGCATGGAATTAAAGTTAATAAACCTGACTGGGGTGACTGGTCACATACTCTTGGATTTAGCATTAACAAACACAATGAGGGCTCAGCAATCTGGCTTGGCTTTAATGCTTACAAAGAATCAATGCTTTTTGAATTGCCAACTCCAATTTCTCCTTGGAAAAAATACATTGATACCTCTATTTTTAAAACTAAAAGTGTTTCGAAAAAACCTTTAGCAAATCAATCAAATGTGCGTATTGAAAGTAACAGTCTTGTGCTTATGGTCTCAAGCGAGTATTCAAAAAAAGTTAAGCTATGAGAATTAAAATCAAGCGGGCGGCGGGAATCGAACCCGCATCATCAGCTTGGAAGGCTGAGGTTTTACCACTAAACTACGCCCGCGCAAGAACTAAAGATCTACTCACTGTTGGAGTAAAAGGTAATTCAGCTTCTTCCATTATTACCTTCCAAGCCCCCTTATCCAAAAAAGAGTGAATAAGTCCACATCGCTTTACGAAGGAAATAATCGCATAAGGCTAATGATCTCTTATGCAATGGGAGATGCTGGAACGGGATTAGCCGCAATACAGTTAGGTACTTATCTATTTCTATTTTTCACTTGTGCTGCAGGAATTCCTGCATTTATTGCAGGCTCTATTCTCATGGTTTCAAAACTTTGGGATGCGATAAATGATCCTCTAATTGGATGGATGAGTGATCACACAAGATCAAGATGGGGGCCAAGACTTCCGTGGATGATTGGAGGTGCTGTTCCACTTGGTTTATTCCTTGCCGCAATGTGGTGGGTCCCTCCAGGAGAAATAGATGCGAAAACAACTTATTACGTGTTCGCAGCAATTTTCTTGATGACAGCCTACACAGCCGTAAATCTACCTTTTGCCGCATTATCTACAGAGCTAACCGAAAATACAGCTATTAGAACAAGACTCAATGCTGCAAGATTTACTGGGTCTATTTTAGCTGGGACTACTGGGTTAATAGTGGCTGCAGGCTTCTTATCTCAAGGGGTGGAAGGTTATACTGCAATGGGAAGAGTAACAGGTCTTATTGCTACTTTTACAACTTTAATTGCTTGCTGGGGATTAGCTCCATTTGCCAAAAAAGCTAGAAAGCCCACCTCTCAATCAGAACCTTTTAATCAACAAATAAAAAGAGTTTTAAATAATAAACTTTTCACAAGAATTATCGCTCTTTATTTGCTTCTTTGGTGCGGATTACAATTAATGCAAACCGTTTCATTAATCTATCTTGAGCAAGTAATGCTTGTACCAATAGAAATTTCAAAGTGGATTCCAATACCATTTCAAATTAGTACTCTAATAGGTCTACAGTTTTGGAGTTTTTACTCCAACAAATACGGAAGAATATCAGCACTATTCAAAGGTGGGAAAATATGGATAATAGCTTGCATTTTAATTATGTTTATGCCTCCAATTACTAAAGGAGTAAGTATCAATAATTTATTATCTTTTGGAAATATTGAAGGGATAAAGATGCTGATTCTTTTGTTAATAATTGTTTTAGTAGGATTTGGGGCTTCAACAGCATATCTAATTCCGTGGTCTTTACTTCCTGATGCTATTGACCAAGATCCCGAAAAGCCTTCAGGAATATATACAGCCTGGATGGTTTTCATTCAGAAAATTGGTATTGGTTTAAGCGTCCAATTTTTGGGAGTTCTTTTATCTTTATCAGGATATAAATCATCAACTAATTGCTTCTCAAGTCTTGAAGACTTAGATCAACCTCTAACAGCAATTATTACCATTAGATTATGCATGGGATTAATACCTTCCTTCCTAGTAATTGCTGGATTAATAGCAATGAATCCTTGGCGAAGTTTGGATTTCAAATCTAGAAGATTAAGTCAATGAATTACTCACCCCGATGGTTCAGAAGATTTTTTAGTAGTATTTTAATTGGAGGGCAAGCAATTGCGTCAATAGCCAAAGGGAATATCAATAAATCAGATTTAATAGATCAATTAATGGAAGCAGGACCAGGTAGCTTACTTATTGTTCTCATAACAGGAATTGCAGCAGGAACCGTTTTCAATATTCAAGTCGCAGCAGAGTTAAGCAAACAAGGATTAGGTTCTGCCGTTGGAGGACTTTTGGCAATTGGTATGGCAAGAGAGATAGCTCCTTTACTTACCGCAACTCTTCTTACTGGAAAAGTTGCAACTGCTTATGCTGCTCAAATAGGAACAATGAAAGTTACTGAGCAAATAGATGCTATTACTATGTTACAAACAGATCCTGTTGAATATCTAGTTGTTCCAAGGCTATGCGCAATGGTTGTAATGGCGCCAATTCAATGCTTACTATTTTTTTCTATCGCTTTATTTAGCGGTCAATTTAGCAGCACCATTCTCTATCAAATCCCACCAAGCATCTTTTGGAATTCAGTTAGAGAATGGCTCATAACATCTGATCTTCCATTTATGCTTGTTAAGGCATTGGTGTTTGGTCTTTTAATCGCAATCATTGCTTGCGGATGGGGATTAACCACAAGAGGCGGGCCAAAAGAAGTAGGTTCAAGCACTACTGGAGCAGTAGTAATGACTCTAATAACCGTTTCTTTAGTAGATGTTTTACTCACCCAAGTTCTTTTTGGCTAAAAACTATGACTTCTGAAAAGCTTCTTGATAAAGACAGTGTGATCTTATCGCCTTCTTATCGTTTACCCATCTTCATAATATTGGTGGGCTTATTTCTTTTAATAACACCATTTCATCCCTGGCCAACTATTGTCATTAGCAGCTTTGGATTTTTTCTATTATTGCAATCATTTACCTTAAAACTAAAATTTACCAAGGACGATTTAATTGTCATGCAACTTGGGAATGAATTAAGAAGATTTCCTTTCAAAAATTGGATAGCGTGGCGAATTATATTACCTAAATTGCCTGGTTTTCTTTATTTTAGAGAAGAAGCAAGCCCTCATCTACTGCCAATACTTTTTAACGTTAACTCATTAGAACAACAGCTAAGGTTAAGGGTCAAGGATTTAGAAATACAAAAAGAAGTAGACTCTTGAAAATATAAAATTTAATTGAAGTCTTTGAAATATGGAATCCGAAGAAAATCTTTCAATAGAGAAACAAGATTCAGAGCTTAATATTTCTGTGGAAAATTCTTCTTCAATAAAAAATACACCTCAAAAACCACTCGAGAAGCGAAATAAATCACAAAGCACCATTAATCCTGAAAACAACCGCAAAGCCTCTAACGCGCAGACGCAGTCTTTCATTGACATTGCGCTTATAGATCTTCGGCTTTCACGTGAGCAATTAGAGAAAGAATTAGAGGAACTTTCTCAAAAGAAAGTACAAATTGATAATGAACTTAAAAGCTCATTCACAGGCCAATCTGATGCAATCGCTAGAAAAGTTAAAGGTTTTCAAGAATATTTAACTGGAGCATTACAAGACCTCGCTAATTCAGCTGAGCAACTAGAGCTTGTTGTACCACCAGTAATAGTTAAGCCATCACCACTTGATGAAAATAAAAAAATTGAACCTACTAAAGATCAAGAAGTTATCTCTGCTGTTTCTGATACTTTCAAACCTGATGAGACTTTAATCAGAGGCTGCTTTAGTCAATTTCTAGAACAACCCGATTTCTATGCTGAGCCTTGGAAACTTAGAAGGAGTCTTGAATCCATTGATATTGAAATACTTGAAGATTGGTTCTTCAGCATGGGGGGAAGAGGCGCTCAACCAAGTAGAGGGAGTAGATCAAAGAATGCTTTAGTTGCCGCAGGAATTATTGCAATTTTGGGTGAGTTATACGGCGAACAATTTCAGACTTTGGTTTTAGCTAGTCAACCCGAGCGACTAGGAGAATGGAGAAGATGTCTCCAAGATTCATTAGGACTTAGTCGTGAGGATTTTGGGCCAAATAGCGGAATAGTTCTTTTCGAGCGATCCGATGGACTAATTGAAAGAGCAGATCGACTTGAAGAAAGAGGTGAGTTGCCTTTGATAATTATTGAT
>QBVH01000019.1 GCA_003284445.1 Prochlorococcus sp. AG-311-D23 | reverse complement strand
TAAAAAACAGTAATCCATATTTTATAAGTTACTTTTATAAGTACTCGTTTATTTATAAATAGTTTCTATTCTTATCGGGTTTAAGTAGTTAACCGAACATTGAAACCTCACAATTGCTAATTAGTTGATAGATGATCAATAGAATTGTTGAATCTTTAATGAAAAAATTTATTCCATATCTTCTTTTTTCTGCAACCACTCTTCATGCATTTCTTGGTGTTTCACCAGTAGTGGCAATGGATTGCAGCTCACAATCAGACAAGGTTGAAGTTGTCTGCGAAAAAAGTGATATCGAATGTCAAGAGAAAGTTTCTATTACCACCATTTACTAAAATAGCGTCAAGACACATTCCAGAATTTTATGAATCTTTTTTGAAGCCGCTGAACGAGGTGAATTATTGGGAATAAATTCAGAACATAGATAATTGATTCAACTAGAACTTGAATTAGTGTCTTGTCTGGATATCTAATTGTTCTAGATCTCTAAATCTGATGTTCAATATCACCCTATAAAGTTAAGATTCCCTTTTTTAGTTTGATCTATATCTCTCTCTATTGTGCAAGCCAACGATTGATAATGTTTGATGGTGTACCAAGTATTTTTAGTTTTCTTTTTGTGAGTGGGAAAGGAAATTCTTTTTTTCTCATAGATAAGATTTTATTCATTCCTTCAACATCTCTATAAATTAAATTCCAACTTGCACAACACTTTCCTGATTTAGGTGGTGATTGCCAAAAACTAATGACATTTTGTTTATTTATGACCTGTTTGTTCATAACATTCAAATAAGTTGGGTGAAAATCAACCCAACATTTTTCTTTTAGTTGTTGATCTTCAAATTCGTCATTAGTTTTTCGTATATTTCTTTCATTGTTGACGGGACATTCAAAAGTTATTTTCTCAACACCTTTGAAGCCACCATTGAAGTCGCTAACCCCTTTCACAGGCTTCGCTTTAACTCTGATGGGCTGAAAGAACCAAAAACATAATATAAGTAAGTGTAGTTTTTTCATTAAAAAAAGGATTGACTCAAGTCAGCTCATAAGATTTTGAATAGTGAATTCATATTAGTTATTTGGATTTTTCTATGGCAACGAATAATCCTCCAATTAAAGAAAGGTTTCGTGCGACTGCTGCAAGTTGAAAAGGTATTAAATGAAAAATTATTGTAGTTGGCACCAAGAATATTAAAAGTAGTGAACAAGCGAGTTTGGTCCGATCTGTGAAGATCAAAAGGACAGTTCCACCAAGAAGTAAAGCTATTGCACCTACCATCATTATCATTGAAACTGGCTCGGGAAAACCTCTGTTTGTTATGTATTCAGCTTGAGCAGCAAAGTTTGTAATTTTGCCTGGTATTGCATTTATGAAAATTGCACTTAGCAACAATCGCCCAAGAAAATTCAAAGAATAAAATCTTTTTAAATCCATAATTGTTTGGTAGCGAGTACTACATTAAATAACTTAAAAAACAATTTTATGCCACTAAAAAAGTCAATAGACTGTAGCTAGATTTTCTAGAAAGTATAATTGATTAATTTGTGCCCCTTGGGATATCAAGTATGGCACTTTTAACGTTGACGATTGTGAACATGATTTGATCCTATCTATCTCAGACTTTTACTGCTGGCTTGATCTTTCTCCCTTTACCAAGAATCTCCGAAGACTCAATCGCATACATTACAAACTTCTGTTTTGTTTGCATCAGGAGAAATAATTGCTATTAGTGAATCAGATATATCTTCTATTTAAATGGCTGATAAAGACAAGAAAATTATTACTCCATTAATCGTGATGCCGCAGATTACTCTTCTTTTGTCTCAGTTTTTATTCTTGATAGTATTGGCTAGCGGTTTTTCTTTGATATCGGGTGCGAGTTTTACTGCTTATGAAAGAGCACTTTCTCCTCTGTACACAGAGGGGGCATTGTCCTCTCTGTACGACTGAACACATCTTCCATGTTGAATCACTTCCAAGACATCTGTTATTGCTGAGCAAAATATCTACCTAAAGTAGTTTAAGACTTCGATAAGTGATTTAGATTAGAGATATTGTCAAAAGAGGATTATCTGTTGGAGAGAAAGGGACCCGAACAAATTTCTAACACAGTCATTAAAACTGTTAGCCAGAATATCAAAACGTTGGGATCAGAACCAACTAGAGCAAAGATACTTATGCGATGTGAGTTTCTTTGCTTGAAGCAGGGGATTGGGAGTTGTCTGCGGTCAACTCCCTTTTCTTAACTAACTTTTATTTGAGGCTTGATAATGAGCAACCACAACGCCACGCTAAATTTTTCACATTCACCCTACAAGAACCAGACTTCTTTGAGCGAATTGGACCGAGAAATAGAAATGGGTCAATTAAGATTGAGATACATACAGCTAATGAGAGATGCTCAAAAGACTCTTGGAGAGGAAGATGCTATTGACTTGATTAAAGATTCTGAAAAGATTTGGGAAAAACTTAGTGCCTAATCAAGTTTTACTCAAGGCAGCTGTAAGAGTTTGTTAATTTAACCTTCAATATAGCTACCTTTAATAGTCTTTCTCCGTTCATTGATTCCATGTTCAATTTCTATTAGCTCCTTGGATTCTCTTCCCATATTTAATTTTGCATAATATCTTTCACAGATTGCAATGCTATGGCCCTCAAGTTTAACGACGTCATAAACATCCTTTCCTTGTAAGATTAAATTACAAATATATGTGCTTCTTAATCTGTATGGGGTTTAGTTCCTGTCGCTAACAAATAAGGCTTTAAATCCTCTCCACATAGTTGAATCACCCTTATCCATATTGTATTGAACATTGAGTATGGAAATTGTTTCATCTCATTAGCTGGGTTGCAAAAGATTAAATCAGTATCTTTAATTTTTTGATCTGGGTAGTATCGACTTACATACTCCTTTTGTTTTTTCCTCCATTCAAGTAGTTGACTATCCACTTCATTAGTGGGCACTGCTCTTTGTTTTCCAGTCTTAGTATCTTTCATGTAAATAATTGCGATCCATTTATCTTCTGTTTCCCTTTTGGACTTGCTCCATCGTCCTACGTTCTCCCTTTTGACATCACACCATCTCAACTTATTCAGTTCAATGTTTGGACGTAATCCAGTGTTTTTACAAATTAAACACCATCGATAAAACAACTGATTGAAGTAGACACCTCTCCCTTTTAATGAATACTTAGCAGGACCTCTTCCTGCCTCTCTGTTTTAAATCATTTGCTTCAAAGTCTTTACTACTACATTCTAGTTCTCTTCTTCTATGAGAGGCGGGTTGGCATCTACTTCGGATCCTTTAATGACTATCTTTTGCATTAATCTTTTTTCATCTAGTGAGTTTATTAATAATCCTCTTGGTTTCAGTAGCCAAGGAGAAAATCTTTAAAGTAAATCAGTTCAATTCTTCTAGTCGACTTTTTTGCTTTTCTCCAAGTTATGTACTCTTGAAAAGTGTTGTTATCTATTTGGTGGGTTTTCTCGATTCCTTTGTAGCTGAGATACTTTTCGAGTTGTTTTAAACCTTGTGCTTTATTTTGTAGAGATTTTTCTTTTAATAGATCAGCATCTACTTTTTTTGCTCTTCATCAAGGAAGCTATTGAGGCACTTTCTAATACTGACTTTCTTTGACCTAACCATATTCTCGGTAATCATTCTTGCGCGTCTTCTTGGGCTATCGGTTTCGATTTCTTACATAGCTTTCCTGATTGCTACCTCTTGCGCATGCTCTAAAATCTCGCTTCTTAATGCGTTATGGTCTTCGAGTGACTTATCAATGGCAGCTTCAAACGTATTGGCTCAATCAATAACTTTCTATCTGTACTTTTTGGTCCCTGGATTAGTTCACGATATAAAAAAACATCAGGAGCTCTTGTGAAAGACAAGACAACGCCTTTTTTTCCGAAAACTTTTGATTTCTCTGCAAAATTCGGCATAAAAAAACTCTTGCCGTACAGAAAGCAGCGTAGCAAGAGTTTGACTGAAGTTAAGAAAAGCCAGTAATTGAGTAGTCCTAAACTTTTCTTGAGTAATACTCAACAACTAACAATTCATTGATTTCAATAGCAACCCATTCCCTATCTGTCTTTGCAGATATCTTTGCCGAGAGTTTGGTTTTATCAAGCTCAAGGTGGGGAGGAACATTCGCAAGACCTGGGAATTCTAAGTTGGCTTGAGCTAATTGCTTGCTAGCTTTGTTGTCTCTAATAGCGATAACATCACCACCCTTGCATTGGTAACTTGCAATATCAGTGCACCTGCCATTAACAGTTACATGGCCATGATTTACTAACTGTCTTGCACTTGGGATGGTAGGTCCAAATCCAAGTCTAAAACAAACATTATCAAGCCTATTTTCCAGAAGCTTTAAGAGATTTGTTCCTGTGGAACCCTCCTGAGCACGAGCTTTCTTTACATAGCGAACAAGCTGGCGTTCAGAAATACCATAGTTGAATCGAAGTTTTTGCTTTTCTTCGAGTCGGATCGCGTATTCAGAGCGCTTGCGACGGGCTTGGCCGTGCTGACCTGGTGGATGCGACCTTTTTGCGGCCTTCCGGGTGAGACCAGGTAGGTCTCCCAAGCGTCGCGTGATCCTCAAGCGAGGTCCGCGGTATCTAGACATAAGGGGTTTAATTAGAAATTGTTTACTGGTAAGGGTAATCTGGATGTAAATCCATTGTCCACTTATTCACCATTTTATTATTCTATCTAAAGATGCTTACAAAGATCAATAAAGCCATTGCACTTGTTTTTGTTAGTTTAATTTCCTTTTATCAGAAGTGGATTTCGCCACTGTTTGGACCGAGTTGTAGATTCATCCCTAGTTGCAGCGCTTATGGGATAGAAGCCGTCAATAAGCATGGTCCTTGGCGAGGTGGTTGGCTGACTTTGATAAGGTTAAGCAAATGTCATCCTTTTACTCCTTGTGGGTGTGACCCAGTTCCAGAAAAATGAACCCAGAGGTTTTGATTCTATATTCACGTAAAGGATGCTGTTTGTGTCAAACACTTGAAAAAAAATTATCTAGTATATGTCTAGATAATTTAAACCCTTCCATTGTATTTTCCATTGTCGACATAGATAGCAAAAAAGTGCCTTTAGGTATACAAAAGAAGTATACAAATGAAGTTCCAGTAATAGTTCTAGACTCAACTAGATTATTAAAAAAGATTGAATTACCTCGGGTTTCTCCACGTTTAAAGGAAGATATGCTTTTATCTTGGTTACAAAAGAATTTGAATATTTTGTACAAAACAGTTTAAGAAAATTACCAATTCTTCTTTTTAATAAATTACTTTATTAATTTCAAAGAGAAAAACATAATTTATTTTTTCATAACTAAAATTATTTAAGGATGAAGATTAAATTTCTTTTTAATTACCGAATCGTAAGTAGATTTATTTTGTGGTGAAAATCATGCAGATCTTTTTATACTTGAAACGATCCTTCATTGATTTTTCATTATCCGAGGTTTGTTTTGTCGCGTTATCTGCACACTTTATTGAAAGCAATTGATCTTCAGGTCCGCTCAGGGTTGGCAAATCCAGAAATAAAAAATCTTTCATGTGATTCTAGAGAAATCGAAAAAGGTGATTTGTTCTTAGGTTTAGACGGTGAAAAAGTTGATGGAGGGACCTATTGGGAAAAAGCAATTGAGAGAGGTGCTTGTGCAGCCATTATTAGTAAAAATGCTTCTCTTTTAAATCCGCCAACTAATGAAGACCCAGTAGTGATTATTCCTGATCCCGTATCACTATTTATGGGTAAATTAGCTGCAGATTTTTGGGGTAAACCATCTAGTGAGACTTCTTTGATAGGTATCACTGGTACTAACGGTAAAACGACCACATCATTTTTAATTGAATTTTTGACTACTTCGCTTGGCCATCCATCCGCTTTGTTTGGAACATTAATTAATCGATGGCCTAACCATGAGGAACCTTCAAAATATACAACTACTTTTGCGGTTCCTTTGCAAGCACAACTTAGAAAAGCCGTTCAGGCAGGAGTTAAATATGCAGCAATGGAGGTAAGTTCACATGCTTTGTCTCAGAATAGAGTTGCTGGTTGTGATTTTAGTGGGGCAATATTTACAAATCTCTCAAGAGACCATTTAGATTATCACGATTCAATGGAATCTTATTTTGAGGCTAAAGCAAGTTTGTTCCGATCACATCTGATAGAAGATGATCGCCCTAGGTCAGTAATCAACATAGACGATCAATGGGGTGCAATATTAGCAAAAGAGCTAAACGAAAAATGTTGGACATGCTCATTAAAAGAGAACTCTCAATCCAGAAAGAAACCAGATTTATATATTAGTAATCTTCAAATTATGCAAGATGGATACAAAGGAATATTCCATACGCCATGTGGGGTGGAAAAATTTTTTTCACCATTAATTGGTAAGTTTAATTTAATGAATATTTTGCAAGCAGTAGGAATTTTAGTTCAAAGGGGGCTCCCATTAAATGATCTTTTGGCAGCTTTGAACAAGTTCCCTGGAGTACCAGGGAGAATGCAACTGATAAATATGGATGGATTTAAAGTAAAAGACGGATATCCACTAGTGATAATAGATTATGCTCATACACCAGATGGTTTGCAAAATGCTTTAATCGCATCAAGATCATTGACGAAAAAAAAATTAATTTGTGTCTTTGGTTGTGGTGGTAATAGAGATAAGGGTAAAAGATCTAAGATGGGGGAAGTTGCTGGTAAGTTTGCAGATTATGTAGTGGTGACATCTGATAATCCTCGGCAAGAAGACCCACTCGAAATTATTAAAGATATTGAAAAAGGTATAACTTTTGATTCTGAAATTTCTGTTGAGCCAGAGAGATCTGTAGCAATTCAACTGGCCATAGAAAAAGCCAAGAAAAACGACGTCGTTTTAATTGCAGGGAAAGGTCATGAGGATTATCAAATTCTAAAAGATCAAACAATTTTTTTTGACGATCGTGAACAAGCTAGAAAAGCACTATCTTTAAAAACAAATTTTATTTAGACTACTTAGTAGAGATGAAATTTTTTAGACCAATAACAAGATTATCTATTTCGTTTAAATCTGTAGTGATATGAACGCAAGCACGAAGCCATTTAGGATCCTCGAGAACTCTTATCCATAAATTCTCTTGACCAAGATAGTTGACGACCTCTTCAGGAGAATTTATTCCATTAATATTAAAACTTATAATTCCTGAAGGTGGAGGACTATTTAAAACAAGTTCAATGTTTTTTATTTTGTTTAGTTTCTGCCAAAGGATAGAGCTGAGTCTTTTAATCTTACAAAAGCGTTCAGTCTCATGACCTTCATTCTTTAGCATTATTAGAGAGCTCCTGAGACCAGCTAAAAGAGGGACACAAGAAGTCGCTATTTCAAAACGTCTGCCATCAGAATGAAAAGGATCTTTATTATCTACATGTATTCCTTCTTCAACTTTTAAGCTTTTCCAACCAATTAATGTTGGGCTTGATTCTTCTAGAACTCTTGATGAAAGAGCTACAGCTCCAAGCCCCTCTGGACCGTAAGCCCATTTGTGTCCTGTGAACGCATAGATGTCCGCATTTTTACAAGCACCTTTGATTGGGATATGACAAAAACTTTGAGCAGCATCAACTAATAAATAAGGTTTGCTTGAATGCTCTTTAAGTTTTTTTGCAATAAGTTCAATTGGCATAATTTGTCCCGTATTCCAGAGGAGATGTGAGAGGACAACGAGCTTCGTCTTTGTTTGTAGGTATTCATCTATCAATTTAAGTATTGTTTTATACGTCTCATCTTCCTTGTCGTTACCATTGCGTACTTTTGATACTGGTAGTATTGCGATTGTAAGATTCTTTTTTCGAGCTAACTCTTTACATGCTGCGACTATTCCAGGATGCTCACAATCGCTAAGTAATAAATTATCACCATCAGCGAAAGGTAGTCCTAGTAAAGGTATGATACATCCGGAGGTGACATTTTCAGTAAAGGCAATTCTCTTGGGATGAATAGAGCAAATCTCCGCTATAAGATTTTTTGTAGTTATGACTTCTTTCGTAATGTATGGCCAAACATTATTAGTAAACGGACCTAATTGTTGAATTGTTTGCCAACTCGAAGTTATTGCATTTAATGATTGAGTTGGAAGTGGCCCTTGACCTCCGTAATTAAAATAGTCTTTATTTTGTAGAGCGGGCATATTGTCTTTTAACAATATTGGTGGCATATCTTCTGACTTTAAGTTGCTGTAACTAAGAATATCTTTTTTTTGCCAACTTACCAATTTGTGTATGTCCTCTAGCCATAAAAACCTTAACGCCTACTATTTTATTTTTAGTAAATGATGGAGTGATTTAAAAAAAATATGTTATTGAAGTATGATGGTTTTAGATTTTTAATTGGTTTATGGATATCAAAAAAGAACAAAAAATTAAAGCTCAAGAATGGGTGGTTATGTTCGATGGGCAAATAAAAAAGAGTGAGAATGAGATTGATTCTTATGAGCATCATTTGGAAGTTGATAATCAAAAGAGTGAAGAGTGAAGAGTGAAGAGTGAAGAGTGAAGAGTGAAGAGTGAAGAGTGATTAGCTTTTAGTTTTTAGTTTTATCGAGCAAATTAGTAAAATTGATATTTTTATTGAACTCTTAAATTTCTTTCTATTTAAAGTGCTTCACTTTTTATAGTTTTTTATATTAAGATAGGATTTCTAATTAATTCTCAAGATGAAAATCGATTTTGGTCCCATAACTTTTAGCAGGATTGCTAGTATCCTACTGATATTGGGTTTTTTCGGTCTTTTGGCTTACAATTCAACTCTTTAATAGAGTATTGAATTACATATAAGCAATATATATAGTCTAATAAATGATATAAAATATAAGTTATTTCCTTTCATTGGCTACTACTTATTTACTGCTTTTTATCAATTAAAGATAAATTTGCTACAAACTCCCTTGAGATACTTACCTACGGAATTAAAAATTAATACAGCCCAATTTAAGTAGTTTCCATTTTAGCTCTCGATGTCTGTATTCATACAGTAAGATCGGACTAATTGAACAATACGAATGGAAACCTCAACTACTGACCCAACTCTGTTGATGCTTATAGGAGGAATAGTTGTTTTATTAGCTGGCTCAGTAGCCTACGGCGTTTATTCAACATTCGGTTCGGGCTCAAAAGAGCTCAGAGATACTATTGACGAGCATGCAAAAATGCATGAATTAGGTGTTGCTCATGGACATGGTGGAAGTTCAGAAGCTTATGAGATGTCTGGAAAACTTCAAAAGGACCGAGTTTCGTAGAAACTAAAGTTCAACACTTCACTTTCTTGCAAATTTCATCAAGATAATAAACTGTTGACATTGTAATATTGGAGAATAAATATTATAGAAGCTGATTATTTTGTACGACGATAATATTTACTTCCAAAAGTTAAACGCTTTTATCTTTTCCTCATGTTGATCAGTGTATTGACTGGGTTTGCTGCTGGCGCTGTGCATGTAGTTAGTGGAGCTGATCACATGGTCGCAATGGCTCCTTCATCTATCAGAAAACCTCGAGTAGCTCTATCTGAAGGTTTGGCATGGGGAATTGGGCACTCAGCAGGGGTTTTGATCCTCTCAATATTGGGGATTTTGGCTAAGGACTTAATCAACATCGAATTAATGTCTGCTTATGCAGAGTTTCTTGTTGGTATAAGCCTTTTGGTTGTGGGGTTTTTAGCTATTAGAACTTCCTTGAAAGTAAATATTCACATGCATCAGCATATACATGGAGAAGAAACGACTCATAAACATTTTCATTTTCATTCCCATGGAAATAAACTTCATAGAAGTCATTCACATGCTGCAACGGGATTAGGGGTTTTGCACGGTTTCGCTGGAGCTAGCCATTTGTTTGCGGTTATTCCCGCATTGGCATTACCTTTCTTTGGAGCATTGGCTTATCTATTTGCATATTTACTTGGATCAATTTTTGCAATGGGATGCGTTGTTTTAGGTATATCTTTTGCAACGAGTAAAGCGAATAAAATGTTTTATCCTTTCTTGATGAGATCAATAGGAGCACTATCAATAGTTACAGGAATTTTTTGGCTTCAAAAGACTTCAGTTCTAACTTTTTAAAAGTCTTGTTTCATGAATTACACAGCTAGCTTTTTTGCTTTGGGAGCCTTCTTTTTATGGGTTGTTATAGCGACACTGGTATGGGCAAGAAGGATGAGAAAACTTAAAAAAGAATATTCTCTAAATAAATCAAAATTCAAAAATTAATAGATACATCGTTTTCCATCTTTAAATACATATTTATATGTGAAAATGATTAAAGATTATGTATGATCATTTAACTATAAATAAGAGTGATGAAAGGTGTTTTGTTTTTCTTAGGTTCTATCTTCAGATGGCCTATTCAAAATACTAAAGATTTTCTGATTTTTCATGCTTATCTTTTAGGAATATACGGAATAACTTTTTTACTAAGAAACATAGGCTTAGAAATCTCTAATCTTATTTTCACAATTGGTTTTATTGCTCCAATTGCTTATCTTATTTACAATGGATTACCTCTAGATTGCCTTGATTACAAGTCTGCAATTAAGAGGGAATTAAGTTCTCTAAATTAAATAATAAAGGTTAATTAGAAAGTTAATTTATAAAACTTGTATTACCTCGCTAACCTCTGGAATCATTTCCCTTAATTTTCTTTCAATACCCATTTTTAAAGTCATTGTGCTACTGGGACAACTTCCGCAAGCTCCCTGAAGTCTAACTTTGACGATTGGTCCATCTATTTCTGCTATCTCTACATTCCCTCCATCAGCCATGAGAAATGGTCTTAATTCATCAAGAACCTTCTCAACGTTTTCTGTTGTCAGGGCAAGAGTTTCGTCGCTCATTTCGGCTTGCTTAATTTAATTTTGCTTAGCTTAGTTAATTGCAGGATAGTCTGTATATAATCTTGATAAAGATTTTGTTTAATACTAGTGCTTCAGATTCAGAAAATACGTATGACGCAATATTAGTAGGTGCAGGAATTATGAGCTCCACTCTTGCAGTACTTCTTCATGAGCTTGAGCCAGATTTACGATTACTGGTTATTGAAAGATTGTCTTCTGCTGGATTGGAAAGTAGCTGCGCCAAGAACAATGCTGGAACAGGACATGCGGCTAATTGTGAGCTTAATTACACTCCAATACAAGAGGATGGATCTCTTGTCACTACCAAAGCTTTTGAAATAAATAAGTCCTTTGAGCAAAGCTTAGAGTTTTGGGCATCTTTGGCACAAAAACGAAAACTGATACCAAAAACTTTTTTAAATAAGTTGCCACACATCAGCCTTGTCTTTGGAGATAAAGATATTTCTTTGCTTGAAAAAAGGTTTTCTGAACTTAGTTGTCATGCTGCTTTCGCACAAATGGAATTCACGAAAGATCATGGTGAATTAAAAGATTGGATTCCATTGATTATGGATGGTAGGGAACAAAGTGAAAAAATTGCTGCGACAAGAATTAAAAGAGGAACTGATATTGATTTTGGTAATTTAACTCGCTCATATATCAAGCAAATTGAAGGGGCAAAATCTATTGAGATTAACTACTCTACTAATGTTGAAAATCTTCAACAAGATAGTGAAGGAGATTGGTATTTATCTTTAGAAGGAGCAAAAAAAAATAGAATTGTTAGGTCAAAGTTTGTTTTCTTGGGTGCAGGAGGAGGAGCTTTATCCCTTTTGCAAAAATCGAGAATTCCAGAAAGCTTTTCATATGCAGGATTCCCAGTTAGCGGCAAGTGGTTGATTTGTGATGAGGAGAAATCAACAAAAACACATAATGCAAAGGTTTATGGAAATGCAGCAGTTGGAGCACCACCAATGTCTGTGCCACACTTAGATACAAGATGGATAGATGGAAAAAGATCTCTTTTGTTTGGTCCCTTCGCAGGATTTAGTTCAAATTTTTTAAAATACGGATCAAAATTGGACTTGTTTAGGTCCATTAAAACAACTAATTTTTTCCCAATGTTGCAAGCAGGATTAAATAATACAGACCTAGGAAAATACTTATTAAATCAATTAATACAAACAAATGAGGCTCGAATAGAAACTTTAAAAAGATTTCTTCCTCAGGTTTCACCTGATCATTGGAAGCTTTCAATTGCAGGACAGCGCGTTCAAATAATTAAACAAACCTCCAAAGGTGGTGTTTTAAAAATGGGGACAGAAGTGGTTACTTCATCAGATGGATCGTTAGCTGCTTTACTTGGTGCTTCTCCTGGCGCAAGCACAGCTGTAACAATAATGATTGAAGTCCTAAACCGTTGCTGGCAGGAAAAAATGAAATCAAGTAAATGGAAAAATAAAATGTTAGAGCTTTTCCCCAGTATTGGTAAAGATATTAATTCAGATCAAGAAGCACTTTTGGCAATTCGCAAAAGAAACGATTTCTTACTTAAATTAATTTAAAACTTTAGTACTGGTGAGCTATATTTAATTTTTATTCAAAGTTGAATTGATAAATGAAGATCTTGCTCCTTTAATTGCTTTCGTATGACTAATGTGCCCATTTCTCGTCTGAGGAACTTCTGCATAATTGCTCATATTGACCATGGTAAATCTACCTTGGCAGATAGGCTTCTTCAGGACACTGGCACTGTCTCCTCTAGAGACATGCAAGAACAATTCTTGGACAATATGGACCTTGAGAGAGAGAGAGGAATAACTATTAAATTACAGGCTGCGCGAATGAATTATAAAGCGGATGATGGAGAGGAATATGTCCTGAATTTGATTGATACACCTGGCCATGTTGACTTTTCTTATGAGGTAAGTCGATCATTACAGGCTTGTGAAGGCGCTTTGCTAGTTGTTGATGCAAGTCAAGGAGTTGAAGCTCAAACTTTGGCCAATGTTTATCTCGCTTTGGAAAATGATTTAGAAATTATTCCTGTTCTCAATAAAGTTGATTTACCTGGAGCTGATCCTGAGAAAATCAAAAATGAAATTGAATCAATTATTGGTTTAGATACATCTAAGGCAATTACTTGTTCTGCTAAAACAGGAGTTGGTATTCCAGAAATATTGCAAGCAGTAGTAGATAGAATACCTTCTCCCAAAGATAATGCTGATCAAGCTACAAAAGCACTTATTTTTGATTCCTATTACGACCCTTACAGAGGGGTGATTGTTTACTTCAGAATCATGAGTGGTGGCATAAGTAAGAAAGACAAGGTTTTGCTTATGTCTAGTAAAAAAAGTTATGAGTTAGATGAAATAGGTGTTATGGCTCCTGATCAAGTAAAAGTAAATTCTCTTCATGCTGGTGAAGTTGGATATTTAGCTGCATCCATCAAAGCAGTTGCTGATGCGAGAGTAGGGGATACGATTACTTTGCTGGATAGACCTGCTGAAGATGCTTTGCCAGGTTATGCAGAAGCCAAACCAATGGTTTTTTGTGGATTGTTTCCCACGGATGCAGATCAATATCCTGATCTAAGAGAGGCTCTAGATAAATTACAGCTATCCGATGCGGCATTGAAATATGAACCTGAAACGAGTAGTGCAATGGGATTTGGCTTCCGTTGTGGATTTTTAGGTTTATTACATATGGAAATCGTTCAAGAGCGTTTAGAACGTGAATATGATTTGGATTTAATTGTTACTGCACCATCAGTTATTTATAAAGTCAAAATGATTGATGGAGAAATTATGATGATCGATAATCCAGCTACACTTCCAGATCCTCAAAAACGTGAAACCATAGAAGAACCCTACGTCCGAATGGAAATATATGCTCCCAATGAATACAACGGAACTTTGATGGGTCTTTGTCAGGATAGAAGAGGAGACTTTATCGATATGAAGTATATAACGACTGATCGAGTTACGCTTATTTATGAAATACCTCTTGCAGAAGTTGTGACAGACTTCTTTGATCAGATGAAAAGTAGAACTAAGGGATATGCCTCTATGGAATATCACTTAATTGGTTATAGGGAAAATGATTTAGTCAGATTAGACGTTTTAATTAATTCAGAACGGGCAGACCCTTTAACAACGATTGTTCATAAAGATAACGCTTATGGTGTCGGGAAAGGACTTGTTGAGAAATTAAAAGAACTTATTCCAAAACAGCAATTTAAGATTCCTTTACAGGCTTCAATTGGGAGTCGAATTATTGCAAGTGAAGGTATTAGTGCTTTACGAAAAGATGTTTTGTCAAAATGCTACGGAGGTGATATATCTAGAAAAAAGAAATTGTTGAAGAAACAGGCAAAAGGGAAAAAACGAATGAAGTCTATGGGGAAAGTAGATGTTCCCCAAGAGGCTTTTATGGCTGTCTTGAAATTAAATCAATGATTAATAGCTATTTCTATGATCTATGTTTGTCTTGTGTAGCTTATTTCACTTGAATTATTTATAAACATTGAGACTTCCTTATTCCCTTTGTCTTTGGATAGGTTTGTCCATATAAAACCTATGATTATTAATACTGCAATGGTTATTGAGAGCTCCCCTACGGTGAGACCATCATTTTTAAAATTCATCTTAAAATGTATGTATTCATTTATTTAAGCAATTTTTTTTTTAATTTCTACCTTTTACAGCTAAATTTAATTAGGTCTTATTATTTAATCATTGAAGTTGAGAGATTTTTTAAGACGAAAGGATTTGTCGACACGGTTATTTATCGCTGGGGTGATAATTTTATCCATATATATTGGCATCTCTATTTTTATGCCACTATTAATATCTTTGAGAATTGTACCTAATGGTGAATTTGGGTTAGGGAACCCGATTTTTTCGGCTCCATCCATAGATCACTGGTGTGGAACTGATCGACTAGGAAGAGATGTTTGTATTAGAACTTTGGCTGCAAGTGGAGTTGCGTTACAAGTGGTTTTCGTTGCCGTATCGTTTGCCGTTTTCGTAGGAATTTCTTTGGGACTTTTAAGTGGCTATATCGGTGGGCTTTTAGATAGGGTTTTGGTGCTTTTCATGGATACTCTTTATACAATTCCTGTCCTTCTTCTCTCTGTTGTGATGGCGTTTTTATTGGGTAGAGGCATATTGAATGCATCAATAGCTTTGTGTGTCGTTTATATTCCTCAATATTTTCGACTTGTTAGGAACCAGACTTCACAGGTTAAATCAGAACTTTATATCGAGGCGGCAATATCTATGGGAGCATCCCCTTTGTGGGTGATAAGAAAGTACCTTCTTAAAAATGTTCTTACTTCTGTCCCTGTGGTTTTAACACTTAATGCTGCAGATGCTGTATTAGTTCTTGGGGGATTGGGATTCCTTGGATTAGGTCTCCCTGAGAATATTCCAGAATGGGGAAGTGATTTAAATATGGCATTAGTTGCATTGCCTACTGGTATCTGGTGGACAGCGATCTATCCTGGCATGGCTATGTTCGTTTTAGTGCTGGGACTATCTTTTATTGGAGAAGGCTTAGAAAAAATTTTAAGTGAAACTAGTCTTCAGAATTAACACTTACTTCAGGTTTGGAATTTAACATCTCATTTTTTCTGTTCTTGGGAGATCATCAATAATTTCACCTTTCTCATTGAGTTCTGGGTATTTTTTGCCTTCGCTTTTGCACCATTTAGCAACCTCGGGGTAAGCCCACTCGAAAAGCTTTTCTTTGTATGTTTCCTCGGCCATGCCTTCCCCAGATTCAGGAACCATATTGGCTACTTGTCGCTGTCTTATCGCTTCAAACAATAATGCCGATGCCGCAACTGATACATTTAAAGATTCAACCATCCCTCTCATTGGAATATGAATATGCTCATCCATTAAACTCGCAGCTTCATCACTGATACCCCATTTCTCTGCACCTAGTACAAATGCTGTTGGCCCCTTGAAATTACATTTTCTATAGTCAATTGATTTTGGATTCAAGTTCGTGCCAAATAATTTAAACCCCTTTCTTTTAAGATCTCTTATTGCCTCAGTGGTCTCTTTATATTGATTTATTTTTACCCATTTTTGACTTCCTTGAGCAGTGCTATTAAATGTTAAAAACTTTTCTTTGTTGAAAATAGCATATGCCTCAAGAACACCAACTGCATCACAACTTCGTATTATCGCTGAGAGATTATGAGGCTTTTCAACATTCTCAATTAAGACAGTGAGATCTGAAATTCTCCTATTAAGTACTGATTTTATACGTTCAAAACGTCTAGGTAGTAGAGGCATTTCTTATGATTTATGGAACAATTGGAGTTCATTGATGATGATAGTGGTATTCATTTCATATATGAAAAATACATATTAGTGATTTTTAAAAAAAAAATATTTGATAAATTTCCAAGTAAAAAGCTCCAACCCTATGGGCAGGAGCTTTTTACTTAACTAAAAGAATTTAGGTTTCTATTAAATTTAGAAGCTAAATGCAGTTTCAACAACAACACCTGTGTCATCATCACCAGTACTCGTGTCTTCAACAGTGAAGAAACCTGGAGTAACTGTAACGTTGTCGTTCAATGAATAAGTGTAAGAAACTTCAAATCCTGTTGAATCTTCAGAATCACTGCCATCAATATCAGTAGAATTGTAAGCAGCACTCAATGTTCCAGGACCAACTTCGTAGTCAACACCAACGAACAAGTCAGTTGCATCAGCGCCTGTTTCTGGATCTTGTGTGTCATAGGCAACGCTTATTGTTGCGTCGAGTGACTCAGGGCTGTAATAGATTCCGCCACCAAAGGTGTCGTATCCACCAGTACCGCCTTCACCGTCGTTCGAAGCGATTACTAGACCGCCACCAAATCCGTCGCCGTCATAACCAAGAGTAACTGTTGTTACATCATCGCCATTATCAGCACCGATTCCTACTGATGAATCAGTACCACCAACAGAAACGAAACTTACAGAAGCAACTACGCCGTTGTCATTAGAGTAAGCAACACCAACTCCAGGACCAGTTTCATTACCAGCCAAAGAATAAGGCATGCTGCCTAGTCTGAAAGCATCTGAATAAGCAGAAGTTGTTGCCGCAACAACATCATCCTGATCAACTAAAGGACCAGCAGTTACTGAAAGATCTCCAACAGGGAAGTTGTAGAAAAGAGAAGTAACGTTTAAGCCGTCACCGCCTTCAACAGCGCTATCCATGCTTGCTAATGGACCACTTGCATTACCAGCTTCTATGCCTGCGTAGAATGTGTCTTCACCAGTAAAGCTAGAAGTTATATCAAGACCATATGCATACTGCATATAAAGCTCTTCTTCTGTATCTGATGCACCACCGTCAGCAACTGAGCCAACTGTGAATACAGCTGAACCAGAAAGAGTTGTGGTTGAAGCGAAATCCGCAGTATCAGCATTTACTGCAACTGGAGCCATTAGGCCCAAAGCAGCAGGAGCTACCAATAAACGTTGAAATAATTTCATTGTGTCCTCACACAAAATGATTATGTATCAAATTATACGCTGGTCAAAGCGGGTCGAAAATATGGGTTGGGACACCTCTTTTTTTGGCATATGAAAACGATAATCATTTTTGTTCCAGATATCCCAGTTTTGATGCTGCTAATTTTATTTGGTATTTGCAATAAACTGCAGTTAATATTTTGTTTTCCAGCCCAATGCCTTGCTTTGAGTAAAAAAATATCTCCTATTAAAGGAATTGAAGCAAGGAAGGCTTCTTGGGAGGTCCTGCAAGCAGTGGGCGGAGGGGCGTTTGCGGATGTGGCTTTAGAGAGAACTTTTAATCTTTATTCTTTTACTTCTATGGATAAAGCTTTAATAACTGAACTTTCTTATGGCGCAATTCGTCAAAGATATTTCTTGGATTGTTGGATAGATTCATTAGGAAAAGTATCTGCTAAAAAACAACCTCCCTTATTGAGATGGTTGCTTCATCTTGGGCTTTATCAAATTCTAAAAATGGAGCGAATTCCTCCATCTGCTGCAATCAATACAACTGTCGAGCTTGCGAAAACTCATCGTCTGAAAAAACTAGCTCCTGTTGTTAATGGCATCTTGCGAACTGCTCTTCGTAGCAAAGAGAAAGGTCTTCTGCTACCTAAATCAAATAATCCAAGTTTAGAATTAGCAAAAAACGAGTCACTTCCTCTTTGGCTGGCAGATGAATTGATTGCTTGGAAGGGAGTTGAAGCAGCTAATAGGATCGCACAAGCATTCAACAGTATTAGCCCTATTGATATAAGGGTGAATAAATTGCGCGCAAATTTAAAAGAAGTAAAAGAAATTTTTGATTCCAGCGGCATTCAAAATCAAGTGATTCCAAATTGTCCTTACGGTTTGGAAGTTCGAGCTGGTGTTGGTGAACCTAGGAAATGGCCAGGCTATGAAGAAGGTCTATGGAGTGTTCAAGATAGATCTTCACAGCTAATTGCCCCATCATTAGGACCTTTGCCTGGAGAAAAGATTCTTGATGCTTGTGCTGCACCAGGCGGAAAATCAACACATATTGCTGAATTAATTAATAATGAGGGCAAGGTCTGGTCTGTTGATCGATCATCCAGAAGATCAAAAAAGATATTAGCTAACTCAGAGAGACTGGGGACTAAATGCTTGCAAATATTGGTTGCTGATTCTAATGAGCTATTACTCAAAAATCCTGATTGGAAAGGTTATTTTGATCGAATACTTATTGATGCGCCATGCTCAGGATTGGGTACTCTTGCTCGACACCCTGATGCAAGATGGAGAATGAATGAAGATAATATTCATGAGCTTGTCACTGTTCAAAGTCATTTGCTTAACTCGTTAGCTCCTTTATTAAAAAGTGGAGGCACATTGGTCTATTCCACCTGCACTATTTATCCTGAAGAAAATTTTAATCAGATCAAAAACTTTCTTCAATTAAATTCTGATTTTTTATTGGAACATGAAAAACAGATATGGCCTGGTGAGGAAGATAATGGAGATGGTTTTTATGTTGCTGTTTTAAATAAATTAGAAAATTAATTAACTTATACAATGTGTTAAAACATTTTTAAATAGTTATGATTCTATTTTTAAGAATTAATTTTATAAACTAATTAATGAACTATGTCCTATAGCTATTGCAGTCACAAGCATTCCTAAAATTAGAAATGGTTGTGCACTGGCTTGGTATTTAACATCAAATTTTAATGGATCACGTAATAGCCATATGTCTTGAAATGTTATTTGAGGAATTATCAACAAAACCAGAATGACAGATGCAAAATGTTGTCCTATCGCTATTAAAACTACCACCATTGCTAACTGGAAAATGTCTATCATTCCAGCGCTAATACGACTTGCATTTTTAATACCAAAAACAACAGGAAGTGATTCAAGCCCAAGGCTTTTATCCCCTTCCACGCTCTTAAAATCGTTTATCACAGCAATTCCTAAGCCTGACAAGCTATAGGCAAGAGTAAGAAGAGCGGTTGTCCACGTCAAATGTCCAAATAGAGCCTGTCCAGCCCACCACGGAAGAGCTATATAGCTTGCGCCAAGTGCATAATTTCCGAGCCAACCATTTTGTTTGAGTTTTAAAGGTGGGGCTGAGTAAATAAAACTTACAAATGAACCTCCCAACGCTAAGAGAAGGACGGAAGGAATTGTGTGATTAGCCCACAAGTCTAATAAATATGCAACTCCAAGACCGGCTATTAATAAAACCCAAATTTGACACTTTACTTGGAAAAGTGAAATTGCCCCTGAAGGTATTGGTCTATTAGGTTCATTTATTGCATCAATTTCTCTATCAAAGTAATCATTTATTGTTTGGGTATATCCAGTTAAGAGCGGCCCGCTCATAAACATGCAACTTACCGAAGCAAGAACGTTGCTTAATTCCCAGTGATAATTACCACTGGCAGCTGCTCCACATATGACTCCCCATAGCAAGGGAATCCATGTGATGGGCTTCATTAATTGCAAACGAAGCTTCCAAATGTTTGTTGTTTCAGAACCTCCTTTTATTCCAAGGAGTTGCCTAGCATCACTCACTTTGTAATCTCAGGTTTAAGAAATTTCATCTTCGAAAAACCAATGTTTGCTCCCGTCATTCATTTTAATTACCAAACCAATTCCACCTCTTCCATCAGTCATCTTATAGTCGACTACAGTTCCTCTTGGGTCTTCTGATAGTTGGTCTATCAAATAAGAAGGTATGCGATCTCGAACACGTTCAATATTAACCTTGATTTTTGAACCTATCCTTGAAAGGGAGGTTGGCTTAGCCATGGAATTAAATTACTTGATTTCGGCACCTTAACATTTCCTCCGTTTAAAAATCATGGTTGCTTTAAGATTGATTCCTTGTCTTGATGTTTCAAACGGACGAGTAGTGAAGGGGGTTAACTTTGTTGGATTGCGCGATGCAGGCGATCCAGTTGAGTTGGGATGTAGGTACAGCAAGGCTGGAGCAGATGAATTGGTTTTCCTTGACATAACAGCCACTTACGAGAAAAGGTCTACTTTGGTTGATATGGTTAGGCGAACATCCGAAGCAGTAACCATACCTTTTACTGTTGGTGGAGGAATAAGTTCATTGAATGGAATAAATGAATTGCTACGAGCAGGAGCTGACAAGGTGAGTTTGAATTCCAGTGCTGTTAAAGACCCTTCGTTGATTTCTCAAGGTGCAAATCGTTTTGGCTCTCAATGTATTGTGGTCGCAATAGATGCAAAAAAGAACAAAAATATTCCTAATAAGTGGGACGTTTATGTTAGTGGGGGACGGAATAATACAGGCTTAGATGCTATCGAATGGGCAGAAAAAGTATTTGAGATGGGAGCAGGTGAAATTCTATTAACCTCCATGGACGGTGATGGGACTCAAAATGGTTATGACATAGAACTGACTAAATGTATTGCTGATAAAGTTCCAATACCAGTAATAGCATCAGGAGGAGCTGGTTCTTTGAGACACATTAAAGAGGCTTTTACTCTTGGGAACTCCTCAGCTGCTCTCTTGGCTTCCTTATTGCATGATGGACAATTAACTATTAAAGAAATAAAAGAATATTTGATAAAGGAGAATTTACCTATAAGACCAATTGAATGATAAATATTCTCATAAAAGGATATAAATTGAATCTTTTACGCATTAAAATTATTTTGCTAGTTAAATTTTTTCTTTATTCATATGAGGCCCGGCAATAATAAATCTATAGAGGAAATGTTTAATTCAATTTCTTCAAAATATGATTTTTTAAATGATATCTTTAGTTTTGGATTGCATAGGTTTTGGAAAACAAAAACATTGGATATTCTTAATCCAACTTTTGGAGAAAAATGGATAGATCTTTGTTGTGGAACTGGAGATATGTCAATACTTTTGGCTAGATATATGAAGAGCTCTGAAAATATTACTGGAATAGATTCAGCTTCTCAAGCATTATTAATTGCGAGAGAAAGATCTAAACATAAATATTCTTCAATTGAATGGATAAATGGTGATGCTCTAGAGACAAATCTCACATCACATCAATTTGATGGCCTTTTAATGGCATATGGCTTGAGGAATCTTTCCAGCTCTTATGAAGGTCTTAAAGAAGCATTTAGAATTTTGAAACCAGGTGGAAGAGCTGGAATCTTAGATTTTAGATCTTTTGAAGGACTTTCCATGCAAGGGATATTCCAAAGAATTTATTTAAGTCTTTATGTGGTTCCAGTTGCATCTCTTTTCGGTTTAGGGAAAGAATATTCATATATAAAAAAAAGCTTAGTTAGCTTTCCTTCAGGTGAAAAACAAATTCATTTAGCACTTTCTGCGGGCTTCAAAAAAGCAAAATACCGAAAATTAGCATTGGGACAAATGGGGATTTTATTACTTGAAGCATGATTCAAAATTGTTCAATATATTCCCAATTCTTTTCTTCTACAAAAACTACATTTACCCCATAATTTAACTTCTCCCTTAGGAGAAGGGACTTTGCAAAAAGGACAATTTGTTACTCCAGTCTTATCAGTTCTACTTGGGTGCTTTTCCCATATTTCTTTTTCACTCTCTCCCGTAACTAAATCATTGGGATAATGTTGTCTAATCCGAATCTCTTTTATTTGATATCCATATGATTTCAAAGACTCAATTAATTCTAAGCGGTTGTACTGGAGCGCCTGTCTCCACTGAGGATGACTTGCTCCAATCGTTAAAATTTTATTTTGAATATTAAGTGGTGTGCAATTCAATGCGAGTTGCTCCCCAGCTATTTCCATCCAATCTTGAATAAGCCCCCCGACATTCCCTTTCCAAGAAGACTTGATTTCTTCCAAGCATGTAAAAATTGACTGCTCTCTTTTTCCTTTTGTTTTATGCTTAAAGTCTTCTAAAATCAATTTTAATTAGACACTATTGGTGAGTTAGTGCTTAAATCTAGCTAATATTTTTTTGATTGCATAAAAGATCCTAATGGGATTATTCGAGAGGTTAAGTCGCTTGATAAGGGCAAATCTAAATGCTTTTGTAAGTGATGCAGAAGATCCAATAAAAATACTTGATCAGTCTGTTGCTGATATGCAAGAAGACTTGGTAAAGCTTCGTCAAGCTGTCGCTATGGCTATTGCAAGTCAAAAAAGATTAGAGAACCAGGCAAATCAAGCAAAAGAGCAAATAAAAAATTGGTTCACCAGAGCTGAATTAGCCTTGAAAAAGGGAGAGGATGATTTGGCTAGAGAAGCATTAAGTAGAAAAAAAACTTTTCAAGAAACTTATGAATCTTTATCGACTCAATTTCAAACTCAAAATGGTCAAGTTGAAAAACTAAAGAAAAGCCTTTTGTTATTAGAGCGAAAATTGTCGCGGCTTCTCACATAAATATTCAACCCCATATTTTGATTCAACACAATTTCGTGATGCATTTATTGCCTGATCAGAAAGGTGAACAGAATCTGTTCTCATATATGTAATAAAACCTCTTTCATACAAGCCCTGGGCACATCTCATGGTTTCTCTAGCTGATAATCGAAGTTTTCTATTAGCTTCTTGTTGTAATGTACTCGTTGTAAAAGGAGGAACTGGTTTACGGATTGACGGCTTTTCCTCGACATTAACAACTTTCCATTTATCAGTAGTTAATTTTTCTGCAAGTTCCTTAGACTCTTCTTCCTTAAGTAGTAAGACATTTCGGCCAGACTTCAATAATCCAGTTGATTCATCAAAATCACTACCAGTAGCAACTCTTTTACCACCAATTGAGGTCATTTTTACCTCAAATTCACTACCTTCTTTCTCTAATTTTGCTTTTAAGTCCCAATAACTTCCGCTTTTGAATGATCTCCTTGCTCTCTCTCTCAGGACGAGCAATCTTACTGCAACTGATTGAACTCTTCCTGCAGATAAACCCCAGGAAACTTTCTTCCATAAAAGAGGAGACAACGTATACCCAACTAATCTGTCTAAAATCCTCCTTGTTTCTTGGGCGTGAACTAATTCCATATCAATTGCTCTTGTTTTCGATAGCGCTTTAGAAATAGCTTCTTTAGTTATCTCATGGAAGACCATTCTCTTCACTGGGATTTTCGGGTCAAGAACATTCATCAAATGCCAACTTATACTTTCTCCTTCTCTATCTTCATCAGTCGCGAGCAACAATTCACTGGCACCTTTCAAAGATTGTTTTAATTCCTTGACAATTTTTTTCTTGTCTTTGGGGACGACATACAAAGGATCAAAATCGGCAGTTGTGTTAACTCCAATAGTTGCCCACTTTTCTCCTTTGTGCTTCGCAGGGATCTCCGATGCATTGTTGGGTAAGTCTCTAATGTGCCCCATTGACGCAAGAACCTGAAAGTCCTTAGGCAAAAAACCTCTAATAGTTTTTGCCTTTGTAGGACTTTCAACAATTACCAGAGTGTGGTCAGTGGGCATCAGCTCAGTTTTCCTCCTTCTTATCTAACGTACTGAATAGTAAAATGCATAGCCCAAAATGATAAAAAAGGCATATTTCATAACTTCGCTAGAGTTATAAAATCAAACACAGCTTAAAAACAATACATAAATGGGAGAACCTTTGTCTTTTCAAATATTCATAAATGAGCCTGTAGAGCTTTTAAATCTCTCTTTAAATGCCAAAGCTGTACTTCCAGAGGCTGCCGTTCTAATGGCAATGCTTGGAACGCTTTTGGTTGATTTGGCTGGTGAAAAGATATCAGCCCGCTGGTCTCCTCCAATATGTTATGCGGGCCTTGGTAGTGCTTTGATTTTGCTAACAATGCAATGGAATGGAGAAATTCAAGAATCTTTTTTAGGTGCATTTATTGCAGACAATCTTGCTATCGCTTTTAGAGGGGTGATTGTTCTTTCAACTCTTATTTCTTTACTAATTAGTTGGAGATATGCTGATCAAAATGGAAGTCCTATTGGTGAATTTGCTGCAATATTATTAGCTGCCACTCTTGGAGCGATGATTTTATGTGGTTCAACTGATTTGGTAAGTGTCTTTGTTTCATTAGAAACACTTTCCGTAGCTAGCTACCTGCTTTCTGGATATCTCAAAAGAGACTCAAGAAGTTCAGAAGCAGCTTTGAAATATTTGCTAGTTGGTTCTGCTGCTGCTGCTGTATTTCTTTATGGAGCATCCTTACTTTATGGAATAAGTGGATCTACAAATTTAAAAGAAATAGGAATAACCTTACTAAGTGCTCCTACACCTTTATCAGCATTAGCTCTGGTTTTCGTATTATCTACAGTAGCTTTCAAAATTGCAGCAGTTCCATTTCATCAATGGACACCAGATGTCTACGAAGGTTCTCCTACTCCAGTAGTTGCCTTCTTATCAGTAGGTTCCAAAGCAGCAGGTTTTGCACTCTCAATAAGAATACTAGTCGGCTGTTTTAGCTCTTTTGACACACAATGGAAATTGCTATTTACCGTTTTAGCTGTTCTCAGTATGTCTCTGGGAAATGTTGTAGCACTAGCTCAAAAGTCAATGAAAAGGATGCTTGCTTATAGCTCAATTGGACAAGCTGGCTTTGTCATGATTGGTTTGGTTTGCGGAACTGAAGATGGTTTCGCAGCGATGGTTTTATATATGGCTGCTTATTTGTTTATGAATCTTGGTGCTTTTGCATGCATAATCCTCTTCTCAATCAGAACGGGTAGTGATCAAATCTCAGATTACGCAGGACTGTACCAAAAAGATCCATTAATCACATTAGGATTAAGTTTATGCCTTCTCTCTTTAGGAGGCATTCCTCCAATGTTGGGATTCTTTGGGAAGATTTATTTATTTTTTGCTGGATGGGCAGATGGGCAATACTTATTAGTAAGTGTTGGTCTAGTTACCTCTGTTATTTCAATTTACTATTACATATCAGTTATAAAAATGATGGTAGTCACAGAACCGAAAGAAGCCTCAGATGTTGTGAAAGCATATCCATCCATAGAATGGTCTTTGCCTGGGATGTCATCTCTCAAAGTGGCTTTGATTTTTTGTGTTCTCGTAACTGCTATTGGTGGAATTATTTCAAACCCTCTCTTCGATTTTGCAGATAGTGCGGTAAACGGAACTCCATTACTTCGTGAAGCCATTACTCTTGCGAGTAAAAGCTCAATTGGTTAACCAATTAAAATCATTGAAAAAGTCTGTAGCTCGACTAACGAATGTAAATAAATTTTATGGGGAAGGCTCGCTCAAAGTGAAAGCTCTTGACGAACTAAACCTCGAGGTTTGCCAGGGTGATTACCTTGCTGTAATGGGTGCAAGTGGATCTGGTAAAAGTACTGCAATGAATATACTTGGATGCCTTGATCGTCCTACTAATGGGACTTATGAACTAAACGGAACTGCTGTAGAGAAGCTTGATGATGACTTGCTAGCAGATATTAGAAACAAAGAACTTGGTTTTGTTTTTCAGCAATTTCATTTACTTCAAGAAGTTTCAGCACTTGAGAATGTCATGCTTCCAATGATTTATGCATGCGTCCCCTCTTTAGAGAGAGAGAAGCGCGCTGAAGAGGCTCTTAAACGAGTAGGGCTTGAGAACAGGATGACCAATCTACCTAATCAATTATCAGGAGGACAACAACAACGAGTTGCGATAGCAAGAGCAATAATCAATCAACCATCTCTGTTATTAGCAGACGAACCAACTGGTGCTCTTGATTCCAAAACTACTGAAGATGTTTTAAATCTTTTTGACCAACTTCATAGTCAAGGAATCACAATTGTCTTAGTTACGCATGAAGACAATGTTGCTCAAAGAGCAAAAAAAATAGCAAGGTTTAGAGATGGAAAAGTAATAGAGATTACTCATAATTAATTCAGACAATCAATTCTAATTAGACAAAACTTTCACTTTATCTTCTTTAAAAAGAATCAATCTTCCACCAGAATCTATGCTTTTGATATCCCATTTTAATCCAGTTTCTTTATCAATATATTCTCTTGACCACAATCTTTGTTCGACCTGACTACACAGAAATTTTTTATTATCTAAAAGATCTAAAGATCTTTCTATTGCAAGGAGAACTTCTGAAGACCAAAAATTTATATTCATCGTTTTATCTCCAATAATTTGTTTTAGAGAAATCCCCTCTTTAGGAACATTATTAAAAACGTTTAAACCTATTCCAACTCTTAATAATCTAAGTTTTCCTCCTCTAAAAAATAATCTAGGTAAGATTCCAGCTAATTTTTGGCCATCAACAAATAGATCATTTGGCCATTTTATTTTCACATCAACTCCTATACGTTCAATTCTTTCAACCAAAGCTAATGCCACCGCTAACCC
>QBVH01000018.1 GCA_003284445.1 Prochlorococcus sp. AG-311-D23 | reverse complement strand
TTGATTGATTGGCAATTGCTTCTTCAGATGTATCTATATTTGAGTCTTCATTGTCAGTTCTATTATCCAAAGGTTCTACAAGATCGCAATTAATGATAGGTGTTTGAGCTTCTCTTAATTTGAGTAATAGCTCTTTTGCTTGTTTCTTTTCTTTTGAGGTGATTACTAATGTGGACACAAATTAGCTCCTTGAAATGTTTGGATATTCAATCCTGCTCAACATAATTCTGGTCAGCGGCAAATAGATCACTAAAGTTCAGATCGGCACGTTTATCGCCCTTAATGACGAAAGTTCTTGTTTCTGATCCAATTGATCAAGCAGGTATAGATATTCTTACTCAGGTTGCCCAGGTTGACCAGAAAGTAGGTCTTTCACCAGATCAGTTGAAGAATATTATTGGTGAGTATGACGGATTAATGATCCGTTCAGGAACCCAAGTCACATCAGATGTTATGTCTGAGGCTAAGAAATTAAGAATCATTGGTAGAGCTGGAGTTGGAGTGGATAATGTTGATGTGCCAACTGCTACTAGAAAGGGGGTCTTAGTTGTTAATTCTCCAGGTGGAAACACGATTGCTGCCGCTGAGCATGCTTTAGCAATGATGCTTGCATTGTCTAGAAATATTCCCCAAGCACACGCAAGTATGTTTTCTGGAGGTTGGGATCGAAAGAAATATGTAGGGAATGAGCTTTATAAGAAAACCTTAGGAGTCGTTGGACTTGGCAAGATTGGATCTCATGTAGCAAAGGTTGCTAATGCAATGGGAATGGAAGTTATTGGATTTGATCCTTTTGTTTCTAATGAAAGAGCTCAGCAAATGCAGGTTCGATTAAGCGATATTGAGGAGTTGTTTAAAGAATCTGATTATGTAACCCTTCATCTTCCAAGGACACCAGAAACAGAGAATTTAGTTGATATTGATCTTCTAAGAAAAATGAAACCAACTGCCAGATTGGTGAATTGTGCCAGAGGTGGCATTATTAATGAAAATGATCTAGCTAATGCCTTAGCAGAAAATGTTATTCAAGGTGCTGCAATAGATGTATATGCAAAAGAACCTCTAGCTGAAAACTCCCCTTTACGCGCTGTAAAAAAAGGCTTAGTCCTTACTCCTCATCTAGGTGCTTCAACTGTTGAGGCACAACAAAATGTAGCAATTGATGTTGCAGAACAAATTCGAGATGTCCTTTTAGGCTTGCCAGCACGCAGCGCTGTAAATATTCCTGGCCTTAGCGCAGAGATAATGGATAGCCTTAAACCACATTTAAAACTTGCGGAGACATTAGGATTATTAGTTAGTCAAATTTCAGGGGGACAGATTCAAAAATTAGAAGTACGTTTGCAAGGGGAATTCGCTCAACATCCATCTCAACCTCTAGTTATTGCAACTTTGAAAGGATTACTCACCAGTGCCTTGGGAGATAAAATTAATTATGTAAACGCTTCATTGGAAGCCAAAGGACGTGGTATTGATGTCGTAGAAATTAAGGATGAGTTGAGCCCAGAGTTTGCCCGAGGCTCTTTGCAGTTGGATAGTTTGAGTGACAAAGGCGTTCACAGTGTTTCTGGAACTGTTTTTGGTGATGGCGATCTTGGTATTACAAGTATTGATGAGTACCCGATAAATTTTGTGCCAAGTAGACATATGCTTTTTACAAGGCATAGGGATATGCCGGGAATCATTGGTCAGATAGGCTCACTTCTTGGAAAATACAATGTTAATATTGCCTCAATGCAAGTAGGAAGAAGGATTGTGAGAGGTGAGGCAGTTATGGTCTTAAGTATCGACGACCCTATCCCTTCAGAGTTATTGGGCTCAATTCTTTCAATGCAAGGAATTAATGAAGCTCATGCGGTGACGCTATAAATTGTTGGTTGAAAAAAGTATAAATTTGCAAAACTCCCAACCGTCTTGGTTGAGATTGGAGCAGGAATTTTTATTTGAGCTAGAAGATTCTTTTTATTGGCTGTTAAGCAAACTTGATATTCATAGATTCTCTTTTGAGCATGATCCAGATGAAAAATACAGTCAAACGCTATTTATATGGCTTCCTTTGAATGAATGGTCAGATAAAGATCAAGATATATTAGTCCAATCATTAATTTCGCTAGCAAAAACTTTTGAATTGGAGTTACCTCCTTGCAAATGGATTCAAGTAAAAGATGAAGATTGGAGCTTAAGTTGGAAAAAAAGCTGGAAGCCTGATCCAATTGGAAAATCAATTTTGATTTTACCGGCGTGGTTAGAAATTCCTGAAAAATTTTCAGAACGAAAAATTATTCGTTTAGATCCTGCAAGTGCATTTGGAACTGGCAGTCATCCTTCCACACGACTATGCATTGAAGCCTTGGATAATGATCCTCCATTAGGTCAAACAATTGCGGACTTGGGTTGTGGAACTGGAATACTATCCATAACTGCTTTGAAATTGGGTGCGAAGAGAACTTTCTCAGTTGATACTGATTTTTTAGCAATTTCAGCTACCAAAACAAACTCTGCTTTAAATGATTTGCATGAAAAAAAATTAAATTTTTTTCATGGTTCTATTGAGGAAATTGAGGCGAATATGCCGAAAGAAAAAATTGATTTGCTCCTATGCAATATTCTTGCACCTGTCATAAAATTGTTGGGTCCAGGTTTTAAAAAAATCATTGGACTTAAAGGTAAAGTAATTTTATCTGGTTTGTTAGTTCAGCAAGTCAAAGAACTTCAAGAATTCTTTTTACAGCTTGGTTGGCAAGTTCTTGAAATAAAGACAAAAGATCAATGGGCCTTAATGGTGTTGACATTGAATTTGTCTTGATTCAATAAATTCTAAATTTTCAGAATAAAAAGCTTCTATGACATCTTTTAAGATCACTTTTATTAATGAGTTAAGTGGTCTTAAAGAAATTATTGATATCCCAGATGACAAATATATTCTTGATGCTGCATGTGAACAAAATATTGATCTTCCTTACTCTTGTCGATCGGGAGCTTGTTCAACTTGTGTTGCTAAATTAGAAAAAGGAGAGATTGACCAACAGGATCAAAGTTTTTTGGATGATGATCAGATTAAAAAAGGTTATATTTTGATTTGTGTGGCATATCCGACTTCAGCTTGCACGATTAGAACCCATGCAGAAGACGAGATATATTGATATTAATTTTTTCGCCAGATTTTCATTGTTTTGCTTGCAAAAGAGTTCCTTTCTCGCCAACCTCTTGTTTATGTGCTCATGGGCGCAAATAAAATTATTTAGGGATTAATTGACTTCAGAAGTTTTGCTAACCAATAAAGTTCAAGGTCTTTTAGATCATGGTTCTATTCATTCAAGTATTGGTGGTCAATTTAGTTTTAGGGTCCTAGGGCCATGTTGTCGTCTCTATGACCGTGAGGAATTACCTTGGCCTTGTTGCAGACTCTCATGGCGAAGTAAGGAGCCTAGCTGGAGAAGAATTGGGAAAAGATTGGTTGCTGATATTGCTGCTCAAAAGTGTCCATCTTACTCGGTTGAGATTATCCAGCCAGGAGTGAAACCAACAAAAACTATTTTGACTTTATTCTCAAGTCGTTTAGATACTAATATTCAGGAATGGTGGTATAGCAAGCATCCACGTTCTAGAGATAGCTCAAATATCACGCCTCAAGCGGCATAAGTCTAGAAAAAAAGGAAATTCTTTTTGGATTTAAAGTGATGAAGATATGAGGCATTTCTGGTCTAAGTTCATACCATTTTTCAAATTTGAAGGATAATTGTAAGTAATTAACTTTCAACACAGGGATGAACTTCGACTATCACGCTGTTGCTTCTGCTGCCACTGCAGCTATTCCGTTAGCTGCTGGAGCTGCTGGAGTGGGGTATTTTATACTGCGCCAAAAAGGATTTGGCTTTGGCACCTCACATTTGTTAGTTGGTTTGCCTATGTTTGCTGTTGGAGGAGCTGCAGCGGCTTTCTTCCTTGTGACAAAGTAAAAAAGTTAGTTAATAACCAATTAAGAAAGGGGCCATTGGCCCCTTTCTTAATTGGTTATTAACTTTTGGATGAATTTTAAGTACCTGGGTTGAAACCTTGACCTTTGGTCGCTGGAACATATCCAGCACCTCTAGTACTACAACCAAGACTATCGGCTGTGTCACCTGTGGCTACTTCACAGAGCTTTTTCTGTTGAGTTCTATCTAAAACAGCATCAGTAAAGTCAGCGCCATCAATGGTTACACCATCAAAAACACTTTTAAGTAACTCTGCACCAGTAAGATTTACGTTCGTGAGGTTTGCATTATCAAACCTCGTTGCATACGCAATAACATTGGTCATGTTTGCACCTGAAAGATCAGAGTTTTTTAGAGTAGAAACACTGAAATAGGCTCCAGTAAAATTCGCCTCACCAAGATCTTTTCCTGATAGGTCATATTTAACATATTCAGTGTTTTGCAAGTCTTTACCATGCAAACTGTCATCTAAAGCCTCGACTGATGAAGGGTCGCTGGGATACAGAGCACTTACAGATAAAGGACTAATGCTAAGACTTACAAGCAAAGGTATCAAGACTAAAAGTCTTGTAAAGGACCGCTTAAGGGAAGAAATAAGAGAATTCATCAATAACGCCAGCGATTAAAGAAGCACCAAACTCGACTATTGTTTCATGTAGAGGCATTTCATAGGTAAAGGGATCACGAACTGTTGCAGTTGTAGCTTTTATTTAGATCAATTTGAAGAAAGTCTTTTGCTAACTGAGTATTTGGAAAAATTGCTTTTGCTTCATTAAGCAAATCATTAGGACATGTTTGATTCCCAGGGTTATACCTCGGACTCAAATGAGTCAAAATTAATTTATTTACGTTCGCTTTTTCCGCAATCTGAGCCGCCATGGTGGCTGTTGAATGTCCGCGTTCATAAGCCATTTCAGTTTCTTTATGAGAATAAGTTGATTCATGGATTAGTAGATCAGCCTCTTTAGAAATCTCAATTGAAGATTCTGTATATACAGTGTCAGTGCAATAAACCATGCTTAAGCCAGTCCTGGGAGGACCGCAGAATTCTTTCCCAGAGAAAATGCGACCATCTTCTAACATCACTTCCTCCCCTCTCTGAAGGGCTGCATATACAGGACCGGGAGGTATCCCTTTCGATTTTGCTTTCTCTATATCGAATCTACCTGGTCTAGTTTTTTGATTCACTCTGTAAGCAAAAGATGGTATTCGATGTTTGAGTGGAGCAGTTTTGACTTCTAACTCGGAATCTTCAAATAAAATTTCTTTGTTAGTAGCTGCATTTTCGACTCTATGGAATTTTAGAGAGTAGGCCAATCTGCTTGAGCTGTTGTATAAACAAGAATCAATAAAGTTTTTGAGAGGAGCTGGACCGTACAACTCAATTCCAGAGCTGCTACCTGACAATCCAATACTTGCTAGAAGTCCAGGCAGACCATATATGTGATCCCCATGCATATGGGTAATGAATATTTTTTTTATTTGAGATAACTTAAGATTGCTTCGGATGAACTGATGTTGCGTACCTTCGCCACAATCGAACAGCCATAATTCTGATCTTTGCGGAGGTTTTAGTACCATTGCTGATACGTTCCTATTTAGAGTTGGAACCCCTGAACTTGTTCCTAGAAAAGTGACTTGCAAGTTTTCCTCTTTTAAGAAATGGTGCCATTCATAGTTCTGACCACTGGTGGATCTTCTTTCTTATAGGCAAAATTAGTACCTAAATCCAATTTTTATTTTGAGCGCATCACCTAAAGCAAAATCTGGATGGGCAATAATCTTTGTAGCTATATTTTTCATCTCTCCAATAAAGGCAATTGCGGTAAGGGAACCAATAATTCGTGTTTTGATAAGTAATGAAAACAAGGCAAGGTTTAGAGCAGATAGTGTAGAAAATATTTTTGTTCAAGGCATCTCTTCTAGTCATAGAAGAATTAAATCTTTAAATTTAGTTTATAGCAATAATAAAGTTAAATATTCAATTAATAATGACTTAAATGTATGGTTCGAATTACCAAATAATTTTAATTTAATTATTAAAAATAGTGATAAAAGAGGGATTTGGTTTAAGAATAGAAGATATGCCGGAGAATTAAGAGTTTCATTAAATGATAAGAAGTTAAATATAATTAATTATTTAAAATTAGAGAAGTATTTGAAAAGTGTGGTTGGTAGTGAAATGCCCAAAGAATTTCCACTTGCAGCACTTCAAGCTCAAGCTATTGCAGCAAGGACTTATGCCTTAAAACTTTTAGATAAAAATAAATTATTTGATCTTCATTCAACACAGGCTAGCCAAGTTTACTTAGGACTTGAATCTGAAACCGTAAAAATAAATAGGGCAGTGAAGAGTACAAACTCACTTGTGCTGTTTTATAAGGATCAGCTGATTGATGCTGTTTTTCATAGTAGTTCTGGTGGCAGAACTGAGAGTAGTGGTCAAGTTTGGAAATATCAATTACCTTATTTGAAAAGTGTTATTGACTATGATCATAATAGTACTAAATATAGATGGACGAATAAATTTACCTCTGCAGAATTGGAAAAGATATTTCCTGACTTGGGCGGAGTAAATAGTATTCATATTATTGATAGAAGTAATACTGATAGAGTCTTAAAAATCATACTTTATGGGACGAATCGAAATAAGATTATTTCTGGAAAAGACTTAAGGGAAAAATTGAAATTACTTAGTACTAAATTTGAGTTTGATTTTAAATTTAATCCATTTAATTCAAGTAATCTAGATAATAAATTGAATTATGAGAATAAACTAGTTAACGATTTTGTACCTCAACCTCTACCACTAATTCCAGAAGAATATTATCTATTGGTGAGAGGCTTTGGGGCTGGGCATGGCGTAGGGATGAGTCAGTGGGGCGCAAAAGCTATGGCTGAAAGAGGCTCAAGTTTTCGTAAAATTCTAAAACATTATTATACTGGAGTGCAAATAAAAACCTATTAGTAAAATATTTAATAGCTACTAATTATGGTCATAGGATTTTAATTTTATCGTTTTAACCAATTGCATTAAAAACAACCTTAGGTTTAATTTGAAAACCCTCATCTAAATTCCCTATGCCAAGGATTTTGTCTTTTTCGCCCAATACTAATATATTTTTATTGTAAATATTACTATCTTCATACTCATCTTTTTTAGCTATCTTTAAACGTTTAATATGATTCTGAAAACAGATTGTTCTTCCTGAGCGCCAGCTAATAATTTCTTCTTCAGAAATTAATTTAAAAGAAGACAGATGTTTAAGAAAAATATTAGGATTAAGAACTTTAGGTTTATCTTCCTCTAGGTAAAAATCTGATTTCTCAGGAAGTATTACTGAATGATTTTCGTTGAAATTATATGCTTTTGTACGGCGTAAACTTTTTAAATAACCACCGCATCCAATTTTATCTCCAATGTCTCTAGCCAAGGATCTAATGTATGTTCCTGTCGAGCAGTCAACGTCAACTAATAACTCACCTTTATTTTGAGACCAGCTGATTAAATTTAATTTGTTTATGGTGACTTTTTTGGGAGCTAAATAAAATTTTTCTCCTTTTCTTGCTTTCTTATAAGCTCTCTCACCTTTAACGTGAACACTAGAAAAAATAGGAGGCTTTTGTGAAATCTCACCTCTAAAATTTTCTAGTAGAGAATTTATATTATTCTCGGTAATTAAGGGCCAAACTTTTGATTCTATAATTTCACCTTGCATATCATCAGTATTTGTAGTGGCACCTAACTGGATGATTCCTTTGTAAGCTTTAGAGCCTTGTAAATAAGAGATTAACCTTGTAGCATCGCCTATTGCTATTGGAAGTACTCCAGTAACTGCAGGGTCTAGAGTTCCAGTATGTCCAATTTTTTTGATACCAAATACTTTTCTAAGTCTATTGACGCAATCATGAGAAGTAAGCCCAGAAGGCTTATCAATGACAACAAATCCAAAGGTCTTTTCCAAAATTGATATTGCAGGCTGAGGCTCACATGAAAATATTGTTCAAGTAACCCTGAACACTTAAAGTTATAACTCAGTGCGTTCAGTCAGCCAAATAATATGAATTATTTAGATCTAAGTATTTCCTCTTTCCTTAAAGATGGCTTTAATTTGAAAAATCATCTTATTGATTTCCTAAACATTACTAATGAGCAATTAGATCAAAGATTACTTAAGGGTGTTGATGATTTGGCAGCTCTTCATCCAGGAGCATTTACTGAGAATAATGCGAGCGATTTTTACGAGGAAAAAGTAGGAGATGCTCATTTAATAGATCTAGCTTCCTGGCATCTAAATAGTTCTAATTACATAGCTGACACTCTTCGCTTACAACAAAAATTTGTTTCTGGAAAAGTTTTAGATTTTGGTGGTGGGATTGGTACACATGCTCTGGCTGCCTCATTTTTGCCAGAGGTTGAACATGTTTGGTTTGTTGATCTTAACCCTCAAAATCGAAGCTTTGTAGAACACAGGTCTAAGAAATTGGGTATCGAAGATAAGATTTCAATTTTTAGAGACTTAGAAAGCACCTCTGATGTTGTTTTTGATTCTTTAGTTTGCTTGGACGTCCTTGAGCATCTTCCAAATCCTGCCAAGCAATTAAAAATATTTTTAGAAAAACTTTCTCCTGAGGGAATAGCTCTGATGAATTGGTATTTTTACAAAGGAAAAAACGGAGAGTATCCTTTTCATTTCGATGACCCTAGTCTTATTGAAAATTTCTTTTCTACATTACAGTTAAATTATTTAGAAGTTTTCCATCCTTTTTTGATTACTACTCGAGCTTATAAACCCTTGAGAAGAAAAACTAGACAGCCTTTGCATTAGAAATATTAATCCTTTTTCTATTTCTTAGTCCTCTACGAATACTTTCAAAATGAACTGAACCATCAGTAAGGGCGAAAAGAGTATCATCTTTCCCCCTGCCAACATTGATTCCTGGAAGAACAGATGTTCCTCTTTGACGAATAAGAATAGATCCGGCAGTTACTTTCTCTCCACCGTAGGCCTTGATACCAAGTCTTTTAGAGTTTGAATCTCTTCCATTTCTTGTTGAGCCTGTACCTTTCTTGTGAGCCATGATTTATTTAATCTTTTGGATTTAACTAGTTAGATTCTACTTTACTAGCAGTGGCTTTGACATCTTTTGATTTTTTTGTGTTTGATCCTACGGAAATGGATTGAACTAAAACTCTTGTAAGTTCTTGGCGATGTCCATTCTTGCTCCTAGTCTTTTTCTTGGGTCTCATTTTATAAACTATTATTTTTGGACCTCTTCTATGTTCCAAAACTTTGATTTCTACTTTCGCATCTTTTACATAAGGTTTTCCAAGTTTTAAATCTTTCCCATCATTGATAAGAAGAACCTTTTCAAGAGTCAAAACATCATCTACTTCTGCTTGGCATCTATCTAAATCGTAATAACGGTTGGCTTGAAGCCAAAACTGTTGTCCTGAGGCCTCAACAATCGCATAAGTTTTATCTTGAGGAGTTTCCTTCTTGGGAGATGATTTCTTATCAGCCATAAGTATTGGTGACACGTTAAGGCTCGAAACAAAATAAAAGGGGTTTCCTTTTTTTTAATCGATTATGCCCTAATCGTAATCCGAAAACAAACTAACATTTTCACCTTTTGTTGGTTACTTAGTCAAGATTTAATCAGGGTAAATGTTCTGTGGATTTTCCAGAGGTTTTAAATGAATGCAAGAAAGACATATATTCTCAAGCTTTATGTGGCGGGGAATACACCAAACTCTATGAGGGCTTTGAACACGTTGAGAGAAATCTTAGAGAGTGAATTCAAGGGTGTCTATGCTCTTAAGGTCATTGACGTTTTAAAAAGCCCTCAACTAGCTGAGGAAGATAAAATACTTGCGACACCAACCTTAGCTAAGATTTTACCCCCGCCTGTTCGAAGGATAATTGGTGACTTATCAGATAGAGAAAAGGTTCTAATTGGATTGGACCTTTTGTATGATGAATTATCAGATCAAGAAATGTTTTACTCTTCGGATAAATAATGGAGTCACATAAACAACAAGTAAATGAATTCTTAAGCCCAACCGATAACTAAGCTATTTTTATAGTTTGCTTAGTATGTTTTATAAATAAGAGCTTTTAACGCTCTTCAATAAAAAAATCGACCCAAAATGCATGTTCAAAAACTCCCCACGGGAATCGAGGGCTTTGATGATATTTGTCATGGTGGGTTGCCTAATGCGCGCAGCACTCTAGTCAGCGGAACATCAGGTACTGGTAAAACTATTTTTTCTCTGCAATATCTTCATTATGGAATATGTAATTTTGATGAGCCTGGGATTTTTGTTACTTTTGAAGAATCGCCTCTAGATATTATTAGAAATGCTGCAAGTTTTGGTTGGGATTTACAAGGGTTAATTGATCAAAATAAACTTTTTATTTTAGATGCATCTCCAGATCCTGATGGACAAGATGTGGCTGGAAGTTTTGATTTATCCGGGTTAATTGAAAGAATAAGTTATGCGATTAGAAAGTTCAAAGCTAAGAGAGTTGCTATAGATTCAATGACAGCAGTTTTTCAACAATATGACGCTATTTATGTTGTTAGAAGAGAGATTTTTCGACTGATAGCAAGACTTAAAGAAATAGGTGTGACTACTGTTATGACCACTGAAAGAATAGATGAATATGGTCCAATTGCTAGATATGGAGTCGAAGAATTCGTTTCTGACAATGTTGTTATTTTGAGAAATGTTTTAGAGGCCGAGAAGAGGAGAAGAACTGTAGAGATTTTGAAATTAAGAGGAACTACACATATGAAGGGTGAATTCCCTTTTACTATGGGTTCCCAAGGAATAGTCGCATTTCCTTTAGGTGCAATGAGGTTGACTCAACGATCATCCAATGTTCGCATAAGTTCTGGTGTTCCAGCTTTGGATGAAATGTGTGGAGGAGGATATTTTCAAGATTCAATTATTCTTGCAACTGGCGCAACTGGTACCGGAAAAACAATGCTAGTTTCTAAGTTTGTTGAGGATGCATACATACATAAAGAAAGAACAATACTTTTTGCATATGAAGAATCAAGAGCACAACTTCTTCGAAATGCAACTAGCTGGGGGATTGATTTTGAAAAAATGGAAGCTGATGGATTATTGAAGATTATTTGTGCTTACCCTGAATCAACTGGTTTGGAAGATCATTTGCAAATTATCAAAACCGAGATTAGCGAATATAAACCATCTAGAATGGCTATAGATTCTCTATCTGCTTTAGCTAGAGGTGTAAGTCTGAATGCATTTAGACAGTTTGTTATTGGAGTAACTGGTTATGCAAAACAAGAAGAAATAGCAGGATTCTTTACTAATACTGCAGAAGAATTCATGGGAAGCCATTCCATTACTGATTCTCATATTTCAACGATAACTGATACTATTTTGCTTTTGCAATATGTAGAAATAAGAGGTGAAATGGCAAGAGCAATAAATGTTTTTAAGATGCGCGGATCCTGGCATGATAAGAGGATACGTGAATATATCATTACTAATGAAGGACCTGAGATTAAGGATTCATTCTCTAACTTTGAACAGATATTTAGTGGAGCCCCTCATCGTATTAATCCTGAAGAGCAGATACCTGGAGTTTTTAAAAGCATTAATCCAAAAGAAGGATAGCTATTAACTCTATTTAATTAATGACTTATCATTTTCAAGCTCCCAATTTTTCCTGGCAGATATTAGTAAAAGCTGATCAGCGTCAGAGTCTTCAAGAGGAAGTTCAAACCAAAAAGTTGTTCCAATATTTGGTTCGCTTGCCATTCTTATCTCACTTCCGTGTTTATCAACTATCCCTTTAACGATTGACAGGCCAAGTCCAGTTCCCACTTCAGTATGAACTGAATCTTCAACTCTGTAAAAACGTTCAAATATTCTTTGTTGATCAATTTCAGAAATCCCAAATCCAGTATCAGAGACCTCAACTCTGATTTTTGGCATCGGGGACAAAATTTCACAATGTGGAGCTTTATTGTCTAGATCAACTGGCGAAGCAACACAAATATCAGGCCATGTATAGGCCTTTAAATTTATAGTTCCTCCTTCTTGACTGAATTTAAGTGCATTACCAACAAGATTGTCAAAAACCTGGAGAAGCATATCCCAGTTACCTAAAACAAATGTCAAATTATTTTCAACACTTAATACTAATTTTACATTTTTATCTTCTGCATTAAGTCTATAGTTTCTTAGGGTTTGTTCCATAGCTTCTTTTATACTTAGTGCTTCTAATTGAATTGTTCTTCCAGACTCCAACTTGGATAAGTCAAGAACATCATTGACCAAGCGAGTTAGTCTATCTGTTTCTGAATTTGCAACACCTAAAAATTCTTTTTGCTCTTCTTTTGTAAGCTGTTCTCCTAGGTCATATAGTGTCTCAACATAGCTTTTAATGTTGAATAATGGCGTTCTCAATTCGTGAGAAACATTACTGATGAATCTTTTTTGCGCTGCATTTAATAGTACCTCCCTAGTGAGATCTTGAACTGTAACTGCAATACCTTTTATAGTCTCGCCAGTCGTGTCTCTGACAGACTTTAAAACTATTCGAAGTGTTCTTGGTGGTTCTTCAAGATTGCAACGCAAATCATCGCTGTCTCCGAAATTGTTCAATAGAGATGTTATTGGTGTATCAAGGTCTTTTACGAGAGATTCAGGAAGTTGATTCAATAAATTTTGACCTTCAAGATTTCTCCCTTCCCAGCGGAAGAGTCTTCTAGCAGTTGGATTGACTAAGACAATATTTCCTTGTTCGTCAAGAAGAAGCGCTCCATCTGCCATTGTGGCTATTAAGGATTGCTGTTTGACTTGAGCAGCCTTTAATTCCTCAATATTTGCAGCATCATATTCTTCTAATCTGGATGCCATTGCATTAAACCCAGTTAAGAGTTCCCCGAGTTCTCCGCTCATTGGTAGATCTACTCTTGATTTAAAATTACCTTTAGCAATCTCTCTAACTCCAATAACTAATTCTCTTATTGGGCGAGTGATTGTTAGAGCATTAAATACTGCGCCTATTATCACTAAAACCCAAATAGAAATAAAAACTGCAACAGTAATTTCTCTAGTTAAAGCGGCTGTAGCAAGAGCTTTTTTGTTCGGTGTTACCCCTAAAGCTAAGGTGCCTAAATATTCACCCTTCCAAAGCATCGGAACAAAAACATCAGTTACCTGGCCTTGTGGAGTTGAATGTTGTCTGACTAAAGGAAATTGAGGTTGTTTTTTTAATTCACTTGGTAATTGAAGTTTTCTGGTTAGCTGTAAGGCTCCTTCAGCCTCAGATTCTGAGGTAGTTGCACTCACTGGAATACCCAATTTTACAAATCCATCTGGGTCAGTGAAGAAAATGTACCTTAAGTTCCTACTTGAACGCCAAAATTTCTCAGCAACATTGAAAAGTTCTCTTGTTTGATTCTTAGCTACTAATTCCGTAACGTTTCCTGATAATAATAATCCTAAATCTCTGGCATATCTTGTATCATTCATTCCAGCATCTTTTTGAATACTACTTAAAGCAAAAAACGTGATAATTGTCATTATAAAACTAACTACCAGTGTTCCAAATGCTAGCAATTTAGATCTTAAATTAAATCTAGCCCACCATGAATTTATTTTCTCTAATATAGTTGATTTATCTATTAGCGCATCATCTTTTGATGCTTGAAAAGAGTTGCTTTGATTTGAATTCGTAGTATTCATGTAGGATAAATTGAATCAAATATCTCTAACTTGGTAACCTATATCTTCGCGAAAATGCATACCATTAAAGTTGATTTTTTTAAGGTTAGAGTAGGCTAAATTGAAAGCTTTGTCGAAACTTTCTCCCTGAGCAACTACTGAAAGAACCCTCCCGCCCGAGGTAATTATATTATCAAATTTGTCGATTGTGGTGCCTGCGTGAAAAATTTGGAGCGAAGAATTTGATTCAACATCGATTTCAACTTTGTCACCTTTTTGTGGACTTTCCGGATATCCCTTAGAGGCTGCAACTATACAAGCACTGCATTCAGAGTTAAATGTAAGTTTTGGTGCGTTTTCAATCTGTCCTTGAGCGCAAGCAAAAAGGACAGAAGCCAATTCCTCCCCCATTAAGGGCATTAAAGCTTGACATTCTGGATCCCCAAAGCGGCAATTAAATTCAATAACTTTTGGCCCTGATGATGTAAGCATTAAGCCGGCATAAATGACGCCAATGTAGTTGATATTCTTTTTTTTTAAACCTTTTAAAGTTGGGGTAAGAACCAGTTCAGTTAAGTCTTGAAGATCTTGTTCGTTAATTAAAAGTGCAGGAGCATATGCTCCCATTCCTCCAGTATTTGGGCCATTGTCTCCATTAAGTAATCTTTTGTGATCCTGGGCTGGAGGAAGAACAATTAATCTCTCCCCATCACAAAGAGCAAAAATAGAAACTTCTGGCCCTTCAATTTTTTCTTCGAGAATAACTTTATTTCCTGCAGAGCCAAACTTTCCAGAAAATATGTCCTTAATTGCTTCCTTGGATTCCTCAATGGTTTCACAAACAGTGACACCTTTACCTGCTGCAAGACCATCTGCTTTGACAACAAGAGGTTGGTTGAATCTTCTAAGAATTTCTAGTGCTTCTTCTTTAGATTTTGCAGACCAGTACTGGGCTGTAGGGATATTGTTCTCTATCATCAGATCCTTAGACCATTCTTTACTTGCCTCTAATTGAGCACCATCTTTGCCTGGACCAAAAACTGTTAATCCTGCTTCACGCATTTTATCTGCTAAGCCCTCAGATAACGGGACTTCAGGACCGATGATGACTAAATTAATTCCAAGTAGCTGAGATTCCTCGATGATCGTTTGTGCCTCTTCAGATTTAGGTTTTAGGCAAATACATTTTTTAAAGTTGGCGGTTCCACCATTGCCTGGACAAACATATATTTGTTCAATAGATTGATTTTTTGATAGAGCCCAAGCAATAGAGTTTTCTCTCCCTCCACTTCCAATTATTAATATTTTTTTTAATTCCTCAGTCTTTTGATTTTTTGTCATGATTTACTTTTGCTTTAATGAAAAATAGTTTTTGTGGATCTTTGAGTACCTTTTGATTATTAGTTAATACATATCTTGAAGATAAGTTATTTAGTTGTTTCAAGTTTAGCTTTTAAATAAATTTGTCTTGATTGAGGTGATTTTTTTAGCATTATCTATTTATACTAATTAGATATCTGAGGTATTAATGAATCATATCCAAGGATCACTAATTTATGAAGGCAAGGCAAAAAGAGTTTTCGCTTGTGAAAATCCAAATAGGGTTTTAATAGAGTTCAAAAATGATGCTACAGCTTTTAACGCAAAAAAACGATCAGAGATAGAAGGTAAAGGACGCCTGAATTGCAAAATTTCTGCGGCACTTTTTAAATTGCTTGAATTGAATGGAATCCCCACGCACTTTATAGAACTTCAATCGGAAACATTCATGATTGCGGACAAAATTAAAGTAATTCCTTTAGAAGTTGTTATTCGCAATATTGCTACAGGCTCATTATGTAGAGAAACACCGATCAATCAAGGAACAATATTAAACCCGCCACTCCTCGACTTTTATTATAAAGATGATGAATTAGGAGACCCAATACTAACAGAAGGAAGAATTAAAATGCTTGATTTGATTAGTCTCTCTCAGAGAGAAGAAGTAGAGAAAATTACTAGAAGTGTAAATAAAATTTTAAAAGAATATTTTGATTCACTCGATTTATTATTGGTTGATTTTAAATTAGAATTCGGTTTTAACTCATTAAGTAAAATTGTGATAGCTGATGAAATAAGTCCAGATAATTGTAGGTTTTGGGATAAAACAAATTCTGATCCTAAGGAACGTATCCTTGACAAAGACCGCTTTCGGCAAGATCTTGGAGGGGTGATAGATGCTTATGAGGAGATTTTGAAACGCATAGAAAAAGACTCTTCTAATGCTTCTTAATCAAACTATTCTTAGTCAAACAATCCCTCATTTAATTGAATTGCTTTGAGATTTATGTTCAAAAGACCCGCCATCTCTAATAAAAAATTAATAAGCAAAAGTGCATATGCAATTGCTTTGGTAGTTCCTTTTATTAGTCTGATTGGAGAAACTAAAGCCTCTAAAATAATCTCAAGTGAAAATCAATTTTTTGTTGAAAATAAGCTGACTCAAAGTTTGAAATTTACTCACCAATCAAATCATAATAGATTTAATTTAAATCTTGATAATTTTTTAATTTCTGAGAAAAAAAATCAAAACGACCAAAATACTCTTGTTGAAGAACAAAGAGTATTAATTTCAGAGATTATTATTGAGGGACTTGAAGATCATCCTGATAAAGAGCGCTTGGAAGTCATTGCTTATGATGCAATGTTAATTAGACCAGGTAGTAAAGTTACAAGTGTAGATGTTAAGAAGGATTTAGATCGAATTTATTCAACTGGCTGGTTCTCTGGTGCGAAAATCGAGTCTTTGCAGAGTGCTATGGGAGTTCAACTTCTGATTAAGATTGAACCTAATCCGATATTAAATAATATAAGTATAATTCCACTTGAAAGAAAACTATCGAATACAAAAATAAATGAGATTTTTAATAATGATTATGGGACAACCTTAAATCTCAATACTCTACAAATAAGGATTAATGAAATTAAGGATTGGTATAGTAGTCAAGGGTACTCCTTAGCAAGAATATCTGGTCCAAGTCGTGTCACTAAAGAAGGTAGAGTTGAACTGAATATAAAAGAAGGATACATTGCTGGCATTCAGATAAATTTTATAGATGAAGATGGAAATACAGAAGATGAAAAAGGTAAGTTAATAAAAGGAAAAACAAAGAAATGGGTAATTGAAAGAGAATTAATTACCAAAGTTGGAGATATTTTTAATAGAAATAAATTAGAATCAGATATCAAAAGATTATATTCAACTTCACTTTTTAATGATGTTAAAGTAACTCTCAAGCCAGTAAGTTCCAAGCCTGGACAGATTATAGTTTCACTAGGCATAACAGAGCAAAGGACAGGTTCATTGACTGGAGGACTTGGTTACAGCGGAGGGCAAGGTGTCTTTGGGCAGATAGGATTGCAAGAGTCCAACTTGGTAGGGAGAGCATGGTCATCAAATATGAATTTGACTTATGGAGAATATGGAGCTCTCCTAAATCTTTCTTTATACGATCCCTGGATTAAAAATGATAAATATAGAACATCTTTAAGAACTTCATTATATTTAAGTAGAGAAGTTCCTCAAGAATTTAGAAGTCAAGATGGAGGTAGCATTCGAGGAGTTACCGATAGATATGAGGCACCTAATTCATTAATAAGTTATGACATTAATCAATCTCAGAATTTAGACTTAAACGATGATAATACTTTAATTGAAACGGGCCCATTTACTAATCTTTCTTCTGCTCAGTTATCCGCACCTCAATTTAGCTGGTTTGATTATGAGGGCGACTCTATTGTTCTAGAGCGAACAGGTGGAGGTTTCTCTTTTGCAAGACCATTGAATGGTGGTCAGCCTTTAAAAAAGGTTCCCTGGAGTGTACTTATTGGTGCAAATTTCCAGAAGGTTAAGCCAATAGACTACGCCGGAGATAAAAGACCTTATGGCGTAGCATCAACAAATTTTTTAGATGGTAAAGTTCCTGAGAACGAAGTTATTTGTGTCGCATATAATTGCTCTACAGAAAATACATTAGTTAGTTTTAAAAGTGCCGTTACTTACAACAATTTAGATAATTCCCGAAATCCAACTTCTGGAGATTATTTAAATATTGGTTCTGAACAATTTTTCAGTTTGGGTGAGAATTCTCCTACTTTTAATAGAACTAGGTTAAATTATTCTCGTTTTTATCCTGTTAATTGGCTGAAGTTTCATAAGGGTTGTCGCCCCAAGCCTGGTGAAAAATCAGATTGCTCACAATCGATAGGTTTTCAAGCAAAGATTGGAACAATTATTGGAGATCTACCACCTTATGAAGCATTTTGCTTGGGAGGAGCCAGTTCCGTTCGAGGTTGGAGCTCTTGTGATCTAGGCGTCGCAAGAAATTTTGGAGAGGCTACAGGAGAATACAGATTTCCTATTTGGCGATTAGTTTCGGGAGTCCTATTTGTTGATGCAGGATCTGATTTTGGTTCTCAATCAAATGTCCCAGGGAAGCCTGGAAAAATCCTAGAAAAACCAGGATCTGGTTTTTCTGTTGGACCTGGAGCAGTTATTAATACACCTGTGGGCCCAATTCGTATTGAAGCAGCGACTCAAGATTTCAGTGGTAATTGGCGCTATAACATCGGAATTGGCTGGAAATTCTAGTGTTCTCTTTCCCCAATGACTATGAAGAAGGTTGGACGCTTCAAAATGAAATTAAAAAAGATGGTATTGGGTTGCATACAGGTCTTAAATGCACAGTCATCATTAAGCCAACAGAATTAACTGGATTTCATATCTCTTTTTCAAATGAACCTAGTAAAGTTACCCTCATAGATATTTCGCAAGTAAGGAATACTCCTTTATGTACAACTCTTGATTTGAATGGAAAAAAAGTATCTACCGTTGAACACTTATTGGCTTCATTAATTGGATCAGGCTTAACTCATGCACATATAGAAATAACTGGCAGTGAGATTCCCTTGCTCGATGGTTCTGCTATTGGCTGGATCGAGGAAATTCAAAAGGTAGGAATGGTTAATTCCATTACATCGCCTAGACCAAGGCCAGAACTCAAATCTCCAATTTTTTTAAGCAAAGGGGAAAGTATAATTTTCGCAATACCATCAAAGAAATTGAAATTAGTAGGTTTGATTGATTTCCCATATAAGGCAATTGGACAGCAAATATTTTCTATTGAGCTGTCCCCAAATAATTTTGTTAAAGAAATTGCACCTGCACGAACTTTTGGCTTTCTTGATCAGTTAGAAGAATTAAAGAAAGCTGGTCTAATTAAAGGAGGAGCTCTTGAAAATGCATTGGTTTGTAATGGTGATTCTTGGGTGAATCCACCCTTGAGATTTTCAAACGAACCAGTGCGTCATAAATTGCTTGACTTGATTGGAGATTTAGCTTTTGTTGGATTACCAAAAGCGCAAATTTTTGTTTATAAAGGGTCTCACGCTCTTCATGCTGAATTTGCAGCTTCTCTTCAAAAGGTATTAACTTAATTAAATCTAATTTTGACTGACATTTCTTCTTCCCAACCTCTTGTTTTAAATAGCGAGCAAATAATGGGGCTTTTGCCTCATAGATATCCCTTTGCGCTTGTTGACAGAGTTATAGAACATGATCAAGGCAAGAAAGCTGTGGCAATAAAAAATGTCACTCTTAATGAGCCTCAATTTCAAGGCCATTTCCCCGATAGACCCCTAATGCCAGGTGTTTTAATAGTAGAAGCAATGGCACAGGTAGGTGGTTTGATTGTTTCTCAAATGCCTGATCTTCCAAAAGGACTTTTTGTGTTCGCTGGGATTGATTCAGTTCGGTTTAGGCGTCCAGTGGTCCCTGGAGATCAATTATTGATATCTTGTGAGTTGATAAGCATCAAAAGAAAGAGATTTGGAAAAGTTCGGGGAGAAGCAAAAGTTGATGATCGATTGGTTTGTTCTGGCGATTTGATGTTCTCTCTTGTGGATTGAAGTGATGAGCGAACTTCAATCTTCTGAAAGCTTAATTACAGATAACAAAGTAAATATTCATGAATATGCAGACGTTTCTCCAAAAGCTCAACTTGGGCAAGGTGTAACTGTAGGTTCAGGGGCTGTTATTGGTCCAGATGTGATTGTTGGTCCTAATACTTGGGTAGGACAAAATGTAATTATCGAGGGGAAAGTAAAAATAGGATCAAATAATAAGATTTTCCCAGGAGCATGTATTGGATTAGAACCCCAAGATTTGAAGTATAGAGGAGATTCTACTGATGTCATAATAGGAGATAATAATACTTTTAGAGAATATATAACTATTAATAGGGCCACCTTTGAGGGGGAGAAAACTATAGTAGGGAATAAGAATTTGTTAATGGCTTATTCACATTTAGGGCATAATTGTGAAATTGGAAACAGTGTAGTCATAGCCAATAGCGTGCAGATTGCAGGTCACGTTGTCGTTGAAGATAGAGCTGTTATTGGAGGTTGCTTGGGGATACATCAATTTGTTCATATTGGTTATTTAGCTATGGTTGGAGGCATGACAAGAGTTGATAGAGATGTTCCTCCATATTGCCTGGCAGAAGGTCATCCTGGAAGAATGCGCGGACTCAACAAAGTTGGAATTAAAAGGCAAAATATAGATAAAGAGAATAAAGAAGAATATCTACAATTGAAAAGAATTTGGAACTTATTATTTAAATCTGAATATGTAATTTCTGATGGTTTGAAAATTGCAAGAAAAGAGAATTTATTACAATCTTCCGCACGGTTATGTGGATTTATAGAATTCTCTATTGGGAAAGGTAGAAGAGGCCCAATGCCTTCTTTATTGTCAAATAAATAATGAAGTTGTTAATCAGTACTGGTGAAGTCTCTGGGGATTTGCAGGGAAGTTTATTAATAGATGCTTTAAAGATTAATGCAGAAAAAAGAAAAATTGAATTAGATATAATCGCTTTAGGCGGTGAAAGGATGAAAGAAGCAGGGGCTGAACTAATATCTAATACCTCTTCGATAGGTGCAATTGGTTTTTTAGAAGCTATTCCTTATGTTCTGCCAACTTTAAAAGCACAATCAACAATTGACAATTACTTAAGCTCTTCTCCACCTGATGCAGTTGTTTTAATAGATTATATGGGACCAAATATTCGACTAGGATTAAAAGTAAAAAAAAAGTTCCCTAATATTCCAATAATCTATTATATTGCGCCTCAAGAATGGGCATGGAGATTAGGTGACTCGGGTACAACTGATTTGATTAGTTTTACGGATAAAATATTAGCTATCTTTGAAGAGGAAGCTAAATTTTATTCAAATAAGGGAGGAAATGTAAAATTTGTAGGTCATCCAATGTTGGATTTCTATAGAGATATTCCTAATAAAGAAGAATCTTTAAAAAAAATAGGATTAAATTCTGATCAGAAACTTCTTCTTCTTATTCCAGCTTCTCGAAAACAAGAACTTAAATATATTTTACCTACATTGCTAAAAGCGGCTAAGCTTCTTCAGGAAAAAGATCCTTCTATTACTGTTCTAATACCATCTGGATTAAATGAATTTGATGAACTATTAAATAATTCATTAAAAGAATATGGAGTGACTGGAAGGATTATTTTGTCGAATGAAGTTGATGGTTTAAAACCATTTCTATTCTCAGCGGCTCATCTGGCTTTAGCTAAGTCTGGGACGATAAATATGGAATTAGCTCTAAACTCAGTTCCACAAATCGTTGGATATAAAGTAAGTAGAGTTACTGCTTTTTTTGCAAGATATTTATTGAAATTTAATGTAAAATATATTTCCCCAGTTAATCTTCTTTTAAATAAAATGTTAATACCAGAGTTTGTACAAGAGGATTTTAAAGCCGAAAAAATTTTTAATGCAGCATTAAAAATCCTTGAAGATAATTCTACAAAAGAAGACATAATGATTGGTTATGAAAGATTGAAAGATAAATTAGGAAAGCCTGGCGTTACAGATAGAGCATCAAAGGATATTCTGGACTTATTAGTTCAATGATTCCTATGAATAAAATCTTTAGAAAACTAATAGTATTTTCAATTCTCCTGCAACTATTAACAGCTTGTCCTTTGAAAGTATTTGCGGAATCAGAAGAAGCTATTTTTGCAGGTGGTTGTTTTTGGTGCTTAGAACATGATTTAGAGAAACTTGATGGAGTAGTTTCTGCCGAAAGTGGATATTCCGGAGGAGCTTTGACGAATCCCACATATGAAAATCATAGTGGGCATCAAGAGGTTGTTAAAGTTAGTTTTGATCCCAATGTTATAAGTTATAAGGATTTACTTCAACAGTATTGGGTTAATATAGATCCTTTTGATAATGAGGGACAATTTTGTGATAGAGGTGATTCGTACAAGCCTGTTATTTTTACATCTAACCAAGAACAAGAGAGTGAGGCAAAAGAGAGTCAAGAAATTATCTCTTCTACATTAAATGTACCCTTGAATCAACTAAAGGTTGATATTATTGATTTAGAAGCTTTTTGGATAGCAGAGAAGTATCATCAAGACTTTGCAGTTAAAAATTCCCTTAAATATAATTTCTACCGAAAGAGCTGTGGTAGAGATAACAGACTAAGAAAAGTCTGGGGAGAATATAAACAATAAAAAATTATTTAATCCAAAGGTGATATATATAAGCACTTTTAAATATCTGTAAAGATTTTAATGAGTGTTGAGATTTAATTCTTTTATCCAATTAACTAATGTTCTGACTCCATAGCCAGTTGCACCCTTTGGATTTATGTCTCTATCTTTTTCAGTCCAACATGTACCTGCTATGTCAATGTGAGCCCATGGAATGTTTGACTTCACAAATTCTTTGAGAAACAATGCAGCAGTAATTGATCCTCCTGGCCTAGGTCCTGTGTTTTGCAAATCAGCAATGGATGATTTGATTCCAGATTTATATGAATCTTGCATTGGCATTCTCCAAATACCCTCTCCAGCTTTACTCGCAGCTTTGGTTAATTGCTCAGAGAGCTGATCATTGTCAGTCCATAAGCCTGCTATTTCATCTCCTAATGCAATGACACAAGCCCCAGTAAGAGTAGCTAGATCTACGATGGCATCAGGCTTCAGTTTGCATGCATAAACCAAAGCATCAGCTAAAGTTAATCTTCCTTCTGCATCGGTATTGTTTACTTCAATGGTTTTCCCATTCGAAGCTTTGATGATATCTCCAGGATGCAATGCAGAACCGTTAATCATATTTTCGCAAGCAGCAACAATGAAATGAACCTCGATGTTATTCGGTTTTAATTCTGCGATCGCTCTTGCTGCTCCAAGAACAGAAGCGCTACCCCCCATGTCGTACTTCATTTTTTCAATTTGAGAGGCACCAACTTTTAAGTTGTATCCACCAGAGTCAAAAGTTAATCCTTTGCCAATTAATACAACTTTATTTTTTGCGTTTTTAGGAGAATATTTTAAATGTATAAATTTTGGATCCAGATCTGATCCTTTAGCAACTGCTAAGTAAGCTCCCATTCCTTGAGTTTCGCACTCTTTTCTATCGAGAATTTTTAAATCAATATCATAATCAGTGGCTAATTTTTCAGCCTCTTTAGCCATTTGATATGGGGTAAGAAAATTGGGAGGAGCCGAAACAAGTTCTCTTGCAAATTTAACTCCTTCGCAAATTGGATTTATTTCATCAATGGCTGATTTAGTGGTTTTGGTGTCCAAGCCAATTAAATCAACTGTATCTATAGGAGTAGGTTCTTTTGATTCTGATTTGAATCTAAAATCCTTAATAGATGACAACCGAACCGCTTCTCCAACTGCGCATGCAGCGGAGGAAGGGTCAAATACATCCCAAGGGAAAAATATTCCTATCTTTCTTTCATAGTTTGAGACTTGGCGAGTACCAATTGAAGCTGCTTTACGCAGATCATCAATTCGAAGAGTTTCGGCCTTTCCTAATCCTACAAAAATCACTTTTTTTATTTTGCCTTCTATGAGTTCAATTGATAATTTCTGACCTTTTTTACCCTCGAACTTTAAATCAATAAACCTTTGGTTCAAAAAAGTATCTTTGATTATGGTCTTAAATAAACTAATTTGGCTTTCGATTGTTCCTTCCAAAATCCCAGCAATAAGAACTGATCCTGTCCAGTCGTTAATTCCTTTGGAAACTGCTGAAATTTGCATTTAATTTTTATACTTGTTTGAATGATAACAATTTTTTACTAATTAATTTAAGAAGTAAATGGCGTTGCCCATATTTCCCTTGTCTCTTTATTAAATGGTGGGAGCCAAGTTTGGATAAGCTTTTGTTCTAATTTTCTTCTCTCCTTTGTTTTAATTGGAACATCCAGCCAAAAACGTATGTTTAACTTGGTTGTCATATTTGCTTTATTTAGAGAATCTGAATAACTTGAAAGATAATTTTTACAGTCATGTTCACCTTTCCACCTTTTTTCTGCAGAAATTGTTTCTCCGATGTATAAAATTATGTTTTCATCTGAATCAATGATTTTATCCATCACAAAATAAACCGCAGCTCCCTCATGCATTGCTTTTGGCCACCTCCAAAAACTTAAAGGTAAAGGAGTAAGATCAATTGGATTGAAAGTTTTGTTTAACTCCTCTGAACTAGATTCAAATAGTGTACATTGATTTACATTTACTTGTCCGTATTTAAAAATAGGAGATTGATGATTAATGATTTTTGCTTGCCATTCCAAAATTATTTTTTTATCAATAAATATATCTTGAATAGTATCTTTTTCTGAAAAAGTTAGATCATTATTATTAAATAAATCATATTGGCGATTGAAGTTTATCATTTAAAAAAGATTAAAACAAAAGATGATGTTCAATTAATATTTTTTCATGATATGACTGGGATTTTATATTGTTTGGATTGAGATCATTTTGATCTTAGCTTGTAAAGATGAGATAAAAAGATTTTTTCTCCATTAGTGATTTTTATGTTAGTTGAGTAAGAATTATATTTTTTTGGCAGTGTGGCTATTTACACTTCCTAAGCAAATGTTTTTGGGTGAAAATGGATTAAAATTTTCCAAGAATTTAAATGTTACTATCAATGATAGTCGTTGAACTTAAAATCGAACAATTGTTCCATCAGCTTTGGTTAAGAGTATGAGTTTTTTTGAGTCCGAAATTGTTCAGGAAGAGGCAAAAAAACTTTTCACTGATTATCAGAATCTAATGCAATTAGGTTCTGATTATGGGAAATTCGATAGAGAGGGGAAAGTAATGTTTATTGGTACTATGGAGAATTTAATGGAGAGGTATAAAGTTTTTATGAAACGATTTGAACTTTCAGAAGATTTTCAGGCAAAAATGACAGTAGAGCAACTAAGGACTCAATTGAGTCAATTCGGGATTACTCCTGATCAAATGTTTGATCAGATGAACAAAACTTTGGTGAGAATGAAATCAGAATTGGATAAATGATTATTAACCTTTTAATGTTTAGACCATGTTAGATAAAATCAATGAATTACCTGAATGGATCTCTAGAGGTTTAGATGATCTTTTCCCTTTTGATAATTCAGAAAATTCGGATCAAAGCTTTTTAAAAAGATTAGAACTTGCATCTATAGAAAAAAAACCTTTACGTGTAAAACTTGGAATTGATCCAACAGGAACTGATATTCATATAGGTCATAGCATTCTTTTTAGAAAATTAAGAGCTTTCCAAGACGCTGGACATACTGCAGTACTTATAATCGGAGATTTTACTGCAAGGATTGGAGACCCAACTGGAAAAAGTAAAACTAGAATTCAGCTTTCAAAAGATGAGGTTGACTCAAATGCATTTAATTATCTTGAACAACTAGGCCTAGGCAAAGAACCCAAAGATTCACTGCTTGATTTTTCAACGCCTAGTCGCTTAGAAATCAGAAGAAATAGTGAGTGGCTTGAAAATCTTAATTTGTCTAAAGTTATAGAAATCTTGTCAAATTCAACAGTTGGTCAAATGTTGGCGAAGGAAGACTTTAGTAATCGATATAAATCTGGAACTCCTATATCTCTTCATGAATTTCTCTATCCGCTTCTTCAAGGATATGATTCAGTTGCAATCAATTCTGATGTGGAACTTGGTGGTACAGATCAAAAATTTAATATTGCGATGGGACGAGATCTGCAAAAAACTTTTGGACAGAAACCCCAATTTGGAATGCTATTACCTATTTTAATTGGGTTAGATGGGACACGAAAAATGAGTAAAAGCTTAGACAATATTGTAGGAATAAATGAAGATTCATTATCTATGTATTCCAAATTAGAAAAAGTTCCAGATGAGTTGGTTTTGACATATTTAAATTTACTAACTAATGAAAACTTAAAAGAATTAAGTTCAAATCCAAGAGAGGTTCAAAAGTTCATGGCTTTAAAAATAACATCTAATTTTAAGGGAATTGAAGCCGCAAAAAATGCTCAATTTAATTCTGAAAAATTAGTACTTGGTACTAAAGATTCTCTTGAGGAAATACCAGAAGCCTCAATTTCTAATGTGAATTTTCCAGCTAAAGCATTTTATTTATTTAGTAAGATGGAGATGTGTTCAAGTAGCAGTGAAGCAAGAAGACAAATTCTTGGGGGAGGAGTGAGAATTAATGGAAAAAAAATTATGGATCCTAATTTAGAGTTTGATACTCCAGATGATCTTATAGGAAAGATTTTGCAAGTAGGAAAGAAAAAGTTTCTTCGTGTTTCAAATTGATAGATCGTTATGAAAAATATTGATAATCCAAGTGAAAAAATAATTATTGCTTTAGATGGTATGGATAAAAACTATGTTTTCAAGTTGTTGGAAAAAATACCTGAAATTGTCTGGGTTAAAGTTGGACTCGAGTTGTTTGTTAGTGAAGGACCAGAGATATTGTCAATGTTAAGAGATAAGGGAAAAAAAATATTTTTAGATCTTAAATTTCATGATATTCCTACAACAGTTGCCAAAACATGTTTCGCAGCATCACAAACTGGTGCTGAATTTATTTCTTTGCATACTTGCGCAGGTATGAAGGCTCTTAAGATGGCAAATGAAGCCGCACAGGAAGGAGCTGCGAAAGTTAATTTAATGCCGCCAAAACTTTTGGGAATCACAATATTAACTAGTTGGACTAGCGAAAGTTTTTCTAGTGATCTTCTAATTAATCAATCAATAGATCAACGTGTTAAGCACTTGGCAAAGATTGCGTCGAATTCAGGTTTAGGAGGGTGTGTGTGTAGTCCTAAAGAGGTTCAATTCCTTCGTAAAGCTTATCCTCAGAGCTTTGAGTTGATAACTCCTGGAATCAGGCCATTAGGTTCAGATGTTAACGATCAATCAAGGGTTTCTGATGCATCCGAAGCTATTAGAATGGGAGCTTCAAAGTTGGTTATTGGAAGAGCAATTACCCAATCAAATGATCCAGGCCATATGTTTAAAAGTTTTTGCGATAAAGTTATTGTTTAATTTCTTAAGACTGTCCGATTCTTGGCTCTTTGCCCTTACTTAATCTAACTATATTCTCTCTATGTCTCCAGATTACTAACGTCATGGCTAATAGTGAAATAATTAAAAATGGTAAAGAA
>QBVH01000017.1 GCA_003284445.1 Prochlorococcus sp. AG-311-D23 | reverse complement strand
TATGCAGCTTAGATAAAGCTGTTAATTTCTTTTTCTTTTTAAATTTAGACATACCCATTAATTGATCACCAAATGAACTCCAAAATATGACAACAAATGAGCTACATACTATTAGCCTAGTAAGGAAAATAAAAATTTTACCAATCCCAAATACTACTAAACAGAAAACTATTTCACAAACGATTAAGGTACTTTACCTTTTTTTTATAAGTCTCTAAATCTTTGCTTTTGAGATAAATCCTTATTTTTCTTGCTAGAGCCTTCTATGGAGGGTGCAATGATATTTAATAACAATTTTTTGAAGGCATTTATGGGATTCATTCTTACTAGATATTTTCTTAAATACCTTTCTAGCTGATCTAATTCAACTTATCTTTTTGCTGTAAATAAAGTTACTTTGATATTTATGCAGTATGTCCTAAAACTTCTTAACAATTAAAAAACTAAGGTTAGTGAATATTTTTACTGGGTTATGTGTGTTATTGGCTAACCCTTTAAATCGAGTTTAGCTAGTATTTATTTTCGATTTGTACAGCTTCCCATCGTGTTTCAACTGTCAAAGCTAAAAATTATTGAGCAAATTATTGAAGAGTGGATTTATTGCTACCCAAGCAGAACCCTTTCACAAGAAAAGATTGAAATTTTAAAAGAACAACATTATCAAAATCTAAGAGATGATATGAGAGGCGTTGTAAGTGTAATAGTTTCTGCGCCATCATGGATTTGTCGGGAGATTGATTTGGAAGAAGGGGCTAACTGGTTCTTAGTAGTAGCAACTTGCTTGGATTTAATCCACTCCAATAAAGAGGGGAAAATTATCACTAAATATACTGATCATTTTCATAACAACCTTGGCTGATCAATAATTGTCTGTCTAGTTATTTTAGTTTCTAAGTGCCTAAGAGCTGAGATTAATAACAAGATTGATTTATTTTTAGCTTAACTTTTCATCTCTTATAGCTGTTGCAAACTTTAGTAAAATAGGAACTTTTTTATTTTGTTGATTTTTTATACATCAAGAGATCATCTTTTTTAGCTATAAATTAGTTTTACATAAATCAATGTGGTCTAACATTCGTCTTTCTATCTATGGCGTAACGGCACTAGCTGGATTAATTTGGCCTTTTTATTTCATAGCCAAATTTGTCGGTGAGGTTCAAAGTGGTTCTGTAGGAAGCTCAATTATCGAAATAGCTAATACTTTTATTGATGGAGCTTGGGCAACACCAACATCTGGTTTCGTTTCTGCTGATACAGCAGTTTTATTAATTGGAATATTTGCTTTCTATGCTGCCGAGGGGAAAAGACTGCAAATAAAATTGTGGGGTATTTACTTTCCTCTTACTTTTCTCATTTCATTAGCTTTCTCATTTGGTGCTTTTATGTTTATGAGAGAACGAACAATCAATGGCGATTAGAAAAATTAAAGGTAAAGATTATTGTCTTTGGTTTGAATTAATTGTCATTATTCGCTTCATAAGCAAGACCATTTTGTTTGGCATATCGATTTGCAAAACGCATGAATCTATTAAAATCTCTTTGTGACTTCCAACAGTAAACAGCCTCTATAGCAGTATATTTCCCATTTTTTTTTGAAACAGCGAGATTTATTTCTCTAGTAGTTATTTTCCCTTCTTCGTCAATTAAATACATTCCCTGTATTTCTTTAAATTTATCTGACAATAATGCGTCAGGACTATTAAATCTGAAAAAAGCCTGTCCTGCTTCTCCATCTTTGCTTTTTGTAAGCCTTATTTCTGGAGTAACTTTTTCGTCGACACCGTTAAAAAATTGTATAGCAACATCCTTCATCCACTTTTCTTGATTTCTTTTTTACTTTAAATACTTTTTTAGAGAGAATTTTAGAGAATGTCATTGAATACATCGATATGTAGTCGCTATTACTATCAGAGAATCTTCTGAAATAATTAAATTAGTAAGTTTATTAAAATTAAGCATTTCAAAAATTTCAATAAGTTAATGATTACAATGGTTTCTCAGAGTAAATTCGTTTGGGCTTTTGTACTAAATCATGAATAAATATTTTGATCAGCCAATTGTTATACTTGGTGGTTTCTTGATTGACGATAGTGCCTATAAGGAAATGACAGAATATATTAAAAGTAGAATAAATAACAAAGTAGTAATAGTTCCACTAAGTAAAATTGAGTGGCTTAGTACTAATTGGTCATTTGGTTGGAAGAATATTCTTGATAAAGTTGAAAAAATAGTGACAGAATTATCGAAAGAATCGTCTACGAATAAAGTCACTTTGATAGGTCATAGCTCTGGAGGGATGATCCTCAGATTGTATTTATCAGATCTTTTATTTAGTCGGAAGATCTACAATGGGAAGGATTATGCCAATTGCTTAATTACACTAGGAAGTCCTAATCAAGCAAAAAGGGCCACCTATCTACGTAATTTTGTAAGCTCTAAATTGCCAGGTAGTTTCTATAGCGCAGATGTTAGTTATATATCTGTTGCTGGCGAATTAGACTTGAACGGACCTATTGCGACAAAGACATCAGTAAAATTAAGCAAGTCATCTTATAGGGCCTTGAATGGAAATGGAGATGTTATTGGAGATGGACTAGTCCCTAGAGATTCAGCATTACTAATTGGCTCAAAGAAGGTAGTGATGAAAGAAACAGCACATGGAAAAGCTTTTGGGAAGGATTGGTATGGCTCTAAAAATAAAGTTGAAGAATGGTTGAATAAATCATCGGAATGAAATGGTAATAATTCTGAGGAATATAAATGGTTTTCTCTTTGTAAAACTTGAATTAAGATAGTTACTGGAAGATCATAAAAACACTAGATATGTAGCAATTAACCAAACAAAGAGATAAAAGAAAAACTATATTAGTAATTTATATTTTTGATATGGAATTAGATCCAGTTACTAAATGGTTGGTAAGAATTTCTTCTTCAATTCTTATTTTTTTAGGATTAATACTTGTTGTTGCGATACCAGTTCTTGCCTTGAAGGCTAACTCTGTAATTTCGTTAATACAAGAGACAATTCAGAGTGATTTAAAAGATATTCTTACTGGATTAATAGCGAAGCTTTAAAAATCCGAGATAAATAAAAGAAACAATTGATACATATTTATCCCTGGTATTTTACTGTCAATACTTAAGAGAATAAGCTTATTATTTGACCTTAATATTCGTTTTTGTAAGTTGCTAGTAGGTGGTTTTAATTTAATGAGAAATAGAAAGAATATAGAAGATTTAATTACCTCTTCTCTGACAGAGATCTTAACAAGATCATTAACCCTTGAGAGGAAAGACAAAATTGCAATTTCTCAAGAGTTTAAAGAATGGATTCATGGAGTAAGTAAAGAGGACGATATTTGGGTTATAAATTATCCAATTAAATAAAATGTAAGATTTAAATTTAGTAATTTTTTTGCTGTTTATTTTTTGTTCTCTTTTAATTGTGTATTTGACTTCTCAGTATTTCCAATAAGTAAATACATCATTGATTCCCACATAAGTTATAAAAAAATTTCAAGGACTATATCTTATATTTCGATTTTTAATAAATTTTTAGCTACATTTAAGTCAGTAAAATTTTACCATCAGAGCATAAATTTATACTTTTAATTCTTTTTTTAGAATTATAAAGAACTACGACCCACCCCAGCATGTGATCTGAGGATTAATTCCTGTAGTTAATTTATCGGCCATACGTAATGCTAAAGCAATAATAGTTAGACCATGACCAATACTTGGACAGCTTGGAAAAATACTTGAATCAACAATATACAAATTTTCAAGATCATGGCATTTTCCATTTAGATCTACGACTGAGGAATTAGGTGATGTTCCCATTCGACAAGTACCACATGCATATCCAACAACACTTAGTGGGGCTGAACCTCTTGGGTGAGTAGGAGTTCTTGTTACAACGCTTGTTCTTGAATCATTTTCGACTTTATTTAAAGTATCTAACCATCGATAAACAAGTCGATCATGTGCTTCAAGATTATTATGTAAATAGTTAATTCTGATTTTATTTTCGTCAACCCAAACCCTATTCTCCGGGTCTGGCAATACTTCTGTCATCGCCCACCAAGAAATAGATCTAGAAGCTAGTCGCTTAAGGCCAAAATCTGGTATTACTTTTGTAATTAATGATAAGACCGGTGGGGATTCTGCAAACAAGGCATCTTTTAATACTCCACCACCAGCTTGAATATGACCTAGAGGAAAATTCACATTTTTATCTCCCCAGTAATAGTCATTAATACCAAATGATCTATTAAAAAGACCATTGTTTTGCTCATTAGCTCTTTGCAAAATACAAGTTAGCTGAAGATTCATCAAATTTCGTCCTACTTGACCGGAACTATTACTTAATCCATTGGGATGTTTTGCTGTTTTAGAGTTCAACATTATCACTGGAGTATTAATGGCTCCAGCAGCTAAAACTACAATATCTGATGAAAATAACCATATATCTTTTTCTAACTTCACCTCTACACCTTTTATTGCTTTACCGCTTGGGTTGACGTGTAATTTTAAAACATTTGCATTAGTTTTTACATCTAGGCGGTTTTTATCAGAAGAATATAAACCATAAAGTTGAGCATCACCTCTAGGAAAAAAAGAACAATTTTCAAATTTATCATTGTTGGTATTAATTGTGTCAGGCCAACTTATTGGCAAGTCATATGGTTGACAGCCATTTCGATTAAGTGAATCTCGAATCAACTCTAAAAATTTTTCTAATTTTCTTGGAGCATTGTTATATTTACTTTTACGAGGAGGGTCTGTAGGGTCTATACCTCCTTGCCCATGAACATTAAAAAGTTTCTCGGCATATTCGTAATAAGGTTCAAGCTCCTCATAACTAAAAGGCCAAGAGGGAGATATTCCTTCTTGCAGAGGTAATGAAATAAAATCTTTTTCTCTCATTCGTTGTAAAACTGCGCCCCAGATTTTTGTATTACCTCCAAGTGCATAGGCCGTTTGAGGAGCGAAAGGATCTCCATCTGGACCAAACCACTTTTCTCCTAAAGGATGATATTTGGTTTTTCTGAATAAATCTATTCCCTTTATATTTTGATCTCCAAGGGGTAATTGACCTCCACGTTCAAGTAGCAGTACCCATTTGCCTTGTCTACTTAGTTCGCTGGCAAGAGTGGAGCCTCCCGCCCCACTACCAATGATTATGCAATCATAATGATGATCATCTATAAACATTATTTTTTATAATTTTTTTGAATTTTCATAAATAAATATTATTGCCAGACATAAATCAGGATAAACAATATTATCCAAATCACATCGACAAAGTGCCAAAAAAGACTTATTGATTCAACGCCCATTTCACCACTGTCATAATTACCTGGAATAAATGATCGTATTAACATCAACCCCATTAGCAGTATTCCAGTTATTACATGTAATCCATGGAAACCAGTAAGTAAATAAAATAAACTCCCAAACACTCCACTGCTTAAGCTGAAGGTTAATTCAGACCATTCAACATATTGACCATATACAAAATAAGATCCCATAAGCATCGTAACTAGCCAAACAATTCGGAAGCCCCAATAATTCTTTTTATGTAAATACCTCTCAGCAAAATAAATAACGAAACTAGAACTTACTAAAATAATTGTATTTATTAAAGGCTCCCTTACAGCTATCCCACTAACACCATCAGGATACCAAGTAGGTGCAGTGATTTTTAAAACTCCATATCCTACAAAAAAAGCAAAGAAAATAATACTTTCAGAACATAGGAAAATAATAAAACCCGTTAAATTATGTCCATCATGTTTAACATGACCGGGAGTATGAAGTAATACTTCTGATTTAGTGGTAGTCATTTAACTATCATTTAAAGCTTTCGAAATATAAAACTCTTCATCAACAACAAATGGTTTATTCAATCCATAATTATATGGCTCATTGAGTACTGTTGGAATGTCATCCTCAAAGTTTTCATGTGGAGGTGGTGATGGTAATAACCATTCAAGGCCAATTGCATCCCAGGGATTTGGAGGTGACTTTTTGCCTCTAGACCATGAACTAACCATATTTAAAATAAAAGGAATAGACGCGACTCCTAGCATAAATGCTCCAATACTCGCTATTACATTCCAAATAGCAAACTCTGGATCATAGGAAGCGACTCTTCTTGGCATACCTAATAAGCCAGCCCAATGCAAAGGCAACCAATTAAGAGTTGCCCCAATAAATGTCAAAGTAAAATGGACCTTTCCTAATCCTTCATAAAACATGCGACCAGTGAATTTTGGGAACCAGTGATAGATTCCTGCAAAAATACCAAAAGCAATTGTGTTAAAAATGATGTAATGAAAATGGGCAACAACAAAGTATGTATTGCCCACATGAATATCAATTGGTACTGTGGCAAGCATCACACCAGTAATACCTCCAAAAATAAAATTAAAAAGTCCTCCTAAGCAAAACAACATAGGTGTATTTAATCTTAAATTGCCTCCCCAAAGAGTTGCTATCCATGCAAAAACCTTAACTCCAGTGGGCACAGCAATTAACATTGTTGTAAACATAAAAAGGTTTCTCATCCACATTGGCGTACCTGTATAAAACATATGATGAACCCAAACGACTAGAGATAATATAGTGATACCAAAGGAAGCCACGGCTACAAATTTATAGCCAAATAATGGTTTACGAGAATAAGTAGGAAATAATTCAGAAAAGATGCCAAATACTGGCAAAACCATCACATAGACGGCGGGATGTGAATAGAACCAAAAAAAGTGTTGAAATAAAACGGGATCGCCTCCAGTTTCTGGATTAAAAAAACTTGTTCCGAAGTTGAGATCAAAGAAGAGCATTATTGCTCCACCTGTAAGTGCTGGGAGCCCAAGAAGCTGAAGAATTTGCGCAGCTAAAACAGTCCAGATGAAAATAGGCATTTTAAAAAAGCCCATACCTGGAGCACGCATTGTAATTATCGTAGTTACGAAATTAATCGCACCCATGATTGATGAAACACCTGATAGACCAATAGCTACTATCCACAACATTTGCCCATTTAGAAAATGGCCAAGTGGGTTCTGAATACTTACAGGTGGATATGACCACCAACCGGAGGAAGCAGGACCTCCTGGTACAAAAAAACTGGTTAATAAGACAATTGAGAAAACAGGAACCAACCAAAAAGCTAAAGCATTTAATTTCGGGAATGCCATGTCTGGAGCCCCAATCATGGGAGGTACCAGTAGATTCGTAAGTCCGCTAAGTATGGGAAATAAGAACAGGAACAGCATCACAGTCCCGTGCATTGTATAAAGACCGTTATAAACAGTCGGGTCAAACAAATCGGATGGAGGCGTAATTAATTCTCCACGAATCAACATGCCTAGTAATCCACCAAGCAATAAGAAAATTAAAGCTGTGACGATATATTGAATACCTATAACCTTTGCATCAGTATTGAATCCAAAGAATCTTCTCCAGTTATTTGGAGCTCCTGGTACCGGTTGATTAACTTTTATAATCCTTTCGTCGTAATTTGTTATTGTCATAAATTAGATCTAACCTTCATGAGCTGAATCAGGGTTGCCAGGATCATTAACTTGTGGCGAAGGAGATGGTGAAATAGTTGCCCAACCTTTATCTCCTTTTTCTAGCCGCTTCTTGTAAAGAAATCCAGCCTGATTAAGACCATCAACTGGTACCTTTTTTACAGTTTTATTTATCCATTCCTGATAAGCATCTTTTGATTCAACAATGACATTAGTCTGATTTTGAGAAAAATATGCTCCACTAAACATAGAATCTCTTAATCTGTAAATTCCTTTTCTAGTAGGAGTAAGACTATAAGAAATAATACTTCCAGGGATAATATCTTGTTTCAAACGAAAAGCTGGTATGTAGAATCCATGAATAACGTCCTTTGAAATCAATCGGAAATAAACTTTTTCATTTATGGGAAGATGAAGTTCAGAAGAGGAAAAACCCTCAGGGTACTTAAATTCCCAACTCCATTGTCTAGAAATAACATCAATAAATGTACCTGCAGAAGCTTCATTATTATCTAAGTATGTAGGTAATTCTTTTTGAGAATCATATTTTGTTTTTTCACCTAAGTTTTGCAAAGTAGTGTTGACCTTTGTTGAATAAATAGCTATTGCAATCACAAGGAAAAGAGGGACTAATGTCCACACAATCTCTAATTTGACATTACCTTCAAAAGGTTCTCCGTAACTTTCGTCATACTTAGGAGCTCGATTAAACAATAAGACCCATCCAATTACTCCAGAACATCCTAGAAATATAAATGTTCCAATGCCTGTTTCGAATGCAAATAGATTATCAACGTAAGGAGCCGCTTTTGATGCTTGTACAGGCAACCATGAATATGACCAACTAGCCATTAATTTGCTTAATACTAAGTCTATAAAAACAGCAAAAGATATTCCTATTATGAGGGATATTTTTGGATTAATATTATCTTTAAGATTCATTATTATGGTAAGTAATTATCTAGTTCAAGACCATTAACTAATAACTGATCAGCTGTAATATGAACACCAAAATCACTTGCCAACCATGCTCCTAGACTTCCATGTAATCCCATAACTAATAGAATAATGGTGCCTGAAAATAAATAGGCCCATGACACTTGTCTTCCAAAATCTTTTCTAAAAACAAATCTTTGATAACCTCTCCAGATTGTCATTGTAATTAAAATAAATAAGATTAAAACTCCACCTACTCCATGCCAAAGCATTGTAGTTATAGCTCCTTGACCAATAATACTTTTTACATTATCTATTGGAACAGCTAGGAGCATTTCAAAGAAGCCGGTAGCTACTGTAAAAAATGTTATAAAAGAGGCTGCAAGAAGGTTATACCATCCAACATCATGAAACCCAACTCTGGTTACCGGGAAAGCCAAAAATCTAAGTATTCTCTTTTCAAAAGGATAAAGTGCGCCTGCGAAATCAAAAGCAATCCCTATAGCAAATAGACCAATAGTAAGATGAACTAAATTTGGGTGAATAGGGATCTTATAAGGAAGATCATTCGGACCCAATGAATTTTTTATCTCTGTAATCGGGGATGAGATATTATTTAAAAAATAGGAATATTTTGTATATATATTATAAATTATCACTATATTATCCCATCTCTAATTGCATTGACTACTGGAACTGTATGCAGTCCATAAATCCAAACAAGTTTATCACCTAAATAAACTTGAACACATACAAGAAAAGCAAGTATTATATCAACAAATAAAAAACCAATAGATAGATTATTGGGATTATTTTGTCGTGAGACATAACGCCATCCAGTGATAATTGAAAGGATCGCAGCTAATGACCAACCAATCGTACTGTGATAGTTCAAAATATCCTTTGAAGATCCATAAGGGTTTGCTAAACCTGCTTCAATTTGGCCAAAAATAATAGCAACAAAAATCGCAATAGTAGCGACTATCAAATTAAGAAAACTAACCTCAAAAAGATTAGATCTTTTCGTGAAAATACCAATAATATCAAATACAACTGCTATCAAAGTCATTGCAATTACAAAGTGAACAATTATAGGATGTATTACATCAATCCAAGGAAGATTTTTTTCGTTCAGTGCTGGTAGCAGACTCATCACTACTAGATAAAGCTGCATGGACATATCATGTCAATTCAATTAAAAAGGTCAATTTTTTTTTGATTAATACGCTTCTTTATAGTAATTAAGATTAAATGGAATGAGTTGAATAAAATCTTAAATAACTAAATTTCAAGATTGAGGGTACAGTCTAGCTATCTTTTCCTTTTGATCTTTCAAAATCTGAATTTTCTTTGAATTCATAGATTCATTTGAATACATCTCACGAATTGAGATGTATCCCACATAGAACATCATTAGTGAGAAAATTAAGCCTGTTACTAAAATTAGAAGTCCTACTGCACCTTGGGGTGCTAGGAATTCTAATCCTAGACTTTCTGCGAAATACATCAAAAGATAGTCACCTAAAAAAATAATATAAAAATAATCAGAAAAGAAAACAATAAAAGATTCACTTATGTATTAAATTTAATACATATTACTTTCCCATCTTTAAAATTAGGTGATTACACTCTTTTAACAATTCTTTCGATGATGGCATCATGAAAATTCAAGTTTATTAATTGATGAGAATGGGAAAAATAAAAAAAGCTTTATTAAATGTGAAAACCAAAGTGGATTTCCAGGATATTGATACACAACTTCTTGTTGGTTTCGAGTGTAGTCAACATGATAACTATAATAAAAAATTTCTTTCAATGATAAGAGAGCAAACAAATTCAGCTATCGATAATAAAAAATATTGGAATGCCAGCTATTAAAGTTAAAAAGTTTTTACCTATTCAATAAATATATTCAGATTGAAAACCTAACAAATCAACCCTTTACAACTTAATGCACGAACTAAAAGAGTTTAATTCTAAAGAAAAGACTTTCAAATGTATCAGATGTTGATTTATTTTATATAAAAATATATAGACAGAAAAATTATGACTGTAATTATAATAGAAATTGATATTTAGATAAACAAGTGTATTTTGAAGTTGATGATCTTGATCACTTACCAATTAATGGAACAGACTTTCAAGCAAACCAAGAATATAAAAACCTTGTTATTAATCATTTAAATCAATCTTTTTTTATTTCTTCTCCTTACGGCAGATTGGTTTCATACATAAAAGCATTTCTAGACAAATACGTAGAGTTAAGGAATTAGAATTTATCGAAAAATGTTATTAAATTTACTTTTAAAAGTATTAATTGTTTATGCGTAATATTCAAGTCTGCAATAAAATTTAAGTAAAATAGTTCATATGAATAAAGAAATCATTCAAGCTAAGCTTGATTACTCTATCAATTCTGATAGCTATAGAATGCTTCTTAAAGGTATTTGGACAGGTGTTTTGATATCTTTAATAGCACATCAATTATTAAGCCATTAAGAACTACTCTATATACTCAGTTTAGAAAGGCTTAAGGACGCCTTTACCTTCTTCATCTTTATTATCTTCTACTGTATCCTTGGGAGATTTATATTCGAATTTTTCAAAAAAACCTGACATAAGCCAAACAATTGCCGTCCCAATCGAAATTATTAAACTAGTAAAACCTAATATAAATAGACCTTTAAATAATAGAATCAACCCTGTCGTCACGAGAGCTAATGAAAAATTGAATAAAATTTGCGGGTTCATTAGGTTTATTTCAGCTATTTTTAATATTATGTTAGTTGATAGAGTTATTATTCATTTAAGATTAATTCTTAGATTTGCAATATTAGATAGTGAATTGTTTTATTTAATCCGAATATACATATCAAATTTTACATTTAGATTAATTAATTTAAATCTATAGTTTTTAACTTATGATTGTTCCCCTTATGGATTAATTTAGCTTAATTTAGTAGGACTAAGAAAGATTAGTTATGGAATCTTCATTGGCTCTAGCAATTATCTTGGCATTTGTCGGGATAATTATTTTCATATTAATTTCAAAAAATGATCTTGGGGTGACAAGTTTAAAGAAAGATCCAGAAGCTCATACTACTCTGATTGGGTCAGTAGCTAAAGGCATTCCTGGAACTGATATCTTAGAAGCAGGCAAGGCGCAAATCACCAAAGATTCAACTAAAAATGCAGTTCACAACTAATGAAGATTCAAGTGAAGAATTTATTTGGTCATTGATTTTAAATAATTTGACCTCCAACTTATCAACTGAAGCTTCAGCTGCGACATCTAGTTTCTATCGAACTGAGGATGGTATTGAGTGTTCAGTCAGAAAAAAAAATGGAGATTTGATTGCTAATTGTTATTCCGAATCAGATCGCATGGGTAAACGACGTTGGACTATCGACCTCAAATGATTTCCTGCAACAATAAACGTTTTTTTGTGAATTAAATCTAATAATAGTTAGTAGTTTCATGGCTTAAATTAATCCGTGTAGTAAACACTTGGGATCCCTTAATGTAAATAAGAAACAAGATTATGTTTCATTTCTTCTAGACTGTCTTTAGCTATAGGAGCGAAGATGAGAAACATATTTTTCAAGCCTAAGAAAGAATATGTTCTTGTCATCTGCTGATTCTATTTTCTTTAAGAATCGAGCGGAATGTTTTAGTAACAGTAAGCTTCATGCTTTAGATCGATATTGGAGTATAAACAACTCACACCCCATGCATAAGCAAATTCATGAAATAATTGAAACCATTTTAAATACTAGAGGTGAAAAGACTATCAAGCAGTCAAGATTAGATTTAGTTAGGAATTTTGAAAGATCTTTATCAATCTCCACTCCTATGGGGCGTTTGAGTGCAAATATAATTTCTTTTATTTCAAGTTTAGTTATGTCTAAAGTTAATCCAACTAATTTGTAAATATCTAAGATGAGTAGTCAATATAGATCTTTAATTGAAGCCAGAGATCAATGGCTGAGTGATATAAAAATGTACAAAGATTTTCTTCAAGGAGAGTCTAAAACCTTTGAAGGTAGATACGGTGCGGAAGAATATATTTCAATGGCTGAGAATAGATTGAACGATATCAACCTTAAGTTAAAGGAAATTGAGAAAGAAAATCTACCTGAATAGAATTAATTCATTTTTATCTTCCGTAGGCTTCTTTTAGCAAAAAACTTCCAGACTTGGTAATTAGGTATGTAATATTTGTACATGGTATAAATATTAGAATAACTATCGTAAAGTTGAAATAATTTATTTCAGGTGTCCTTCCAAAAGTTTTTAAACTTGTTTAGAGAAAAGAATAGATTGAATGCAGCAGTTCTTTTAGTATTTATTGCTTTAGTCATAGTTTTGTCTTTAAGTAATGGTTCTGTTGAATTAAGTAGTCATGAAATAATCAAAGCATTCTTGAGAGAAGGTGATTTAACTAATCAAATTATTTTTTGGGAACTTAGACTTCCTAGATTAATTGCTTCTTTACTTGTTGGCTCAGCATTAGGTATGTCTGGGGCTCTCCTTCAAGGAATGCTAAGGAATGGATTAGCAAGTCCTTACTTGCTAGGTATCTCCGCAGGCTCGGGCTTGGTAATTGTTTTGTTGATAAGCATGGGTTTATGGCTCTCTTGGATCCCTATTGCTGCATGGATAGGAGCAATTATTACGACCTTAATCGTCTATTTTTTAGCAAAATCAGGGGCTTGCATATCAGTAGAAAGATTAATTCTTGCAGGGGTTGCCTTAAGTAGCCTTTTTGGATCTATTCAGTCAATGCTTCTTCTACAAACAGAAGATGGAAGAGTTCAAGCTGCTTTGACTTGGCTAATAGGTAGTCTTAATTCCAGAGGGTGGACTGAAATCAAGTTAGCTGGGCCACCAATCATCTTTGCTTTACTTATGGGATTCTTACTCTCAAGACAATTGAATTTATTAGGTTTGGGAGATGAATTATCTGTAGGTTTAGGAAATTCTTTATTTCGTTCAAGATGCTTGATTGGTGCATCTGCAACTCTATTGGCTGCAAGTTCAGTTAGCATTGGTGGCTTGATTGGATTTGTAGGTTTGATTGTCCCCCATGCCGTACGGTTTTTATTTGGGACAGACTATAAAGTTGTTCTTCCATTCTCTGCTTTATTAGGTGCTTTAACACTTAGTTCAGCCGATTTGATTGCAAGATCAGGGACTATTGAATTGCCTGTTGGAATCATCACATCATTATTAGGCGCTCCAATTTTTATAGTCTTATTGTATAAAAGACAAAAATCCTTAACTAGTCTGCGATAGACGTAATGACACTAATAACAAAAGAGTTCTCTACCGGTTATGAAGAAAATAAAATCATTAAATCGATAAATCTCTCATTGGAGAAATCTGAGTGGTTAGGAATTGTTGGAGCGAATGGATCAGGTAAATCCACATTCTTAAAAGGTATAAGCCGCATACTTGACGCACATACAGGTAATGCCTATTTGGATGGGCAGGATATTCATCATTCTTCTACTAAGGAAATAGCAAAAAAGATTTCTGTATTACCTCAGCATCATAGGTCTAATTTAACTCTTACCGTCTATGAATTGGTATGTCTTGGACGGTCTCCTCATAAAAAATGGTGGGAACTCGACCTTGATGAAAATGATCATATAAAAGTAGAGAGATCCATCGAATTAACTGATATGAAAGCTTTTAAGGATAAACCTGTTGATACATTATCTGGAGGGCAAAGGCAAAGGGCTTTTCTTTCTCTTGCGCTTGCTCAAGATGCAAAAACCCTGTTATTGGATGAACCAACAACTTTTTTAGATCTTCGTTACCAACTTCAATTTTTAGATTTACTAAAAAAACTTAATAATGAACAGGAACTTTCAATTATTACTGTTATTCATGACCTTAATTTGGCCGCAAGATATTGTGACCGAATAGCAGTAATAAAAGATGGTGAACTGTTAGCAATTGATAAACCTAGAGAAGTTCTTACTCATGAGCTTTTGAAAAATGCTTTTAAAGTTGAGACATGCCAAATAGAAACACCTATTGGTCTTCAAATCTGCACAATCAAATCTGATTAACTCAAAGAATGAGCCAATAGAAAATAGTTTTATAAAATTTGTTACTACTTGACTGATTAATTAATACATTTTTTGCAAAAGTACTTCGAATCTAGTCTTTTAGGGAGAAGAAATGTATAAATAGCTACTTAGCTGCAAAGTGTATAGTTGCTGGTTGATATATAAAAGGTAAGTAAATATCTTGTTGTGTGAGGCAAGAGTGAAATTTTTCCGTAAGTTGTTGGTCGCTCCAGCAACAGCAGCCATTCTTATGGCACCTAATTTAAATGGTTTCGCTGACGAGACATCATCTGATAATTCATCTGGAGATACTTTAAAAATTTCAGTAACTGGAACCAGAAGTCCTAGAGAGACAAAGAATGTTCCTTCATCAGTGACTGTTATTGACAAAAATGAGATTGATAATAGAGGTATTACTGATTTCAGAGAGTTATTCAAATATGATGCAGGAGTATCTATTAAAAGTGATGACTGGCGTTATACAAATAGCAAAGGACAAAATAATATAAATATTAGAGGAATGGAAGATGATAGGGTTTTACTACTGAGAGATAATATAAATCTTCCGAAAAGATATGACTTTGACGGCGCATATACATTAGGTAGAGGAGACTATGTAGATTTTAATACTTTAAAAAGTGTCGAGATTCTCAAGGGACCAGCATCTTCATTGTATGGAAGTGATGCTCTAGGGGGAGTCGTTAGCTATCAATCAATTTTCCCTGAAGACATTCTGAAGGCAGGTGAGAAATTTAGTATGGAGCTGCCTGTAAATTACGATGGGAGTAGTGAAAAGATTAGTGGAACTACTAGAGTAGGTATTAGAGATGATAAAAGTGGACTAGAAGGCGTTTTAGTATTATCAGCATCCGAAGGAAACGAGTTCGACGTAAAAGCTGATAAAAAATATATAGATGATAGAGAAATTTCTAAGAAAAGTTTTTATACCAATGTTGTTAAAAATATAGATGACAATTCAAGGCTTAATTTTATCTATGAAAACGTCTATACTCAAAACGAGGCAACCCTTGCTAAAGCTACATTAAGTTCAATTTATAGTAATGTTTTTGAGGATAAAGAAATTGAAAGATGGATGGGAAGTGTAGGTTACGAGTACGACAATCCAGACTCAAATGTATTTTTTAATTATGCAAAATTTAATGTTTATGTCCAGGATGCTATTTATAGCGACGATAGTACAGTTGATTATCCTGCCGGTATGAGTCGTGGGAGATATACAGCGGCAAAAACAACAGTGAATAATTATGGTTTGGATGATGAGAGCAAGGGATTTAATCTCCAATTTAGGACTGAACAATCTAGCGGTAATCTTGATCACAAAATCACTTATGGAATCGACTTATCAGATACATTTAATTCAAGGCCAAGAAATAAAACTACTACACAATCTGGAACGACTACAGTTCAAAATATAAAAGATTCACCTGATGCTGATACTTTTAAGTATGGAGTTTATGTACAAGATGAAATCACTTTTAAAAACAACCCAAAATTAGAGCTAATAGCTGGATTAAGATACGATAAGAATGACATTGATGCACATACTGACTCAGCTTATGAAAGCACCAATGATGGAGTTGGTACTAAAAACGAGCCAAGAGATATTGATAATTCAACATTAAACCCTTCTGTAGCGTTAATTTATAAGGTTAAACCAGAACTTTCAGCATTTGCTAAATATTCCACTGCTTTCAGATCCCCAACTTTTCATGAATTAAATGTTGCTTACGGTAATAGATTTTGGGGATACTACATTCAAAGTAGTCCTGATTTGGAACCTGAGACCAGTGTTAACTATGAAGTCGGTTTAAAGGGCGATTATCCAAAATTTGATTTTTCATTGGTTGGTTTCGTAAGTAATTATGAAGGCCTCATTGATCTTGCGCCAATTGGTACAGATCCATCTTGTGTAAGAATAATTGGTAGACCTTGTACAATTGATGCTTATTCGAATACAGATGAAGCTGAAATTTCAGGCTTAGAATGGAAATCTGATTATAACTTTAATGGCAACGAAGATGGATTTAGTTTGTTGTCCTCATTGGCATATACATATGGGGATGATACATCTTCATCTGATTCAGAACCATTAACATCTATTGAACCTTTCAAGGCAATACTTGGTCTTAAATATACGTCTTTAGAAAATAAATGGATGGCTCAATTAACAAACACTTATGTTGGTGATGCAAGGACAACTTCAGCTTTGGAAAATAATCCGTCTGAAAGCTATTCTGTTTTGGACTTTATTGGTGACTTCAATGTAAATGATAGATTGTCCCTTGATTTAGGTATCTATAACTTAAACGATACAAGATATTTTAATTATTCAACTGTTAAGAGCCAAAATGCGAATGATGTTGATATAAATAGATACTCTGAGCCAGGAAGAAATATTAAAGGTGGCTTTAAATTCGTTTTCTAGATACCTAAATATTTGCATATTTCAAATTAATTAGAATCTATCAATGAAATTACTTAAATTAACCATAGGAATATCATTTATACTTTGTGGATGTAGTGAGATAAATCAATCATCTAAAAATGGAGATATATTTAAAGTATCTTCAAACAAGATAGAAAGAGTCGTAACCTTAACATCATTAAGTACTGATATTGTTAATTCAATATCAAAGAATAAACTTGTTGGAATTCCTGGGAGTTCACTTTTTAAAGATAAAATTGACTATCAGAAATTGCCAAGAATAAGTCAGGGCAGAACTCCTCCTAATTTAGAGAAAATTGTTTCGTTGAAACCAGATTTGGTAATCGGCACAAAAGGTTTTCACGATAAAATACTTAGCAAACTTAAAGAAATTAATGTTGCAACATTATCCTACGAATTGAAAGATTGGGATAGCCTTGAAAACACGATTAATTTAATTTCTAACAAATTAGAAATTAATGATTCTATAAAATCGAATGAAATAATTAATACTAATTTGAAAGAATGCGTTGTACCCAATGAACAAAATAAAAAGCCTAATGTAGTTGTTCTCGCTAGTACAAAACCTATACTTTCACCTAACTCAAAAAGTTGGGCTGGAAATCTTCTTCAAAGATTTGGTTTGAATAGTCTAACTAAGGATCTTGATTCAAAGAGTGAGTTTCTTGGTTACGTAAATTTATCACCAGAGTGGTTAGTTAAAGAAGATCCTGATAACTTAATTATTATCCAAACAAGGCCTGGACAATACGTTGACTTGGAAAAATCTAAGCCATTTTCTAATTTGAAAGCAATTAAATCTGATCAAGTTTATCGTTTTAATTACTATGGGCTAATAAATGCAGGTAGCTTAGAGAGTATTAATAATGCATGTTTAAAACTTAGAAAAATCTTTTAACTCATTATCTTATTTTTAAATCATATTCAATATTTATTGATGTTTCTTCAGGTATAGGATAAAAAGTTGAATTAATCGCTGCTTTTTTTGCACCTCTGTCAATTGATTCAATCCCACTGATACTTATGAACTCTGCCTTAAAGACTTTCCCCTCTTTGTTAATCCATACTTTTACTTTTGGTGTCCCCTCGGCTCCTCTTCTTAGCGCAATTGGAGGGTATATGGGTCGAACACATTTTAAGCAAGTGACTTGAATTGTTCCCTTGCCCCTTAAAGATCCCTTTTCTGGCTCATTGTTTTTTATACCTTCTCTAGATCCGCTGCCTTTTTCCTCTTTTAACGTAGGTTGATTTATTGAATTACTTTTCTTTTTCTTCTGTTCAATTTTTGTCTCATTTACTTTTTTATTTATTTTTTTATCTTCAAATAATTTTTCTTGATCTAAAGGATCTTGATTATTAATTTTATTTTTTAATTCTTCTTTTATTGAAGGTCTTTTAATTAGTTTTTTGCTTCTTTTTGTGGCTTCCCCAAATCCTGCTTCTGATAAATTATCAACCAGCTCTATTGGAATAATTTTCTCACCTAGATTGACATCTTCTTCTTTCTGTATAACTAAAAAAAAAGAAAGGTGAATCAAAACTGACAAGAGGATGTAGTAATTGATTCTATTCGTTTTTCTTTTATTCATTTTCCTAGGTAATCATGAATCCAATTAGCTTTCTTTTATTAGGATTATTACAGTAATCTTTATTATAAGTCTTCTTGTTTGATCTCTTCAAGTCTGGCGGCATAGTTATGTGGCCATTGTTGTTTATTTCAATTACCTCTTTAGCGTGTATATTTGAAAGATTTGCATACTGGAATGAGGCCTTTGTAAATAATGACAAGAAACTGATATTTACTGTTGAAAAATATTCAACTATTTCTTCTGTGGATTATATGAAATTAAATGAGATTTCTCCAATTCCACTAGAAACAGTGTTGTTAGATGCCTTGAAAATTATAGACCAATCTTTTTTAAAGGATAAAAGAAATATTGACATAAAATTAGCTTTAGAAATATCAATTCAATCAATTCAATCTGAATTTGGAAAGTTTAGTAATATATTCTCTACGATAATTACTATTTCTCCATTGCTTGGACTTTTGGGAACAGTTCTGGGCCTAATTAATTCATTCTCGTTTATTAAATTGGGAGAAGCGGGTGAAAATGTTCAACAAGTTACTGGTGGTATAAGTGAGGCATTGATTTCTACAGCTGCTGGTTTAATAGTTGCCATTATCACACTGGTTTGTTCTAACTACTTTAATAGTTTATGGAAGAAGCAAAATTCAATTCTAAATCAGTATTGTGGTAAATTTGAAATCCTATATAGAACAAATAAATTACAATAATGATCTACTTAAAAGAAGATATTGAGAATAAAAATAAAATCGATATTTTGCCTATGATAGATATTATCTTTTCTATTTTAGCTTTTCTTATAATTTCTAGTCTTTATTTAACGCGTGTTGAAACCATATCTGTTGATTTGCCTAAGGCAAGTTATTCGATCGATCAGAATAATAAATTTGTAAATGTATCTATTGATAAGTCTGGTAATTTATTTTTAAATAAAATAAGAACAGACTTACAGGATATGAAAGTTAAGTTGATTAATTTAACTAATGAAAATAAGAATTTAGTTGTTCTCAATGCAGATAAAAATATATCTCATGGTTATGTAATTAGTGTTTTAGACGTGCTTAGGAGTATTGATGGCTTAAGAATAGGACTTTCGACTAAGTCTATAGATTAAGGATTTCTTAGAAGATAAATTAACATATTCAAAATTATAATAGTTTGGCCCTGAAGTAATTAATGAATTTGTCTTGGCTACGGTTACTTTGTGAATAATTCATTTAGTTCTCTTTCTTCATCATTGCTAATAAGGCACTTCTCTCATATTTGATTGATTAATGGCTTGTACATACCCTTTAAAACAATCTCATCTCTCATCAATCCTATATTTAAAGTATGAATATTTAAGAGTTTTCTCATTGCCTAATCCCTCAAAATAATGATCGGCTTTAGCACTGCAAAATCTCTTTGCGTATTTTTTGCAATTAATATTTGAGACGTATCTAGGATCGATTCATTTTCAAAACCATGAACTTGTGATGAAAGTGCTATAAAGATAAAAAGAAATGCTATGGCATAACTTAAAAAACTTTTCATACGTCTATTATGTCAACTTTTATGAGATGTATACATTAGACGTTTATCTATTCTTTCCGAACTAATTCTTTATTATCCACAGGGATTGATTGAGGACCTGTAAACACACTCCATAAAAACAGAATAGTTACAGGGCACAGGGCTATCTGAACTAGAGGAGCAAAGTATTTGAGCGCGTTGAATCTCTTTTTCATATTTAGGAGACCTTCGTATTTTGTTTGGCATACAGATCAGCCGTACCGTCTGAAATGAATCTTGCATAACTTTGATGATGCACTTCTGTGGTGACCCATTGCAGGTCAATGTTAGTTATCGGAATACCAGCAGCATGAGAAGCCTTTGCATAAAGATGTCTGAATGTATAAGGGACTAACACTTCACCAATCATTTGTGCCTCATTTCATTGAACATTACATACATTTTTCCTTCAAAGGTGAGTTCTGAGAGCTTCGATTCCTTTTCTTCTGCCCCGTCTTTGATTCTTGTATATCTTAGTTCTTCATTTCTTATTCCATTCACTGCATAATGTAAAATTGCAAACTTCCATCTTTCATCACTTAGGTCATTTAACAGTCGATGTATTTGAGAATCATTGAAAGCCAAACAAATTCTATTTGGCTTTTTTCTTTCCGGAACAGTTAAAAAGGTCTTACATTTATCAGCGCTTTTATAGTGTTTTATTCAATTTGTTCCAGCTAGATCAATTCCTTGATTTAGGGTCTTTTCAATCTTTTAATTTATTAAAGTATCATGTTGCGCTTGGAGATCCAGTCTTCTCCATATAAGCCTCCTCTCCGTGTTGAGAGATATCTAATCCTGACTGCTCTTCTCTGCTATTTACTCTAAAATTGCAACCTAGTGATTTCAAAACTATTGCAATTACAAATGTTCCAATTGCAGCTATTCCATATGCGACAAAGACAGCTTGAAATTGACCTAATATCAATGCCATTCTACCTTGCTCTTCAAGTACTATTCCTGCTGGATGAGAAGCTATTAACTCTGATTTAGCAAATAACCCAGTAAGAAGAGCACCTGCTGTTCCACCTACACCATGCACAGCAAATGTATCTAAGGAATCATCAAAAGATAATTTGATTTTCAATTGAACGGATAAATAACAAAGGCCCGAAGTAATAGCACCTATCAACATTCCGCTTCCTGGACTTACGAAACCAGCAGCAGGAGTGATACCTACTAATCCGGAAACTGCACCAGTCGCCATCCCTACTGCAGTTGATTTCCCATCTTTTATTGACTCAATTAATGCCCAAGTAACTAATCCAGCAGCAGCAGAAACATGAGTAGTAGTAAAAGGTAGTTCTGCTCCATTTACACTTAATTGACTGCCTCCATTAAAGCCAAACCAACCAAACCAGAGCAAACCAGTTCCTATCAATATCTGAGTAATATCATGTGGTGGCTTAATTCCTTTGGGCCAAGTACTACGAGAACCTATTAATCCAGCAAGAACTAAAGCAGAGACTCCTGAACTTATGTGAACTACTGTGCCTCCTGCGAAATCTAAATCTTTACCAAGTAATCCTCCTCCCCAAACCATGTGAGCTAGAGGTGCATAAACAAGCAAAATCCAGATTGGAGTAAAGAAGCACCAAAAGCGGAAACTAATTCTTTCTACAAGAGCTCCTGATATTAAGGCAGGAGTGATTATTGCAAACATCCCTTGAAAGAGCGCAAAACTTAGACCTGGGATTTGCAATCCCTCCCAGTTAAAAGGAAGATTTTCTAAAAATGCATAAGTAGATGGATTTCCTATATATGCATTTGAAGCTCCACCATCAGAAAAAGCAAGACTAAATCCAATTGTTGACCAAACAAGGGTTGCTATACCCATCATCACAAAGCTCATTGCCATTGTGTTGAGAACATTCTTTGCCTGCGTAAAGCCTCCATAAAAGAATGCAAGACCTGGTGTCATAAGCAGAACCAAAGCCGATGAGGTCAAAATTAATGTATTGTCTGCATCTGAGAGGTTTGATTCGGTTGCATTAGCGGGGAGAAATAACGCAAAGATAAGCTGAATAGCTGGTACTGCAATCAAAGCTATTCCAATCTTTCCGATACGAGTTCGTAGCAAGATAAAAATGTATTCTCCGATACATTTTGCTACCTGATGAATAGAAAAGTGTTCAATATGAACATATTTTTTATATTAAGTATTTATGCTTAGAGCTTCTTGAATCTGGATTTTCAACTCACTACCCACCATGGGTAGCAGGCTGTAGGGGGTAGCTGAGATATTTTAACTCCTTTAAATACATAACAATTTTGAGAATCCAAAGTCTCAGGCTCATTAGTATGATCCGCTTGATATGTTGTTATTGCGGACATTTAGACAGTCTTAGTATCTACGTCTATGTCCTTTGGGAGAACTAGGTCAGATGTTTTAATCCTTTACCCCTATATGTCAGACAGGTTTCCCAGCCTGTTTTTTTATTGAGCAAATTCTGTCCGCAGAGATAGGGAGACAAAAAAAGACAAACGTAATCTTATTAAGCTAAAAAAAGGGGATATTTGATTAGTCAAATGTTTTTGAAGAGTTTTCGAGTAATCGATTTAATTCTAAAAGTTCTTCTTTGGTAAATTCGCGATATTTTCCTATTGGTACGTCTAACTTAATATTCATAATTCTTACCCTTTTTAATGATTGTACTCTGAACCCTAAGGACTCACACATTCTCCTAATCTGACGGTTAAGTCCTTGAGACAGTATAATTTTAAATTTATTCGCCCCCAATTGTTTTACGAAACAATTTTTGGTTATAGTTTCTAATATTTCAACTCCATTACTCATACTTTGAATAAAGTCTCTATTAATCGGACGATTAACGCTTACGATGTATTCTTTTTCATGATTATTTCTTGCTCTGAGTATTTTATTTACGATATCTCCATCATTAGTTAAAAAAATTAATCCCTCACTGGGCTTATCCAATCTTCCAATAGGAAAAATTCTTGTAGGATATTTAATGAAATCTATTATGTTGTTCTGTTCTACTTTTCTATCGGTTGTGCAAACAATCCCAACAGGTTTATTAAAGGCTAAGTATATATTTTTTTGCGTTGATTTTTCTATTCTTTGACCGTCAACTTTTATTTGATCACCTTCCTCTACCTTTGTACCCATTTCTGGAATTGAACCATTAATGACTACTTTCCCTTCTTTAATTAGTCTATCCGCGACTCTTCTAGAACAGTAACCGACTTCACTTAAATATTTATTAATTCTGGTAGCCATTTTGTAAAAGTTACCTTTTATTTATTTTAAATATGTGGACAAATTGCGGACAAATATTGCCTTGTTATCATGACAAACTCGGCAAAATTTAGCGAAAATTACCATAGCTTAAAAACTTAGTATGACCAAGATGCTGTTCGTTGCTTTAGGAGCATTTTGTAGCAGGTTCTAATCCTGTGCTACCCGATCAGTCATAGACAGGTTTGCTACCCTGTCTTTTTTAATGTCTTTGCTCTGACACAGTTTTTTGTGTCAGAGCAAAGACATTAAAGTTGATTGTTCTACTACTTCTTTCAGCCAAACATTTCAGCCATTTTCCCAGTTGAAGCAAAGTATCCAATTGCTCCAAGAAACAATCCAAATGCAATCAGATTTGGGACGATGCCTCCAATGATCTGGGCTTCTCTAAGAGTCAGGAAAGTAATCACAACGAAAACCCCTGCCCAGTTATCAGCGAAGTTCATCTTTACATCATGGCAAAAGACTACGGAATATGATTCTTCTCCTTAGGAATAGACATTTATAACTTCTGATTGATCTCATGAAAAAGGACTGATCTAAGTCAGCCTCTTTTACACAAATATCAATTTGATGGAAATCGAAAATTTTTATCCTTCAACATTGGTGAGACTAGGAACTCCTTCAGCTGTAGTAACAGTTACCCACATGACTGATGGTACTTTTCCATTATTAGACATGGTATGGGGAGGAGTATCAGCTGACAATACAAAAGAATCTCCCTCACGAAAAGTTGTGCTCTTACCTTTCTTCGTTTTTAGCGTTAATTGAACCTTTTCGATATGGCTGATTAATGGTGCCTCGTGAAAATGAAGGGGGACAACACAACACCACCTGGCTGAACATCAACTTTATAAAGTCGCATTTCTCCTTTACCATCAGGATATGTAAATGACTCTCCATAAATTGGTTTTGTGCTCCTGAAAAGTTCTTGTACCTCTACAGGGGGCAAACTTCAACTGCAATGGCAAACGTTGCATAACTCATCAATGAAAAAGCCATGAAGGCTAAAAGACAGAATATCTTTTTTTAATCTTAAAAGTTTGATTCTGAATCAAATCCCTTGTAGAGAATTCGGGAAGTCAGAATTAATAAACGATTAGTTGAACTTTTTATTTGTTCTAAGTTTTAAAGCTTGTTTTTGATATTGAGTTCTTATTTCTTGAATATGAGGTTGTTTTTCAGCCCGATCAACTGGCATTGACCTTGCTGCTTTTACTAGCTCGAAAGCATACCTATGAGTTTCTTTATGAGAATCCATAGTCGAAGTAAGGACCTTTTAAAGCCATTTTGGTCACAACAAACAGTATTTGTCTAGAAAAAACTGGAAGTTGAGTATTAACTCTGTAAGGTTATTTACTTATTGCTCAAGCCGAATAGTTGAAGGTCTAAAAAAGGATAAGATCTTGTCATGAGAACAAAAATGTCCGCTAGAAGAGCATGTCTTACAGCAGTAATCATGTCCATACCTCCAACTCTTCTAAGCGTTATTAATTCAGGAAGATTTTCTATTTTAGGAGTTCTGTTTGCATCCATACTCATTAATTGGCCTCTCATTAGATGGCTTGATGATCGCCAATGGTACAAGGAGTGGAAAAGGGAAGAATAAGGAGAGCTTTTTAATGCTTAGACCACTGCCTAAATGTTGAAGGATGTTTTGCACTTACCAGCAGCAACAGCTATGAAATTTTCAACCAATTCAACTACTACAGTCTTAGATCCAAAGACAACAAAAATAAAATATCCAGAAGCTAGGATAATAGTGCTTGATGATAATTTCAATACGTTTGAACATGTGGCAAATTGTCTTGTGACAATCATCCCAGGAATGAGTGAAAAAAGATCATGGTTACTGGCAGTAGAAGTAGATAGGGAAGGTTTAGCGGAAGTGTGGAGAGGCCCCTTTGAACAGGCTGAGCTATATCATCAGCAACTGATTAGCAAAGGATTAACAATGGCGCCAATTGAAAAAACTTAAAATTTCTAATCCACATAGAGCTCTCAGAAAAGCAACAAAAAAAAGATAGGAAAGCTCTACTTCAACCGAACATAAGGCCGGGGAGAATTCTTTTTAGGACTAATGATTAATCATAGATTTAGAAGGAAGCATCATCAATTCAGATCGGAGTACAGTTGGTGAAATTCTGTCCTCTCTTCGCAAAAACTCTCTAAGTTTAACCATGTTCGGTACTGGGTTAACGAGCTAGAATCATTGCTATCCTGGCTATTCACGCTGGTTTGTTTACTGGATTTTCAACAATCCTCATAAAAAGATTACGTCAGAGCATGTAATTCTTCAGGGAAAACTTTCTAAGATGGGTGAAACTTTTTATATAATTGGTTTTCTGATAACTCAATCCCAAAACATATAATATTATCAAATTCACCATTATTATGCATAATAGTCATATTTTCCTTGATCTCTTGACTATCAAATATTAATCCAAATTCACTGCAATATTTAAACAATTTATTCATTGCAGCCTCATGATTGGTAAGAAATTCCTCACATAGTTCTGATAAATTTTCATCATTCAAATTTTTTATCATTTTTTGAAAATCGTTAAAATTACTCATTTGATCTTCTAGAAGTCGAAGTTATTTATTAATAACTTTTTTCTATAATCTCGTCATAAAAATTATTGCTATTCGATGTAATCAAATACTCATCAGAGTGTATCCTAATCAAAAACCATAGTAACCAACATAATTCTCATCTCTACTTGAAATTCCAATTCAAGATGTAATATCTTTTATTTACATTGACTATTAAAAAAAAATAATTTTAATTTTTCGAGAACGTATAAATCAAGACTCAGTAATGTATTAATAAATAGATTTCGTTTATTAATTAAAAAAGTAAAATTAAAAAATAATAAAAGCAAGCATTGTTTAATATGAATAAAGATCTAAGTCAAGTGACAATTGAAAAAGATATAACCCAAGCTAATTATCCAACGCTGCTCAAAGGGATATGGACAGATGTTCTAATCTCCTTGATAGTGAATAAGTTTATAAATTATTAGGTTTGGTTTTTCCTTTGAAATCAAAAAGTATTCTCCAAGCGTCAAGGAATGGCTTTCTCCCAACTGTTGAAGGACTTACGCCGTAAAAATCAGCAATCTTTTTCCAACTCCAGCCACAACTTCTAAACCTGTTAATCCTTGTTCTTCCAGCCTGCTAATGGCTTTAAAACAAAAACTTAAAATAAAGCTGCTATACGATAATTAGCCATTACTTAAGAATTAAATATCCGTAAACAGTAATTATTAGAAAGATTGGAATTGCTAAATAGGTTATTACGAAACACTTAAACGTATTGTTTTTTTTTCACGATGATTTAGAAAAAAAATTGCAATAGCTATTCCCATTACTAAACAATTGCCAAACCAAGGCAAAGCATTTGATAGTTGCTGAAATTTAATTTTTTTTTGAATACGCTCGGCTTATCATTTATCTGCCTTAATTAATCTCATTAAGACCATTTTTTCAAAAAGAGTATATTCAACATCATGCCTCTTTTTGTTGCTTCTTCAATTAGGCATCACATAAATGAAGAAGGTTTCTCTAGAAAATCGGTAGTGACTTGGCTCAGTCCTTTTTTTATTTTTTGTTTTGCCTGTTCTCTCTTGCAATTGAATCATTTTCTAATGTTGTATTGATCAATCCTTGAAAGTCGCCAAAGGCAGAAGCAATACCAAACATCACGACAAAACTTAAACCAGCAACAATCGTTACGATCCATGTACCTGTTCCCATATTGAGTGGTACTGCAAATAATGGGTTAGGCATCTAAAAATTAATCACTTATACAAGCACCCTAGAGAGTTTATATAT
>QBVH01000016.1 GCA_003284445.1 Prochlorococcus sp. AG-311-D23 | reverse complement strand
AAGATGGTCTTTCATTAACAGGGTTTTCACCGGAATTTTTTGTACTTCTTCTACTAACTCGTCTTGCTCCTTTTTCAGTGCTAGAAAAAGCAGCATCTTCAATATTGTTGTTAGTTTTAGAAGGCCTATTAAATCCAGGAGAGGGTCTCGTTGCATTATCAGAATTTAGCCTTGAAGATGATGCTTGAGAGAGATTGGGAGGTGCTCCATTTCCTCTACGACTTGATGTTTGACCACTTGCAGAAGGACGAGTCCCTTGCCTAGTTTCTTGTCGACTAGTTCGTCTATCTCCAAAGCTTGATGGTCTATCTGATGAAGATTCGGAATTAAATCGTTCCATTCTCCTCTCTCTCTCAGCTCCTCGAGAATTGATTTCTGAAGAACTAATATTTCTAGGCCTTCTACTTACAGCCTGCTCGGGGATTGACGCCCTCGATGGTCGTCTTTCATAATTTTCATCATCTGAATATTGTTCTTGATATTCATCTCTACCTGCAAATCTTCGATTTATAGGTTGCGATTCCTCAAATCGATCATAATTCCTATCAGAGTCAGCATCAGACAAATCTCTTCGAGAAGATCTGGGCAACTCTGGTTCTTCATCAAAATATGAAGATCTTCGTGCTTGATCTGTTGCAATCCCTCTCAGCCGAACACTTTCATAAGCGAAGAAAACAGTGGTTCCAGCAAGCAAAAACTGACCAAACTGAAGAATGGGATCTAAACGCCACCCTTGAAAAAACAAAATTCCGCCACAAAGTAAACCAATAGCGGCAAAAAAAACGTCATAATCTCTTGCCAATGCTGGCTTAAAAGATCTAAGAAAATATAAGCCAGCTCCGCATACAGCAAGAACTATGCCAACAATGCTGGCCCAATTTAGACTGGCATTGACCAAGTTTGCCCTCTTAAATAAACATTTTCAGGTTGAAACCAACCTTAATATGATTATTCTATGGCATTAATAGGTGATTGCTAGGGCTATCTACTCAATGAATCTTTTTGGCTAACCCAGATCAATGCAGCAGCAGCAGGTGCAACTATCAAAGCTCCAGCGGCAAGAAAACTCCCAATCATTCCAACAGCAGAGCTCGTAGCAGCTTCACTAGAAGTTCCAGCACTAAGGAACAAATTCAATAAATGAAAAGCCATTTCAGCTAATTCTTATGCAAGACCGAGTAATCTTACGCAATAAAAGATGATTTAGACCATCTATTCATTAATGCTTTGAGCTTTGTGATGCCTCTATTAGTTAAAAGTCTTCCAACCCTACATTTTTTAATGGGTTTTTTAATAGGTGCGCTTACCCTTGCATTCCTTCTAAGAATTATTTTGACATGGTATCCAAAAATAGATTTAAGAACTGGTTTTTGGCCAATTATCTTTTTACCAACTGAACCTATATTGGTTTTTACTCGAAAAATTGTTGCACCGATAGGAGGCGTAGATGTTACTCCGATTATATGGGTTGGTCTCTTAAGTCTCTTTCGCGAATTGTTTCTTGGACAACAAGGTTTGTTAACTCAAATTATATTTTGATCTTAGTAGATATTTACAACATTTCTTGTTCAACAAACTTTGTATGCACATCCCCATCTATAAATTCTTTTCTTTTAAGTAATTTCAAATGAAAATCAATTGTAGTGGTAATTCCTGTGACTGCACATTCATTTAAAGCCCTTTCCATCCTTTTTAATGCCGCTTCTCTATCTTTACCCCAAACAATTAATTTTCCTATTAAGGAGTCATAAAAAGGAGGAATATCGTAACCAGTGTAAACATGGCTATCTACCCTTACACCAGGGCCACCAGGAGGTAACCAACCTGTAATTTTTCCTGGGGAAGGTCGAAAGTTATGACTTGGATCTTCTGCGTTAATTCTACATTCAATTGCATGTCCCTCCAGCTTGACCTCTGATTGAGAAAATTGTAATTTTTCTCCTCCCGCGATACGTAATTGTTCTGAAATTAAATCCATACCAGTAACTAACTCAGTAACAGGATGTTCAACCTGTATTCGAGTATTCATTTCCATAAAATAAAAACTTCCGTTCCTATCAAGAAGGAATTCAACCGTTCCAGCACCCTCATAATTGATGCTTTTTGCTGCTGCAACTGCTGCTTCTCCCATTCTTATTCTTAGGTGATCATCTAAAGCTGGACTTGGCGATTCCTCTAACAATTTCTGATGCCGTCTTTGTATTGAGCAATCTCTTTCTCCAAGGTGAACAACGTTACCAAATCGATCAGCAAGAATCTGAACCTCTACATGTCTTGGGCGATCAATAAATTTCTCCATATATAATCCTGGGTTACCAAATGCAGCCTCTGCTTCCCCCTGCGCAGCTTTAAAAAGATTCTCCAATTCATTAGCATGAGTAACTAAACGCATGCCTCTTCCACCGCCTCCTGCAGTTGCTTTAATCATCACTGGATAACCCATTTCAGAGGCAAGATTAGATGCATCTGAAACACTATCTAGCAAGCCTTCACTTCCAGGGACAGTAGGCACTCCAACATTTTGCATAGTCGATTTAGCTGTCGACTTATCACCCATAGAACGAATTGCATGAGGAGATGGGCCAACAAAAATAAGCCCGTGGTCACCGCAAATCTCTGCAAATCGATCATTCTCAGCTAAAAATCCATAACCAGGGTGAATAGCATCTACTCCTCTTGAAGTTGCTGCAGCGATTATGTTTGGAACGTTTAGATAACTTTTACTGCTAGGAGAATCTCCAACGCATACAGCTTCATCAGCTAATTGAACATGTAAAGCATTTTTATCCACAGTACTGTAAACAGCAACCGTAGCTATCCCCATCTCACGACAGCTTCGGAGAATTCTTAAAGCTATTTCGCCACGATTAGCTATGAGCAATTTGCCTATGGGCATTCAAAATTATTAGGTCCTCAGCCGGATCGTATCAGGATTGGTGCCCAAGATTGAAACCCATTAAGTAGAAGCTTAATAGGTTAAGCATTATGATCAGAGTTACTTGGTGCTTAACTGAGTTAACTTGCGGATGTGGCGGAATTGGTATACGCGCATGTCTAAGGAACATGTGGCTTCGGCCTTGCGAGTTCAAGTCTCGCCATCCGCATTCTTCAAAACTGATGCTCATCAATAAATGAGTCATAATTCTTTAGCAATTATTTTTGTCTCAAATGGACCGGGTGAACTAGCGACTTGGGTGAAGCCACTTGCTAAAGAGCTTCATAAACAAATAAAGCTAAAACCAAGAGTTCGCAACTCTTCAACATCGTTAAATTTAGTACTTGTCCCATGCCCTAATGCTACTGGTAATGAAATTTTTGCTGCCAAAAAATGGTTGCAATTTGAAAAAATAATAAAAGCAGAAAATTTCTGGAAGCTTCTTTTAAACCCTAAAAAATATGGTCCATGGCCATCCAACGGGTTAGTGATTTTTTTAGGAGGAGATCAATTTTGGAGCGTTCTACTTTCAGCAAGATTGGGATATTTACATATGACATATGCAGAGTGGATAGCCAGATGGCCTTTTTGGAATAATAGAATTGTTGCAATGTCCGAAAGGATAGTTGAGAAATTACCAAAACGAATTCAACCTCGTTGCTCAGTTATAGGAGACCTAACAGCCGACTTAACTGAAAATGCAAAAGTTGATAATCCACTTCCCTCTGGGAAGTGGATTGCTCTACTACCAGGTTCGAAAAGTGCGAAACTAAAAGTTGGAATTCCATTCTTTCTCGATGTGGCAGATAAAATATCAAAATCAATGCCAGATTGTCAGTTCCTAATACCTCTTGCTCCAACAACAAATATAAATGAAATTAAATACTTTGGTAGTAGAAAAAATCCAATTTCAAAACAATATAAATCTGGAATCAAATCAATTACTAAGGCCAATACAAAAGAAGAAAGAGGAATATTAATAACTAATAATTCAACAGTCATTTTAATACAAGAAAATCATCCAGCATATAGTGATCTAAGCCAGTGTGATATCGCACTAACAACAGTAGGAGCAAATACTGCTGAGCTGGGATCATTAAATATTCCAATGATAGTTGTTGTTCCTACGCAACATATTTTAGTCATGGAAGCATGGGATGGATTTGTAGGTGTAATAGCTAGATTACCAATTTTAAAATGGTGCCTAGGGGTATTAATTAGCTTTATAAAACTGAAAAAAAGAGGATATTTGGCTTGGCCTAATATATATGCAAAAAAGATGATTGTCCCTGAAAGAGTGGGGAATATAACCCCCAAGCAAATAGCTGAAGAAACTATTGATTGGCTAAATTCACCAAAAAGGCTTTATGGCCAAAAAGAAGATTTACAATCACTAAGAGGTAGTAAAGGGGCGATAAAGAAATTTTGTTATCAAATTATTGATCTTCTTAAAGAAAAAAAACTTTTAAATTAATCACCATGGATCTTCAATATCTATAAGTTCTTTATCATTAGAAATCATATCTTGAGAATTATTTGTCGATAATTTTTCTAAGGGTTCGACATCCATAGGTTCTTCTTCTCTTGAAATTTTTGATTTATTCTGAGTATTTTGATAGGACATTTTAGCCTCAAAGTTGTCAGATCTGTTTTTGAAAGTTGATTCGCTAAAGTTTACTTCATCTTCATCAGTTTCAGAATAAATTGAGGACTGATTAGGTTCATCTAAATATCTTAATTCATTATTATATTGTTGTTCTTCTGAATCTTGTAATTCTACGTATTCCATCTCTTCTTCCCCCAATATTTCCTGGGATTGCTCTAGAAGTCTTTGATCATCATTTGTACTTTCACCAGAAGTTAATTGATTTTCAACTGGGACAAGATTAACTCTGTACCTTTCTCTTTCACTGTCTTCCCATCCCGAATTACCTACACCAAGCTTTTCAAGGAAACCGCTATTTAATTGTTTTAATTTCTCCTCAGCTCCCTCATAAACAATTATTCGATCTGGACCACTACTAACAATTTCATCAACAGGCATCTCCCAAGTACTTAGGACCCCTTCGCCTAATAAAGGTACACCTAGTGCTCCCATCACTAAAGTAAGTAATTCTCCAGTTTCAATATCAAAAGAAAATCCAAGTACTCTCCCCAACTGATCTCCAGATTCAGTGATAACCTGGCAATTGATAACTTTATTGAATCTTTCAGGAACAAAGCTTTCGCTTAAGGAATCAATTGTATCAACTAAAATCACATCCCCTACTTGACGAATCTGATCTAGAGGAAGCCATCTTGGCAAACCAGGTAAAAAACGTGTTAGGGGATTATCTCGTAGCCCCAAAGCAACAACCTCTCTACGATCAATATCAACAACAACTTCTCCTACAAGACCCAACCTGCGTCCAGTATCACGTGTAATAACCTGAGTTCCCATTAACTCAGAACGAAGCCATAATCTGTCACTAGGGACAGCTGATGTTGATTCTTGTGGGGCTTGGGTGTTGGTCAACTCAAATATGCAGAAATGAGATTAGTGGAACCATATTGAATCATCTTAGTAAATTCAATCAAGCTGCGATTGGCAACCCAACAACTTGAGTGTGATTTCCCCTTGCTTGCGTAACCCCAATAGTCCTCATCGAGGCTGCAATCATAGGTCTTCTATGACTTACTACGAGAAATTGTGCCTGTTGAGCTTGTTGAGCAATTAAGGCCGCTAACCTTTCAACATTGACTCCATCCAAGAAACTATCTACTTCATCAAGCGCGTAAAAAGGAGAAGGTCTAAAACGTTGTAAAGCAAAAAGAAAACTCAAAGCTGTTAAAGATTTTTCTCCACCTGACATAGCCGCAAGCCGCCTTACAGGCTTACCTTTTGGATGAGCGACCAAAGTCAAGCCACCTTCCAAAGGTTCGTCAGGATTTTCAAGCTGCAAATGTCCATCTCCTTCAGAGAGACTTGCAAAAATTTCACGGAAATGTGTATCAACCGCCTTAAAAGCCTCCATAAAGGCCTCCTGACGCAAAGTTGCAACTGTCTCTATTCGAAGCAATAACTGTGATCTTTCATCAGTTAGAACTTGAAGTCTATTTTCAAGTTCATTCAATCTCTCTTCTAATTTAGACAACTCATCCAATGCAAGCATATTTACAGGTTCTAATTCCTCCATTCTTTTCTGCAAAGCTTCCAATTTAGAAAGTAAAGCATCCAAACCATTCTCTCTTATTTCATCTGAAATCAAAGGCTTAGGATTAGGAAGCTTTTTCTCTAATTCAGTAAATCGAATGGTTTCCATTCGTATCTCTTCCTTCATGTTTTTTTGATCTTCCCTTAAACGTTGGAGACTCCATTGCATTTCTTGTAAACTCAATCGTTTTTTAGCTACATCAGCTTCCACGCAATCTCTTTCTCTTCGTTGTTCCCCAAAGCGAGTTTCTAAATCTTTTTGTTGATTGATCAAATCTTGACGACTGATATTAAGTAGTTTGCTTTGCTCACGCCAAGCCAAATGAGCAGAAGCAAGCGTATCTATGGAATCCTTTAAGCGTTTTTCTTCGCTTATTAAAGAATTTTCTTGATCATTTAATCGATCAATTGCAAGCTTGTTTTGGGATTGTTTATTTAAAATCTCATCTCTTTTATTTCTATAAGAAAGAAGATTTCTATCGGCATCTTCTAGATCATTTTGTAATTCAGACCACACAGATGAGTCATTTGATTTATCTATTGATTTCTCTTCCTGCTCAATTTCTAATAACACAAACTCTAAAGGTTTAATACTCAAATTAATATCTTCTAATTGAAATGACTTTTCTTTTTTAGATTTTTGAAGATCATCAATCCTTTTTGAGCGCTGACTTTGGCGTTCTAATAAAGGTGAATTTGATCTTTTAGAAGTTACTCTTTCAGCATCAAGTGCTGCTTTCTCTTGCTCTAATTTACTGAGCTGAGTTCTAAGATTCTCTAGTCTATGAATAAGTTGATTTTCGTTCTTTTGACAATTAGTTAGGGTCTCACCTACTTCTAATAATCTATTCTTCAAAAGATCACATTCATCATTATCTTTTAATCTTCCAAAACTCAAACCCAAGGCTCTATTATTCAAACTTCCACCTGTCATCGCTCCACTCTTCTCCAGCAATTCGCCTTCTAAAGTAACAGCTCTTTTCATGCCAATTTGATTACGAGCTGATGACAAGTCACTAAAAACTATGGTTTCACCAAAAACATACAAAAAAACATTTTTATATATTGAATCATATTTAATTAAATCAATAGCCTTGCCAATCAATCCAGTACTTTTATTGAGATTAGTATGAACAGATCTCTGGAATACATCAGACCTATTTTGAGAGTTTTTTAAAATCTTATTAAGAGGTAAAAAAGTCAATCTGCCAGCTCTTTTTCGTTTTAAAAGATCAATTGATTTTGCAGCAATTTGATCGCTATCTACAACAACCTGTCCAAGCCTTGCGCCCGCAGCTACTTCAAGAGCAATCCTATAACGATCTTCCACTTCACCTAAATTAGCAACAGGGCCATGGATACCTTCTAAACCAGACTCTAGTAACAAAGTTATTGCATTAGTCCCTCGACTTTCGGATATCATTTCTCTTCTACTTTCTAAACGAGCAATATCATTTTGGAGCTTAGCTTGTTCTTTCTCTAATCTATATTTAGTGCGCTCTTGTATACCTTTTTCGGATACTAATAACTTAAATTCTTCTTGCTTAAGAGACAGTAAATTTAAAATATTATCCCATTTTTTATTCAAATTACTAATTTCTATATGTACTTTTTGATTGGAAGATTCATCAGCTTTTTGATCAGTCTCTAATTCTTTTAAAATAACATTTAATTGCAATAAACTTTCTTCAATATTTTGTTTCTCTAGTTTTTTAGGATCTAACTCCAATCGAATCTTATTAAGATCATCTCTTGCTTTCTGATGTTTTTCTATCCATGCACCAGAACGACCTGCTACATCTGAAAGCTTCCTTCTCGACGACTCAACCCAAGCCTCAGCTTCTTTACATCTTAAGTCAGCTTCTTCGAGATCTTTAGGATTTATCTCATTCATTTTACTTTGCAAATCAGTTTGATAATCTTTCTTTTTCTGTAGAAGATTATTTCTAGATTCCTGTAATTTTTCTCCTTCATTTCTATGATTAAGTCCTTGTCTTTCTAGCTCTCTATGTTGAGATTCAATCCCTGCTAGTTTACCTTGAACTTCAAGCAATTGATCTTCACCAAGTTCTTTAACATTTTTTTGTAAAGTATCTAATTTTTCTATACATTTACTTAAATCATTTTCATGATTAAGTAAATTTTCTGAATCTATTTTTTCTTTTTTAAGCAATTGTTGGTGATCTATATCTAATTTTTCCAAGCCCTTTTTTGCATTCTCATAGGATAAAACTAATTCTTGCTGTCTGCCAATTAATAATTGATTTTTTAGATCTTTATATAAACTTGCTTTTTCACAATCTTTTTGCAAACGCTGTTTGGAAAGAATCAGTTCTTGTTCAACAATCCGACAACGTTCCTGCCTTTCATAAACATCATCCAACTTTGTACGAGTTTGATCAATACGTGTATCAAACAGTGCAACACCAGCAAGTTCGTCTATTAGACCTCTGCGATCTTTATTACTCATAGAAACAATCCGAGTAACATCTCCCTGCATAACAACATTGCTCCCTTCAGGATCGATTCTTAGACGCCTTAATTGGGTTTGCAATTGCTGTAAATTACAAGTCTCACCGTCTGCGCTGTAAGTGGAAGCATAGGAGCCTCCTGGCATAACTTTCAATCTTCTTGATACTGTCCATTCTTTTTGATCAGGCTTAATCCAAGGCCCTTCTTCAGCAGGTTCTATCCCTTCTTCGGCTTCATCGGGCTTCCAATCACTTAAATCAAATTTGACAGTTACTTTAGTCTCTGAAGATTTTCCAGCTTTTAATACGCCACTATTGACTAAGTCAGGTAATCTGTCCGCTCTCATGCCTCGGCTATTTGCAAGCCCTAAACAAAATAAAACTCCATCAAGAATATTGCTTTTACCTGAACCATTTGGACCTGTTACAACAGTAAAGCCCTCTTCAAGTGGAATCGACATCGACCCACCAAAGGACTTGAAATGAGACAAATCTACGTGGTTGATATGGACCAACAGAACCCATACACAATAAGAATGACATTAGCTAAATATGAGAAAAACTCAAGTCCTTCTAGCTCAGAAGAAATATTTACTTTTTTTTACTGAAAATTCTGCAACCATTGTCATCTAATACTAAATCCGCTTCACGCTTGTCCCATATCAAAGATAACTTTATCGAGTTATCCTCGACTGATGCAAATGATTGCAAGAAATTACCTTGCTTGATTCTCTTTGCAAATCCTCTATTACCTGAAACAACCTTTTCTTTAATATCTAGCCAGTAAAGATTATGAGGCGCGATACAAACGGAATCAACATAAGGCCCATCCAACAACGGAATATCACTCAAGCGCCAAGTTTTACAAAATTCTTTGTCTTCTACAAGCAAATCATAATGAACACCTTTAGTATCGCTTGGTGAACCAATGTGTTTAAACAAAGCCCACCTATAAACATTTTTTTTACAAAGATTACTCAATTGAACAATATTAAAAAACTAAACAAGAAATTTCCATAAAAACTATTTAGGAGATAAATCTCCTCAATAAAAATTGCTTTAAGATAAATTTTTTAGCTTTTAGCCTCAGGGACAAACCTTAAAGCAATTAAAAGAAGGCTTCCAGCACCTGCAATTGCAGCTAGAACTAAGCCAACATCAGTAGGGATTGTATTAGAAGCAAAAAACATTGATGAAATTCCGACGCCCATGGATCAATAAGGAGATACCAATGACCTTTAGCACTATAAGTATTCGAATAGCAATATTTGTAAGCAAAGACGACGAAAAATCCTTATGAAATTTTGGACTTCAAACATTTAAAACTTCAAAAAAAGAATTCTTGTGAGGGAACTTTCAAAATTGAATTCAATCAAGGGGTTTCGATTAGGGCAATAACTCTATATTCTTTAATAAACCTTTAGGTTTATGGAATCAGTGAATTCCTCACCCTCTTCATCATCAAATTCAGCCGAAGCTGAAGAAGCTATTGCTGAAAAGTCTCCAGAACAGTGGTTCAATGAGCAGTTTGATAATTTATTGCCAAAAATTCAAGAGCGTTGGCCAGATTTAGCTAAACAAACATTAGAAGCAACTAAAGGCAGTCTCGAGGATTTAATCAATGTCATATCTGTTCATTCAGGAAAAAACAGTTTTGGAGTGCAAGAACAACTTGAAGAAATTTTTCATTCAGCAACGGACACAACTAGAGGGTTAGCAGAGTCTTTGGAGCCTCTCGAAAAACAGCTTGAAGATCTTTTAGATGAGTTAAACAGTACGCTAAGGCCACGAATTGAAAAGCCAGTAAGAAAAAGGCCCCTCTTAGCCATAGGCATTGCTGCTGGAATTGGAGTTTTATTTGGCATACTGCTTGGTGGAGGCAGAAGAAATTAATGACCAACTCAGAACGCAAAAAAGGGATTGGAGCTGCAGCAAGAGTTACTGCATTAGCAAGTTCAGTGATGGACCTTCATGTCCGCATTGCACTGCAAGAAATGGACAGAGAAAAACGCCGCCTGATAAGTGGTGTGATTTTTTTAGCTAGTGGAGGGGTATTGATGTTATTTGCACTAGTTGGATCTGAATTAATTCTTGGATATTGGCTTAGAGACTTACTTGAAATAGATAACAAATCAACAATTTTAATTTTAGTAATTTTAAATCTTGTATTGGCGGGGATGAGTCTAAGAATTGGAGGATATCTAGCAAAAGGTCCTTACCTTCCAGAAACATTGGAGGGAATCGCAAAAACCACTAAAGCTGTTTTAGGAAAAAATTAAATTATTTAATTTTATAATTCAACCAACGGCAATCAATTGAACCATTATTTACTTGAAAACGTTGACTGGCTTTCATCCCTAAATATTTACTTAGTTTTGGATTTCCATTAAGTAACCAAAGTTCCCAGCCAGATGCTTTTTCCTTACAATATTGACCTAATTGTTTATAAAGATTAGGTAGTTCATTTTCATCTCCTATTCTTTTTCCATAAGGAGGATTACAAATTAAAAATCCTAATCCAGACGGTAATTGATATTCTTGAAAAGGGCAGTTAATTATTTCTATATAATCTTCTAAGCCCGCTTTCCTAACGTTTTCACTAGCAGAGTGAGCAATCATTTCATCAACTTCACATCCAATTATTTTAGGTAACTTCCTATTTAAAGGTTTAATCTTCTGTGCCATTTTTAATTCTTTATTCCAAATAGAGATATCAAAATCTGGCCAATTTTTAAACAGAAATTGTCTATCTATACCAGACGCAAGTCCAATCAACATGCTCACTGCTTCAATCAAAAATGTTCCGGAACCGCATAATGGATCTACCAAATTATTCGTTCCATCCCACTCAGTCATTCTCATTAAACCTGCAGCCAATGTCTCCTTAATCGGAGCTATTCCAACAGCTGGTCTGTACCCTCTTTTATGAAGACTCGAGTTGCTACCATCAACGCTCAAAACGGCTTGATAATTTGACAAATGCAAATGAAAACAAATATCTGGATTGTTCAAATCAATGCTTGAACGGACACCCAATCGGTCTCTTTGTAAATCAATAATTGCATTTTTCACCTGCAAAGCAGTGAAATGAGTATGTGATAATCCTTCTCCAAATCCAGTTACATCTACTCGAAAACTTTGTCTGGGCTGAAGCCAATTTTCCCAATCAATTAAGCTTTGAATACCTCCATAGAGCTCATTAGGACCATGACAAGGAAATCTAACAACCTCTCTTAAAAATCTAAAGGACAAGCGAGCCCTTAAATGTATTCTGTATAAACAAGCCATATCTGCTTCAAATGATATATGCCTCCTTGAAGCTTTAACTGATTTAGCTCCAAGTTCCATCAACTCTTTTGCACCCTCTTTTTCAAGACCTTGTGAAATAGATGCAACGAGTTTCATTACTTTATAAGTTATTAAAAAAGGGTAAAGAAGTTCTTCCAACACTAATCGATTAATTCCAAAAGATCTGTCAGAATGTATTTGTCTGTTTTCTAATGGACTAGGTGATTCACACCAGTATCTCGGACAGCGGTTCGATTCCGCTCAGCTCCATAAATGGGGCTGCAATGGCTTCGACGGGGTATCAGGCGAGTGACTGAAGCCTGCTCGGTCAGAGCAAAACCATAACTGCTAACAACATCGTTAGTTTCTCCCGTCAAACAGCCCCTGTTGCTGCTTGATCTTTTAGGAGATGGGGTCAGGTCAGCCTTATTACCCAATTGATCCATGGAGCCTGGAAGGGCTCCTTTTTAATTTCATCGCAATGGGGCTCAATGTCTCATGAAAAGCCGAAATAAGCTTTGGAGGCAACTGGGGACAAAACCAATATTTCTCTTTAAAAGCGATTCTCAATCGTCTCCAAGCCCAAAGAGGATTGACCTTAGTTAGCCCTCTGGTTTCACAAGCAATCGGGTGTCAACATTTACTTACGAGGAAGTCAGCGTTTCATTTGTATCCCATCAAGACAAAAATCTAAAAATATTACTGATCGCTATTATTTATTTTAGATTCTTTTTCGAGTTCTTTCTTTTTTTTGAGAGCTTCTTTTTCGAGTTCTTTCTTTTTCTCTAGAGCTTCTTTTTCGATTTCTTTTTCAGCAGCAATTTTTTCAGCTAAAACAACTGATTCTTCATGAGCAATCTTTGCATCGAGCTGTCCTGTGACCCTCATCCATTCATTCACGCTGACTTCCTTTCCTCCTGCTTCACATTCTTTTTTATATCTTAGAAAAGGAAACCAATGATGATTAGCTGTTTCAGGGTTACTCGCATTTAAACTATCCTCAGACATTGATTTGATTAGATTTTTTAAAATTATCTAATAATCCTTTGATTATTAGTAAGTGATTTTTACTAAATAGAAGTTTATTTTATACTTAAATTTGTTATCTGATCTTTAAAATTCAGAGAAAAATCAATCCAAAGATAAATCAGACACTTAAAAATAGAGACGATGTATTACCCAATTGACCCATGGACGCTGGAAGGCGTCATTTTTATTTGTTTTTGTATGAGCAACAAAGTCGATTTTTTCGAAGTTCAGATTCACTTCATTAGCAAAAACAGTCAAATTGACTAAAAAAATAGCTATATATTCATAGAAAAAGAAATGAAAATTAACTTTTAGAGCTTTAAAACGCAGAGAGGTTTGACTTTTATAAGCTGTTAAATCAATTCTTATTTACAAGTTTTTTTATACTCATTGAATCCAATAATCTTTTATAAATAATTAATTCCGAGCATCTATACACTTTTGCTCTGGCCTCATCAAGTTGGGGGTATGGATAAATTCACAAAGAGATCATATGCTTTGATCGCATTAGTAATATTAATTAGCTTACCTACTCAATTACTTAAGGATAAAATAGGCTTTAGAAATACATGGAAAAGTATTATACTTTATCGTCTAAGTATAAATTAAAATCAGATATTAATTAGTAAATAGAGTTGTTGAATACATTCAAGACATTTTTTCAAATAAGTCTTTGTGATAATCAACAACATTTTGACAACTAATAACGGGAGTAATTTCCATATCCAGACCAAATTGAGCTCTCCATGGGGCAAAATGTTGAAAAAGTTCTTTATCACCATTTGCATTGCAGAGAATCACAACACGACCCTCTCCAGGAGCGTGAACACGAAATAGCATTTCAAATCCATCAAATTTGTCTTGTTTAGACATCTCCCCATTTTCCCAAAATTCTACAAACTGCTTGTAAGCAGCAATTTGATTATCAGTATCGGTGAACTGGCAATCAACCAAATAGAGTTGCATTAGACATCATATAAAAACAAACTTTAGCTAGAAACGAAAATTAAATGATTGATATATCAATCAATCAACAAATGATGTTATAAAAAGAAGACAAATGAAAAAGAACGTTTGGATAAAGATTTTCAAATAAGAAAAAACGATACTCCGTTATCTAAAGATTTATCAAATTATCATGGAGAATTAAAAAATCCATTTGTGAATAAAAATAAGCACATAAGAATTAAAGGTCCTACTCCAAATACAAAGAGGACAATCTTTGCAGTTTTGGGTGTTGCCTTGTTCTCCTTATTTACTTCAATTGTTTTAGAAGTTAATTTTTTTTTAGATTTTTTACTAGGCATATTCAAAATAAACTTGAAGTAATATAATAGCAGTAACGAAATTCGAGTGAAGCTATATAAGAAAAAGTAATTCCAATTAATCACGAGGTAATTTTATGAATCTGAATAATAATCAACGCAAACAATAGAATTGCTTTAAATAATTAATAGTTGAAAATGTTTTACATAGCCTCAATTAGCTTTAAACTCACAAACGAGAAAAGAAAGATTACTCGATTTCTTGAATAATTTTTTCTATTGTTTTAGCAGTATCCAACCAATTAAACGACTCAGCTCGTAATGGGCCCTCTTGAAGAGCTTTATCAAAGCATTTTTTATCATTTATGACTGCACTCATTGCAGAAGCTATTGAGTGAATATTGAATGGATTAATAAAATAAGCATAATTTCCCATAACTTCGCGAAGTGCTCCTCTCTCAGAGGCGATAACTGGGGTTCCACATGCCATTGCCTCAAGGGCTGGAAGACCAAATCCTTCCCAAAGACTGGCAATAATAAGTGCGTGACATTCGTTTAATAATGATAATTTTTCATCATCATTAATCCAACCTTTCCAGACACACAAATGTCTAATATTATATTTATCAATTAATTTCAGAAGGATTGGTGTATGCCTTTTATCAAAAGGGCCTACAAAAATAAGTTTATAACCATTAATTTTGGCATATGCAAATGCTTTGATAACCCTTATTAAATTTTTATGTGGATTATGCCTGCCAATAATAAGAAAGAATTTTTTTCGACTTTTTTTTATTGGATAATACTTATTATTGTCAAATCCCAACTTAATTGGAAATAATTTATGCATAGGAACCTTATAAAATTTATGCAAATCATTAGCAGTAGATATAGAATTACATAAAATTAACTTTGATTGTTTTAAAATTAGAGGGATATAAATTAAATGATATAAAGTTAGAAATGATATAGAAGGATACCTAATTGGTATTAAATCATGGGCCAAAACAATAGATTTAATATTAGAAAATAATGGTGCTTCCAATAATGGTGAGAGAAAATATTCAGCATTTAAATTGTTCATTAATTTTGGAACAGAATTTTGAAGCCAATAAAGTCGTCTAAAATGGCTTTTCAAGCCTGAACCTGGACATAAGTTATTAGGTATATAAATGTCCCCTTCTATACCTATATCTTTTGGAATAAGTGTAGTCATTTTATTCGCTGGAAAAGAATATAGTAAGTCCTTAGCAACAACTCCAATACCTGTATTTTTTTTTGTTATGTAGCTCCCATTAAAAACGATAGAAGTCATGGTTATAATATTCGCATAGATATCTATCTTAGATAATAGTCAGTTAAATGTTGAAATCGAACTTTTTTAAATTTTTTAAATATAAAAAAAATAGAACTAATAAGATTGTGCAATACAATTCAAATAAAGATTTTTCTATACAAGATCAAATCCAAACTAAAATCATAGAGATTGATCAAAAAATAGTCGAGACTAGTAAAGCGCTAGTTGAAGCACAGGTTGTAAAATTACGTTCTACATTCTCAAAATCTAATAATTTTGTAGAGCAAATTGGAAAGAATTTATACAAAACAAAGTTAGACGAATCAATTAATTGGTACCAAAAACAACTTAAGGAATTATATCTTAGGCGTAGAGAATTAGAAATCAGTCTAGAAAAACTTAAAGGTATCTTTTGGCTAAATCGAATCAAAAGACTTCTGAGAATTATACTAATAGGATTTTTTATCTTTTTAACTCTATTTATCTTTTTATCTGGTTTTATGATTATTATTTATTTGATGCCTTTAATTATATTAATCTTATTGGGATATTTTGTATCGCAAAAAAGATATTAATCCATAATTTAATATGGATTAAGCTTAAATAATATTCAACTCTAAATAACTTTGATAATCTCTCAAGAATACTTTTTCAAAATTTTCTTTATGAGTTTAATAGCATTGGCGTTAACAACTCATAACCAAACACCCAAGGAACTGGCTGAATAAGCATAAATAATTTCTCAAAATTAAGTAATTTTGTAAAATGATTGGCACAAGCAAAACGTATCATCTATTAATGCGCCTACTGAGGGCACTACCAGTTAGAAGAAAAAGGTCTCTGTTGAAATTAATTCCTGTAGCAGCCTTTACTGGTTTAGTCGATGTGATTGTAGTTGGAATTGTTTCTAGATTATTTACCGTTTTTATAGGCCAACCTAATCAACCTTCCTTACCATTTCAAAATTTCATACCTGAAGACCCAAAAACAAAAGTTATCAGTCTAGTCGTCATATACATTGCAATGAATTGGGTAGCATCATTTTCGAAATTATTTCTTAAAGCCTCACAAGAAAGACTTCGAGTAGCAGTTTGGAAGGACTTATCAGAATTAGCACAAAAAAAATTATTATCCCAATCATATGAATTCTTTTTAAACAAGAAAAAATCTGATTTATCTTCAAAAGTTTTAATCAACATTTCTAGAGTGTCAGAATTCCTAGTCAAACCAATCCTTCAGATTTCTAGTGGCTTATGTGTGATTACTTTTATATGTATTGCTGTACTTTTTATAGCAAAATCTATTGCTCTTTATTTAATAATAAGTCTCTTAATATTTTATATATTTATTTCATTATTTGTAACACCTTTTATAAGGTATTCTTCTCGTCAAAGAATCAAATTAGAGAAAGAAACAAATAATATACTCACAGAATCAATGCGTACAATTATTGATGTTCACCTTACAAGCTCAGAACCTTACTTTGAAAAAAGATATCAATTAGCAAGTAAAAGCTCTTTTCCTTTTATTTGGAAAGCTGAAGTTTTACCTGAATTACCTAGGTCATTAATAGAGCCTTTTGGCATCACATTGATTTTTGCTATTGGTCTTTTCCCATACATCACTGGGAAAAACGATTCAATACTTATTGAGATAGTTCCATTCCTAGCAACAATTGCAGTAGCTGCATTAAAACTAACGCCCCCATTACAAGATTCATTTAGAGCATTAACTTCAATGCGTGCATCAATACCTGATCTAGAGGAGATACTTAAGTTGATAGAACTTCCTTCTACTAGGCTAACTAAAAGATCTATAGGCGTTCCTACAAAAGAAGGAATTGAGCCTAGAAGCAACATAAAACTTGAGAAACTGAGTTATAAGTATCCCAACAGCAATGAATACACTTTAAAGAGTATCAACCTAACTATTCCTATTGGTTCACGAATAGCTTTTGTAGGAGAAACTGGAAGTGGAAAAACCACTGCCGCTAATCAATTACTATGTCTTCTGAGACCAACAGAGGGACATTTACTATTGGATGGAGTTGCAGTAACTGATAGGGAAGTTCCTGCTTGGCAGGATTGTTGCTCTTACGTTCCTCAATCAATTACCTTATTAAATAGCAATATTATTCAAAATATTGCATATGGTTTAGATGAAAAAATAATTGATCATGAAAGGGTCTGGGATGCACTTAGCGCAGCTCAATTAGCAGATTTGGTATCAGAAATGCCTATGGGTTTACATTCCTCAGTCGGTGATGATGGTATCAGATTATCTGGTGGACAACGGCAACGACTTGCCATAGCAAGAGCCTTTTATAGGCAATCAAAATTATTAGTTTTAGATGAAGCAACTAGTGCCTTAGATAACCGTACAGAAGCTGAGGTAATGAACGCAATAGAAATTATAGGTAGACGTTGCACAATAGTCACGATTGCCCACAGATTATCTACAATTGAAAGGTCAGATTGTATATATGAATTTAAAGGTGGGAAGATAGTTGCATTTGGAGATTACCAACAACTGCTAAAGCAATCTCAAACTTTTTTTAATATGGTAGAAATAGCAAAGAGAACACACGGATCTAATTTATAAATCAAATAACTTTGAATAAAATCAAGCTTTAAAAAAGAATTTTAAAATCTATAAATTCTTTGGTTGATAGATAAAAAATTAGAGCTGTTCCAATAATTGATCCAAACAATCCTCCGATTAAACCAAAAAATAATGTACTCAGATTTTTCCCATCCGTGGTAGGAGATTGAGTAGATATAGGAAATTTCTCAACTACTTTTAAGCGCTCAGTGGCAGGTCTTCGACTGGTTTGTTGATGTCTGACAAGTGCTTCGAAATCTGGCATTGAATTTGTTGAGCAATGGAACAATAGGCCGACCAACCTGACATTCGCCTGGGATCGGATCGACCTTTATCGTCTACTGCATCAATCACAGCTGATCCCTGGTTTTCTGCTTTATCAAAAGCAGATAGCAAAGGGATATCACCTTCTAGTACAGTTAAATCAAATTTTTGTAAGGCTTCTCTTGCTTCATTTGCAATTCGCCTTTGACGGAAGTCAACCTTAACTAATAAAACTGCATGAGGAATATTTAACTGTTTTAATAAAGAAGCTAATTCGACGGTTAATTCAACCGATCTAGCTTTTGGCGCTGTTGGCAAGAGAACAAGGTCAGATCCAGCTGCTAAATGTTTCAATTCTTCTTCATCAGTGCTTGCTTGTCCATCAGTAATAACAATCTCTGAGCATCTTGATGCTTTAGCAGCTGCCTCTACAGGGACAATATTAAATTTGAGATTACCTCTTAAACCATAAGCAAGAGCCGATCGGTTTCTATCAGCATCAACTAAACAAACATTTTTCCCTTCGGAAGACCACACACTTGCCAGATGAATTGAGGTACAAGTTTTAGCTACTCCACCTTTTTGGCCACATACAGTTATGAACAAAGGAAGGGATAAACATCTAAAAATAATCTGCACGATCATATTCAAAAGTCAAGTAGGGACCAGTGGGCCAATCAAGCAATACTAATGAAAGCAGGCAAAGTTATAAGAAAAATCTATATATATATGTCAATTTTGTATTTTCAAATACATTTTTATATGATAATTGTTAATTCAATCATCAAATGAAAATATGTATACTTGCAAGAAGTTTGTTCTAATGCATATTAATAATATGATTTCAAAAAGAAATGCTGATTAAAAAAATTTTATTAAATACAAAAAGAAATCTTTCCAACATTTTAAGTATTTTTAATTCACAAAAAAGAGAATTTTCAGATAGATGTGAAAACCTTACATCCATTCCCGGTATTGGAACAAAAAATTGCAATAATTTCTATGACGCAGGATATATGACACCTGAATCAATTATTTCTGCTTCTGACGAAGAACTTTTGACCATACCCGGAGTTGGTATTAGCTTTGTCAAAAAGTTAAGACAAACATTAGGAAGGGTCTAATAGAAAGCGGTAAAAATATTATAAAATATTCATCAAAATTATATGAAGAATCTTTTTACCAAGGTAAGATCTCGCCATTTGAATGCCAAAAGTTGCCAGTATTTTCAAGTGTAAGTTCATCAATTCTATGAATTAATCCTTTGACTGATTCTTTTGGTTGAATGCCATTAGAAGTAAATCCTGTCATTCGAGTACTGACTAAACCTGGATGTAAAATTCCAACCGAAATACCTCTAGGCTTTAAATCAACTGATAAAGATTTACCAGCCATACATAAAGCAACTTTTGACATCCTATATCCATAAGAACCACCGGAATTATTATCCTCTATTGAACCCATACGACTACTTATTAAAGCTATTTTTGCAGATTTACTAAGTTTACCAAGCAAAGTATGGACACAACATAAAGGACTTAATGCATTTACCTCAAATTGATGCACGATACTTTGAGGATCTAAGTTGGAAAGAGAGTTGAATTCTGCAATTCCAGCATTTTGAATCAAAACATCTATGCTGGTATCTTTTAAATTATCTCTGAGCTTAATAACTGAGTCTCCTGAAGTAATATCAATATTTGTCTCAACTCTTACTGACAAGGAATTCAATTCTGGAGAAGTAGATCTACAAGCAGCTATCACATCCTCGCCTCTATCTTTCAATTGACGAACAAGTTCTAAGCCAATACCTCTGTTGGATCCAGTAATTAAATAAGTAGTCAAAATAAATATCTAGCTTCCACAAGCCTAAAACAAAAATCATTCCAATTAATATAAATTAAGGCTTTAAAGCTAAAAGTTATTATTTAAATAGAATAAGTATCATCAAAAATTTCAATTCTAATAGATAAATTTACTTAGATCAGAGAAAGATCCTAAGAAAATATTTTAATACGACGAAAATTTAAAATTACTTTACTCATTAATTTTCAAGATAGTCGAATACAATAAAAGCTTTTTTCTTAACAATTAATCGCCAAAAAATGCTACTTTATACTCATTAATCTAAGAGTTCATTAATATAAAAAATCTCATCTGAAGAATTACTTTAAAAATTTTTTTTCATTCCTTAGAAATATTCTCAGAGCCACCAATTACAGTATTTAATGAAATTTGATAAGACTTTTCATGTAAACTAAGCTCATTATTTCTTATTTTAGAATCAAACCAATTATCTTTATCAAAACTTGGAATTTCTTTTTTTATCCTATAGCCCAAGTTTAACTTCTGACATGCAAGTTTTCTCCAACTACCATCTTTCTTGCGAAATCCAAACTCAAAATAATATACACCTTTGTTTATAGGAATAGGGAATGTGATAGAAGATTGAAACTTACTGATCTCAATCTCTTTCATAATACAAGTTGAATGATTTTTATTTCTATTATTACTTATATCAAATAACCTAATAGCAAAAAAACAGCTATTACTAAACTCAATCCTCAAATTATCAATCCTACCGATCTCCCAAATGCATTTTACATATCCATTTCCAATATTATTAACTTTTAAGCTGCTAAAACTATTAGTTAATTTATATAAACCACTCAAAATATATTCTTTTAAATTTAAATTACAGCTAATGTTCATTTTCTTTATCATTAAAAAGTATTTAGTACTATAGTTAATTTATATTTTTTCTTGATTTTTATTTTCATTAAGTTTAGTTTGTTTTCAATAAATAAAGATTTAAATAGTTCTTAAACAGACAAAACAATTTTTTTTAGCTACTAGTATTTCATAACTTAGGCTGCTTGAGTACCATCTCTATCAGAAAGAATTGCATCGACAAGATCTACAGTAGCTCTTCTTGATGAAATATTGCTTGTCTTCCAATGATTAATTAAAGTTTTCAACTCAATTATCCTTTTTTCTGCAACTTCAATTTTTTCTGCATTAGACATCGAAATAAGATAGTAACTTATATGATTCCAGCCTAACCTTTTTAAAATTTATTTCAAGAGACTACTAGAAAATAATGAGTTTGCATAATTAGCATACCAACATAGATCTAGAGAGTAGTATTGATCAATAAAAAAGCCAGCTGCTAAGCAGCTGGCTTAATAAATTAATAGATAGATATAAATGTAACTATATAAATCTATTAATAATAAAACCCTTCAAGGCAGGAGTAACAGAAAAACCAAGTTTTTTTATTGCCATTGACTCTTGACCGATTGGTAGATGCGACAATAGATCACCTCCGTAAATAAACATACGTAAATAATAGCCAGAAAATAATCTGAATCAGTAAATTAAGTTACAAATTTAGAAAAAAATAAAGATTCGCAATTTATCATAAAATTAATGATGCTTTTTCAACAGAAGAAATTAAAAATATGCACTGTATATGAGTCAGCCTTGAATTATAAGTATTCCTAATAAATATGATTAAGACAAAAATAAACAAAAAAAGTAGAAACTGGTTTAAGTCACACGTTGTACTAATTTCTTCGCTAAAAATATAGTCCTCAATACTATTCGCATGAGTCAATTAATTTTTGGCGGTTTATTATCAACTCCAGCTCCCACAGCACCTGTCGTAGGCATTGCTTTCATTGTTTTATTTGCAATTGTAGGAGTCATGGTTGGACCAGACTATGACGGAATGAATGCACCAGCATTGGATGGTTCAAAAGAAACAAATAAGAACTGATTTACTTGAATCGCAAGTTTTCAATTTATCCTAAAGCAGTTAATAGATATTTATTCTATTAACTGTTTTTTTTTGAAAAGGTGAAAATCTAGAAAATACCTGGAATGAATTGACCAGTGGTTGCATAAGCTCCTATGCCTGCGACTATGCCTAACATCGCCATTAAACCGTTGAAACGTTCAGCACCAGAATTCATGATTAAAAAGTAAAAAAAAATACTAACTATCAAAATCGGCTTAACGAGAGCGGAATACCGAACGATTCATTCTGCTTGTAAATATAAACCGATGAACATCCACTTAATTAGAAAATCTCGACGACACAACACTTGAAGTAATCAATAACATGCTTTGTAAAATAAAAAGAGTAGAGAGAATTACCACTTAGATCAATCAGGATTAATACTAATGTACTATACAGTTACTTATGTGTAAATCTTTTGTTTTTTCAAGTAAACAACATATGGGACTTTAAGTTTAATCATTCACAGCTTTGTGCGAATAAGACCTTTATAAGAACTTTTCCCTAAAAAGATATACTCATATATCTAAAAAGCAATGTATTGGGATATGTCAAAAGGCTTTTTCCAAATATACAGATTTGGTTCAACCTAAATTTGGATATTTAACAACTAGTACTTATAACTCATTAGCTATAGAAAGTTATGCTCTGATATCTTTTTGATTTCAAGGTTTCTGACTCTATGATTTGTTAGTCAAAAAATCAAAATCACTGCATTAATATAAACCAGTCATCTCAGAAAAAAGTCCTTTATTTTCCACTGATTCAGAAAAACCCAAAAGTAATTCATACTTTGTCTCGACACCATTATTCAAATTACTTAACCAGTACTCATAACCCGCCTGATCGTAATCTCTACCTAAAACATTTACATAAAGAGTATTCACATAGCTTTCATTAGAGACGTCATCTCCATACCGCTCCTTGAATTCCGCCGAAGCTAAAAATGATGATGCCACAGCTCTTTCGTCATCTTTGCCAGAACTAAAATTACCGATCCAATATCGTAATCCATCTGGATCGGGTAAACGTTTAAATGAGGCATTATATAGTCGAAACATTTTTCCAGAGTCAGTATTTAAACCCGTAACTTGATCGAATGTTGCCTTAATATCGTTCTTTAAATTCATGTTTTTATCATCAAATTTGAGAATAGTTTCACCAGTCAACTGATCAATGCCAGTAGAAGTTCCAACACCATAGTTATCATTATCTAAATCATAGAATTTATAAGAATCACTTTTACCTGCATAAACTTTTTCTGCTTGAAAACCTAATACATTAATTCCTTTAATTTCTTTACTGGTAACTAAAGCATTTTTATCAACAAAAGTAAGTTTCTCGATGTTAGATAATGTATCTACTCCATCATTTGTCGATAAACGCTTATCGCTAATAGTGACAACTTTATTAGCGATTGTAAAAGTATAGTCAGAAAAATTACCTGAGTAGATAGCTATATCAAAGTCATTACCACCATCAATCGTATCGTTTCCACCATTCCCTTGGAAAACATCATTTCCCAAGCCTCCCTTGAGATCATCTTGTCCATCTATGCCATCAAGAACCTCTCCTTGGATATCTTTAACATTGACGATTACATATTGATTTGATTGATTTCCATTTAAATCATTAGCAGTAACGATTACATTAAATACATTCTCAATTTCACTAGGGCGTTGGCTAACAGTAGAAATTGTATGAATCGCAAAATAATTCGTATTATCTATAACATTGCCCTGTACGTTGATCAAAGGCAACTCGGCTAAATTTAGACCAACATCAGAATAATTAACATTATACTTTTCTTGATCATTTAATAAAAGAGGATTCTTAATGCTATCTCCTAATAGATGACCAAAGACACTAAATCCCTCATTTTGAGTATCGAGACTTTTATTATCAGACAAATTTATAAACCACTCAGATGTGGCGCTATTTGGCTGCCCGGAAACTTTTGCCATTGCAATAGTACCCATCAAATTTGAATTAATAGGTTCATTAATTATTTCACCTTTAGATTTGACTCTTAATGGATATCCTCCACTTTGATTAGATGCTAAAGATGGCCATGTATATCCACCACCCTGAATAACAAAATCAGAAACTAATCTATGAATTAGGGTCTTATCAAATGAGCCATCGTTTACATACTCAATAAAATTATTGGTAGTAATAGGTGTAGTATTATTAGTTTGATTTTGATCATTATAAACCTCTATAAAAAATTTCGCACCCACACTTTCAGTTGAAAAGTTAGTATGAAATTGCAAAGTTGTTCCATTTAGTTTCTTGATTGTTTCGTAATCAGGAACATCTTTAAAACTTAATTGTCCAGTATCTTGATCTATCGAAAAAAGGCTTTTCTCTCCACCACCTACAGACCAAGTAACTGGCTCGTTAGCTGTAAAAGTATATATGTCCTTATTATTTTCATTTGTAGAAGCATAAGTTAATTTTTCTCCCTCCACACCAGAGGCACCTTTGATTAATGGCGCAGTCATCTTTTTACCCTTTTATATTTGAGAAATTATTAGATCAAGTCATACTATAGCTATAAGAAAAAAACAAGTCATGTTGCAAAAAAACGTTTTAGGAACTGAGCTTAAATCTTGTAGTTGCAGTCCAATGACTGGATGGTATCGAGATGGGTCATGCAGAACAAACATAACAGATCAAGGCATGCATACTGTTTGCGCTGTAATCACTGAACAGTTTCTTTCTTACAGCAAAGCTCAAGGTAATGATCTATCTACGCCTCAAATGGGATTTCCTGGTTTAAAAAAAGGCGATCATTGGTGTCTTTGTGCACCTAGATGGAAAGAAGCATTTGAAGATGGTATGGCTCCTTTCATTGATCTTGAAGCAACAGAGGAAAGTACTTTAAAAATTATTGATCTGAAGATATTAAAAAAATTTTCGCATAATAAATAAGATTAGAGAAGAGATAACTTATTTGAAACTATTTTTGCTGAAAATTCATCAACCAAAAGGCTCTTTTATGCATTTTATTGATGATTTTAATTACACAAAATACGATGTAAATGGTTAGGCAGAACGACTAGGTCAAAACTTTAGAATCAGAATGCTATAAATTCAAATTAATCCAAAAGTCGAATGTAAACAACTTGCGCTTGATGTATTCCAAGCTAGAAAAAGCAGACCAATTAATTAATCTAACGCTAAATACAAGCTCTCGTATTCGAATACAAGAAATATTAAATAGACTTACATGCGTAAATGAAGTTACCCTTGAAGAGAGAATTTATATCAATAAATTTGCGACGAAGAATCAAAACGTATCTAGTTGGCTTAGAAAAGCCTCACGAATTCAAATACAAGATCAAATTTCAAACCAAATCGATTAATTGCTGAATGAACATGATCTGATTTCAGATGAACCCCACATAACACTTAACCCAAAGCATGAAAATCTGGGAGAATGGTTTGCTGGAGCGCCTTTATGGATTAAAAGAAGTTAAAGTTAAACTCTAATAAAATGATGAAATTAACCCTAAAAGCTAAATATTGTTTGAACGAACAATTAAGCCGCTTCCTTACCATCTTTCTTTTCTAGCTTTAATAAATCAATAACATTCGAACTAATTGGTTGAAAATCCTCTTCCTTCGCAGAAGCAATAGAGTCTTTCATCAAAAGTTTTACAAGTGCAGTAATTGATGAAGTAAGCAACTTCAAACTTTCAAAAATATTTCCTAGCTCTTTAGTAATGTCATCCTGATGCTTTCCTTTACTCATTAACGTTGAGATAGTCCAACCAGCCAAGCCTACAACAAGTAGAAAAACAACCGTAATCATAGTAATAACAGATACAAATCATATATATCTACTCCTCATAAATAAAGCAAGACGCAAAACATAAATTCTTTGAAATTTTGATAAATTCAAATTTTTTTGGCCTTCTTTAAAATCTCGAAGATGAGAATATTATTTAAAAGACATTTTATACATCAACTCAGGTTAAAGATTTAACCAATCTGATTGAACTATTCATTGCCGACTCTACTCCTCCACAAATATTAAGATCAAACCAATCACCACAAAAACCTATTTTACTGCTATCAGACCACTGTAGTTCTTTAGGTAATAAGTTATCCAGAGGTTGAGAAGCTCTCCAATCCATTGTATCAATAAGCCTTGCTTCTAAAAACAAATCCAAAAATAATTTATGGGTTGAGAATAGTGATATCAAAGATTTGAGAATATTGATCTCAGGAAGATTATTTATATAAGAACAGTGTAATAACATAATTATAGATCCATCAGATTGTCTTTGAAAAATAATTCTTTCAAAATTTAAATCTTCTTTAATTGTCTTTGAAAAGGTTATTTGTAAATATTGATGATTAAACTTTTGAACTACAGAAGAATTAGAAACATAAAAAATATAAACCTTTCTCATCATATAAGTCAATTTTCCAGTTTCTTTTAATAAAGCATCGACGACTTTATCTTTTCCTGGAATAAAAGCATCTCTAAGTGGTATTGAGTTAATATTTAGAATTTTTAAACATCTTGAATGTGCTATTAAAGAACTCGATAAAATCAGATTTTGGGATATAAAAAGTTTTCCATTATTAGCTTTTATCTCCCATAAATCATGTCTACGTTTGATAGATTTAATTAGTGTTTGAAATGAAAAATTTATTTTTTGTGGGTTAATAGATTGACAAATAATTTCCTCACAAAAATTTAACATTAAGGGAGAACTCCTATAAATCAAATCATGACTCACTGCATTATTTAAATAGCCAAATTCATTCATTAGTAAAATATCTTTTGAAATATCTATCAATTTTTTTGAATTTATTAATGGCGAAATTAGTTTTAATATATCTTCTGGAATAGGTTCAGTGAAATTAATAGATGGCAAACCGTGATCGTATTCAAGAATTTTATTTTTTCTTGATTTTCTCGTTGTAGCTCTTCCACCAATTCTACTTCCATGTTCAACTAATAATATAGAAAGATCAGAGGATCTTTTATTTAGAAGTGAAGCAAACGTGCAAGCAGATATTCCTGCACCTATGACAATAAAATCATAAATATTGGTCATTAATGTGGTAAATACAAATCTCGATTACTTGCTATTTCTCCTTCTTCTTTAAAAAAATCTCTTAAAATACTCTCTTCCTGATCAGTAACGTATGTACCGCAATCATTTCGAATTCTTCCTATTGTAAATTCCCAAAGATCCTCTAGAAACCGATCATCTTCAGGAAAAGCTACAAATTTTAGATAAGTATTATTTAAAGCAAACTCACTTGAAGATTCTGACGAAAATCCTTTTTCTTTTGCTTCGCAGAATTTACTTGCGAATCTCTTTCCAACTGCATTTTGAGCTGATGTTAAATCAAATTCTAATGCTTGTAAAATTGGTGTCTGCAAAAAAAGGATCACAAAAAGCCCAAAAATAGTGACTATAATAGATTCCTTTTTAATTATTTTCATAATAAAAATTACAAACAAATTTCATAGAATCAATGACTAGCTATTAATAATTATTTACTACTTATTAATAGCTATGTGATAATGATTATATAGTTACATTATATAAAAAAATTAATAAAAGTGACTGCAAATGATTTAAATCAACAATCTATTAGCTTTTCAGGGCAATCAAGTAAGTCGCGCGTGTTAACAGGTATTAATGGAATTTATGATTATTTTCATAAATCTACCGGTGCAGTGGTATGGAATATTGATCAATATTTAGGACCGGCATATTCAATCAATGGTTCAGCCATCGTTTCTTTCAGCTTTGCGGATAGTAATGTTATTTAACTCGGACTTTTTCGCCCTCACTGATCATTAAATAGATTACAAACCAATTTCTTATAAAGATTCTCAATAAGTAGATATACGTTAATCATTTGACGGAATAAGCTCGATCGCCAATATTACTTTTATAGATGGTGAAGAGATCGGTAACAAAGCCTGAACAATACGACTTTTTATTAATAGTCTTAGATCCCTACCTTAAAGAATCAATCGGCAATTCAGTAAGAGCTGTTCTAGAAAAAGATCTCTTAACTAGAGATATTATTTTTTCTCCACGGTTCTAAAGTTTATCATTATCTTTCAGCAAAATCGCTTACATCAAGGAGATTACGGAACATATTCTCCTTATTCAATAATAGTCTATGGAATTGGCCACACAAAATTAGGCATAGAGAAACCATGGGAGCTTCCTACTTTTGACTTTCCCAATAAAAATGAATTTAGGCGTTGCACGGGAATCAATAGGACAGAAGGAGCGGTATGGTGAAGACGTGTCTCTAATGAAAGCTATGTGAATACTCTTTATGTAAATGTTTTAG
>QBVH01000015.1 GCA_003284445.1 Prochlorococcus sp. AG-311-D23 | reverse complement strand
TTCTACTTGAATTAGTGTGACGACTATGGATTCATTTCGCTGCATTAATGAGCTCAATGTCAGGAATGAAGAATTCTTTGACAAATATTTGATAATAAAATCTTAAAAACTAGGCTTATTAAATTGCTAAGACATTAAATAGAAATCAAATAATAGTTCCATCTGGAATTGTGGCGTTTTTGACTATAACAACTATTCCATTACGAATATAAAAACCTTGATCTGCTCGATCAGCTTCTTCCACATTATCTTTATTGACTATCGTCACATTGTCACCAATGCGAGCATTTTTATCGAGAATTGCTCTTTTAACAGTTGTTCCCTGTCCAACTCCTAAGGGAATACCACCACCATTTCTTAGAGCTATTCTCTCTTCATAAGATTCATAAAAATCAGATCCCATAACAAGGGTTTCATTTAGAACAACGTCACTTTCAATTCGACTCCTAACTCCCAACACACAATGATGAATGCTACATGATTTTAGAATTGATCCCTCGGAAACTATTGAATCAGTTATTTGTGTATCTACGATTTTAGAAGGTGGCAAATATCTAGGCCTGGTATAAATAGGGAACTTTTCATCATAAAAACTAAACGGAGGGGTAGGTTGCTGAGTTAAGGCTAAATTTGATTCAAAGAATGCACCAATAGTCCCGATATCCTCCCAATAGTCATTAAAAACATAACTTTTAAGTTTGTCACCTCTACCTAAAGCCTCAGGAATAATTTCTTTTCCAAAATCTGTATAAGAAGGAAATTTATTTAATAAGTCAAAAAGAGTGGAACGACTAAAAACATAAATTCCCATAGAAGCCAAATAAGGTTTTTCTTTTGCCTCATTTGCTTCCAATCCAAACCTTGATGTATCTACAGCCATCGCTTTCAATGAATCACCAGTGGGTTTTTCACGAAATTCTTTAATATTGCCTGACTCATCAGTACGCATTAAACCAAATGCTTCCGCTTGCGCTGAGTCAACTGGCAAAGCTGCAACCGTTAAATCAGCTCCAGTTTTTCTATGCTGCTCAACAAACAAGCTGTAATCCATTCTATAGAGCTGATCTCCAGAGAGAATCAAATATTCATCGACATCCCACTCTTGAAAAAGCCATTGATATTTTCGTACCGCATCAGCAGTACCCTCAAACCAAGATGGGGTTTCTGGTGTTTGTTGAGCGGCTAAAACCTCAACGAAACCCTGGCCAAAAGGTCCGCTCAGATTATAAGTCTGTGCAATATGTCTGTTAAGAGAAGCGCTGTTGAATTGCGTAAGAACATACATTTTACTGATGTCCGAATTTATGCAATTACTTATAGGAATATCTATTAGTCGATATTTACCCGCTAATGGAACGGCGGGTTTTGCTCTCATTTTTGTTAATGGATACAGGCGTGATCCTTTTCCACCGCCAAGAATGATGGCAAGTACTCTCTTCATGAAGGCACTATTAATCGGCTATTCGAAGCAAACCTACTGGATAGAGTGCTCATTAATCCAGTAAAAAGTAATAGTAGTAAGAATTTCAAAAGTAAATAACAATATCAGTTGTTTTTAGGCTTGTTTAAAGAACTAGAAACATCAAGATTAAAAAGTTTTTCAATCACATCAAGAGAATCTCTACGATCATTCCTCGATTGAGGCGCTCTTAATTTTGTTACGGGAGTATGAAGTATTTTGTTAATGATTCCCTTGCTTAAAGCCTCAACAACTTTTCGTTCTCTAGCGGAGAAATCAGGTCCCATTCTACTTAATGCCTTCTGAAGTTCTTCTTTTCTGATTGACTCTAAACCAGATCTAAGGCAATTAATTGTGGGAACAGCCGCTAAACTATCCCACCATTCTAGAAAAACACGACATTCTTCTTCTATCAATCCTTCTGCCTCTAGGGCGAGCTTTTGTCTCGCCTCTTGATTTCTTGAAACAACTTCTTGGAGATCGTCAACATCATGTGATTCAATTCCAGAAACTAATTTTGCATCAGAAGAAATATTTCTCGGAACTCCAATATCAATAAGTCTAAGTAAAGGCTTTCTATCGATCTTTATCAATTTTTCGGCATCAATAATTGGCTCGTTAGCAGCTGTACTGGTAAAGACAAGGGTACTGAGTGAGAGACAACTATCAAGCTCATCTATTAATTGACAATCAATTTGAATATCGGGAAACACTTCTGAAAGGTCCTCAGCCCTTTTTTTTGTTCTATTTAGAAGCGTAAGTGAACAACATCCTTTTGATTGGAGATGCTGAATCAACAAACGACTCATTCGTCCAGCCCCAACAACAGCGACCTTTTCAGTTTCTAAAGTCATTAATTGATCTCTTCCATGCGCTTGCCCAAGTTTCAATTGAGCTAGTTCTACAGCTGCAGAACTTATAGAAACTGCTCCCGTTCCAAGCTTTGTTTCGTTTCTTACGCGCTTACCAGTACTAACAGCCTGAGTTAATAATCTATTTAATATAGGACCTAGACTGTGATGGTCTTGGCCAAGACGTACCATTTTTTTTACTTGAGAAAGGATCTGTCCCTCTCCTAAAACCAAACTATCCAAACCAGCAGAAACCCTCATCACATGAGAAACTGCTTTCTCTTGGACATAACTGAATAAGTGCGGGGAAAGAATCTCATCTTCAAGGCCCGATAATTCAAGAAGAAAAGATTTAATTGCTTCTATTCCCAACTGCGGGTCCTTAACTAAGCAGTAAATTTCAAGTCTGTTACATGTGCTCAAAATAGAAACTTCTAATATTTGATCAATTTTCTTCAAATTATTAAACGAATTTTCAAACAGTTCTTCTGGGATACTTAGCTTTTCACGCACTTCAACAGGGGCCGTGCGATGGCTAAGACCGACGACAGCAATATGCATAAATAGCCCCTTACTTCATTTACTTAACTATCACTTCAAAGAGATGCTTTGAGCACCATCTTTGATGTGAACTGTATTGGTAAATCTTGCTGTTTGATCAAGCGTACTAATCACAAGACTGCTTGTTCTAGTGCAATCTTTTTCAAATTTAACTCCATCGAAAAGCAATCCATCTGTGATTCCACTGCCAGCAAAAGCTACATTTTCTCCTGAGGCAAGTTCATTTGCTTCATAGATTTTGTCAATATCAGTTATGCCCATTTCATTCAATCTTTTTATATTTCCCTCTTTTGTATAGTCTGCCCACTCTGATGTTTGAGCTATTGCAGGGTCATAAACAAGTTGTCCCTGAAAATGTCCTCCAAGGGCTCTCATAGCTGCTGCTGAAATAACTCCCTCCGGAGCCGCTCCAATACCCATTAAGCAATGAGTACCAGTCCCTTCAAAGCCACATGCAATTGCCGCTTGAACATCTCCATCTGAAATAGGCTGAATTCTGGCACCAGTAGATCTAATTTCGGAAACCAGATTTTTGTGTCTAGCTCTATCCATAACAACAATTGTTAAATCACTAATTGCAATACCAAGACAGTCACTCAAGATTTTTATATTTTCTTTGGGAGTTTTTCTGATATCAACTTTGCCCTTAGCTGCTGGAGGAGCAGCTAATTTATTCATGTAAAAATCTGGAGCGTTAAACAATCCACCCCTATCTGAAGCTGCTAAAACAGCCATCGATCCGCGCTGACTGTTAGCACATAAATTTGTCCCCTCACAAGGATCTACAGCGAAATCAACTCCCGGACCTGTTCCAGATCCAACTTCTTCTCCTATATAAAGCATTGGAGCTTCATCTCTTTCTCCTTCTCCAATAACGATTCTTCCTTGCATTTGAATCGTTCCCATTCTCTTTCGCATTGCCTCTACGGCTGCGGCATCAGCCTCATCTTTTTGACCCAAACCAGTCAATTGAGCCGAAGCAATTGCAGCTTGCTCAACTACTTCAAGAATTTCTTGAACGAGAGTACGATCCACTTTTTTGCAGCTAGGTAAAGAAATTTACGCCTTAAGGCAGATAATATTGTAAGTAATTGAGGGCATTGAAAAATGCTCAGAAAAAAGTACTCACAAAAAACTTATTATCTGTTGATAAGCAATAATTACTGTATCAGTGCATGGTCACACTAGAACTTGTGGCCATGAATTAATAGACTCTCTGCCACAAGACAAAAAACAATGATCCAATCCATTTCGTCAGCAATTTTTTCTGAACACCGTCCAGTTCAAATAATCCCTTCAGTCTTGCCAGCAGACTGGGCAAATATGGGGCAATGCGTAAAAGACCTAGAATTGGCGGGTGTAGACAGAATTCAATTTGATGTGATGGATGGGAACTTCGTTCCAAATCTCACGTTCGGTCCAGAAATGATTTCCGCATGCAGAAAGTATTGCAAGGTGCCTTTTGAGACACAATTAATGGTTAGTCAATACAACTGCGAAACCATGCTTGAAGGCTACGTAGAGGCCAGCAAGGGTGCAAATGGAGAGCCCGGAGTTGTAATTGCTCATGCTGAGGCGAATGTTCACCTTCATCGAATTCTTGGCAAGATTCGTCAACTGGGAGGGTCCCCTTCCGTTGCTCTAAACCCTCATACTCCAATGGATATGGTTAAGGATGTGCTTGATATGGTTGATCACGTACTGGTAATGACTGTTAACCCTGGATTTGGTGGCCAAGCCTACATACCAACAATGATCAACAAAATTACTCAATTAAGGAAAATAATTTTAGACAATGGATATAACGTAGATATAGAAGTTGACGGAGGAATAAAAGCTGATTGGTCACTATCGCAATGCTGCGCTGCAGGAGCAAACTGCTTCATTGCAGGAAGTGGTATGTTTGCTTATCCATCACTTAAAGAAGGTTGTGATGCACTAAGAAAAGTTGCAAACGACGCACAGAATGGAATAATTGTTGAAAAATAATTGACTTGGATTTTAATTACTATGTATCGAAGAACCAACCATAACTGTGTAAACCAACCCCAAGAAGGTTCACACCAATATAGCAAACAATAATTACAAAAAAGCCTGCTATAGCAACCATTGCAGGCTTTTTACCTTGCCATCCTCTTGTTAGCCTAGTATGCAAATAAGCTGCGTAAACCAACCAACATATTAAAGCCCAAGTTTCTTTAGGGTCCCAACTCCACCAACTACCCCAAGCTTCATTAGCCCAAACAGCACCACTAATAAGACCAACTGTAAGCAACAAAAATCCAGCAGTGATTGATCTATAACTTAAAGAATCAAGTTGCTCAGCATTTGTAAATTCAATTGGTTGTATTGAATTTAAATTCTCATTTTTTTCATCAATATATAGCTCAGAACTTTGCCTAAAAGAACCAGAACCAAAGGAGCTATTACGGATATTGAATTGCTTTTTCCCATCCACAATAAAGACACCAAAAGACAAAATCGAACCTATTAGTAAAGCAGCGTAAGAGCACATAATTACACTTACATGCATGACTAACCAACTAGAGCGAAGTGCTGGTACTAAAGGAGCAGAAGATTGCAAATTCTCAGGCAAAACAAAACTGGCAAAACCTATTGAAAGCAATGAAATAGGCGTCGCAACTGCAGAAACGATTGGAGACCGCCATGCCCTTTCGAGAAAAAGTTGAGCTAATGTACAACCCCAAGTCAAAAAACAAAGTGACTCATATAGATTACTAATTGGAAAATGTCCCGATTGCCACCATCGAAGGATCAACTGACTGGTTAGGAAAAGATTGGATATTGCAACTAAAAATCTGGATTGAGAGGAATCACTGCCACCAGCAACTGACCAAAATGAAATAGGCAATGCTATCAACAACAGAAGAAAAGCTGCGAACCCAAGGGAAACAACAGGGTCAAAAGAAAAATTATTTAACTGAAAATCAAGCATTGATAAAAACTACTAGAGATTATTTAGAAAGACCAGATCATTTGCTTGCCTGTTTTAACAAAAAACCTCCCCCTAACATAGACATAAAAACAGGAGACCAAGCAGCAAAGAAGGGATTTATTATTCCTTTGACTCCAAGAGAGCTAAAACTAAAACTCAAAATGTAATAGATAAGTATCAAAATAATACTTAATCCAAAACTTTGACTTCTACCTCCTCCTCTTTTTTGCATCACACCGAAACTACAACCAATTAAAGCAAAAACTGAACAAGCGATTGGTAAAGTAAATTTTTCTTGAATTCTTACTTTCATCCTTCTTGCTTCTTTAATATTGCCACTACTTTGGTATAACTTCATAGCCGTATTCGCTTCTCCAAGATTCATATCATTTGCATCTTTTGGAAGTTGTGCAATATTCGTAAGTTCATTCCCTAATGGATATAAAAAACTCAAGAATTTAGTTCTTGTATTACTTCCATCAGGACTAAGTGTCAAAATATCTCCTTCAAAAAACTCCCAATTGTTTTTGTCACTATTCCAAATACCTCTTTTAGCCTTAAGCATTTGAGTAAAACCTAATTTTGAAAAATCAATTACTGTGACATCTAACATCTGACCATCAATAAATTTCCAGGCATAAAAGAGATGAGTAACTCCGTTTTTTTTATAGCTGGAATATGGATCTAAAATTTCTCCTTTCTTTGAAAATATAATATCTTCGCCCTGTTCATTGGCAAAAGATCTACCTAAAGAATTAGCTAAGATAATTTCAGCATTTTTATTTGTACTAGGAACAATATTATTATTAAAGATGAAGGTCATATATGACATAACTATTGACAAGATCAATCCTGGCAAAATTATTCTATAAACTGATATACCAATACTTTTTAATGCCTTAATTTCACTGTTATCATTAAGACTTCCATAAGCTAACAAAGTTGAAAGCAACATTGCCATAGGGAAAGAAATAACAATAAAACTTGGTAACTTTAGCAATAGAACCTGAATAGCTATAGAAAAAGGAAGACCAATTTCAACTATTTTTCTAATCAGATCAAAAATAACTCCTACTGAAAGAGAAACGACGGTAAAAGCCGCTATTGAAAAAAATAAAGGCGGCAATAATTCAAAAAGTATCCATCTATCTAATAATGGAATTATTTTCCATTTACTTTTTAGTAATTTTTGGAATCTAGAGAATAATAATAGGTTATTAAACATAGCTAATTAATCGAATGAATTCCCCAGATAGCTATCTTTAACAATTTGATTTTTTGTTAGTTGATCAGACGTTCCATCGGCAAGTATTTCGCCTTGACTAAGAATATAAGAGCGTTCGGTTATAGCTAAAGTTGCTCTAACATTGTGATCAGTAATTAATATGCCTATATTTTTATTTTTTAATTTTTTAATTAAATTCTGTAGGTCATTAATAGCAATAGGATCAACTCCTGCAAAAGGCTCGTCTAAGAGTAAAAATTTTGGACCTAAACGTCCCACAGCCAAAGCTCTAGCTACTTCACATCTGCGTCTTTCTCCCCCGGAGAGTTGATGACCAAAGCGATCAAGGAAAGAGACCAAATTAAATTCCTCAATCAATTCTTCACGTTTTTTCCTAAACAAAGAAATTGATAACTTGGCTTGAGAAAGAGCAATATCCAAATTCTCAATAACTGTAAGATTTCTAAAGACACTTGGTTCTTGAGGTAAATAACCTAAACCTAATTGAATTCTTTTTGTCATCGAAAATTTTTTTATACTATTACCCTCCAAATAGATATTGCCTTTGTTTGGCTTAAGCAAGCCCATGATCAAATTAAAAGTACTAGTTTTACCCGCACCATTTGGTCCCAAAAGACCAACCACTTCCCCAGGCTTAACATTTAAATCGACGTTTTTTACAATTGTTTTATTGGATAAAGTTAAATCCAAGCTCTCAATAAGTAGAGTCATTTCAATAGAACATAAATGTTAGAAGCTTATACATGAAAAATATCTGAAACAGATCATACCTAAACTATATAAGATTAATCAACAATCCTCTCAACCCAATATATGTAAAACTTCTCTGAATCATGAAAAGAATTCTCAAATTTAGAATCAGCAATAACTCTAATTTTATCAACAAAAAGTGATTCACCTGGCTGCAAATTCTTAATAGATGATCGATTACTTAAAATTAGTAATAATTTATTGACTTTAGGAAATCTATCTAAATAAATCTGGACTTCATCGAGTGTTTTAGTTCTGTCTAATGTAACCCTATTAGCCCATTGAGCATAACTACCAAATCCTTTCAATTCAGGTACGTAAAATTCTCTATCTAGGTATCCAGATACTGTCGCCACCTCAACATCTCTAGTCGCAAATATTGGCGAGTCCTGCCATCCCTTTGTCTTTATATATTGAGCAGTTTCCTTTCCACTTGAATACGGTAACCTGAAATCATTAATGACCATATGAATCCCAACTACCATATGTATAGTCAAACAAATGTTAAGTAATCTAGGGAAATAAAATAAATTTCCTTTTGTGAATAAAGTTTGGTAATTAGAGGCCCTAAGTTGTTGGGCTTGATTTGACAAGGCTAACCATGATGATGAGATTATTAATAGAAAATAATATCCATAATGTCTTGATCCATCTCCTAAAAATAAAAAATAATTAAACAGAAATAAAAATATAATCCCGCTTAGAAAATAAATTAATGCTGGCCGACAAGATCTAATGAATATGATTGTACTTACAATCAAAATCGTAGTAATTAAAGCACATAGAATCAAATCAAAGAACCTACTTGAATTAGGAATAATAAGCATATATCCTCCAAAAACCTGTCCTATTACTCGAAGAAAGTGACGTATATCTATAAAAGAGGAAAGCAACTTAACTGAATCTCTTACTTGCAGAAGACTAAAAGCTCCAAAACACAATAATGCTGAAGAAATAGCGATGCTAGAAGATAAATCTAGAATCCACCATTTATTTCTTTTATAATTTTTTCTTTGATTAGGATTCAAAAACCAATCAAATACAAGAGTCATTCCAATAGCAAATGACAATGACCAAGACAAAGCTTGTGTATTAGCCAAAAGGCCAATACACAAAGAAAATGGTATGTAAGATTTTTCTTTTAAATGATATATAGAACAAAAAATAAATATAATTAATTCTGCAATCACATAATGACGGCAGACTAAGAAATATTCCCAAAAAGGGAAATATCCAAATGTAAATAAAGCTTTAGTTATTAGATTAAAAGGACTAAATCTCCAAAAAATTACAATTGCAGAACTACCTAAGAACCAATGCATAAGCTGCATACTTAAGGGTGTTCCAGTAATATTTTTCGAAAAGTAAATTAATAATGACCATAGAACTGGATGTCCAGATGGAGCATTGTTTTTCCATAAATCTATTAAGTTATCACTTTGCCAAGCAACCAGCCATCCTTGCATCTCATCTCTCCAAAGAGCATGGTTAAATGCACCAAATAAACCTATAAGTATAAATAAAACAGGTAAAAATATCTCATAAAAACGAATATCAGGTAATTGTATTTGATTGATTCTTCTAAATTCCATTGTGATTTATGCAGAATGTCGATATATATAATTTGAATTAATCAAGATTGTACTTTTATTCTGTACTTAAAATTGAAGAAAATCAAGAAAAATAATATGAAATCAAATCTCTTTCAACAGAAAAACTGTAAAAGGTTTAACAAAGTTTTAGAGGAAATTGAGAACCGGAACGCTGCAACCAGCTAGGTCGTCCTTACCAACTTGAAGCAATTCCAATCTCTTTGAAACGCATTTAAAAAGACCTTCAATATCTAATCCAAAATTAGATATTTTAAACTTTTTCAATCTACCTAATGCTTCTCCGTAAAGTATGGTCGCCCCATTTATATTGCTATTTTCTAAATGAACTTGTGCAACAGCCACTTGCAATATCCCTTGTAACAACTGCCTTTCAGGGCCACCAGTCTCATGCCATATCTCCTCAAAAACATCATGGGATTTGTACCACTGACAAGAATTAAATAATTTCATTCCTATTTCAAAACGATCATCACTCACAAATAAATCATCTTCTTTATCCATAGGGTTAATTATCTTTACAAATTTTTCTTTGCTTTAAGTTTTCTAAGCCTTATGGATTCAGGAGTAACTTCTAACATCTCTCCTGGTCCAATGTATTCAAGAGCTCTTTCTAATGTCATTTCAATTGGGGATTGCAATTGATCTAGCTCCTCTGCGCCAGCTGATCGCATGTTGGTAAGTTGTTTAGCCCTGCAAATATTTAATTCAAGATCTTGTGGGCGTTTATTCTCCCCAATAATCATTCCTTTATAAACCTTGGCTCCAGGAGTAATAAAAAATTGTCCACGGTCTTCTGCATTCTTCAAGGAATAGAACGTAGCGACTCCCTCTTCAAATGAAATAAGGACTCCATTTCTCCTTTGTTCAAAATCTCCTACAGATGGTCTGTATTCAAAAAATGAATGACTCATAATCCCTTCACCTCTTGTTGCACGAATAAATTCACCCCTAAATCCAATCAAGCCTCTTGAGGGAATAACAAACTCAAGTTGAGTTCGATGATCAGTACCAGTTTCCATATTTTGCATTTCACCTTTTCTTACCCCAAGGCTCTCAATACAAGCACCAATAGAAGCTTCAGGGACGTCAAGGACAAGCGTTTCAACAGGTTCACATTTAATTTCATCTATTGTCCTGAAAATTACTTGTGGTTGAGAAACTTGAAATTCATACCCCTCTCTTCTCATAGTCTCTATAAGAATTCCTAGATGTAACTCTCCTCTTCCACTAACAGAAAAACGATCAGGAGAATCTGTATCTTCAACTCTTAAAGCAACATTCGTTAGAAGTTCTTTATTTAAACGATCCTTCAATTGCCTACTGGTTACGAACTTGCCCTCTTTCCCTGCAAAAGGAGAATCATTAACAACAAAAGTCATCTGCAAGGTTGGCTCATCTACCTTGATTAGAGGTAAAGGTTTCGGCTCATCAGGGCAGGCTACAGTTTCACCAATTGAAACCTCATCAAAACCAGCCAAGGCAACTATATCTCCAGCATTTGCTTCTTCAATCTCAATTCTTTTTAATCCCTTAAATCCTAGTAATTTATTAATCCTTCCTTTTTTTATACTCCCGTCTTCCTTTATTAAACATGTCCTTTGGCCGTTTTTAATTACACCATTATGTACTCTTCCAATAATAATTGTTCCTAAGAAATCTGAGTAATCTAAGGTGGTAACTTGTAATTGTAAAGGCTTATTCACATCGCCAACTGGAGGAGGAACTTGTCTAATAATTGCTTCAAATAAAGGTTTCATATTATCGTTTTCACTTTTTACTTCAGTCTTAGCAAACCCCCCTAATCCACTCCCAAATAGATAAGGAAAATCACATTGATCATCATCAGCTCCTAATTCCAAAAAAAGATCTAAAACTTTGTCTACCGCGGTTTCTGGTTCTACCCTTGCACGATCAATTTTATTCACAAAAACAATAGGTCTTAAACCTTGTTCTAAAGCTTTTTTCAGAACGAATCGAGTTTGTGGCATTGGTCCCTCGTTGGCATCAACAACAAGAAGACAGCCATCTACCATTCCCAAAACCCTCTCGACTTCTCCTCCAAAATCAGCGTGACCTGGTGTATCAACAATGTTTATCCGAGTATCGTTATATGTAACAGCTGTATTTTTCGAAAGAATTGTTATGCCTCTTTCACGTTCCAATTCATTCGAATCCATCGCACAAGTTGGGACTTCCTCGTTGTCTCTAAAAGTGCCAGATTGATTTAGAAGAGCATCAACTAAAGTTGTCTTACCGTGATCAACGTGAGCAATTATTGCGATATTCCTTATAGCTTGTATATCAAAACTCATAATTTAAAAAAATTAAAATTCTTTTGGTTTACGGAAACATAAAGAATATCTCACAATGACTTCATTTAGCTGTTTTAAATGCCAATCAAAATATCGAATATAAAAGTTGAAGAAAAGAAAAATCAATTCAAGATTATTTGAATTTTATAATTTTATTGGCAGCGTCAAATTCCCTCAAAGCATTAACAGTTCCCTCAAATCTCCAATGCCAAGGCTCATAGGTTACTCCTTGCTTGTTGTTGGGTGGAAAAGAAAGAACGAAATGATATTTAGAGGCAAACCTCTTCATCCATTTAAAAGCTGGCGTTTGTTCAAATTCAACCTCAAAATGAGAATCTGGATAATTTCCATCACCAACATCGATTGCATATCCTGTGCTGTGTTCAGAATAACCAGGAGGAGCTGAGTCCCTTGAGCGCTCAACAGCAGTTTGATTTCTAATAGATTTATTTTCATAAAAAATATCCCTTTGTAAATTTATTGATCTGTAACCACTTAATAGTTGAAGAGAAACCCCTCTTTGGGCAGCCATGAATTGCATTTCCTTAAAATTTTCATAGATATCTTTATGTACATAAATACCTGGAGAAAAAAGAATTAAATCTTTTTTTGAAGCCTCTGTATAAGGAAGATGGCCTAACAAGCTTTTATTTTCTCTTATCTCAATGGAGTTAATCGAATCATCTAAGGATTTTCTTTGGGTTATAAATGATTTGTTAGCTAAAAACGTAACCGACATACCAAGGCCAAGGAATAGAAGTCCAATAAGCAAAAAAGACTTAGCAGTAGGGGGTTTGATCGATTTAATCCTTCTTGCCAGCGGGATGTCATCTTGATAATTCATACGATCTGCTTATGGTCAAAACAATTGGAATTCGCAAAAATGATGTTTCGATAGTAACGAGTATCTTTAATCTTTATACTTTCTATTAGATAACGATGTAAGTTTTAAATATAAAGAACTAAATTTTTCATCCAAAGATGTTAAGAGTTGCTGTTATTGGCGGTGGTCCAAGTGGATCGTGCGCTGCAGAAATTTTGGCTAAGGCAGGAATTAAAACTTGGATTTTCGAGAGAAAACTTGATAATGCAAAACCATGTGGAGGAGCGATTCCATTGTGTATGGTTTCTGAATTTGATCTTCCCGAATCAATTATTGATAGGAAAGTCAGGAACATGAAAATGATATCCCCATCAAACAGAGAGGTAGATATTATTTTGGATGATATCTATCCAGGCAGCGATAAAGAATACATAGGTATGTTGAGGCGTGAGGTGATGGATTCATTCATGAGAAATCGTGCTGCTGAACTTGGCGCAACATTAGTAAATGGTTTGGTATCAAAAATAGAAACTGGTACAAACAAACAAGGTCCCTATACACTTCACTACACCGAAATCCTTAACGACAAATCCGAAGAAAAAGGTAAGCAACTTGAAGTGGATTTAATTGTTGGAGCCGATGGTGCAACAAGCAGAGTTGCAAAAGCAATGGATGCTGGTGATTATAACTATGCAGTAGCAATTCAAGAAAGGATAAAGCTTCCTAAAGAGGAAATGAAGTATTACGAAGACAGGGCAGAAATGTATGTAGGCACCGATGTATCACCAGATTTCTATGGTTGGGTCTTTCCCAAATATGACCATGTTGCAGCTGGAACAGGAACAATGAAACAAAATGGTGGTTTAATTAAAAGTCTCCAAATTGGCGTCAGAGAACGAGCCAAGAAGAGACTCGTAAATGGAGAAGTAATCAAAGTAGAAGCTCATCCAATTCCTGAACATCCTAGACCAAGGAGAGTTGTTGGAAGAATGGCTCTAGTCGGAGATGCTGCTGGTTATGTAACCAAAAGCTCAGGAGAAGGAATTTATTTTGCGGCCAAAAGTGGAAGGATGTGTGCCGAGCAAATTGTCGAATCAAGTCAAAATGGGAAAATAATACCCACGGAAAATGATCTCAAAAAATATTTGAAGAAATGGGATAAAAAGTATGGAATTACATATACAGTTTTAGATATTCTCCAAAGAATTTTCTACACCAGCGATGGAGCAAGAGAAGCATTTGTAGAGATGTGTGGCGACATGGATGTTCAAAGACTTACATTTGATAGTTATCTCTACAAAACTGTAGTTGCAATGAAGCCGCTTCAACAATTAAAACTTACCCTACTAACAATTGGGTCTGTTTTAAGAGGGAAAGCACTAGCACCAAGCACCTATAAGCCAGTACCAAGTGCAGTCAGAGATGATGAAGAGGTTAATAAAATGTTAGCGGTAAGCTCAATCAAAGGTGGTATTAAAGCCAGCAAAAAATAAGATCAGTATTAATCTAAATAATTAACCAAGCTTGCTGAAATCAGCAAGCTTAAAAGATTGATTCCTAAGTATTGTCAATAGATTAAGTCTGTTATTTCGTAGATTAATATCTTCCGTCATAACCATTACACTTTTTTTTCCATCAAAAAAGTTGGATAAAATCTCAGTACTTGAGACTAGACCATCCGCTAGCAACTTATATTTATCACGATCACAATTTACAGCTAGAGGTTTTAATTTCTCCAACACATCAAACATTTCTCTTTCACAATCCTTTTCAAATAGAGACTTATCAACAAAATTTAAAGGATCAATAACGTCTTTGGAGATAGAACTTTTAGCTGCCAACTTAGAGGCTCGAGTCACTACAGATTGCAATAAGTTAAGTGTATTATTTTTTCTCATTTTCATCAATAATGAAGTTCGAAAATAAACATCTGTTGGATCATCTAATAATTTTGATGTTGAAGTGGTATCTCCTGCAACTGCCTGAATAATATCAAAGTCAGCCTCTTTCTCTTCTAATAAACTAATAATTCTTTGACGAAAGAATTCCTTTAAATCGAACAAAAGACTACTTATATCAAGAGAGAGAGAAGGGAAATGTTGCTTCCAATAAAGCAGTGAATCATTTAGTATTTCGTTAATATTTAATTGCCAATCTTTATTCCATAAAATCAATAATATTCCATTAGCAGCCCTTCTCAACGCATATGGATCAGATGAGCCTGAAGGCCTTTCTCCCTTGGCATAAATGCTGATAAGCAATTCAAAACGTTCCGCTAATGAAACCGCATTACCAAGTTTATTTGAAGGAAGCGAGTCAGAAGTTCCTTTAGGTTTATAATGTTCCAAAACACCAAGGCATACATCTCTTGATTCTCCCTCGTGAAGTAAGTATTTAGAGCCAATAATTCCTTGCAACTCTGGAAATTCGTCAACCATGTTACTAACTAAATCATGTTTAGAAAAATGTGCAACTTTTATAGATTTTTTAATATCCTCTTGATCAAATTCAAGTTTTATTGTTAATAATTCAACAAGCCATTCAATTCGATTTACACGATCATATAAAGAACCTAATCCTTCAGCAAAAGTTACATCATTCAACTTATCAATACGTGAAGAGCTACTGATTAATAAATCTGACTTTATGAAAAATGAGGCATCAGCAAACCTTGCCTTTAAGACTTTTTCATTTCCTTTAATAATTTTCTCTTTTGCTGAAGGTAATCCGTTACTAATGCATAAAAAAACAGGCAGCAAAGTATTTCTAGAGTCAAGTGATAATGGATCAAACTCAACATTAACTTTGTATAAGGGGATGTACCTTTGATGAACCTTCATCACAGTGGACAAAACTTCAGGGGGTAAATCAAGGAAAGTTTCATCAAAACACCCAGTCACAAGTAAAGGAGACTCAACTAAATCTGTAAGTTCATTTAAAAGTGGATCAGTCAGATCTGGCTTAACTTTTTTATCTATTTCGTGATTAAGAACTAGATCATTGATACAGGAAAGGCGACGATTCCTATTAACTGTGACTCCAAACTCCTGCAATTGATCAAAATAAGTTTTCGCATTATTTATTTCTAATTTGGCTCCATGCAACCTATGAGGTCTTGAGATATTACCTATTTGAATCTCTGGATCACACCCTGAAATTTCAAAAGGTAGCACTTCTGAATCAAGCAAAGAAACAATCCAACGAATAGGTCTCGAAAAACGAAAATCACCTTTGCCCCATCTCATAAACCTCCTTCCTTGAATCCTGCTGATCCATCTAGGTAAATAGTCAGGCAATAAAGTAGTAACGGGCTTGCCTTTTTCAATTGATTTAGCGAAAACGAATGGACCCTTTGACGTTTCTCGAATCTCTAATTTTTCAGGTGATAATTCATATCTTTTAGCAAAGCCAATTGCTGCTTTTGTAGGTTTTCCATCATGAAAAGCTTGAGAAACAGGAGGACCTTTTCGTTCTGCAATATTGTCTTCAGAAAAAGGAGCAATCCCTTCAATCGTTAATGCAATTCTTCTGGGAGTAGTAGTTACTCTTATTTCACTAAATTTTATTTGAGAAGAATTCAAGTCGTTATTTACATTTAACTCAAGCTGAGAAATAACAGATTCAGCCAAATCAGCTGGTAGTTCCTCAGTGCCGATTTCTAAAAGGTAGGTAGACAAAAAAATTTCCTTGCGTTGATAACAAGAGTAGATCTAAATTGGAATTACTTCTACACTCTGTTTCCTAGAAAAAATTTATTCTTCAATGAACGGATCTTTAAGACCTCATACCTTTTATTTGAAAAATTAGGCACTAAACAACAAGAAAAATGATACAGTGTAGGTACCGGTGTAGGTACCATTGACTAAGATAATAGAAATACCCGGAAGATCGGGTTTTTACCTTAGGGTTGCAGTACCAAGAGGTAAATTAAGAGAAGCTTTTGGAACATGTGATGTAGTAAAAAAAATAGGTAACACTCTAGAAGAAGCAGAAGAGAACATAATCTCAGCCGAGATAGCTATTCAACAAAAATTCGATGAAAAGATCAGAGAAGAAGAGGCAAAACAAATCAACAAATCTTTGCCCAAGGAAATAAGACTAGAGGCAATTAAAAATAGTAATTCAAAAGAATCTCCAAAAAACATTGAAAAAGACTTAAAAGATGCTGGATTTAGTTCTGCCGCCATTGAAGCTCTGATGAATTTTGATGAAAATGAAATTACAAATATTGAACAGATAGAACAAACTGTTCCATCACCTTGCATAGCTAATAATTCACCTCGGGCAAAATTTGAACAATTCAAAGCCGATAGTAATTATTTAAATGAACCCCTACAAAGTGAGTTATTAAATGAAAGCGATCACTTTACAAACGACGCAGTGCAACTTTTAAAATTTCATGGTAGTTATCAACAAGATGATCGAGAACATAGAAAAAGAGGGGGAACAGGTAAAGATTGGCAAATGATGCTTAGGCTTAGGAATCCAGCTGGTTATGTTCCTGGTCCACTCTTTGTGGCATTAGACGAGCTCTCTGATCGATTAGGGAATCAAACGCTTAGAGTCACCACTCGTCAATGCTTCCAAATGCATGGAATAAAAAAAGGAAATATTAAAGAAGTAATAGGAACAATAGTCAAATCGATGGGATCTACACTTGCAGCTTGTGGAGACGTCAACAGAAATGTAATGGCTCCTGCAGCCCCCTACGAAAAAGGATCCTATCCTGCCGCGAGAAAATTAGCTGATGATATTGCCGATGTTTTATCACCCAAAAAAGCAGAAAAGACATACATTGATTTATGGGTTGATGGTGAGATGAAATATGCTATCAAGCCTTCTTCAGAAGTTAAAAAGATTAGAAAGCTCCAGCTAAAGCCTGGTGTTTTTAGTGGAGATAAAAAAGAACCTTTATACGGTGCAACCTACTTACCAAGAAAATTCAAATGTGCAACTACAGTCCCGGGAGACAACTCTGTGGATATTCTTACTCATGATATAGGTTTGGTGACGTTCACAAACAAAAAAGGAGTTCTAGAAGGATGTAATGTCTATGTGGGAGGAGGCATGGGTAGAACACACAACTTAGATACGACATTTGCGAGGATAGCAGATCCTATTGGTTATGTAGAAGGAGAATATATCTTAGAACTTGTTCAATCTATACTCGCTCTTCAAAGAGATTATGGAGATAGAAAAACAAGAAGACATTCAAGATTAAAATACGTCTTACATGACATGGGTGTGGATTGGTTTAAGAAACAGTTAACAACTAAATATTTTACGAGACAAATTGAAAACCTTAAGAACGAAGGGGGTACAATACTTGAAGATTATTTAGGTTGGCATCAACAATCTGAGAAGCTATGGTTTGTTGGACTACCTCTGTTGTCAGGTAGACTTGCAGGAAGAGTAAAGAAAGAGCTTAGAAATATAGTTGAAAAATATGCATTGGATGTGCGTCTAACTCCCAACCAAGATCTTTTATTGTGCAATATCGGTAATTATCAAAAAGCTAGTGTTAAGAAGGCACTGATTAACATAGGTTTTACAAATCCAGGTACTCCGGACCCATTAGCCAGACATGCCATGGCTTGTCCAGCTCTTCCATTGTGTGGATTGGCAATGACTGAAGCAGAAAGATTTTTACCAGAGCTCTTGGAGCGAATAAACAATCAATTAAAAATCCTAGAAATCAATAAATCAATCCTTATCAGAGTAACAGGCTGTCCGAATGGATGTGCTCGTCCTTATATGGCCGAATTAGCTCTTGTTGGTAGTGGTTTAAATCAATACCAACTTTGGCTTGGAGGTAGTACTAATTTAAAAAGGTTGGCGACTCCATATCTACAAAAAATGCCTATCGAAGAATTAGAAAAGACATTAAAGCCTTTATTCCTTAGCTGGAAAGATACTGGAACCTCATCAAGTCTGGGGGATCATGTGACTAAACTTGGTTCTGAAAGTGTAATGTCTTTACTTACCTCAAGTGCAGCTCCATAGATAGGATTACCTTGATTGCTTAACCAAGCCCACAATTGATCTCCATAGCTGAAATGCCACCATTCGTTTGGGTGTTGAGCAAATCCAGCCTGTTCCATAACTGAAAACAAAAGAGATCTTCTGTTATGAAAAACTTCATGTTTTGAACAAGGCATCCCTAAATTGTCTTTCTTATAAAAGTCAGGACTAGATTCAGCACCAATAAAATCTATTTCGCCCCCAAGATCTAATGGATTTCCGTTCATATCAGCAAGAGTCAAATCTATTGCAGCACCAGTACTATGAGGAGGAGGTGTAAGGGGATTAGATGAAGGTTTTGCCCAGAAACGGCCAACCTCTTCAATTACATCATTAATGTCTCCATTTACAGAAAGATCATTAATATCAATCCCTTTCAACTTACAAGTTTCTTGAATAGTGTAGTTATACATGAATTTCTGGACAGAGATCGGTCGCCAAGCATCAAACAAAGCCAACTGCAAATGTGGACTAATATCGGAAAGATATTGTTGCGCTCGTATCAATCTTTTTAAAACACTGAGGCGTAAAGCCCATGGATCTACTCCAGTTGAATAAGGAGCACCTAACGACATATAAGGATGAGGTGTTAGTCGAAATATGGATTCTGGAATAGAAACTAAAGGCTCATTACACTCATAGATTTTAATATTATTCCAAGGTCTCAACTTCATGATTTGTAGAATTTATTTATATTAAATTTCATTCGTACAAAAATTATTTCCTTAAGTCTACCTTTAAAAATAATGAGTTCAATAGTAATAACTCATAAAAAATTAATTTAATTTATTACCAATTTTCAATCTCTCCCACTGCTCTTTTATTAACAAACGAAGCATTGAATTGTCTGAAAGCAAAGGATCGGAATCTAAAATAATTCGAGCCTCATTCCGAGCAAGTTCAAGGACATCAGCATCATCAGCTAATGATGCTAGGGCAAAATCAGGTAAGCCTGATTGTTTAGTACCTAAAACTTGTCCAGGTCCACGAAAACGCAAATCAATTTCAGAAATTTCAAATCCATCATTAGAGTTAACAAGAACATCCAATCTTTGTCTACATAATTTATTTTTATTTTGATGACTCAGGAGACAGTATGACTTGGACGCTCCCCTTCCTACTCGTCCCCTTAGTTGATGCAATTGAGCCAAACCAAAACGATCAGAATCCTCTATCAACATTACACTAGCATTTGGTACATCAACACCTACTTCGATTACCGTAGTAGAAACCAATATATCGCTTTTTTTATTAATAAAATCCTTAATGACCTCCTGCTTTTCTATACTCTTCATTTTACCATGAAGTAATTCAACATTAAATTCTGAAAAGATTTCAGTAGACAATTTATGATGCACGTCTACAGCTGCACTAAGTTCTAATTTCTCAGACTCTTCAATCAAAGGTAAAACAACGTAAATTTGACGTCCTTTCTTAATTTCAGACCTGATCAAATCATATGCGTACATTTTATCTTTTGGTGATATCAGCTGAGTATTAATGGGAGTTCTACCAGGTGGAAGCTCATCTAATTGACTAACATCTAGATCACCATGCAAAGTTAGTGCCAAGGTTCTAGGAATGGGTGTGGCCGTCATTGTTAGTAAGTGAGGTTGCAAGCCTTTGTTTAACAATTTATTCCTCTGCTTAACACCAAAGCGATGTTGCTCATCTACAACTACAAGGCCAAGTCGTTCAAAGACAACTGGGTCTTCAAATAAGGCATGAGTTCCCACAAGGATTTTTGTAGAACCATTTGCTAAATCAGTAAGAATTTGATTACGACGAGACTTTGGAGTAGAACCAGTTAATAGATCAACATTCAACTCAAGTTGGGGAATCCATTTACTTAGTGTTTGAAAGTGTTGTGATGCGAGCACCTCAGTTGGCGCCATAAAAGCACCCTGCCATCCTGATTGAACTGCCGTGAGAAGTGCTGAAATAGCGATAACAGTTTTTCCACTACCAACATCGCCTTGCAATAGTCGAGACATTGGCTCTGTTTTGACTATGTCTGATTCAATTTCCTTTAAAACCCTTCTTTGAGCATTCGTCAGAGAGAAAGGAAGAATACTCAAGAATTTTCCAACTAGGCTATTAATATTTGGCCCAATACTTAGTTGAGGAGAATTAGATTTCTTATGTAAATCACGTCTTAAAAGAAGACTAAGCTGCAATAGTAAAAACTCATCAAATACAATTCTTCTTTTTGCTTTAGCTAAAGTTTTTGAATCCTCAGGGTTATGAATATGAAAAAAAGCTTTTTTTCTAGTAGGTAAATCAAGTCTATTTAATATCTCTTTAGACAATGGATCTTTAATATTAGATGTCAAATAAAGTATCGACTGTATTAGATCTCTAAATTTATCAGCGGTAATACCTTCCGTTAAAGAATACACAGGCAATATCTGACCAATAGTTCTGGATTTCAAATAACCGTTGGGACTATCAATAATTTCTATTAAAGGATCATTTAACGATTTACCATATTTACTTTCCTTGACCAACCCACTTACCGCAACAGATGCACCAACCTTATACAAACTTTGTTGAGATTTTACATACGCAATACTGCTACTCCGACGACCTGCAAAAAATCTAGTAACTTTCATTCCTCCTGTCTTATCTTTTATGAACAACTCAAGAATTGAAAGATTTGGATTTTTAGGACTTTTAAATGAACTGCATCGTCTAATTTTTGCCACAATCGTTACATTTTGACCTGCTTGAGTTTTATCTATCGTTTTCAATGAAGAGTAATCAACATAATCGCGAGGAAAATAATTAATGAGATCACGAATTAAAATAAGGCCTAATGCAGACAATCTCTCAGCTTGTTTCAAGCCAACACCTTTAACAGAAGAAATTGAACTTTGTAAACTTAGTGAATCTTCTGAAGAACTCCTCTTATGAAAAATAGAGTCTTGAGATCTTCTTATTTTTAATTTTTTAGACTCTACTTTCTTATCGGCTTCCTGATATTTATAAAGCTCATGAAGAGCCTGCCTGGTCTGAACTATTATTTTACGTCTATCATCTGTAGACATAGTTGGATATTTTTTATAATCTAAAGCTAGTTCTTGTAATCTAGAAAAATCAAACTCGTTAACAGCTGTAGAAAGACCATTTAATAAATATTCACTTACAAAATAAGAAAATTTAGTTGTTCTCCCTTGAATATTAGTAAAACCGTGATCTACCTCAACTGTTAAAGCTTGCTGCATAGATCGAATCCAAGTCGTTAGTTCACTTGATTTGCTTTCAGAAGTAGATTTGGAATCAGTGCTGGTTATATTTTTGTTGTGTCCTTCCACCATTTTTTATTAATCTCTTCAGCTACGGAGCGACCTTGCCAGTAACGTTGTTGTTTAATCATACCTAAGAGTACATTTTGATAATGTTTAATATTAGTTCTATTTTTTCTAAGTCTTGGATTATCAAATTCCATATCTGCAGGAGTAATTAGCAAGCAATCAATGTCTAAAGCACCAGTAGCTAATGGGTTATTCGTTGGTAATTTAAAAGTAAGAATGTTGGATATAGATTTAGAAGAAATTAATTGGCCTGATAAAGCAGCATCTAAAATATTAATGGGGACAAGTGTATTTACCAAGCCAGATTTTAAAAGTTCAGTATTAATGGAATGTGAAAGGTCACGCAATCTTCTAACCAAAGCTGTCTCTATAGAAGTCATCCACTCATACAATCCAATAGGTGATTGAGGTAATAGCCGATTATTTTTCGAATCTTCATAAGAGTTAGTCTCATTATATGATTCTGATATTTTTGAATCTAAGTCGCTTAAATTAGATTCATCAGTCAATGCAAATATTGATTGTAAAATTTCAATATCTTTACCTCTCAACTTAAAATTATCAGAATTCTTAACATCATCTTTTAATGAATTATCTTCATTATTTAGATTGTTAATAGGATCGTCATTTTCTGATAGTTTACTTTTAAGATATGGTTCTTTATCATCAATTGTATATGGAGCTTTTAATTCGCCATTCCATCCTTCAGTAATTGATAATTTCTCCAATGGCGGAGTGGAACTTATATTTATTGAATTAGCACCTTTAAATGATTTTGGTCTTTCAGAATCATTTTTCATGTTTGATGCATTAGAAATTTCGTCTTTAGCATTATTTAATTGACGAAAATTGTCTTCATCAATTTTCTTAGCCAATTCATTTAAATGTTCAATTGTAATGAGTGAGATATTGTCTGATACTAATTTATCAATTTCTAACTGAAATCTTTTTCTTGAGCTATTTGTTGACAAGCCAAAATCGTCTCCAATCCTATCGGTAATTAGAGAAAATAATGACGTTTTTATAGTTTGAGGAAGGGAGTTTCTTATCTCCTCGAGATAAAAAGAATTTACCCTATATAAATGAGGGGATATATTATTACATTTTTCTCTAAGAAGACTTATTTGATCTAAAGGATCAAAAGTAGAATCAAATAAATGCTTTTCTTTTGACAAGATCAACTTGAAGTCATAGAAGCGACCTCTTCTGCAAAGTCAGGTCCTTGAACCTCAATCCCCTCTCCAAGTATATATCTAGTAAATCTACGAACTCTTATATTTTCTCCAATTTTCCCAGCAACTTGTTTTACCAACTCTTCAACATTTATTGAACTATCTTTTATGAATGGCTGTTCTAAAAGAGCCATTTCTTTCAATCTCTTTCCTATTCTTCCTTCAACGATTTTAACTTTTATTTGATCAGGCTTACCAGAGAGATCATCTCTTCCCATTTCTATTTCTTTCTCTTTGTTGGCAATTGATTCTGGGATTTGATCAACACTTACATATTCAACACTTGGGCAAGCTGCTACTTGCATAGATAAGTCTCTTAAAAGACCTTGGAATAAATCACCTCTAGCAACAAAATCAGTCTCGCAGTTCAATTCCAGAAGAACACCTACACGAGAACCTGTGTGAATATAACTACCTACAGCGCCCTCAGCGGCAACTCTACTTGATTTCTTTTCAGCGCTGGCAATACCTTTTTGTCTTAACCACTCAATAGACTTATCCATATCTCCCTTATTTTCGATAAGGGCTTTTTTACAATCCATCATTCCTGCAGATGTCTTATCTCGCAGTTCTTTAACGAGTTTAGCTGTTATTTCCGCCATTTTATTTAGGGGTAGTGAGAAAAAGGTAAGTAAGAATTTATTAAATAAATATGCTAACTACTCATTGGGGCCATGTCTTCCTTCATTGATAGCATCAGCTAATCTACCCAGAACGAGTTGAACAGATCGAACAGCATCATCATTACATGGTATTGGAATCTCGCAAAGATCTGGATCACAATTAGTATCAAGCATTGACACCAACGGAATATCGAGTTTTCTGGCCTCTAAAACAGCGTTTGTTTCTCGCCTTTGGTCAACTAAAACAACAACATCAGGCAGACGTCTCATTCCCTTAAGTCCACCAAGATATTTTTGCAATCTTTCTAATTCTCTACGTAATACTGCTCCTTCCTTTTTGGGGCGCATTGCAATAGCACCACTCGATTCCATACGTTCAAGATCTTTTAGCCTATCAATTCTTGCTTTCATTGTTGTCCAATTTGTAAGCATACCTCCTAACCATCTTTGATTGACGTAAGAAGCTCCGCACCTAATAGCTTCTTGAGCAACTACTTCGGAGGCCTGTTTTTTAGTACCTACAAAAAGGAATCTTTTACCGCTCCTTGCAGCTCCTCGTGTCCACTTATAAGCGCTGTTCATACAAACAGCAGTTTTAACTAGATCAATGATGTGCACACCATTACGAGCAGAATAGATGTAACGGGACATCTTAGGATTCCATCTTCTTGTCTGGTGCCCAAAGTGTGCACCAGCTTCCATCATCTCTGAGAGAGAAACTACAGCCATGTTTTTTTGTGGGTTCCGGGTTCGCCTCCACCCAACAGGGATAACTTAAATAATGATTAAAAGATCAAAATTTATTTATCACCCGAAACAGTCAGGTGTGCGGTTTTAAATTGCAATACCAATCTAACAAACCATGGCTCATCGGAGTCCAATTAATGATGCTTCTCTAAAAATTTGTCTCACTCCAATCAAATTAAGAGGAAGTCTTAACAATTCCATAGCCAAACCAGCTTGACCATTCTTAATTAGAAAAGCCAAAAGAGGTCTTAGTGTCTTCGTATTAATAAGTCCACCAAAAGTTAAGAATTCCCAAAGAAAACGATGAAAAAAAGTGTATTGAATTATAAACTTCACTCTTAAACTTGAGTGCTTACGATAAAAGACTAATCCCATCTTTGCTCTCTCTTTTTCAATTCGAATCAAATGAGGAATTTGATTAAGAGCTAAAGCAGGATGCCAATGATATCCAATAGCTTTTGGACATTTGATAAGTTCAACTCCCATATTTCTAAGTCTTTCACCTAATTCCAAATCTTCCCAACCATATAGTCGAAAAGAGGTGTCAAAAAGGCCTGAGATTTCTAAAACCGATTTATCAATAGCAACATTTCCAGTAGCGAAGTAAGCCCAAGACAAATCTTGAAGTTTAAAAGGTTCAGAATTTGGATTATTAAAATTAGAAGTATTAATCACAGATCCATAGGTAAAACATTTTCTATTACCAAGTTTTTTCCAGGCTTTGAACAAAGAATCAAGATGGTTCCTTAGGAAATGTCTATCAACAACTAGATCACTATCAATAAAAACAATTAAATCACCTTTTGACTTTTCTACTCCAAGATTTCTTCCTAGAGCAGGCCCTCCATGGGATTGTTCAAAAAGTCTTAAATGAGGATAAGTCTCAAGATTATTTGTTAACCAATCAACTGTCCCATCTGTTGAACCGTCATCGACTATTACAATTTCAAAATCATGAATTTCAACCTTCAAACTTTGATTTTCTAAAGCATCTAGACACTTTTTTAGTATCGGAAGTCTGTTATAAGTTGGTATAACAACGCTAATTAACATCCTAAATTAAAAAATAAAATCAAATTTTTTTCTTAAAACACTTTAAATTAAAGGATTTAAAAAAAATATTTTTCAAGTTGAATATCGATTTATTAATCAGCAGCTCCGCCATTATTTGCAGTTCCAGTAACGCCATTGCCTGCACCTTCTCCTCTTCCATCATTGCGAAGCTTACGTTTCTTAAATTTTCTAGCATAAGCTCTGTTTCTCTCCTGCTTCTCTTTCTTAAGATTTCGTCTTTTGGACATACTAAGTGCTTTTGAATTTTATATCTAACTAACTTACTAAACAGAGGGCACTATTTGACCATCTTCCATTCGCAAGAGACGATCTGCTACATCCAATATTCTCGGATCATGAGTAACCATCAAAACTGAACAGGATTGTTCTAAGGCTAGTTTTTTTAACAACTCAACGATTTCTCTACCAGTTGAACTATCCAATGCAGATGTTGGTTCATCTGCTAATAGTAATTTTGGTCTAGCTGCAAGAGCTCTGGCAATAGCAACTCGCTGTTTTTGCCCACCTGATAAATCATGCGGCAGCTTAGATAAGTGGTCTTCTAATCCAACAGCTCTAAGCCATTCTCTAGACTGAGCCCTTCTAGCCTTGTATGAGAATCCATTTAAAAGGTCAGCACCCATTTGGACATTTTGTTCAGCGGTTAGACATCTCAAAAGATTATGCCCCTGAAAAATCATTCCAATATTTTTTCTAAGGTTCTGTCTAGTTTTTCTGCTCGCTCCAAAAAGTTGTTTACCAAAAACTATAAGTTCACCATCTTGAACTTTACGAAGAGCTCCAATCAAAGTTAAAAGAGTCGTTTTCCCACATCCCGAAGGTCCCGTAAGTAAAACAACCTCCCCAGGAGAAATTTCCATTGAGACAGACTGTAAAACATGCCTTCTCATTTCTCCATGCCCATACCAATGATTCAAAGAAGAAATATTTAAAGTATTACTGTTTATATTTTTCATAAATTATTTAAATTTAAAAGATTCGATTTATTTATCAAAATATCTCAGCAGGATCGGCATCTGCCAATTTTTTCATCGCTGCTAATGCTGATCCCATACACATAAAAAGTATCAAGCAAAATATAATTGATGCTCTACTAAAACTCATTTCGACTGGTAATTTAGTTGACGTTCTAACCAAAGCATACAAAGCTTGTCCTGAAATATAAGCAGGAATATATCCCATTATTGATAAAATAAATCCTTCTCTCGCTACGACCCCTAATAGGCTTCTTAAGTTGTAGCCCATAGCCATTAAGGTTGCATATTCAGGTAAATGATCACTGACATCGCTGTAGAGAATTTGATAAACAATTACACAACCCACAATAAATCCCATTGCAGCGCCCAAAGTAAAAATAAATCCAATCGATGTACTACTTTTCCAATAATTTTTTTCAAAATCTATAAATGATTTCAAAGACATAACTTTAACGTCACTAGGCAAACTTATATTCAAAGAGCGAACAACTTTTTCAATATCAGATCCCTTCTCTAACCTTACTAAACCAATTTCAATACTTCCTTTAGGAACACCCGGAGACAATTCTAAATATGTTTCACTACTAGTTATTAAATTACCATCTGCGCCAAAGGAAGGACCCAGACTGACTATGCCGGAAACTCTAACTCTTTTACCTGCGACTTCAGTTTCAACTACACGTCCTGATTTAAACCATGACGATATGGGTCCAAATTCATCTCTGGAAAGATCATCAAATAAGACCCTTCCTTTGTTTTTTAAAGTTTTAGCCTTTCTCTCAAAATTTGAATCAATCAACAATGGTTTACTTGGCTCAAAGCCTAAAGCAAGAATAGATCTTGTAGACAAATTTTCAGGATTTCGCCAAAGCAAAAAATTCCAATTAACCGCAGTTGTTCCAGTCACATCCTTATGTGCCATTGCTTGAACTAATCTTCTTCGAGGAAACCCACTCATACTTATTGAACTTTTTGAGCGAGGACTAATTAATACTAAATCCGCGTCAAATAACTTATGAACAGTAACACTTGCGTCAAACAAACCATCTCTGAAACCTAATTGCATAAACATCAAGATTCCAGCAAATGCTATTCCTGCAATAGCTACCAATATTCTTAAAGGTTGTCTTGTCAGCAAAAGCCAAGCAAGAGGTATTTTTCTTTTTGAAAAAAAATTTTTTGGTTCCACTACGGCTGAAAACGAGCAATGACTTTCATTCCTGTTAGGTGAGAAACCTTTTTAGCTGAAGAATTATCAAGCTTGACTCTGACCTCAACAACCCTTGAGTCAGCATCGCCAGTTGGATCGGTTGAAAGCACTCTTCTTTGCCTGACTTGTGGGCTGATCAAATTCACTTGCCCCTTTAAAGACCCATTAAATCCACCATTTTCACTAATTAAATCAACAGCTTGACCCATTTGAACTCTATCTATGTCGGATTCATACACTTCAATAAGAGCTTCCATTAATTGGTTAGCGCCAACATTAATTACACCAGACGAATTTGGTCTCTCTCCCTCACGAACTAAGATTTGCAGAACAATCCCATCAATTGGACTTTTTAATTGTGTTTGTTCTAAATCAACATTAATTGCATCGATAGCAGATTTAAGCTTTAAAATCTTGGTCTCAGAAATAAACAAATTATCCTTCATATTGTCTAACACAATTTCCGCTACGGCTCCTTTATCAACAAGAGTCTGATATCTATTAATTTCTCTTTTTTCTATCCTAATTTCATTCATTAGTATGTTTAAATTAGCTTGCGCAGATTTCAAATTAGCTTCAAGTTTAGGACGACTATCAAAAACAGCTAAAATTTGATCCTTGATGATAGAGTCACCTTCTCGAATTAGTAATTTAGATAATCTTGGCGTACCACCCTTTCCACTAGTTGGAGCTGCTAATTTTCTTACTTCGCCAAGAGGATTCAACTGGCCCAAGGCAGCTACACCCTCAATCCTATCAACGACTTCAATCTCCTTGAGACTTTGATTTACTTTTAAGTTATTATTATCACATCCACCAATTAAAAGCGTGCAAAAAGGTGTTAAGCCTACAAGAAATATAAATTTTAAAGGTAAATATCTAAACATCACTAGAACATTCAAAAAGGATTTTATTTATGTATTCATCGGACCAAGACGAACCAAAAAATTTAGTTAAGATACCTCTGGTTTTATCATTACGTTTTTGATTTAGGCAATATCGTTTTTGATAATTAAGTCTATTCATTGTATCCCACGAATTAGTTTCGTCTCTTCTTACCCTAACTAATAAAGGCAATAGTAGTGACAAATATTGATCAATTAGTTCTAAAAATAATTTTTCTTCAAGGCAA
>QBVH01000014.1 GCA_003284445.1 Prochlorococcus sp. AG-311-D23 | reverse complement strand
AAAAAGTCAATGATAGCGCGTGATGTAAAGCGCAAGAAACTAGTAGAACGATACGCAGCGAAGCGTAAAACTCTTATTGATGCTTTCAAATCAGCCAAAGATCCTATGGAAAGATTAGAAATCCATAGAAAAATTCAATCTTTGCCTAGAAATTGTGCTCCAAATAGAATAAGAAATCGTTGTTGGGCGACAGGAAAGCCAAGAGGAGTTTATAGAGATTTTGGACTTTGCAGAAATCAACTTAGATCAAGAGCTCATAATGGAGAATTGCCTGGAGTAGTAAAATCCAGCTGGTAAAACTAACTGTAAATTCATTCATACCAAATAAGTAGTAAGTGGGAAAGATTATATCTCCCACTTTTTTTAGTTTTATAGTTTCAGTAATTGTTGTAAATGTTTCCTCTAGGAAACAAATCTATCGAATTTTTTACTCAATTAGTCCCATTAAGTGTAAGAATGTCTAAAGACAAAAAGCTATAAAGGCACGTGCAAGGTCAGACAAAATCCGTTTCTTTCGATGGTAGAGAGATAAAGCTCACTACAGGGAGATTTGCTCCACAAGCTGGTGGTTCAGTAATGATTGAGTGTGGGGACACCTCCGTCCTAGTAACAGCAACAAAATCGACAGGAAGAGAGGGGGTTGATTTCCTACCCTTAATGTGTGATTACGAAGAAAGACTATATGCGGCAGGAAGGATTCCAGGAAGTTTCATGCGTCGTGAAGGTCGTCCTCCTGAGAGAGCAACTTTGATTTCACGACTTATTGATCGTCCAATGAGACCTCTTTTCCCTGGTTGGATGAGAGACGATATCCAAATAGTTGCTACATGCCTCTCCTTAGATGAAAGAGTTCCAGCAGATGTTTTAGCTGTTACTGGAGCTTCAATGGCAACCTTAATGGCAGGTATTCCTTTCCAAGGACCCATGGCTGCTGTTCGAGTTGGTCTCTTAGGAGATGACTTTGTTCTTAATCCAAGTTATCGAGAAATTGAAAGAGGTGATCTTGACCTTGTAGTTGCTGGGACTCCCGATGGTGTAGTAATGGTTGAAGCAGGAGCCAATCAACTTTCAGAGCAAGACGTTATTGAAGCCATTGATTTTGGATACGAAGCCATAACTGAATTAATCAACGCTCAAAAAGAAGTTTTAAAAGAATCAGGAATCAAGCAAGAGATGCCTAAAGCTCCTGAAACTGACGACACGATTTCAACCTATTTAGAAAAAAATTGTACAAAATCAATAAGTGAAGTACTCAAAAACTTCGAACAAACAAAGGAAGAAAGAGACAATAAAATTGAAGAAATAAAGATAAGTGTTTCTTCCAAAATTGATGGTCTAAAAGATGATAATGCTGTCAAAAAATCTCTTTCTTTAAATAACAAACTATTAGACAATAGTTATAAAGCTTTAACAAAACAGTTAATGAGAGATCAAATAATTAAGGACGGAAAAAGGGTCGACGGAAGAGAATTAAATGAAGTAAGAGCTATTGATGCTGATGCTGCTGTTTTACCCAACAGAGTTCATGGATCGGCGTTATTCCAAAGAGGGTTAACTCAAGTTCTTTCGACGGCAACATTAGGTACACCAAGCGATGCACAAGAGATGGATGATCTAAACCCTAATACTGATAAGACCTACATACATCACTACAATTTTCCGCCTTACTCAGTTGGTGAAACTAGACCAATGAGAACACCTGGAAGAAGAGAAGTTGGTCATGGAGCTTTAGCCGAAAGGGCCTTAATCCCAGTACTCCCAGCGAAAGACACTTTCCCTTACGTTCTTAGAGTTGTTAGTGAAGTCTTGAGTTCAAACGGCTCTACTTCTATGGCTTCAGTATGTGGAAGTACCCTTGCCCTCATGGATGCAGGAGTCCCCTTAAAAGCTCCAGTTGGTGGAGCGGCGATGGGATTAATAAAAGAAGGAAAAGAAGTTAGAATATTAACTGATATTCAAGGAATTGAAGATTTTCTTGGAGATATGGATTTCAAAGTTGCAGGAACAGAAAAAGGTATTACGGCAATACAAATGGATATGAAGATAACGGGACTTCCAATAGAGACAATTGGAGAAGCCATCAATCAAGCTCTACCAGCAAGAACTCATATATTAGGCAAAATGTTAGAGGCAATTGAGACACCAAAAGAAAATCTTTCTCCACATGCACCAAGACTATTAAGTTTTAGAATTGACCCTGAATTAATTGGAACTGTTATCGGTCCAGGTGGAAGAACAATAAAAGGTATTACAGAAAGAACTAATACAAAAATCGATATTGAAGATGGCGGAATAGTAACTATTGCTTCCCATGATGGAGCTGCTGCAGAAGAAGCTCAAAGGATAATTGAAGGTTTAACAAGAAAAGTTCATGAAGGAGAAATCTTCCCTGGTTCAATTACTAGGATTATTCCAATCGGAGCGTTCGTAGAAATTCTTCCTGGTAAAGAAGGAATGATCCACATATCTCAGTTATCAGAGGCAAGAGTAGAAAAAGTTGAAGATGTTGTAAAAGTTGGTGATCAAGTGACCGTAAGAGTAAGAGAAATAGACAATCGGGGTCGTATAAATTTAAGCTTAAGAGGAGTTCCTCAACATGGAGGATCGAACAACTACCCTGAGCCTACTCCTACGCCTGTTGCCCCTCTTAATTAATAATTAGACAAAATATTTAGGTTCTTCTAGAGAGAAAAACTCCATAGCTTTTTGGCAAATTTTCTGATGAGATTTTCCATGGCTTGCAATTAAACAGCCAGATTGAGAATAGTTTATTTTTTGGTAAATTAAATTTTTTCCATCTGCATGAGAGAACATACCACCAGCTGCCTCGATCAGGGCATGTGGGGCAGCCATATCCCAATCCTTAGGTGAAGTTTTTCCAGATAGAGAGATATAGACATCTGCTTCTCCCCTCAAAATTGAAGCAACTTTACAACCGACACTGCCTATTTTTTTTGTCTCACCAAAGCACAAAGTTGACAGAAGATTATTAAGTTTTGATTGTTGATGATTTTTGCTTGAAACTAGTATCAGTTTCGATATATCTTTTCTCTCACTAAAAGAAAAGTGTCTTTTAGTGCCATCACGATTTTCAACCCATGCACCAATTCCAACAATTCCAACCCATAATTCATCCTTTTCAGGTATCAAAACTATCCCAATTTTTGGTTTTTGTTTGTAGGCCAAAGCAATATGAACTGCATAGTTTTCAGATCCTTGAAGAAAATCCTTTGTCCCATCTAATGGGTCAAGAATCCAACACCAATCTTTTTTATAATTATCTTGCTGAAAATTTTTCTCCTTCGAAGTTTCTTCGCTTAAAATATCCCATTGCTTGAAAGTGACATTATCCTTCAATCCAGAGATCAATAATTCATTCACTGCCATGTCAGCTGCAGATACTGGGCCATCACCGCCTTCCTCTACAGTTAAAGATTTTGGGAAGCCATAGGGAGGTGCGTCACCTCTTGCATATGCCATCAAAACATCAGCGGAAGCCCAGCTAAGCTTTCTAAGCTCATCCAATAAAGTCGATAACTCGACCTCTTTTGGCACAACAAGATCATTAGACATAATGGAATTAACTGATGAACAACAACTTCAACAAGAAAGATCAGAACCTTGTCCAGGAACTCTTTACATAGTGGGTACGCCAATAGGTAACTTAGGCGATTTATCACCAAGGGCAAAATCCATACTTAAGAATGTTTCACGAATAGCCTGTGAGGATACACGTAGAAGTGGACAATTGTTGAAAATAATAAAATCTGAAGTACCACTACTGAGCTATCACAAACATAATTTCAAAAGTCGTCAATCCCAATTATTAGGAATCCTAGAAAGTGGTGGGAGCCTTGCCTTAATTAGTGATGCTGGCTTGCCAGGGATAAATGACCCAGGTGAAGAACTTGTTCATGCTGCAAGGTCTAATAGTTATGAAGTGATTTGCATACCGGGACCTTGCGCAGCAACTACAGCATTAGTAATAAGTGGATTACCCTCAGAAAGATTTTGCTTTGAAGGATTTCTCCCGAAAAAACAAGGTCTTAGAAAGCAACGTTTGGAAGATATTTCTCAAGAACGAAGAACAACTGTAATCTATGAATCACCTCATCAATTAATCAAACTTTTAGAGGATTTGTCTATTTCATGCGGAAAAGAACGGCCTATTCAAATCGCGAGAGAACTTACAAAAAGATACGAAGAGTCAATAGGTAAGACAATTGAGGAGGTAATAAAATATTTTATTGCAAATAAACCAAAAGGAGAATTCACCATAGTGCTAGGAGGAAATAATAATAAGCAACAGAATAAAATAAGTGAATCAGAAGCATTAAATAAGCTCAATACATTAATAAATCATGGAGAAAAATCTAATGTTGCAGCTCAAAAAGTCGCGAAAGAAACAGGTTACAAAAAAAAATGGCTTTACTCCAAATTACATAAGAGGCTTGACAAATAAACTTTTTCGCTTGATGCTAATTAAAAGATAAATTTTAATTAGAGAAATTTTCTAAATGTTTTTTAGATTACAACTTCTAACTCTAAATATTTCCACAGTAATATTACTAATTTTTTTTCTTTGCCTTGGATCTCAAAATCTAGGGAAAAAATATAGTTTAGATTTGCTAATTAATAAAACGGTAGATCTTCCAATTGGTTTCTTAATGGGTACATCATTTACTTTAGGATTATTTTCTGGAGGTCTAACTTCGGTATTAATGATTAAAAGTAATCAGAAAGATTAACCAAAGAAAAAATTTATATAATAACTAATTATCCAATCCTATTATTGAATCTTCAAGAATTAATCTAGTGATACCCTTTGAGATTAAATATGACTGTGAAAGTTTAAAAACACTAGTGTTTGGGATCTTAATAACTCTTTGACTTCTAGAACATATTCTTTTTGCTGAACGTTGATTAGCAAATAATAAAATTGCTTTTCTTTTCAATTCATTGTCTGGCAAAAAGCTCCATTCTGGTAAATCAGAAATAAGTTGTAATTCTAGCTCGACTTTCTTATCAACAATCATATAAACGCTCTCTGGAAGAGATTTATAATCAAGTATCTCAAAATCTGATTTTTGATTCTTTAGGTCAAAATCAAAACTAGAAACAAGGGGGGCTATTTCCTCGAAATTTTCCTCAAAGTTTTGATTATTTTTATCCTTATCATAATCTTTTATTTTTTGATTAACCGAATGTTGATCTTCTACGAATTCATCAGCAGCATCAATATCTAAAGGAGCAGTTTCATCAACACCATGTCTATAAAATTCTTCATTTACTTTTAAATATTTATCTTCTTCTTTAACTTTTTCTTTAAATGAAATTAACAAACTTACCTGTTCTAAATCTTCATCTTTTTGTTTTACCTTTTCATTATCAACCAATTTCTCTTCTTTATTGCTGATCTTTGATCTTTTTTTCTTTAAAAGTGTATATTCACTTTCAGACAAAAGGGTTTTAACTGTTCTATTTATAGTATTTGGAGTGCAATGATATTTTTCTGCTAGGGCATTGGTATTATCTCCATCCCTATAAGCCTCAAGGATTTCAGCTTTTTGCGTCTTGGTCAATCTTCTTGAATTCATCACTATTATTTCTACATATCCAAGATAAGACGTAATAGTAAGAAGTAGTAAAAAAAATTCTCAATCTATAAAAACTCCTAAAAAATTTAGAAAGCTAAAAAACTCATCACTAAAACCCTAAACCCTTACTTAATTCTTACGCTATAAATTTAATTTTCCTATCTTTGTAAAAGACATCATACCAAGAAAGCCTTAACAAATCTATTGTTGGTCTGCTTAATTCTGCTTGTGGTGGGCTACATAAGTATGTAGTCTTAAATAGTTGGTTTTGAAATCAGGGCGAGCTTTTTCGTCTTTATTCTAAAGATCTGCTCTGGCTCCCTTAGCTCAGCTGGATAGAGCAACTGCCTTCTAAGCAGTGGGCCGCTGGTTCGAATCCAGCAGGGAGCGTACTCAAACTCAAGTGATGAAAACTGATTACAGTAATTCTGCGAAGATATACTGCTTAGTTTTCTATTAATAGACATGTCTGATTTACCCACACTTGAGCAAGTCAAACCCATTGAAAGTGAAAACTGAAAACGAAATGGTAGAAAATCCCAGCCCCCTTAAGCATGGCATTGATTTCATTTTTCATACAGGTCACATGAGAAAAACAACCGACATTTGGAAGTTAAATCTGCACAATTAACTGTTGAGTAAGCAAGTCAACATCAAAACATTTACTTAATTCCTCTTCTTGTTTATTAGCTTTTTTTCATATTCAAGACCTATGCAACACATTCAATTTCCTCTGGAGTGTGTGCAAACAAAATGCCATCTCTGAAGCTAAAGAGAGATTTTGTCTTAACCTTGATTCTTTTTTGTTTAGAGGACGTAAGGCATTACTTCTGCGTCAGATAAAACATCGCTATAAGTTATAATTCTGGATAATTTATCCTTTTTAAAACAAATAAATATGACTTAAGGGAAAAGAGAGCAAAAGAATATACTTTACAAAGAATTTGAATTTCATTCAGCAGGAAATATTCAAAAAGCAGAAAAATATTATCAAGTATTCATCAATCAACGCTATTAATATCATAGAGTTTTTTCTAAATAAAGTCATACCCAGGAACGATCAACTAAGCAATCTAGTAGATTTGTTTAGATTGAGCATGTAGAAAAAGCATTTGATTAATTATTGATAAGTACAAAAAATCTTCAAACCAATCCCACGCCTCTTGCCATAAGTGTTGCTAAAAAAGGTATCGAAGCAAAACCAACTAGTTCAATGTTAATTATTAATCTTAATCTTGAAACCAGATTCTCCTTAACTTGAGGAAGATTACCCTTGCTAAGAGGGATTGCCCATAATACGTAAGTAATGGTCGGATAAAGAGATAAAGAACCAACTAAAGCAAAGACTATTATCTTAGTCCAAAAGATAGGATTTTCTGTATAGAATTCAGAGCCCTGTCCAAACTTTATAACTCTATAAATCCCACTTACCAATAGAGCAATCCCAGCAATTCCATAAATAATATCTGCAACGACCATAGATATTGCTTCTTTCCTACTTGGATCAACCTTCAATGAGATGCGTTCAAAAACCAAAGCACCAAAACAAAGCATAAAGCTCAAGTAATGAACATAGGCTACTGAAGCAGATTGCAATAAATCAGCCGGGAAAACTAGTCCGAGCACAATCACCTTACTGATCAATTTATACACTAAGCAAAATCATAAGTCACAGTGCGTGAAAAGTGAAGCTCATTTCTAAGTAAAAATTTTGAATTCACTTGGATAAATGATTCTGAAATATACTTTGGCTCCAATCTATAAAAAAAAGCTAGTCTTTCTTAGACAAATGTGTTCAAATATTATAAGGATCTATTACATATATTTTAAACTCTATGACTCGATGTATTTTAGAAGATTATTTTACTATTTTTCCTAATAGATTATGCAAGCTAGGTTCAAAAAAATAAATTTGAGGCTATTTGCCTTTATTATTTCAATTTTTTCAACACTATTTATTTTTCATACAGAGCAATTGTATGCATCAGAAGGTGCTGACTCTAATTTAATAAAAAAAGTGTCTCGTTCATATACAAAAAAATTCTGCAACTCCATTGGATTTGGACTTTCCAAGGAAAGCTCTATGAACTTTTCCCTACAAGAAAATAATCAAGTATTTAACAAACAAAAATTATTTAAAAATATAAATAAAGAAGCTCTTGCTGAAGAAATAGCAATAGGAGTTATTGAAAAATGTGGTTACCCAATCAAACTATCAGGAGAAAAGGGTATTATGGAATTTAAAAATTACTATCTCTCAAAAGACCAGGAGTCTTCAGAATCAAATTAAGTTTTCAAGACGATATCTACATATAAACAATATTAATCATTGGGTTTTATTAAATATATTTAATAAAAAATTATACATCTCATGAAAAAGATGGTAGAAAAAAATTATTTAATTAAAGCAAATCAATTAAAAAATTAATGGAGCCAAGCGGACTCGAACCGCTGACCCCCTGCATGCCATGCAGGTGCTCTACCAGCTGAGCTATGGCCCCATGTATGTGAAACGGCAGCAATATCAAGCAGTTGGGAAGATTTTGAAAAATCAGCTGGTTTACTTGATCGCACTTGATAGTGGTTAAACAAGCAGATATGCGCCATAGGGAGCCAATAACCACAGGGGATCTTGGCAAGAATGGCACAAAATTATGCTCTAAACCATCAAACTCGAAAATGGAGATGGATGGTCAGTTCGTGGCAGAGAAATAAGGGGAATGAATAAAACCCAAGTGACTTATCGTTTCCAAGATGGTCTTGGAATAAAAAATCATAGGTCTGCTATCTTCCCTCCTTATGACTGGAACAGCCGGAACCAAAGCAAGATTATCACCGCAGTTGCAGATCTAAAAAGACTTGTTGAGGAAAGAAACCTATCTCTTAAAGATGTTGCCAAGTTCATGCATGAGCCAGTAGCAAATGATCAAGCTCCAAGGGGACTAACTTGGAAAACATGATTAAAGCTTTTCTGGAGTCAAGAAGTGACCGCAGAGGGACAACGCTTAGGTATCTAAAGACAAGGATGAAAAGAGTTTTAGTACGACCAAGAAGAGGGGTTTACGCTTTAGCTCCAAAGCAATTGGATCTCCTAATTAGTCTCAAGTCTACGGGAGGAAAAGAGAGTAAATCCATTAATAAAACTAGCGTTGTTAATGTTCCCTATATATTCCAGAAGGGAAAGAAGTTATACCCGAAGGAAAAGGGGGTGGAAAATTACCAAATGCCTTTATTTGCAATTGGCCTGAACTAAGTACCTCCCCTTGCAGTTAGATAACCTCATGCTTATTTATAAAGGGTCAATTCTTTTAACATGAAAGACTATCTAAGCTATACGGACTAATTAAGATATACAATAGACAATACAGATGCGGTATCAAATAAGCCGACTTAATTAGGTGAAGGAAGGGAAGTCAAATCAGAACAAAGAAAAACCTGAGGTGAAAACATTCCCAGTTCCATTCGCATTAGGAGAAATCAAAGAGAATATAACTACTAATACTCCTTCTAAAATTTCTGAAGAACAAATAATTAATCAAGCATTTAAGTTTCATTCACAAGGAAATATTTCAGAAGCAGCAAAGTATTATCAATATTTTATAAATCAAGGTTTCAAAGATCACAGAGTTTTTTCTAATTATGGATTCATACTAAAATATTTTGGCAAATTACAAGAAGCAGAATTATATACTCGTAAAGCTATTGAAAGTAATCCAAATTTTGCTGATGCACATTCAAACTTGGGTCTCATATTAAAAGATCTTGGCGAATTAAAAGAAGCAGAATTATATACTCGCAGAGCAATTGATCTTAATCATAATTTCGCAAATGCTTATTACAATCTGGGTCTCATATTGAGAGATCTAGGCGAATTTCAAGAAGCAGAAATATCAACTCGTAAAGCCATTGAAATTAATCCTAATTTTGCTGATGCACATTTAAATTTGGGAGTAATATTGAAAGATCTCGGTAAATTAAAAGATGCAGAATTATCTACTCGCAAAGTAATTGAACTCAATGCTGAATACGGATTGGCCTATTTAAATCTGGGAAACATATTGAAAAATCTTGGCGAATTAAAAGAAGCAGAAATGTCTTACCTCAAAGCAATTGAACTAAATCCTGATTTCTCAAAAGCATACTATTCTCTATCCTTACTAAACTATTCCAATGATAATAAAAAATGGCAGTATCAACTCTTTACACAAAGTATCTTAAATAACAAATCACAAAACGATCTCGTTGACATTTACTACGCAAGAACAAATATTCTTCATAAGGAGAGAAATTATGCAGAAAGTTCTAGATACCTTAAATTGGTTAATAAATTGCAACTTGATATCAAGCCATCTAATCCTGAGAGGATATTTAATAAATCTAAAGCATTACTTATTGAATCTAATAAAAAAGAAGAGTATCAAAAAGAAACCGAAAAATACCCTGAGAGTATTTTCATTTTAGGCATGCATAGAAGTGGTACAACGTTAGCAGAATCAATTATTAGTATGAATAAGGATGTTGATTGTTTGGGAGATATTAATATATTAGAGGAATCATTCATAGAAAGTAAAAAGATTGATCAAAGGTTAAGTCTTGCTGAGTTGTATTCGATGAAAGTTAACAATCTAACAAGTGGGTCAAAAATCACAACTAACAAACGTACATATAATTATCAATACTCAGGTATCATCATAAGTCAAATACCTAATGCCAAAATTATTCACTGCTTTAGACATCCATTAGATAATATTCTTTCACTTTACCGAACATATTTTTCTACAGGACAAGAGTATTTCTCTTCCTTGATTGATTGCGCAAGAGTTTATTTAGATCAAGAAGAAATAATGACAGAATATAAGAATAGGTTTAGATCAAAAATATACGACCTAAATTATGATTCATTAGTTAGAGATCCAAAGCAAGAAATTAGATTTTTAATCTCTTGGTTAGGTTGGGAATGGGATGATTCATATCTAGAACCACATCTTAATCCACGCTCAGTTTCAATTGATAGTAATAGTAGTGTTCAAGTTCGTTCACCCATAAATTCAAAAGCCCTTGATGGATGGAAGCACTACAAAGATATGTTAGAACCAGCTATTAAAATTATTATTCAAAATCATAGATATCGAGACTTAATCAAGTAATCATATATTGAATAATTTGGTTGTAAGACTTAGAATCGATTCCTATTTAAAACATATAATTGATTACATTATTCAAAATTAATTAGTCTAAAAATAAAATCATATTTAATTAAAATTATCACCATCTAAATAAAATATATTTTATAGAATAAATTTTATTTAATTTAATCATGAGATATATTTATACCATTTTAAGGGTCAGAATTTATCTAAGTAATCACAATAAAAAACTAGCTAATGATTTTAAATAATTTATCTGAATAGTATTTAATCTAAGGCCCGCCCCACCTTCACTTACGTATATAAATGTATAAAGAAGATCAGGATTCCACCCGTTATCGATTAGTTGTTTTGAAATAGAGTAAATATGAAATCTATCATTTTTTTTAAAGACGACTTCTGATAAAATTGGTTTTACATTTCTAAAGATATTCAAATCTCTTATTACCTCACAAGAATCAGTTATGCAATAGAAATCTTTATTTATATATCTTGAAAGAAATTTTACACCTTCTCCTTTTTTACTAATACATACCAAGCCTTTTGATATCTTTGAGGAAGCTATTAAACTAACACTTCTTGCCATCAAATCAGCTTGGCAATGTACATTATCATCATGTTCCAAAGGGTTCTTATTCATATCATGAATATACTTCATTGTTAAATCTATAATTGATCTCATAATCTCTATGGATTCATATGGATATTTACCAACAGCAGTCTCACCTGAAAGCATTAAACAAGAAGCACCATCTAAAACAGAATTAGTAATATCATTACACTCTGCTTTTGTTGGATTAATTGATTCATGCATAGAATGTAACATCTCGGTAGCAACAATCACTGGGACACCTAATTTATTTGCTTCAGATAGAATTTCTTTTTGAAGAATACCAATACTACTAATATTTGTTTCTACCGATAAATCGCCTCTATCTATCATTATTGCAAATGATATTTTTAGAATTTCAGATAGGTTTTCAATAGCTTTAGCATTCTCAATTTTAGCAATTACCTTAGGACGCCTCTCGCCAATATATTTTTGAATGCTATTTAAATAATCAGCATTATCAACAAAGCTGATTCCAACAAAATCGACTTTATTATCACAACAAAAGTCTAAGAAAAATTTATCTTTTTCGTTTATTTCTTTATCATCAAAGAAACTTTCTGGGATATTTATACCTTTACACTCTCGGAGGAATCCATCGCATTGTGTTATGAGAGTAATATATTCATTACCAACATCTTTAACATAGAATGAGATTCTTCCATCATCAGCATATATTTCCATTCCTTTCTTTGCTAAATCAAACAAAATATTATTATTTATTTCATAAATAAATCTTGAACATAGAGAATTTTTATTGAAATCATTTGAGACTAAATATATTATTTGACCTTTCTTGAATTTTTCTTTACTTACTTTTGCAGTAGTCCTAATCTTCCTTCCCGGAATATCAACAATTATAGAACATGATGGTGTAATCTTCCTAATATTATTTATAACATTTACATGCCATTCAATACTGTTATGAGATAAATTTAATCTGAATATTTTTACACCTAAACCGCATAATTTTCTAATGCTATTTTCCGTTATAGGACCAATGGTAGCTATTATTTTAGTCAATTTATTCAATTATATCTTGTTTAGATAAGTTATTATCTATCTGCTGTACAACTAAAAAATAATGCACTTTATCTAGATTTTTAGATATCTAGACTATATTACCACTTATTCTAGAAATCACTTCTTTACTACTATTTCAAAAGTGCTTATCAGCAAGCTAAAAACCGCATTCATAGCAGCAAATAAAGCCTCTCAAAAGTTGAAATTTTATATCTATAAAATCATTTAATACTTAATTTTCCTCATCCGATTGTTATCCGAGAAATCAGGAAAACTTGAGCTTACACACCGCATCAACGAAGCTAAGAGAAGCAAGAACCGACGCTCGAGCGTCACTATCCCCATCGAGTGGAAGAAAGATAACAAGAGAAAATTCAATAAAGGGGTAGAGGTGATTTTATGAATATCGACAATCCACACAACAGCCGAGCACTCTCAAGATTGATGAATGAAGTTAGAGCGGGACATGGAGAACGCCACTGACAATTTATTAAAGATGATGGAAAGAAGAGATACTGGAGAAAAACATGAGGCAGGCTGAGGAAACCAAAAGATAGTCATAAAAAAGGAGATGGGACATTTACCTCATCTCTCATCTCTTTTTAAAATAAATAAATAATAGATAGAGATTTATTTAAAATAGTTAGATTAAAATAGTTAGATTAAATATTTATCGTTTCTTTTAATTTAGATTAATATATTTCTTGTGTAAGTTATAAAAATTTTCAAATTGAACATATAATTATATTTCTTCGCCATAACAACAGTTAAATAAATGCCAATAAATTCTGCTAAAATGTAATTTCTACAATAAAATAAAGAATATAAACCTTAGATTTATAAAATAGGTATTAAGAATGCACAAAGAATCTTATATTTATATTGCTGGACATAATGGCTTAGTAGGATCAGCAATATTTAGGGAATTGAAAAGACGTGGGTTTAAAAATATTATTACTGCTAATAGATGTGATTTAGATTTAATCAACTCTACAAAAGTATCTGAATTCTTTTCTGAAAATAAAATTGAATATGTTTTTGATGCGGCAGCAAGAGTTGGAGGAATAAAAGCAAATGATACTTATTCTGGTGAATTTATTTTCCAGAATACAATGATTCAAACGAACTTAATTCATAATTCATATTTGTATAAAGTAAAGAAATTTCTTTTACTTGGCTCAGTTTGTATTTATCCAAAATTCGCACCAATTCCAGTAAAAGAAGCATCATTGTTATGCGGAGAACTGGAACCTACAAATGAAGCATATGCAATAGCAAAAATACATGGGATAAAAATGCTCCAAGCTTACAAAAAACAATATGGATTTAAAGGATTGGCATTAATGCCATGTAATTTGTATGGACCAAATGATAATTATCATCCAGATAATAGTCATGTAATACCAGCATTAATAAGAAAGTTTCATGAAGCCAAAAATGGTCCAGTAATTTGCTGGGGTGATGGCACACCCATGCGAGAGTTTATGTATGTAGATGACCTTGCCGATGCAGCTATATTTGCTATGAAGAGATATGAAAATGCTGAATTAATAAATGTTGGCTCAGGAGAGGATGTTTCAATAAAAAATCTTGCCGAAATGATTTCTGAATTAACTGGGTATAAAGGGAATATTTTATGGGATAAATCAAAACCAAACGGAACGCCAAAAAGACCTTTAGATTATTCGAAGCTTAAATTATTAGGATGGGAACCAAAGTATAAATTGAGACAAGGATTAGAGAAAGCAATAAATTATTTTAAGAAAGAAATCATTAATTAAGACTCAACCAACTCAATCTTTTTGAAATCAGTAAATTATATAATTATTTTTCTTATTTATTTCGTCAGAAAGTTAACCCTAGTAAGTCTCTAACGAATCAAGCAAATTTATGTTTAAGATAGTTTGCCCTAGAGGAAATCAAAAGAATATATAAATATTTGACTAAAGAAAAAAATCTGATTCTTAAAATTATCCCCAAAAGCAAGAAAATAGAACCATTCTTAATGGCGAATGTTACATGCTGAACTTTTCCACATTTTCTTGTTTTCCTTATATTGGATATTGTTTTGTGAGAGTTTTCTAAAAGAACTTGGCACTGTATCATCAGATACCAAACAACTTAAACCAGTTCCAGCAGAAGCGATTTGAATAAATACATTTTTTTTTGACAATTCCACTTATCGAATTGCCATCAGAGAGATTGAGAATATTGAAATTTTATGTTTTTGTGGAAAAGTGGAAAACTCCATTAAAAGAAATCAAAATCTTTTGCATTTTCTTCACCCTTTAATAAAAAAACCACACACACAATCAATCAAAGGCTTTTTACCAAGCAAAATAAAGTGTGTTAAAAGCCGATAAAAAACTTCCTCTGGGATAGCATTTCTAGCAAACCTAGCTTTATCACCCTTTTATCTTCGATGTTCTTGGTTAATGTATTTAAAAACTTATCAATTATGCCAACAATATATAAATCTAATACTCCAATATCATCAAACGCAAGTTCATTCTCAAAAAATTATTATTATTAAAATGTTTTTTCATGCAAAGATAAAGATATTTAAATTCATATTTCAATAATCGATTTTCAATTAAGTTTTCCTCCATACAGCTGCCAACTTTCCCTGAACACATACTTGTTCAGCATCAATTTCTATAGGTTCATAAGATGTATTAGCCGCCTCTAAACGAACTAAACTTCCATCACGAAAAAAATGTTTCAAAGTAGTTCCCAATCCTGGGACCATTGCGCTAACAATAGTCCCGTTTCTCAGACTAGCAGGGTCATTAACAGGCTCCATTAGAACCATATCTCCGTCTGCAATAAAAGAATCAATCATTGAATCTCCATTTACCGTCAAAGCAAAAAGTCCCTTTAATTGAAGAACTGAATTTAAGTCTAGAGTTTCCTGTACATCAGCAAAAGTTTCAACCAAGCCACCTGCAGCTATTGCTCCCAAAACAGGAACACCCGAAATACTCTCCTCTATTAATTGCAGTGTTCTTGCCTGACCTTCTTGCCATTTTATCCACCCTTTTTGCTGTAAATGTCTAAGTCGGCTTTGGATTGGTGCTGGAGATCTAAGGCCCATAGCTTGCATCATTTGCCTAATTGAAGGGCTGTGATGATGATCTCCAATAAAACCTACAAGCCAGTCATAGAGTTCTTGCTGTGCAGTAGTTAAAGATTCTTCTGGCATTCGAATAAATTAAGTACATTTGTCCTTCAATACATATGTACCTAAATTATCTCAACATCGCAACCCTAAATACCTCCCAGCTGGACGGCTAGCAAGGCTTGCTGAACATGAAGTCTGTTCTCAGCTTGATCAAAGACATGACTACTTTGCCCCTCTAAAGCCTCTTCAGTGATTTCTTCACCTCTATGAGCAGGCAAACAATGCAATATGATCGCTTCCTTATCTGCATGTCCTATTAATTTTTGATCAACTTTATAGTTTTCAAAAATTTTTTTTCTCTTAGAATATTCTTCTTCTTGCCCCATAGAAGCCCAGACATCTGTATAAATCACTTGAGCTTCCTTCACGGCCTTTAAAGGATCAACAGAAATAGATATTTTGGAACCAAATTCCGATAGCGATTTCGCCTTCTCTACAATTTGAGAATCCGCTTTAAAACCTTCTGGAGAGCAAATTTCCACATTAACTCCCAACATTGCACCGCATATCATCAATGAGTTGGCAACATTATTGCCATCTCCAATATAAGAAAGATTTATACCTTTCAGCTCACCAAACTTTTCTTGAATTGTTAAGTAATCAGCAAGAGCCTGACAAGGATGTTCGAGGTCAGTTAAAGCATTTATGACAGGAATAGTAGACCATTCTGAATATTCTTCTATTTCTCGTTGGGAAAAAGTCCTAATTGCAAGTGCGTCACAATAGCGACTCAAAACTCTTGCGGTGTCTTTAATAGGTTCGCCCCTACCAAGTTGTGTGATTTGAGGATTCAAATCAACAGTCTGACCTCCCAATCTTGCCATTGCCACTTGAAAACTCACTCTTGTCCTAGTAGAGGCTTTTTTGAAGATCAATCCAAGAACTCTATTTCCAAGGTCAATTCTTCTGTTACCTGTTTTTAGCTGTTTAGCTAATTCAAATAAAGATAGAATTTGACCGCTATTTAAATCAGAGGAAGAAAGGAAATTGCACTTACAAAAAGAAGTTAATTTAGAAGCTAAGCTTGAAGATGCTGAAGCCATAAATAAGCCTCAAATATCCTTTATCGTGGATAAAGGATACAAAGTCAAGAGATTTAATTAGAAACTTTTTCAGGCATTACGCTGCTTGAAAGCATTTTAATTAGATCATCTCCTTCTATAACTTCCTTCTCAAGAATTTTCTGAGAAATATCTTCTAATAAAGAAAGATTACTTTTAAGAATGTTTAAGGCTTTTTCATGAGCATCATCAACCAAACCTCTGACTTCTTTATCAATTGCTTGAGCAGTAGCATCACTTAATTCTCTTCTAGGATTGTTGTTGCCCCCAAGGAATTGTCCTCCTCCTTGCTTGTCATATGCCAATGGACCCAAGATATCGCTCATTCCGTATGTACCCACCATTTGCTCAGCAATATCTGTAGCTCTTTGTAAATCGTTAGAGGCACCTGTAGTTACTTTTCCAAAAATTATCTCTTCCGCAGATCTACCTCCAAGAAGAGTAGCGATTTGGCCTTGAAGTTCCTCCTTGGAATTCAGGAATCGTTCCTCTGTTGGAAGTTGAAGAGTATAACCTAAAGCGCTCATACCTCTTGGCACTATTGAAATTTTAGCCACTTTGCTACCACCTGGCATTAAGTGCCCGACGATTGCATGACCAACCTCGTGGTAGGCAACTATCTTTTTCTCATCGTCCTGCAAAACTCTGCTTTTTTTCTCAAGACCAGCAACAACTCTTTCAATAGCTTCATTTAGATCTTGCTGCTCAACTTCTGGTCGGTAAGCTCTAGCCGCTAAAAGAGCCGCTTCATTCACCATATTTGCTAGATCAGCCCCTGCAAAACCACTAGTAGCTTGAGCAATTCGATCAAGATCTATTTTCTCTGAAAGTTTTACTTTTTTTGTATAAATTTCTAAAATAGTCTTTCTTCCAGATAGATCTGGTCTATCAACTAAAACTTGCCTGTCAAATCTACCTGGACGTAGTAAGGCTGCGTCTAGTACCTCAGGTTGGTTTGTAGCTGCAAGAACAATCACAGGCTTGTCAGTTGAAGCAAATCCATCCATCTCTGTAAGCAATTGGTTAAGAGTTTGTTCTCTTTCATCATTACCTCCAACTACACCCATCGAACCTGATCTGCTCTTACCAATGGCATCCAATTCATCAATAAATATTATGCATGGAGCTTTTTTCTTGGCTTGTTCAAACAAATCTCTAACCCTAGCCGCACCAGCACCGACAAATAATTCAACGAATTCAGAACCAGAAATAATGAAGAAAGGAACCTCTGCCTCACCTGCTACTGCTTTAGATAAAAGAGTTTTGCCAGTTCCTGGAGGTCCAACCAACAGAACACCTTTTGGAATTCTTGCGCCAATGTCAGTATATCTTTGTGGTTTTTTAAGAAAATCAACTATTTCAGTAAGCTCATCTTTAGCTTCATCAACTCCTGCTACATCATCAAAAGTTACTTTAGATTCATCATCAGGAACATAAACTTTGGCTTTACTTTTGGTAAAGCTGAGAGCTCCCTGCGCTCCACCACCACCCATGCTTCTACGAGCAAAGAATTGAAGAACAAGTATGAAAATTAGAGGTGGTACAACCCAACTCAGAATGGTAGTAAAAATATTTGGTTTCTTTGGAGGTGCTGCTGCAAACTCGACACCTTTTTTCTCAAGCCTTTGGGGCAACTCCATGTCAAAAATAGGAGTTGTTGCAAGAACAGAAGGAGCTCCTTCTTCTACTGTAGAAAGTTCATATCGGATCTGATCTTGAGTTATGTATGCACGTTTAACTTCACCATCATCAACTTGATTAATGAAGAGAGAGTAAGGAACTCTAGGAACTTGAGTGTTCTGGCTTGGGAAAAAACTACTAAACAGGAGAAGTGCTCCAAAGCCAATTAAAATTAAATTTATAATTCCGAAACGTCTATTAGGTTGATTCTCATCCTGTCGTATTGGCATTAGTAAAAAATTATTTCGCACTAAGCTAAACAATTTTTTACCCAATTCGACTTATTCAACTGGAGGGAGATCCGAACGAATATCTAATCCTAAAAAATAAACCTCCTAAAGGAGTAGTCTCCAGCAAAGATCTTCCCCTTTTCGTTCGAAATAAGAATGTTGCAATTTGTAGGTAGAATTAATTTCTTCAAATCCAAAATTGTTCAAAGGGCTCATTGAAGACATCCCTCCTAAGAGTTTTGGTGCGACAAAAACTACTAATTCCTGAACACAATTTGCTTCAATTGCACTTGTAGCTAGTTGAGGGCCGCATTCCCAAAGAATTTTATTGCAGCCTTTTTTCGCAAGTGAGGAAAGTAATTCGGATGGATTATCCGAACTTAATCTCAATTTCTCTGGACCATCTTGCAAACCAGAAAAAAAAGATTCATCACCCTCTGGTCCATAAGCAACTATTGTTCTTGCAATTTTTGTATCCCAAAGTTTTGCAGATTGAGGCAAATTCAAAGTTCTTGAGAAAACGACCCTTAACGGCTCAGAATTTGATTTTCCCCTTGAAGTTAAAAGTGGATTATCGGCCCGAACTGTTCCTCCTCCAATTATCACGGCATCGCACTTAGATCGAATTCTATGAACCGAATGCCTCGCAGGAATATCTGTAATCCACTTACTAGAACCATTTGGCAAGCCAATTCTTCCATCTAAGCTCATTGCCCATTTAAGAATTCCCCAAGGACGTCCATGACGAACTCGGAAACTAAATTCGCGATTAATTGATTCACATTCTTGACTCAAAACCCCTTCTATGACTTCAAGTCCAGAGTCTTTCAATCTTGAGATTCCATTACCTGAAACTCTTGGATCAGGATCGACCATCCCAATAACAACTTTTTTTAGACCTGCTTCAATTATTGCTTCTGTACAGGGAGGTGTTAGGCCTTGATGGCAGCAGGGTTCTAAAGTTACAACGATTGTTCCATTAACCGACTTCTTTCCAGCCTGAGCAAGTGCTTCTATTTCAGCATGAGGATTCCCTGAGCCTGAATGAAATCCTTCTCCAACAAGTCTTCCATTCGAAGCCAAAACAACAGATCCTACTAGGGGGTTTGGGCTTGTCCTACCTTCTGCTAATAAAGCCAGTTGGATTGAGCGTCTCATCCATGGCACCCACCTTTTTTGATCCTCAGACAAATTAATCATTTCTATTCAGCCAATGATCTCCATTCACTTACTAAGTAGGGCGGGATTGGTAAATCATTTATCAATCCCGCCAAGCTGATTCTCAAAGGTCTGTTTTTATTCAACTCAGTAATCAAATTGGTTAGGTCAAATTCGGCAGCAGAGTCATTCAAAGTTTCAAACTTGATTTTACTGTTTTTTGTTATGTCTTTTAGAGCCCAAGTTTTTCTCCCCGAATTAACTATCAAGCTAGTTGGATGATCAATCCTTAATGAACCTGGATAACCAACAATTCTTAAAATTAAATTTTTGGACTCTTTGGAACTTGGATAGACGATGATTTGCCAAGTTTGATAATCCAAGTCTTTGAGGCTCTCTAAGCTTCTTTTAATCTCTTTTGTCGGATCATTTAAAGTGACTTTTGAATCTGCATAACTTCTAGTTGCGCCAGTAAAAAAACAACAACAACAAATCAACAGGCAAGAAATTATTAGACGAAATGAATTACGAAATCCTTCCCTCACTAATATCGTAATCTTCTGATTCAAGTAGTGCATCTAATGCTATTGCTGAGCGAACGAGTGACTGATATTTCTTAATGATACGTTGATTACGTTCAACTATTTTGGAAGGGTCATATTTTTCTGAGTTATTAGTAGGGTTTTTAAAGACCTGGACATTATCGTCCATTAATTCTAAATCTTTTTGTTGCTTAATCAGCGCTATCAAAATTTCATGCAGGCGGGATCTTCTGGTTAAGGGTTCCTCCGCTTCATTTTTTTTAAGATTCACAAAACTTTCAAACTAACTATTGAAGTTTTAGTTGATTTTCATCAAAAAAATAGTAAAGCTATAAAAAAGAAATTTTTCTACGGCCATTCATTTAAACCATGCCTGAAGAGTCAAAGCAGATACACGTAATAGGAATTGATACTTCAAGTATTGAGAGTTTTTTTGAAGCTAAAAAAAAATCAATTTTTGAAGCTGAAAGAATCTTTGGACCACAAAGAATTTTAGATTCATTCAAAACTTGGTTAAAGGATAAAAATATAAAAAATCATAAGTTTGAGTTCATTGCAACTGACAAACTAAATGACTTCATAGATCAATTAGAAAAGGGAGAAAAAAAAACAATTGTGTTTTCCGGTGGTGATCCTCTTTGGTTTGGGATTGGTAGATTATTAGTTCAAAATTTTCCTTTATCGAAACTTTATTTTGAGCCAGCCTCCACCTCTTTCCAGCTAGCTTTTTCCAGACTTGGCAAGCCTTGGCAAAATACACAATGGATCAGTCTTCATGGAAGAGACCCGCTTCCATTTGAAAAAAAAATTAAAAAGCTTCCTTCCTCACTTGTAGTTTTAACTGACTCAAAAAGAGGCGGTGCAAAAGAGGTCTATCAATTACTAAATTCACTTGGGCTTGAAGGGAAATATGAATTTTGGTGTTTTGAAAGGCTTGGATATAAAAATGAAAGAATAATAGAAATTAATTCAATTGAGGATTTTCCAACGAATATAGATCCATTACATCTTGTTATTCTTTTTAAAAAAGAAGAGCCGATAATACAATCAAAAGATTTACCTTTATTTGGAATTGTTGATTCGGTTTTTCTTCAAAATACAGACTGTCCTGGATTAATAACAAAAAGAGAAGTTAGAGTTCAACTTCTTGCCGAACTTAACCTCCCCAAGCAAGGAGTAATTTGGGACATTGGAAGTGGAGTCGGGAGTATAGGTTTAGAAGCATTAAGAATATCTCCTAAACTAAAATTAGTATCCATTGATAAAAGAGTTGGAAGTAAAAATATAATTGAGGAAAACGCGAGAAGACTTGGTGTTAATGCATCATTGATAATTGAGGATGAAGCATTAAATATTTTCAAAAAAAATAAAATAACATCTAATCTTTTACATCCAGATAGAGTTATTATCGGAGGTGGTGGTTCAAACTCACATTTAATTCTTGAAGAAGTTTTGAAGCTAATAGATAGTACTTGTATAATAGTAATACCACTAATATCATTAAAATCTATATCAAAATTAGAGTCGATTTTAAAGCTTAAAGTCCACAATTTATCTATTAGTCAACATCAATCTTATAGAGGTGTAAGTATTGGAGAAGATATAAGATTATCTCCTTTAAATCCTGTTTTTATTTTGAAGGGTGAAATTAAATAATTTTTATGTTTTATCAGGTTTCGCAACGTGGGGGAGTCCCCATCCTAATTTATTTCTTAGAACTTGAAAGAACTCATGATCTGAAAGTCGAATGAATTTAACTGGATGATCACTTTTCCTGATTAAAACTCTATCCTCTGGCCATACATAACAGCCTGCACTGCCATCAACCACCATCATTAATCTTTCAGGTGTGGCAGGAAAAACCGTCACTGGCTCTTCATTGCTAAAAACAAGAGCTCTCGATGCTAATGAATGGGGAGATAAGGGGGTAAGCTGTAAAACTGGACAATCGGGAGTAATTACAGGTCCTCCTGCACTGAGTGAATAAGCAGTTGAGCCAGTAGGAGTAGATAGAATTACACCATCTGCAGAAATATCCACGGGCGCATGCCTACCAACAGAAATTTCAAAATGACACATACTTGTCATTGGTTCTCTATGCAATGCCATTTCATTGAGGCAAAGAGCTTCCCATCTACATTGATCACCTCTCATAACACTTACTACCAGACTGGTCCTCTCCTCAATATTCCATTGCCTTGCAACTAAATGTTTAAAAATTTTATTTATATCCGAAAGATACGCCTCTGCCAAAAAGCCCAAATGTCCAGTATTTACAGTGAGTATCGGAATACCCAATGGTGCAGTTTGCCTTGCTGCAGACAAAACAGTCCCATCCCCTCCCAATACAACGGCAAACATAATCGAAGAATCAAAACCATCAGGAATACATGAGTTGTATCCTTGCGAACTCATATATTTATCAGGATTAGTAAAACCTAATAAACCGCCTGCGCTACTAACTCTGACGACTTCAAAACCAGAATCTTCGAGTTTCTTTTGAAAAGTTTTTGCTGTCTTAACAGCAAGTTCTTTCCCGTCATTAACGATCAGTCCTACTCGGGGCACCGATCATACTTCACAAACTATTTATCAATATTAGCAATTAACTGTCAATATTATTTATTTAATAAATTAAAAGTTAATTCAAAAATATCCAACCTTAAAATTGTTCTAAAAATCTTAGATCACTTGTATATAGCTTTCTAATATCATCAAGGCCATGACGAACCATGCAAAATCTTTCAACACCTAGCCCAGCCGCAAATCCACTGTATTTTTCTGGATCAATCCCTAATTCTTCTAAGACAGCAGGGTCTACCATCCCGCAACCCATGACTTCTAACCACTTACCTCTCCATTGAACATCAACTTCTGCTGATGGCTCCGTAAAAGGGAAATAACTAGCTCTGAATCGAATAGGAAGATCTCCAAAAAACGCTTTTAAAAAAGCCATTACTGTTCCTCGTAAATGACTAAAGTCAAGCTTTTCATCAATTGCTAAGACCTCAACCTGATGGAACACCGGCGAGTGTGTTGAATCAACGGCATCTCTTCGATAAACCCGACCAGGAGAGACAATTCTTACAGGAGGCTTTTTACTTTCAAGGCATCGAATCTGAACAGGGGAAGTATGAGTTCTCAAAAGGTATTCACCTCCCAGATAAAAAGTATCTTGCATATCCCTTGCCGGATGATCAGGTGGAATATTTAGGGCCTCGAAATTGTAGTAATCATTCTCAATCTCTGGACCTTCAGAAACTTGGTATCCAAGACCCAAGAAAAGATCAATTATTTGCTCAGTAGTTGTTATTAAGGGGTGCCGATGTCCTTGAGGAATACCTGTTGGAGGCGCTGTAACATCTATAGTTTCATTTATCAGTATCTGACTTAAAGCCTGAGTTTTTAAAATTTCAAGCTTTTCTTTGATTAATTCTTGCAATTGAGTTTTCAAAACGTTCGCTCTTTGACCAATTAAAGGTCTTTCCTCGTTAGAAAGGTTTTTCATCCCTCCCAATAAAAGAGAGAGTTTTCCTTTCTTTCCAAGGAAACTCAACCTTAATTTCTCTATTGATTCAGAATTTTCAGCAGAAGCAATTTCTTTTGCCGCGTCGCTTTCTAGAATCTCGAGCTCACTAATGAGCTGTTTTAGGGAAAATGTTGAACTCAATGAATTGAAGTCTCGAGTACTAGTTTAATCGGCAACCTGTCCCAGTTCTAAAACAAATAGCAAAAAAATGAAACCATTGAAAATTTTAATTAGTAATGATGATGGTGTTTTTGCAGAAGGGATAAGAACACTTGCTACATCTGCAGCGAGCAGAGGACATGAAGTTACTGTTGTTTGCCCAGATCAAGAAAGATCCGCAACTGGTCATGGATTAACTTTACATTCGCCAATACGCGCTGAAAAAGCAGACGAATTATTTGGGGAAGGAATCAAAGCTTGGGGATGTAGTGGAACCCCCGCTGATTGCGTAAAACTCGCACTCAATGAACTTCTTGATCAAAAGCCAGACTTAATCCTTTCTGGAATTAATCATGGTCCTAATCTAGGTACGGATATTTTCTGCTCAGGCACTGTTGCTGCGGCACTTGAGGGGACCTTAGATGGGATCCCATCAATTGCTGTGAGCATTGCAAGTTTTCAATGGAAAAATTTTAGTTTCGCGGGAAAACTATCCTTAGATATTGCAGAGAAAGCAATTCAACAAAATTGGGCTAAAAACTTACTCCTAAATTTAAACATTCCCCCTTGTGACGAAAAAAACATGGGGGATTTGGTTTGGACAAGACTTTCAATCAGACAATACGAGGAGCAATTCATTCGAAGAGTCGACCCGAGAGGGAATACCTATTTTTGGATGGCTGGTGAAGCAGTAAAAGATCTTCAATCGGCTGGAGAAGGGCCTGAGGAATGGCCAAGTGATGTTTCTCAAATAGCTTTATGCTCTCCATCATTAACACCCATACAACCTGATCTTTTTTGGAGAGGGAATCTAGATGATCTGCCTAACTTAATATAAAAATTAGTTTTTCCTAAAAATCCTTTGCAATAACCACAAAGAAAAAATCAGCCCAATCAAATGGGCAAATAAAACTTGGGTATTACTCAAGACAGAGAGCATTTCTAGAGAAGTAATTGGATAGTTTTCCATTGCTCTCATACCTGTTCCAATAGAAATCCCAGGAGCTTGCATTGAAGCCTGCACGAACAAAGCTCCTGCCAAAGACTGATATCCAATCGACGAAAAAACCAATCCGACTAAATCGACAATCAAGCCTCTCTTTAGCAAGCGACTTGTTTCTCCTCTACTTGGACGCGCCTCGCTACCTAAAGCTCTACCAGTCTTTACTATCAACCAGCCTTGCCAAAGGCTAAATAGCAATAAAATAAACGCCAATGTCGTGAGAGACAAACCGGGTCCTAAGCCCAATGCTCTCTCTGAGTTTCTAGCTAAACTACTACCAACATTGTTGAACAACAAAACACCCACTACCACTACACCTAAAATTGTTTGAATCCAAAACCGAAGCCAACCAATTCTTTTTATACCTAGAGAGAGCAATTGAAAGTCGCGTTGATCTGCCATCAAGATGAATAAGGCGATAAACCAAACTTGCCATCTAAGCACAAAAATTGCACGTTTATCTTGATTCCTCTCTGTGCTCCTGAAAACGCAAAACTACCTACAGCACTAGCCTTAGGTAGTTTTGACGGTCTTCACTTAGGTCATAAAAAAGTAATAAAAGCCATCCTAAAAGAGCCAATTGGTGTTCCTACCGTTGTCAGTTTTTGGCCTCACCCACGTGAGGTTCTCTTTGGAGAATCAAGATTAAGATTGGATTTACCAAATGAAAAAACATTCTTACTTGAACCTCTAGGAATAGAACAACTAGTTTTGGTTCCATTTAATAAAAATCTTGCTTCAAAAAGTGCAGAAACATTTGTAGAAGAAGTTCTAGTTAAAACCCTTCATGCTAAACACATAGCGGTTGGTGAAAATTTTAGGTTTGGACGCAATCGAGAAGGCGATACCTCTACTTTAAGAAAGATAGGTGCCTCCCTAGGGATAAAAATTTCTATTGTTCCTATCGTTGAAGACAAAAATGGTCGACTTAGTAGTAGCAGAATACGAAAAGCACTCACTGACGGTGATTTAAAGCATGCAAAATATCTATTACAGCGTCCTTACACCTTTAGAGGGACGGTGGAGAAAGGAAGAGGAATAGGGAAAAAAATTGGATGGCCAACTGCAAATTTAAAAATTGATGGGCGAAAATTGCTTCCATCATTGGGGGTTTATGCATCCTGGGCTTCCATAGCTAACAAAAAAGAACGCTTTTTGGCGGTAATGAATATGGGGCCTCAGCCAACTATCGATCCAAACTCCCTCTCAGCCGTGGAGGTTCACATTCTGGACAAAGAAATCAATTTATTAGGACATGAATTAATTATTGAACCTGTTCAAAGAATTAGATTACAAAAAAAGTTTGAGAACATCGAGGCACTGAGCGAACAAATAAATTTAGATGCAATATTGGCAAAAGAAATACTGACAAAAATCAATTTAACTTAATTAATTGTGGGATAAGCGTTGGATAATCCCCACACCACAAATAAACCTATGCCCCCTAACAAAAAAACGCCCCAAAGAAGCACATTCATATTGTTCTCAGAATCATTTTCCACAATAAAATTAAAATACAAGTCATCAAATAAAGGATGACATGAAATCAATGCCTGTCACCCCTCCTTCTGATAATCGTATTGCTCAAATAATTGACGCCAACCTTGATCGCGCGCGCGAAGGGCTTAGAGTTATGGAAGATTGGTGCAGGTTTGGTTTAAAGAGGAGTGATTTTTCGATTCAAATCAAAGATTGGAGGCAACAATTAGGGCTTCATCACCATAATATTTATCGAAAAGAAAGGCTTACCTCCAAGGATCCAGCTATGGGCGTTTCACATCCGTTACAAACAGTCAGATCAACCCCAGAAGCCGTATTTATTGCAAACTCATCCAGAGTTCAAGAAGCCCTTAGGGTAGTAGAAGAATTTACTCGAACTACCGATCCAAATCTATGTGCAATAGCCAGCAAAATTAGATACGCAACTTATAAGATCGAGATAAAGGTGATTAATTCGACAGAAGGTAAACATAAAAGACAAATCTTAAAAGATTGTTCCGTGTACTTAATAACTACAAATAGGAAAGATCTCGAAGAGGTTGTTCTTCAGGCCTTAAAAGCTGGTGTAAAAATAGTTCAATACAGAGAAAAATTTTTAAATGATAATGAAAAAATTTTACAAGCTAAATGCTTAGCTTCTCTTTGTAAAAAATACAATTCACTATTTATAGTCAATGACCGCATCGATATCGCTCTAGCCGTTGACGCCGATGGGATTCATTTGGGTCAAGAAGATATACCAACAAAAATCGCTAGAGATCTCCTAGGGGCTGAAAAAATCATTGGCAGAAGCACTCACTGTCTTAAGGACATCAAAGATGCCGAAGAAGAAGGCTGTGATTATATTGGCTTAGGACCAATATTTTCCTCTAAAACAAAAAAGCAACTAAATCCAATCGGAATTGACTACCTAAAGAAAGGATTAAGTGAAACTCTCCTACCTGCATTTGCTATTGGGGGAATCAATTATTCAAATATCACAAAATTAAATCAGATCAATAATCTTCGCATAGCTGTCTCCAATGCAATTATTAATTCAAATGATCCCTTTTCAACAACTGAGGAGCTTATTCAATTTCTAACATGAAATTAAAAATTAACGGCGAAATTAAAACCATTAATAAATCTAATGAAGAATTAGCACTTGAAGCCTTGCTTGAAAACTTAGGCTACAAACCTCAGTTAGTTGTTGTTGAATTAAATGGTGAAATTATTAGCCCAAAAGATTGGACAAATACAAAAATCAAACATGGTGATTGCTTAGAGGTTGTGACAATTGTTGGTGGAGGTTCCTACAGTTAGTTAATCCTGAATAGATAAGTGCTCAAAACTACTCGCTTTAGTTGGATTAAAAGAAAACAGATTTTTTCTTTTCTAGTTGTTTCAACAATAATCTTTTTTTCTTTATTTACCAATCCCAACACTGCAGCAGCAGCTAGTGGAGGACGAATAGGTGGAGGAAGTTTTCAGGCGCCTTCCTCACCACGAAGACAAAATTACGGAGGCTATGGAGGTAATAACTTTCGAGGTTATGGAAGTGGATATAGAGGTGGTGGTATTGGTTTTCCTTTTTTATTGCCAATATTTGGCTTTGGCGGAGGTGGGGTTTTTGGGTTTTTAATACTTATGTCGATCGTTGGTGTGATTGTTAATTCATTTAAAAGCTCTTCAAATTTTTCCAACGCAAGCAATAACTCAATAGTTTCTCAATCAACGAACCCATCTAAAGTTTCTTTAATTCAATTTCAAATTGGCTTACTGGCAAGTGCAAAAGAAATTCAAGTGAGACTAAGGGAGCTTGCCGCCTCCTCAAATACCTCAACATCATCTGGCCTTCAAAGAGTTCTTCAAGACACAACACTGTCCTTACTTAGGAAGCCTGAATTATGGGTCTATTCAAATATAGAAACAGGTTCTGTTCCATATGCCTCAGCAGAATCAACATTTAATAGGATTTCAATAACTGAAAGAAGCAAACTAAAAGCAGAGCTCACCTCAAACTATTCTGGTCAAATATCTAGCTCAACAAATAAACAATCCAATCCTGGGGATTCTGATTCAACAAATGAATACATCGCAATAACGATTCTTGTAGCAACAAAAAAGGATTTAAGACTTCAAAACTCCGCAAACAACGAAGTCATCACAGAAGCATTAAGAATCCTAGGGTCAATATCATCAAATGACATAATTGCCTTAGAAGTTATCTGGCAACCTGACGGAGAAGGAGAGACCCTGAGAGAAGAAGAACTAATAATTCAATACCCAAATCTTAAACATTTATAAAGTCAGTGTCTAAAATAACCAAAAAACGAATTTCTTTATATTTTTTTCATCTTATTTACGTAAACAACAGTCAATTTTTACGCAAATAGCAGTTAGGATTTGCTCACATATTTATCAACTACGGTAGTGTCGGCCTCTTCACAACCAGAACCTCGCTCAATGAAATGGGAAAGCTCGGGAGAGTTAGCTCAAAGAGATTTATCAGAATTAGTTACTCGTCTTCTAGATGTTGAATCGAGCAACAATAGTGACGAGCTAACAAGACTTAGTAGCAAATATGACGGAGAATCTTAAGACTACAAATACCCCCTTGCGCTCCTCAAGTTATTAGTTCAACTTAAGAGAAAGAAGCGAGTTTCATGAGAAGAAAGACTATTCAATGGATAAATACTCCTGTTATTTCTGAAGCAATATTCCGTTATGAGAAAGGTCTACTTCCTAACTCAATGAAACTATGGTTAGAGCAGGTTCTAGAAATTAAACCCGAAAAATCTATACAAAATTCTTCGACAAAATAAAATCAAAATTAGGTTGATAAAATTCTCACAGCAGCCATCGCGGCTCCATAACCATTATCAATATTCACTACTGTTAATCCAGGCGCACAACTTGCAAGCATTCCCTCCAAAGCAGTTTTACCACAACCACTAATCCCATATCCAACCGAGACAGGAAGTCCAATAATTGGCTGAGGGATTAACCCAGCCAGCACTGTAGGTAGAGCTCCCTCCATTCCTGCACATGCAATAACTAGTTTTGCTAATTTTATTTCTTCAAGTCTGTCTAGCAACCTGTGAAGTCCCGCTACGCCAACATCAATCAACAATTTAGTTTTTATTCCATGCAAGTTCAAAGCTATTTTTGCTTCTGATGCCACTCCAATATCACTAGTTCCTCCAGTCAAAATAATTACTTCTTCCTCAGAAGAAGTACATTCCTTAAATTCCCCCAAAGTTAGGCAACCAGATATTTCATGAAATTCTGCAGAAGGAAATTCAACTAAAAGTTTTTGTCCCTTTTCTTTAGTTAGTCTTGTCACTAAAGCAGTTTCACACTCACGTTGATATTTTTTCAATATTTTAGATATTTGTTCAATTGTTTTATGCTCCCCCCATATGGCCTCAACTACGCCGAGTCGAGTTCTCCTCTGAAAATCAATAATTGATTCATTCATTATTTACTCTGGATTTAATTCCCCCTCAAAGATCAATGGAAAAGGATTTCCACTTCGTTCACCTGTTTCCTTTCTGGCAATCTTTTCAAAGTCATCCTGGACAAGATTTATTTCTGTCTGCGAGATGCTTTTCCAAACGGCTCTTGACTCCCATCCAATTAATAAGGTTGCTTCCTCTTCTTTAGGATCCCAAAAAAGTTGGCGTCCTAAAAAACCATCTTGTTTTAACAACCATGGCTCCCAACTTCCTTCTTCGGCTTTTAACCAAGCATTTTTAAATTTTTTCGGAACATTAAGCTTAAGGTGCTCGACAATAGATTCCTTTGGAAAATTCACTCTCAATAAAGATTCAGCTTGAATATTTTTCACGTTTCCAAAGATAGTTGAAATAAAAATCACGCTTAATAAAAGGAAACTAAATATTTTTTTGAAAAAATATTTAGTTCTAAGAGTTTTCATTTCTTTTCATTAAAACAACTGCATGACAACATATACCCTCTTCTCTTCCCTCCGCACCTAATTTCTCATTTGTAGTTGCTTTAACTCCTACATCATCAATGTTCACTCCTATTTTCTTAGATATCTTCTCCTTCATTAAGTCAATATGAGGTTTTAATTTTGGCCTTTCAGCGACAATAACTGAATCAATATTTTGAATTTGCCAACCTTTCTTCTCAATTAGTTCCATGACATGTCCAAGAAGAATTAAACTGTTCGCATTTTTCCACTTAGGGTCATCTGGAGGGAAATACTTTCCAATATCACCCAATGATAACGCACCTAATATTGAGTCCATAATTGCATGAGTTAAAACATCTGCATCACTATGCCCATCAAGGCCTAAACCCTCTGGATGTTTCAACTCTACCCCTCCCAGAATCAAAGGTCGTCCAGGAACCAATCGGTGCATGTCATAACCGTTGCCTATTCGTAAGTTCACTTCTGTTTTCAATATTGAACATCTTTTATTTAATGATAATTGGTCAAGCTTCCAAAGTTCGAACAAATCGGGTCTTCGGCACTGCGTCCTGACTTCTCTTTGCTTCTGTCTCCATTCTTTAATTAATTTATGGTTACCATTTAAAAGGACATCAGGAACTTTCACACCTCTAAATTCTGAGGGTCGTGTGTATTGGGGATGTTCTAAAAGAAACTCATTGTGACTTTCTTCTTCTAATGATTCGGCACTGCCTAAAGTTCCAGGTAATAGACGTACAACTCCATTAACCAGGGTTATTGCAGGAATTTCTCCACCCGTAAGAACAAAGTCTCCAATTGAAATTTCTTCATCAGCTAAAGACCGAATCCTTTCATCAAATCCCTCATAGCTACCACATATCAATATGAGTTGATCTTCTTTTGACCATCTAGAAAAATCAGATTGAGATATTTTTCTACCTTGTGGAGTCATCAAAAGTATTCTTTTTTTATTGAGCTTTGGAATTTGATCAAAAGCCGAAAAATAGGGTTCTGGCTTTAAGACCATTCCTGCGCCTCCTCCATATGGCTCATCATCAACTTTTCGATAATTATCTGTCGCGTGGTCACGAGGATTATGTATATGAATTGATGCAATCTTCTCTTCAAATGCTTTTTTTATTAGTCCATGATTAAAAAAATTTTTAAAAGCTTCTGGGAAAAGGCTTACGACATCGAATCTTAATT
>QBVH01000013.1 GCA_003284445.1 Prochlorococcus sp. AG-311-D23 | reverse complement strand
AGTTCCCAATCTTGAGTTAAGAGTTCATGCCAAGTTTCCATAGCAGAATCGAGATGAATTCTTCTTGTATTTTTTAATTTGGTTGGAGTGCCTCCCTTTGCTTACAGAATTATTGTTTAGTTGATTATCTTTAGAAGTATCTGAATTGCTCTTATGGCAAAAACTGAAAATGATCTTGATATCTACTATGCAGTAGGAAATGCAAATACTTCTAGGCAGGAAACTGAAATTGGAGAAATCATCAAAAAAAGAAATTCATTGGGATGGAAATTAGTTTCGACCAGTACTGCTGTTGTTGATACGAGCAAACAATTCTCGAACCTCTATCTTTTTTGGGAAAAACAATATGAGTAAGAGAAAAGAGAATTTCAATGTGACGCAGGGCATGACCTTGTTACTTCTTAAAAAACTTTCATTGCCAGCAAACCTAGTCTTTCAAATAATTCTCTTTATTACTGATCCTGAAAACAATATTGGGTATGAAGATTAATAGGCACAAAAAAACCTGCCCGAAAGCAGGTTCTTTTGTGAGATCAGGCGTAAGTGTTTCCTTGTTTCCACTACGGAGGATCTCAACTCCTCACATATAGAACCTATCGGAACAGGATTAGGAACAAACCTTTAGCAGGTGAGTTTATTGATTGTCACAGGTACAAAGGCACTAAAAAAGCACCCTATTGGATGCCCTTTTGGTACAGAACTATGTGTGAGGAGTTGTTCTGTCTCTCTATTCTTATATACCAAGACGAAGATTGCAACAACAAAAATAATCTCTTAAATATCGTCTTCACTATTTCCAAATGGGTTGTATCTGACATTGAAAATCAAAGTCGCTGCAATGCTTAAAAGCAAAAGTCCAAAAACAACTTGTGGAGGAGGGAAAATCATCAAATCACTCTAGAGAAGACACAAAAAAACCGCCCAGTTCTGTTTGGGCGGTTTCTTAGTGAGATCAGGCGTAAGTGTTTCCTTGTTTCCACTACGGAGGATCTCGACTCCTCACAAACGGAATTTATCGGAACAGGACTAAGAACAAACCCCTAGCAGGAGGGTTTATTGATTGTCACAGGTACAAAGGCACTAAAAAAGCACCCTATTGGATGCCCTTTTGGTACAGAACTATGTGTGAGGAGTTGTTCTGTATCTCTATTCTCATATACCAAGACGAAGATTGCAACAACAAAAATAATCTCTTAAATATTGGGAAAAATTAGCGTTCCAAAAAGGGGGTAATAAGGGAACACCATGGCGGTGCAAATTAAAATATAAAATATTAATGAAAACAAGGGTTTTACTGTTCCAATAACACTGTTTTATTGATAAAATAATGACATAAGAAATCCAATAAGAAACACCATAGTTTCTGGAACAGATGAAAACACAAGCAAAATTCCAAAGAGAAAAACCACTTTTCAGTGAAAGACCTGAATACAAATCCATTGGGCACGCTCGCCAAACTACGAATAAGCAAGCACGCAAAGAAGAAACCAGAGGATTTTTTGGTGACTTAATAAATGCTGAATATGGGAAGAAGAAATGAAGGTGATCTCTGAAGAATATATCCGTCTTACAGAGGAGTACTCATAGAAATTAGATGTTGTTGCTTCCGCAATTCTTGAGGAAAAAACAAAGAAGCAATTAGTAGAAGGAGGTATCAATATCATGCTTGCGAATGCTCTTCATAATCTCTACAAAGAAAATGAGATCACTGAAGAAGGTCTAGAGAGTAGTCTTAAAAGTCTTCCTGATTACTTAGCAGAAAAGGTTAGAGCAGATCTTCAGACTGATTGGCAGTACTTAATTGCTTCTGGTGAGGATATTCATAGTCACTGTTATCATATAGTTATGGTATTGGTCAGGTATGGGCAGAGAAGGTGGTTTTTCAGCGAATTTCCGACCAAAGCTACTGAATGACTTCAGGGAACTTTGTAAGGAGCAAGGAAGGCAATACACGAAGGTACTTGAGCAATTAGCTGAACAGTATGTAGAGAGTGGTGGTGTTATGCCCTCACCTAATAAAGAGTTGAATGATCTGATAACAAGGGTCAATGATCTTGAAGGCAACCAATCTGATACTGACAATGCTATTAGTGGGGCATCTAAGACATACAGGAACTTTGATAGAAGACTAAAGGCACTTGAACAGCAATTAAATCTAGGCAAATAATTACGTTGCTTAATCTGATTTCAACAATGGTTCGACAACAAGTTCATCATCACTAGTTAAGGCACTGTCTTAGAAAAAACCTAGATCTTTGATATTAAGGATGTTATTAATTCTCTGATAGGTTCTCTCAATTTCTGCCTGAGATATTCCACAGTTCTCGCCAATAATTTTAATAGGAATCTTCCTAAGCAATGCAAATATCATGTGTGTTGAGATAAGACTGCATAGCGTATACCTCTATCTTTAAAATCACATTGATCCAATACTTGATTCCACCACTTACGAATATGTTCTGTGTGGTACATCAGACATTTCCTTTCACCCTATAAACATGGATTCATCATCAGCAGATCATCAGGATGAGCTTCATCTAGTAGTGGTATTTGCCTCATGTCTACATTAAGGTCGGCAAATCTACGCTTTAACCATCTAATATCTCCAGTTGAATATTCCTCTACAATTTTTTATTCTGCATTTTAATTTTTTCATTGCGAAGTTTGATGCCCTTCTTTAAATGCGATTAAACTTTTTGTAGCGTATTTCCATTCATAACAGCGTCTCTACGACCTCTTTTGGTATCTGGGACAATGTGAACTAGACCATATTTTTTCAACTTACCATTGTGATCTTTAGATTCAATCAATCGACAGTCTCTTAGACGGATCTCAGTCGTCTCGTAGAAACGACATGCAGACTGATATTGGAATCTTATGAAATCAATGAACCATCTACGCTTCCACTTAACTTATTCATAGGTTTCGTTAAGGTACTTTCCTAGACCTTGAATATTCTGATCAAACTTATATAACTGATCAAACATTCTTGCCCCATCTGGTGGAAAGCATGCTGGATTAGATTCCTTTCGATAATTAGTTCGATCTCTTGCTCGAGATCTCCAACCTTATTAAAATCTAATTATCTATGTCTGATCATCCACTTCAACAACTCTTTTAAGGTACTGATGCCTGAGTTAATAGTCGACGGAGGCAGACCAGAGGTAGGATTACTCCATTTACCCTTAGTCTTCACATCGAGGTAGTAATACTTGAATGATGTAAAGGTATCATCGTTGATATCACTAACATCTTTAACGCCAGCAAACTTAGCGAATGGAATAATTCATTGATACACCCTTTGTTCATATGATCCAGCACTTCTAGGAGTTATCTGTTTTCGATGCACTTGTTGATGTTTATGTTCAAGATATTCCTCACACGCCTTTATGAAGGATTTTTTTGATCCTTCGTTTAAAAGGATCTTTCATGATCTCTAGGTAAGAGTCGATGCTGACTCTTCGAGCAACCTGAATATCCATTGTTTTCAGGGAGGTCAACGTGTACCTCAAACCTAACCTTTTAACCCTTAGATAATAGAAATGCCCATACTCGTATTTAATGATATCTGCAGCACCATTAAGGGTAGATTCCTTATAAGTAATGATCGCCATAACTAATACTAACTATGCACAACTTGTCCAAAGAAGTGTCCTAACCATACAAGTTTCGGACAAGTAATAGCAGTAATTTACCATATAAATTTTCTTGTCCTAACCCGTATCCTAAACTCTTAATCCTTGCAATAACAAGGATACGAAGAATTCATGAGTGGTCATAATTTGTCCCTATTCCCTTTATGGAGAGTTTGTAGCAAGGCTTCAATTTTTTCTATCTAGTAGCTTTGCAAGTATCAATGCATACCAATTTTAGCTCTACATAAGTGTCCCTACAACGATAGTTTTTATGTGGATTTCTTCTTAATATCAAAAATTCTTCATTGGATAAATTGCAGTTCGACAAAATTTCAATCTTGGTCAATTGCCTCTACTACACCATCTCTAACTAAAATACTCACACCCATCTTACTGACTAAGTTATCGCCAACTTTTAAATCACAAAAACTGTCAATCTGTCCTTGCTCGACGATTTGTTCCATCTCTAGTTCACGAACTTGAGATTGTTGTAAAAGAAGATTTCTTTTTTGTTCTTCAAATTCTGATCTCTTAGAAGCAACTTGGCTCTGAACTTGAGCGACTTGCTCTTGAACTCTTGGATCAAGGGGATTAGAGCTCTGACGTCTAATACCGTCAACAATTTGTTGTCCTTCTTTTTCTAATTCACCAAGTTGCTGATCTATTGCTGATATTCCATTACTTAATTCGCGCTCAGCCTCCTCTTTCCATGAAGGTGTTACAACTGCTCTGACCGTTATTGAACGTTTAATAGAAATTGTGTCCACCTGATCAAAAGATTACTATTTGATTCATAGGTTCTCAGTTAAAGACAGTATTGGTCAATTTAATTGGCCAAACAAACAAATTAAAAACCATATATTTCGTTTATAAGTTTAAAATCACGTTGAATAATTTTTTCACGTTTTTGTTTAAGAGTTTGCGTTAACAAGCCATTTTCTATTGTAAATGGCTCTACTAAAGCAATGGTAAACAATCTCTCTTCACTTCTAGAGAGAAGACGATTTGCTAGAACTTTATTCATTTCCAATCTCAGAGTTTTTCTTAATTCATAATTTTCAGAGGATAGCCCAAGAACAATTTTTGATTTCACTCCCCTTTCTTCTAGCCATTCTTTTACATAATCAATTCTTGGAACAATCAAAGCAGCAAGCTGTTTTTGATCTTGGCCCAAAAGCAAAGCCTGCTCAATCAATGGACTAGCAATCAAGCATTCTTCCAAAGGGCCAGGCTCAATATTTTCTCCGCTACTTAAAACAATCGTATCTTTAGCTCTTCCAGTCAGGATTAAGGATCCATCATCAAGCAACATCCCTAAATCTCCAGTGTTGAACCAGCCAGTCGAATCTAAAACCTTCTTTGATTCAGATCGTTTACCTAAATAACCAGACATTATTTGAGGCCCACGAGCAAGAACCAAGCCTTTTTGACGAAGCTTTTTTATTTGGAATGTTTCTGGATCTACAATCTTTATCTCAGTCTCTGGTAATGGTTGACCTGCACCACCACGTATATTTCTCCAAGGTCTTCTACAGGTGAGGACTGGACTTGTCTCCGTCAAGCCATAACCAACTAATAATTCAACACCTAAAGCTTCAAAGAAAGAATCAATATGCGGAGCAATTGCACCTCCACCACTAATTGGGAATCTCAATCTTCCTCCACAAATCTTGGTAAGGATTTTTGGCCACAAGTAAATAGAGGAAATTTTATGAATTGGGTACCGTAAAAGAATCTCTATAAAAGAAATAGTTTGTTCTAAAATAGAAACACGATTAATAGTTAAAAAATAAAGTTTTCTTCGTGCCAATTTATATTTCTTACTATTTGATATCGCATTTTTAATCAAGGTCTTTCTCAGCCTTGGCATTTTATCCACAGCATCCTCAAACCCTAACTTTATTGACTCCCAAAGTCTTGGAACTGTCGCCATTACTATTGGCTTAACCCTTGGCAAATCATCCTTTAGGTGCCTAATTGATGTATAACTTTGAGTACAACCACAAGAAAAAAAATAATATTCAGCACTACGTTCGTATGAATGCCAAATTGGTAAAACACTTAATACTGGCGCTCCAGGAGGAGGGTTTGCTACGCAAGCAAGAGATCTAATTTGATGCAACAAATTAGAGTGTGTTAGTGGAACGCCTTTGGGTTTACCCGTTGTTCCGGAAGTATATAAAATGGTTGCAATTCTTGTAGATTGCCTCTCAATTTTTTTCTCCCGTTTACTTACATTTTCTGTATTAAACCCCTTCTCTAAAAAACTCTCCCATTCAAAAACACCTTCACAAGGTTTACCTTCAAGTTGAAGAACAAATTTCAAATTATTTATTTGATCAACATTTAGAGAAAGTCTTTCCCAGACATCAACATTTTGAACAATTAATCCAACTGCATTTGAATCCTCAAGAATATATCTAAGTTCACTTGGTGGAGCAGTCGCGCCTCTGACAGAGTTTGCTGCACCTATTCGCATTAGGCCTTGATCGGCAATGAGCCATCTAGGACTATTTTCTGCAAAAAGAGCGACCACATCATCAGCTTCTACCCCGATCTGAGAAAAGGCAAATGCTGCCTTAGCAATATTTTCCGCAAGTTCTTTATATGTAAAGCTTTCTGGATGGAAAGTATGCGGTGAATCAACCGCTAATACATCGTCAAAATGAAGTTTTAATAATTCCCAAATCTCATCAACTTGAGTAATCTTCTCAAGATAAGATCTTTTATTAATTGCTTGTTCTTCTTTTCTATTAGGGATCCAAAAAGCTAAAGCATCTTTAGAAGCAAATATATTTTTTTTTGAGTTAGTTTTTGTCATCGGCAAAAAAATAATTTTTTATTTTTTTTAGTAATGCTTATAGGTTAATTTATATGTTTTCCCAGTTCAATTTAAAACGTCTTTCCACAGATTCCCTTAAAAGAGGCTTAACGTCACAGACTTTGATGCCAGGTATCCAATCACTCAATTGGCCTAATTTGACTTTATCTAGTCCACAAGGAATTATCTTCTCAAAACCAATAAGATCACAAGCTACATTTAATGAAAACCCATGTTGAGTAACCCATCTCTTGCAACCAATTCCTATTGAACCAACCTTTTTGTCTTCACACCAAACTCCTGTTAAGCCCTCTACCCTCTTCCCCTCTAATCCCAACAAGTCAAGAACATCAATCAGAACTTGTTCCAATTCTCTCAGATACCAAGACAAATCTTTTTTGTGAAGACTTAAATTTAAAACCAAGTATCCAACGATCTGCCCAGGCATATGATGAGTGACTTCACCTCCCCTTTCAATACTGAAAACGGGGAAAGGGGATTTATTTTCTTCGAATAACAAATTTTTTTTGTCACTACCTCTACCTATTGTAAAACAAGAAAAATGTTCAAGAAACCATACTGCTTGTGGTGAGAACGGTTTCTCAATAAGGCTTTTCTGAAAATTCTTCTGCCAACCTAAGGCAGTTTCAAAGGGCACAATATTTTTAGGTTCAAAAAGAAAAGCGGAAGAAGATTGTGCAAGTTGAGGGGTTAGATCTAAGTTGCTATTAGGCCCTGATTCAGGCGAAACAGAATGAAGCTTCTTATTCATGGACGCAATCTTGAATTAACTCCATCACTTCGTGATTACACCAAAACAAAAATCGACAAAGCAACTCACAATTTCCAAGACATGGTGCAAGAAGCTGATGTCCACCTCTCAGTTGCTCGGAATCCTCGAGTGCCACAGCAAACAGCAGAGGTGACGGTTTTCGCAAACGGAACGGTGATAAGAGCCCAAGAAAGAAGTGAAAATCTTTACGCAAGCATCGACCTGGTAGCAAATAAACTTGCACGACAATTACGTAAATACAAAGAGCGACATAACAGTCATAATGTACATAATAATCAGTCAACGAAATCAGTCCAAAACGAAGAAAGTCAAGATTTTTCTTCCTCAGATCATTCACTCATTGAAGGTAAAGAACCACATTTACCTAGCCCAGGAGTAAGACGCAAATATTTTGAGATGGATCCTATGACAATTGAACAAGCAAGAGTCCAATTAGACCTCATTGATCATGACTTCTATGTGTTTAGGGAGGAAGAAGGATCAGCTTTACGAGTTATATACAAGAGAAATCAAGGAGGATACGGCGTAATCCAAGAAAAGATTTAAATACCTCTAAGCAAATGAGTCAAAACAGCTTGGAAAAAGCACTTGAAAACATTTCTAATGTGATTTATCAAGCAGTCCTAAATCCGCATTTTGATAAAGAGATAATTGTTCAGGCTTGTGAGGCAGCCAAGAGTAATGGCTTTTCTGGTTTATGCACCAGTCTTACCAATCTACCAATTGCACGTGAAAGATTAGGCAGCAAAAAAAGTACTACAAAATTAATCTCAGTAATTGCATTCCCTTTTGGGTTCATCCCAACTTCTAACAAACGAAAAGAAGCCGAGTATGCAATAGAGAAAGGAGCAGAAGAGTTAGATCTTGTTCCAAATTATTTTGCATTAAAAGAAGGAAATATAGAACTTTTTGCCGAGGAAATTAATCAAATAAGTGAACTTGGCATTCCAGTAAGAGTAATAATTGATTCAAATACACTCTTAAATTTATCAAAAATCTCCATAGCAATAGAAGCTTTAATTGATGCAGGCGCAATTGGAATTCAATTAGGTAATGGTTTTGGTCCATCTATCTCAAAGGATCAAATTAATCATGTCTCTAAAATTGTTAAAAATCGCTGCTCAATTAAAACTGTTGGAGGTATTAAAACTTTTGATCAAGCAATAGAGATCATTGAAGCAGGATCAACATATATCGGGACAAGTTTTGGGTTTGAAATTACTCAAGAACAAAGGAAAAAGGAGTAATGAGTTTTAATCAAAGACTAAAAGGACTGTCTTTAAAAGTTGGTCCTCTTGGGGAAAATGACAGGCTTTTAACCATACTTAGTGAAGAAAATGGAATATCTCGTTTTGCCATACCGGGGGCAAGAAAACCCAAAAGTAGGCTTGGAGCAACATCCCCTTTTAATTTTTTAGACTTACACATAGTCGGAAAGAAAGATCTTAGGCGAGTTACACAAATAAAAATTCTTAAGAGTTATGGAAATCTTGGGAAAAACATCGAAACACTTTCAGCAGCACAAGCAATTTCAGAGCTAATCATGATTTTGGTTGGAAATGATGATCCTCAAAAAAATTTACTTAAATTGGTTTTAATTCACTTAAATAGATTAAATGAATTACATAAAACAGAATTTGATTCATTAGAAGCTTTAGCCATAAGCGTTCAGTCGTGTGTTCATTTATTGGCTTTAGGAGGATATTGCTTACCACTTCAAACGTGTTGTCATTCTGGTTCAAGTCTGATGCCCCCTATTGGAGAATGGAGTTGGAAGTGCAGTTTTATCCCTGAAGAAGGTTTTGCTATTGGAACAATTCCTAATGCAACCGCTGAGCTGAATCCATCTGAACTTGCTTTACTTCAAAGACTTTTACTAGAAAAAGTACCTTTTCACAGTAATGGGAAATTATTAGGTCCTAAAGATGTCTGGTTAAAACTACTTAGAATTGTTGAAACATGGATTGAAACTCATTTACAAAAAAGAATTGCATCTCTTCAAATGATAAGAGAAGTAATAATTAGTAATGATCTAAATACCAAGTAGTACCTTATATCTGAATTTTTCTTAGAAAATCTTATTTATAAATTATTTAACTATTAACAATAGTTTGATAAGAACCATATAGTAGCTGCTAATTTAAAATACCGGTCTTTTAGAGTTTGACCCATATCGCCTGGCTAGGCAAAAAAACACCTTTTTGCGGGAATGTCTGTTACGGGCTTAGTACGACTGAAGAGCTCAGAGAAAGAGGATATCAAACAAGTTTTATTCATTTTGATAACCCAATGAGGGATGGAAATAATAAAACTTCCCTACTAGCAAATGATCCCGACGTAAGTCTTCCTTATTTAATAAAATCACAGGTTTATACAATCCCCTCTTTAAATGCGCAAAAAGAGCTTAGAGAATCTCTCTCAAGACTTAAGCCTGATTTAGTCCATGCAAGTCTTACGCTTTCTCCATTGGATTTTCGACTACCTGAGCTTTGCCATCAACTTAATTTACCTTTAATAGCAACTTTTCACCCAGCTTTCGATTCGAAGCTCAGGAATCTTACTGCCAATACACAGCAACTTACCTACCAGCTATATGCTCCATCATTAGCTAAGTTTGACAAAGTAATTGTTTTTTCAGATTTACAAGCGGAGGTTCTTGCAAAACTAGGAGTAAAAGAGAGCCGACTAGAAGTAATACCTAATGGAATTGACATAAAGAAATGGAGCTCGCTTAAACCAAATAATTCACAAAATGAACTTCAAATCGAAATAAGGAAAAAGCTTGGTTATGAGAGAATTTTTATCTATATGGGCAGAATAGCTTCTGAAAAAAATGTTGAAGCTTTACTACGTGCATGGAGATTTGTTCAGCCAAAAGGGTGTCGACTAGTAATAGTGGGAGATGGTCCACTAAGGCCAACACTCGAAAATCATTCAATCTTCAATAAAGAAGATAATGTGGTTTGGTGGGGATACGAAGCCGATCAAAATAAAAGAGTGGCTCTTCTTCAAATCGCTGAGGTATTTTTACTTCCAAGTCTTGTAGAAGGACTATCCATAGCTTTGCTCGAAGCAATGGCAACAGGAACAGCATGTGTCGCGACAGATGCTGGGGCAGACGGAGAAGTGCTTGAGAATGGAGCAGGCATAATACTTAACACTGAGGGGGTCACTTCTCAATTAAGGACCCTTTTACCGGTTCTGCACGATCAGCCAGTACTTACACACGAATTAGGTAGACGTGCACGCTTGAGAGTAGAAGAAAAATATACACTTCAACAAAATATTGACTCACTTGAAACTCTATATGCAAGCGTACTTAGGTCATCTAACTCGAAACTTCCTCGGCCAATTGACGACTCTTCTGCGCTGCCAAAACAACTGCTTCAATCAAGGCGGATCTCAAGCCAACAAGTTCAAGGTGTCGAAGACCGCTAATCGTAGTACCTGCAGGGGAGGCAACCATATCTTTGAGTTCAGCAGGGTGCAAACTCTTTTCTCTTAGTAGAGATGCAGTGCCTGAGAGGGTTTTATGAGCTAATTGATTGGATAAGTGTCGTGGTAATCCTGCGGCAACAGCTCCATCAGCCATTGCTTCAACAACTAAAGCTATATAGGCAGGTCCTGAAGAAGTTAAAGCCAAAAAGGAATCAAGTTTTTCCTCTTCTAACTCGTAAATTTCACTAATAGGTTCAAAAATCTTTCTAACAACTTGCTTTTGATCTAAAGTCATATCATCTGACCACGCCAAACCAGTAAGCCCTTGGCCGACAAGAGAAGGGGTGTTGGGCACTGCTCTTACACATGTGTGACTAGGGAAAGCTTTCTTAAGACTTTTCAATGTTATTCCAGCTAACACTGAAATCAACAACGGCTTAGGGAATTGATCATTCGACTGAAATAATGAGACAGATTCTTTTATTTGGCTGAATTGTTGAGGTTTTACAGCCAATATTTTCAATGGAGCCTCCCATACTTCTTTAGACAAAAAATCTTCGCTAGACACGACTTTTACTTCTTTTGGAAGATCCTTCAATGCAGATGCAATACTTGATCTCTTACCAACTATTCCTAAAACATGTTGAGGATGGTATTCCCCTCTCTCTAAAAGAGGAGAAATAATAGCCTTTGCCATACTGCCAAAGCCAATTATACCAATAGAAATTTCCAATCTATTTAATCATTCAAAGAGCAGTAGCCACTGTCTCCCCCCAAGCTGGCTCTGGCGCAGGAGAGGTTTCCTTGGAAATCAAATCATTACCTTTATTACTCATACATGAAGGGGAGGCTTCCTCTTGAAATGAATTAGTTACTGTTACGCAAGAAGGTGCAAAAAGGAAAATACTTTCTCCGACTCTTTCTTGATGTCCGTCAATAGCAAACGTTCCGCCTGCGACAAAATCAACTGCTCTTTGAGCCTGATCAGGCTCCATCATTGTGAGATTTAAGATAACTGTTTTACGCTCTCTCAAAGCTTGGATCACTCTTGGCATTTCATCAAAACTTCGAGGTTCCATCAAACTAACTTCAGAATCATTTGTTGAGATCCCAGGCATCCCAATAACGTTTGAGGAAGGAAAACCACTACTTCCATCAAAAGGGTTGGCCTGAGAGATGGTTGCCATGTCTGTACTTCCTTCTTTGTTGCCTCTATTGAAATTCTCAAAGTCATCACTTGTTTCGTAATCGAGCTCATCAAAATCACTATCTAAAAAGTCATCGCCAGCGACGACAGCACGAAGACGGGAAATAAGCGACACCAGTTAATCCTCTCGGGATGATTTGTTAAAAAGTTGGATAAGCCAACAGTTGATACATCTTCAATAACATGAAGGATGAACCATATACTTAAATAACGTTCCTTAACTTAAGGGGCAAGCTTTTTATTAGTTTTTTCATATCTTCGACAATTTATCTAATTCTAACGTTTTCCAAACAAAAGAGATCCCAATCGAATCCAAGTAGCACCACCTTGAATAGCTTCTTGCCAATCATTGCTCATTCCCATTGAGCAATCCTTTAATCCCAAATGATTTGCAAATTTTCTACATTCACAAAATAAATCTTTTCTTTGATGGGAATTAAGAACTATTGGTGGAATCGTCATTAATCCAATCAAATGAATATTCTTCAAAGAAAGAATATCAGACCAACTTTTCAAAAGATCTTGTTTTAAAAATCCACCTTTGTTGGGGTCATCTTTAAATTTTACTTGTAAAAATATTTTCGGAGATTTTTGCTCTTCTTGTGAAATCCTTGAAATTCGTTCAAGCAAAGGGAATGAATCAACAGAATGAATAAAGTCAAATTCTTTAATAACTCCTCTAACTTTATTTTTCTGTAATGTTCCTACAAAATGCCATCTCAGTTGCTTTAGATCACTTAGATCAATTTTTTTAGGGATAGCCTCTTGTAAACGACTTTCTCCAAAATCCAACTGGCCATAACCATAAAGTTTACGTATCGATTCATGCTCATGCCCCTTGCTTACAGCAAGTAAATTTACCCCAAGGGGTAAAGAGTCTTTGATTATCTTAAATTCATTAGATCCAGTCAAAATCAAGTCAAATAGAATTACATAAAAGTTTGATTAAATAGTTCTTGCCAAACGTCAATATCGGAAGCTTTTTCTCTTCTACATTTAGTCATATGCATTTCCGAGTAATGTCGAGCATCCAAATATGGAATAACTTCAAAAGTTGCTCCACGTGATTGAAGCGTAACTAAAAAGAATATTTTCTGCGCATATAGAGTTGCATATACGTCTCTACCATTGCTTGCTGGTGACACTAGATATAGCATTCCAAAAGTTGGATGATTTAGATAGCGCTCAGCGTTCAAATCTGATTTTTTTAATTAAGTTGTACCATACATACAACGCAAGCTAATAGCTATCAAAAGCAAAAAAATCGAACTTGTGTTAACCCACAAATATTTGGGATTTAGAGCAGCACTTGATCGTAGTTGTTCTGATGATAACCAAAGTCCCTGCCTTGACATTAATGAATCGGCCCCCTGTTCTGCTCTAAGCAAGATATTTGACAATAGTCTTTCACCTAAAGTCACTAATAAACCCAATGAACTTTTAAGTCCAAATTTTTTAAAATCAATTCCCCTTACAGCAATTGAGCGAAAGAGGTTTTGGAGCTCTTCTTGAACTAAAGGTAAAAAGCGTAAAGCCAAAAGCAGTTGAAAGGAAACCCTTTCTAAAGGAAATCCCAATAAAGTTAATGGTGCAAAAAACCACCTTATTGCCCACACAAGATCTTCGGGAGGTGTTGTAATCAACATCAAATTAACACTGTGAATAACAGTAAAAATCAAGGTCGAAGTTTTAATACCTAACTCGGCAGAGCGGCGATCGACAATCAATGGACCTAGTGAAATCCCCCCGAAGTCAAATGGCCCCAACCTGAAGACCTCCCATGATCGAGTCAAAACAATTGCTCCTGGTATTTCATCAGATGCTCTTATGGGTAATTCAAAGGATGCTTGACTAGCAGGTAAAACAATCGACAAGGATCCAAGAACCAAAGAGAACGCCAATACAAACACTAGAGACCTCCACCAAATACGTGGAGGGAGGAAGCTAAAAAATGTAATTAATAAAATAACAAAAGCTGTTGAAATTCTCCAAAAGGAATTAGCTAAAATCGGAGTCAACAAAAACACCAAGACCCAAGAGAGTTTAATTCGAGGATCAATATTTCGAAGCCAGCTTGATTTGCCAGAGACATATTGACCAATTGGAATTTTTTGTAGCCAATCCATAAATAATTACTAATTTCGGGCCCCTCTCTGCTGGCGTGCCAAATCTTTTTCGACATCGCGTTGCTGCTTCCCTCTCCAAAACAATTTTATAGGAGTCCCTTCAAAACCAAGACCTTCTCTAATTTGTCTCTCAATATATCTTCGGTAAGTTTCACCAAACAACTTAGGTTCATTAACGAACAGAGTAAAACTTGGAGGATTAATAGCTACTTGAGTACCGTAATAAAGACGCCCTTGTTTTCCACCTCTTGTTGTAGGAGGACTTCTCCATTTTAATGCCTCAGTCAGCACCTCATTAACAACTGATGTAGTTACCCTTCTTCTACTCTGATCAACAGCCAAAGTAGCTAATGCAAAAATTCCTTCTACTCTTTGTCCCGTAAGTGCTGATGTAAAGATCATCTCGGCCCAATCGAGAAAATATAATTTTGAACGAATGTCTTTTTCCATCGCAGACATTGTGTGACTATCTTTTTCTACAGCATCCCATTTATTAATGACTATCAAACAAGCTCTTCCTTCCTGCTCAATTCTACCTGCAAGCCTTTGATCTTGTTCTGTGACTCCATCCAAAGCATCTATAACCAACACACAGACATCACTTCTTTCTATTGCCTTAAAACTGCGATTAATACCAAAAAATTCTGGGCCATAATTAACACTTCTACGCCTACGTATTCCCGCCGTGTCAACTAATTTCCATTCCTTACCCTGATGAGTAATTCGAGTATCAATCGTATCTCGAGTTGTACCCGTAATAGAACTAACAATTGCCCTTGTCTCTCCACAAATAGAATTAAGAAGACTTGACTTTCCTACATTCGGTCTCCCAATAATTGCCAATTGAACAGGAGAATCACTAACTTTATCTAAATCTTTAGAGGGAAAAAATTTAACCACATGATCAAGCAGATCGCCTGTACCTACTCCATGTATTGCAGAGATTGGATAGGGCTCACCAAGACCGAGCCTCCAAAATTCAGCGGCCATTGCTAACCCTTGTTCGGGAGATTCACATTTATTAACTACCACGAGTGTTTTGCAGGAATGAGACCTTAAAAATTCCGCAATCGATTCATCAGCGGTAGTGATGCCCTCCTGGCCATCAACAATTACTAATGCAACTACGGCTTCTTCAAGAGCAAGGTTAGCTTGCTCTCTAATTTCAGGAAGGAATTCACTATCATCATCAAAAACCAGCCCTCCTGTATCTACAACTTTGAAGTCTCTATCCCTCCAGAATCCATCTTGATAAGTTCGATCTCTCGTTACCCCTGGCTCATCATGAACAATGGCTTCCCTACTCTGACATAAGCGATTCACCAATGTAGATTTCCCAACATTTGGGCGTCCAATTATTGCGACTATTGGTAGCGCCAAATTTCTCTACCTTTCATAAGATTATTGACCCTTTATAGGTCAGAATTAAGATTAATTCTTCATACTACAAGTATGAGCAAAGAGTTCGATTCCAAAATGAAATTTAGAAATCAAACTTCTATAAAAAGATTGACCAGAAAAGATTGGAATTCAGCAATTTCCAAACCATCTTTAATAGGATTATTTCTGATTTTGCTACCTGTTCTTCAAGTTCCAATTTCCCTAAAAGCATCAATAATTATTATTTGCTTATTTTCAGAAATAAGCGAAACAAATAAAATTTTCTCTTTATGTAATGACTGAAATAAATCCAATTTTACTCTAAAGATGAAAGAGTTATCCCCGATTTTCTTGTCAGGCAATGGGACTCCCAGATCTTTAGAGTGTCCGGTTATTCAGTCCCCACTCGCAGGAGTAAGCGATCAAATATTCAGGAATTTTGTTCGTAGATGGTCCCCAAAAGCTTTACTTTTTACCGAAATGGTAAATGCTAAAAGTCTTGAATTAGGTTATGGGGAAGAGAAGATAATCGAGCTTTCTGAAGAAAATGGTCCAATTGGTGTTCAACTTTTTGACCATCGGCCAGATTCAATGATAGATGCTGCCATAAAAGCCGAATCATCTGGTGCATTTCTTATAGATATCAATATGGGTTGTCCAGTAAAAAAAATAGCCAGAAAAGGAGGCGGAAGTGCTTTATTAAAAGAACCAGAACTTGCTCAATTAATCGTCAAGAAGGTTTCAAAAGCAATATCAATTCCATTGACAGTAAAAATAAGGTTGGGATGGTGTGAGAACACAAGTGATCCAGTATCTTTTGCTTTGGGGCTACAAGAGGCTGGGGCACAACTCATAACAGTTCACGGACGAACGAAAAAGCAAGGATTTTCTGGTTATGCAAACTGGGAAGCTATTTCAAAAATAAAAAAGTCATTAGATATACCTGTAATAGCTAATGGTGATATTAAAAACTCTAAAGATGCTATTAAATGCCTAGAGATCACTAAAGCCGATGGGGTGATGATAGGGAGGGCAAGCATGGGCGCTCCATGGCTGATTGGGCAAATTGATGAAGAAATTAAAAACCAAAAAAATTTCAAACAACCTGATGCAAAGATGAAAGTGAGCTTATCTTTAGAGCACCTAAAATTACTTGTTTCAAAAAAAGGTAATCATGGACTTTTGATTGCTAGGAAACATATGAATTGGACATGTAGAGGTTTTGAGGGTGCGTCTACTCTTCGTAATAAATTAGTTAGAGCAAGCACTCCAAAAGACGCAATCAAACTACTCGAAGACGAACTGATTAAATTTAACTAAAAAGTTTTAGGGCATTGTCGAAGGCCAACTTTGTCGAATTAAAAGCAAAGAAAAATATGGCCTACTCCCTGAGGGTAGATCAGATGCATTAAGAATTTGTTGATCTGAAAATCCTATTTTTTCTGCGAATATAGAAAATTTTATTAGATCAAGTTCCTCAAGCAAAAGTTTGACCCATTCCCATTTTTTACCAAGCTTGAGCAAAACGACTACCCTTTTCTTAGACATCGCATCAGATAAAATAGTCTTTAGCTCGTCAGATGAGTCTGGAACAGGCAGTACAAGTAATTCTTCCTCCTGAAAAGCAAGTGGTAATCTACTTTCAGCGGCAGCTGCGGAAAAAGATGTCACACCTGGAATCAACTGAACAACGCACTCTGGATGACATTTTTCTAATTCCTTTGAAAGATAAGAGCCTGTTGAAAAAAGCGAGATATCTCCTTGAGCAAGGAAAACAACTCTTTCACCTTTGTCAACCATTTTCATTAATTCATTCCCAGCAACTCGCCATGCCCTTTTTAAAGTGTTCTGATCGTCAACCATAGGAAAATGTAAAGGTAATTTTTTTTTATCTTTGGTTATCCATTTTGAAGCAATTTTTTCAGCCAAACTATCTCCTCCTCTCGTAGAGACTGGATAAGAAACAACTGTTGATTCTTGAATGGCCTCAACTGCTGCCAAAGTTAATAAAGAAGGATCACCTGGGCCTACGCCAGCAATAGTCAAAACTTTCATTTAATTGGGTAACTTCTGTCTACTTAAAAAAGATAATTAACTATGCATCCTTGGCTGATGATGCATTTCCAACAAAGCATCAGATTCAACCTTAGCCAATTCTCCCAGCCTAGAAGTAAGAAGATTTCGTTCAAAGCGTTCATCTGCTAACTTCCAATAAATCCCAAAATGCCTAGCCTCGCTTTTTACTAAGTCAGCGTACAAATTACGAAGTTCTATATCAGGAGAATGTATAGATAATAATTTCATTCTTTCATGACTCCTCGCCTCAATAAGTCCAGCAACCAGAAAGCTATCCAACATTCGCAATGGTTCAACTTTGCAAATATTTTTTGCCAGAGTCGCTCCATAAGGAGGTGAGGCTAATTTTTGAAGTTTTTTTCCACGCGTATTCAAAATAGACAAAACTCTCTCAAAATGTTCAAGCTCTTCTCGTGCTAATGGGCTTAGGACCTCTGAAAGCCCAGGTTCACTAACATAACGAAACATAAGTTGCAAAGCTACTCCTGCAGCCTTTCTCTCACAATGTGCATGATCCAAAAGAATTTCCATTGGGTTAGAAATGGCTAGATCTATCCAATCCTCAGAAGTTTTATTTATTAGCCAGCGAATCTTCGATTGTCCTGCAACTTGAGATTTGGAATTATCCATAAACTTTTTAGACTCGCTTTAAATAAGAAACTATCCCCTCTAAAGCAAGGTGATAACTATTTGCTCCAAAGCCACAAACCAAACCCAATGCTTTATCTGAAAGGAATGATTTATGGCGAAATTCTTCCCTAGAATAAATATTACTTAAATGTACTTCCACATAAGGAATAGCAACTCCTAACAAAGCATCTCTAAGAGCAATAGAAGTATGCGTATAAGCACCTGCATTAATCAATATTCCGTCAATAGAACCAACGCTCTTTTGAATGCAATCAATCATGTCGCCCTCTGAATTACTTTGAAAGAATTTGAGCTTCACATCAAGATCAATAGCTGAAGTTAATAGCTCCTCTTGAATGTTCTCTAAAGTTTGCGCGCCATATATGGATGGTTCTCTTTTTCCAACAAGATTCAAATTCGGGCCATTAATAAGTAAAAGATCCATCTTCCTCGCAAATTAAATATCTTTCTTGATCGTATCGATTCCAACCACATAGGACCAACAAATTAGAGAAAAGTGGCACCATTTACTGTTAATCTCATTGAGTGGATCGGGTCGGTGCCCGAGTGGTTAATGGGGGCGGACTGTAAATCCGCTGGCTACGCCTACGTTGGTTCAAATCCAACCCGGCCCATCATTTCCACAAGCCCTTGTAGCTCAGCGGTAGAGCACTCCCTTGGTAAGGGAGAGGTCTCGGGTTCAAGTCCCGACGAGGGCATGACCCTCACCGCAGTCAGGGCAAGCAATCTAAGGCACTAAAGATTGCTAAAAATTCATCAAATCACAAAATATAAAATAATTAGAGCAGAAACTAGAGCCAAACGGCTCTTTTTTACTTTATGGCCATATCTCTAATCATATAAATGATTTTACTCGATTTTTTCTTACACTTCAGTCTTCGTAAATAAGACTTTAACAGAGTTAAATAGACTAAAATTACTAATCTTTAAGTAGTCATAGCAGTAGTTACAATGCATCTATTCTTTATATTAGAAGCAATAGATATATCATCTTTGCTTTGTGTCGAAGTCATTTGAGCTAGATCCCAAGATTGAAAATGCTGACATTAGACAGAAAGAAACTGAGTTCAAGATCAAATGACCAAAGTCATTCACTCTGATTTTTTAGCTGTCGCAGAAGCAATGACTTCCGCCTTTTCAACAATAGAAAAGAATCAAGCTTGGGATCTAATGCCTTCTTTGGTTCCTGAGTTGGCACTTTGTTTTCACATGCTCCAGAGGGAATTGAATCTACATTGCATCGAGCTGGAACATGAAAAAAGCCAATAAGCAGGAAATGGAATTAAGAGCAGGATTTGCTGCTGACTTACTCGCTCAAGGCCACAGCTGCACCGTAGTAACGACCCGAGTGACCGAAGAATATGCATTAAGCAGAAGACAAGCTCGAAGAATTACTTCTAAGGCAATGGATTTGATCGTTCAAGACTTTGAAGAGATCAATATTGAGCGGCCGCAAATGGTGGCAAAACTACTCGTAAATCTCGAACAAGGTATGCAAAAAGGACTACTTCATAACCAATCAAGCGGGGTTGCGGCCTGTGCAAAACAAATAATTAACTTGGCTGGATTAGCTGCTGATAGTAATTACAACTCCAGAGGTGGGAGAAGAAGTTGTTAATGGCTCCACCAGATCAAGCACTTTTAGCAGTTAGAGCATTGAAGTATCGCTGCGCTTTAAGTGGTCATGCTTTTATAGATTGTTTAAATAAATTTGGTGATGATTTGAGTTTTGAAGAGGTTGCAAAGTTTCTGGATGTTCCACCAAGTCTTCTCAAATATTGTTTAAAAATGCAGAGCAATTATTGCGGCGCAAAAGAGTAAAAGTAGAATCAATTTTCGGGAGTTAAACTTGTTGGTACACTCCCATAGCTCCAAAAAATACTGCTGCAACAAGTGTTAATTGTGACTTCATTAGAAGCGATATTAGTTATCAATCGACATTAGCCACGATCTAATTAATTGACTGAGATCAATTACTTTTATTTTGTTGCTTTTTCCAAGAGAAGTGCTTTTATTAATTCAATGAGCAATCTTAGTTGATAATTAAGTGAAAAAAAAGCTTTTACAATTCCTTTTAATATGTAATTCAATAGTTTTAACGACTGCACCTTCTATAAAAGCAGAAGAAGTTTTTTTTGAGCTTAAAAATGGAGATGCAATTAGTGGAGAATTAATAGAGGAAGAGAGTACTAATAGTAAAAAAATTATATTACATCCAATATTAGGAAGATTAGAGATTGATGTTGATAGTATTTATCAAGGTTATGAAGATGAATTGCCGACAGATCAGAAGTTATGGTCGGTTGACGTAAGCGTCGGTTTGGATGGAAATCATTCTGAGCACTATAAAAATTCCGGCTTCTCAATTGAATCTGGATTGGAATATCAAGGAGAAAAGAACTTATCTAATTTTGAGATAGGATTAAATTACGGACTTGAACATGATAAAGAATCAGGAGAAAAACTTAGTAGTTATGACGGCGAAATAAAGGCACGAAATGATTATCTTTTAACTGATAAATTTACAGTATATACATCATCTGATTATTTTTTTGATTCTCAAAGTCACGCTGGCAAGCATGATATAGAAGGATCTATTGGTATAGGTTATTATCTTTTTAAAAATGAAAGTTCAGATTTTTTAATTTCATTAGGTCCCGCATTTGTTTGGACAGAAGGAGGAGAGGACTGTTCGTTCACACCAAGTTGTGGTGACTTAATATATGCAACTAATCTAGAGGCAACATTTGGATGGAAAATAAACAAACATCTAGAATTTGATTTTAATAATACCTACACATCTGCAAACGACGAGGGGGATAGAGTTATATCTAGCAATAGGTTAGATGCAGAATTAAAGTTTTATCCGGATCTAAATTCAAACCTATTTTCAGCGATAAGTTATGAGAATATCTATCATGATTTGTCAGACCCAGAACCAGAAAATGCATACAAACTAGAAGTAGGAACAAGCTTTTAAATATCATCTGTCTTTTCTAACTCTTAGTGTCTTGTCTTTTGATTTTTTTTTATTAATACCTCTTACATTTCATACACGATTAATGTAAAGGGACAGAATGTACGAGAGAAGGAGATCGTTTTAACAAAGGATGGAAGGGGGAAACACTAAAAGCACAGAGAAGGTGCTGCTCTCATTGTGGTTGGGGTCATGTCAAAACATTTTTTAGTAATTATTGCGATAAAAGTAAGCCTCCGGGGAATTATTAAATCAACAACACTTCTATAATTGTTAGTTATCGAAAGTCAAATAAATATACAATTTCATGCATGGAAAGGTGGTGAAAGTTGTGAGCCAAAAGATTTTTTAAAGTTTCTATTGAACGTAAGATTTGATTTAATAGATCCAGACAATTCAGCGGCTTCAAAGAAAAGGTATCAACACCTTTTGACTTGGTTGGAGAAATTACAAAAAAACTATGAAAAAAGTTATCTAAAAAATTAATTTAAAGACAATCTTATTTTTCAAAAGCCTCGGGAGGTTTCTTTGAAAGACGAATAACTTTTGTTCCAGCTTTTTCCATATACGCTAGAACTTCCTTGTCTGTTCGCGTGTCGTTTGGGTCAACGTCATAGGCAACATTTATATCGGTGAAACGGCCATTCTTGACCCCAAACTTTTCCATAGCTTCTTCCATATCTTCAAAAGGTTCTGCTGTTCATTACATAATGTTATTTTTAAAGCAAAAATTATTTTCCTCTTTAATATTTTTTTGGTAGCTCAATTTCTTAATGAAAAAAGCTTTTTTAGCTCTATCTTTCTCTGCAGCAGTCATTGCAAGTTCTTTAAGTTCTCCAGTTGAGGCTAACGCCAGAAAAAAGGCATGTGATGCCGGCTGCAAAGGGAGAGAATGTACATTCCAGACGAACTACAAGGTTTTACCTGAGAATAGCAAAAGTGAATTAGCTAATGTATTAGGAAAGTCGCAGAACGATTTGGCGAATAAACTAACTGGTAAAGCTTTTTGGAAGGCAATGTCTTTATCATCTCAAAGGACTGCTTGTAAGAGCTGTGGATGGGGACATGTTAAGAGTATGTGGGGTAATTACTGCGACAAGGGCAAGAGACCTGGCAATTATTAAATTCACCACAAACTTATCAGGGAAGATCTTCCTGATAAGTTTGTAGAATAGGTAATCAAACAATATCAGTCCTAATTGTTTTCACCGCAGTAAGGATCATCATCCGAACCAACATCCCAACCCGATCCAACCATGGATGGTTGAAGGGTTTGCATGGTTTTTTGGATAAATTCTTTTTCTATATCTTTTTTATTTTTTTTAATTGAATCCTTCTTATTTAAAGAACTATTCATACTATGCACAGCCTTTTGACTTCCCTTTGCCTCACTGGGCTTAGAGCATGAAGGGTTGGGTTGCATGGTTGACGGCTTCTGCATGGTTGACCCTGCATTATTTTTCATCCCAAAGTGAACGGCTAAGTCGAAATCTTTAAACGCTTTGATCTTGTAGTAAAACCCTGCAGCATTTCTGTCCTTTTCGATCAAACCATGCAGCTTTATCAGCTCCCTCCCAAATTTTGTCTGGGAAAGTTTTCCATGGTTCCACTCCTGACACCATTCACAATATCTTTCATAAAGGTCTGAAGCGTTTACCTCAACAAAACTCTCAAAATAATTTTCTTGTAAAAAACGAATATGAGGATTGTTATCCAAAAGATTTTCTATTGAGGCATTTGCAACGGATTCAATATTTCCTCTATTTTTAAAAGTTTCAATTACATCTTCTTTGCTCATAGACCAACACCATTGAAAAATTCCAGCGACCTCCTCTAATAACTTCGTTTTTAAAGTTGGATCAGGGTTAGAAGAAATTCTTTTAAATTCAAAAGTCACTATTCTTCTACCCATCCCCTCCAATCCTCCTCCAGATGCGGATGGATTGTCGTTGAAAGCCCTCCAGACAACAACACCTAGTCTCGCAAAAAATTCATTTAGGAATAACTTTTTAACCTCTACAGGTTCGTTAGTAACGATTGAATTAAATATCCCTACGTTTTTTATGTGACCACTTGAGTCTGGATCTATTGCGATTTTTTTTCCAACCAAGGAATACCTACTTGTTGGTTTATCAAGAGTATTAGGACGAATAATTCCATAAGAACCCTCTCCACCTACCACCGCCATCAGCACTTCTAACAGGGTTCCTTTGCCGCTTCCTTTTCTACCAAATAAATCAAAAAATGGATCTATTTCAAAAGCCTTTTTTCTATCTTTTGGAATGAGCGACCACTTGAAAGCTGCTCGAAGTAATTCAATTAATTCCTTATCACTCTCAAAACTTTCATTCAAGAATTTTTCAAACCGAGGACATTTTGCTGAACGATCAAAATCAAAATCAAAGGAATGAGTTAAATAATCTTTTTTATTGTGGAGAGGAATAAATGAGTCTGTCTTGATGTTGTAAGTCCCATTATTAAAGCTCAATAGATGCGGAGGGTTCCAGCTCTTTTGCCTTATGCGAGTCAATAATTCATCTTTTATTGAATTGAAGTGATGAGAAGATCTTTTCTCCCAATTCATTAAATCCATCCACTCATGCAAAGGAACTGACAAGGCGTCTTTAGGCTTCTCTTCCAGACTTTCCCATTTAGTACCAACCCATTCAATAAGGCCATGAACAGGGCTATAAGCATAGTTTTGCTCAATGGCTGGTTTAGCAATTAAAGCAACGTGATGAGATTGTTGTGGCTCTGGTTGCCATAAATAGTTCTTTCCGTTGAAAGCCTCTCTGGCTATTCCTATAAGCCTCTGTAAGTCCTCTTTGCCGTGCCTAACGATAAAATCATCCGCTCCATTTTTGTCTCCATTTAATTCAGTTGGCATTTGAACAATCCTGACTCTTGCCCCTTCCTTTTTTAGTGCCTCACATAATCTCTTCTGGGCTGCCATCACAGTGTCTTTAATGACCACATCAGAGTCAAAAAGAATACGAACTTCCCTATTTTTCAATGGAATTTTTTGTAATTCAGGAAGCATCTCTCCCTTATCAGTTCTTCCATCAGTCCAACAATCAACACCAGCTAATCCAATTGTCGAAAATCCATAGGCGTTTAAGCAATCAGCCTTCTTTTCTCCCTCAGTAATTATTATTTGCTTATTTGCATTTAAAAGAATTTCTCTACCGAGCAAGGGCGAGAGATAGGGGCGACAGCCTCCATCTTTAGGACTTAAATATTTTGGTGGTTTATCTCCTGTTAATTGACCACTATCAGGCTTCAATCTGTAGAAAGGTTTTCCATTGTGTTCATAAGGTTTTCCAGAAGGATCTCTGTATAGAACCACCCAACCTGCATAGTTGTGTTCCACAAGCTCTTTCGCCTGATCTCTACTCACAGAGAAGTAATTTAAAAACTTCTGAAGATCCTTTGCAATTCCACTTTCAAGCAACTCCCGCTCTAGTTTTGGCTCTAATTTCCTCGAATTAATATCCCTAAACTTAGTTCTTGCAATTGACTTTGCAGCATAATTTATTCCCTTACTAGGGGAATGGTTAGAGATTTGATCAGTCATTATTTTGCTCCTATCTCTGCTACTACCTGACTCCCAAGTCTGTGAATCTTGCCCCTCTGGTGAAAAGCCTTTCTAACTTCTGGGACATGCCAAAGAATAGAACTGTTGGCATTTCGTCCAAAGACATAATGCTCTTCCTCTACTAGAAAACCATCTTCATAATCTGTTCGACACTTTTTTAAATGCTGGGGTGAAACCCCCAAAGAGAGCGCTGCCTGAGTCGTAGGCAGCCAATTTTGTTCTGGCATTTTTAAATTTAATTAGTTATTGATCTGCTTCTATTTCCTGAATTTCTTCAGATGTGGAGAGAATGGCAGGCATCCAGATTCGGATCAGCCTCTCCTATTTGGTCTGTTGATACTATAGACATCCAAGCAGATATAACAACTTATTTAAAACGCTTCGGGAGGTTTGTCTGAAAGATGAATAACTTTTGGTTAGTTTGCTATCCCCCCCCAGAAGACACTTTAATATTGGAAATTTTTTTATAAATAAACCTAGCAAAATCGCAATTACGACTCCAGCAATGATTGCACCCCTTTTAATCCTTTATTCCAGCCTCCTTTACCACGAAAACCTATTAAAAATATCTCCGACAAGAGCGATCATCTTTCGTTGTATCTTCTGTATAAGATCCACCCCTAGGCCCATATTTTATGTCTTAGTCGTTTTCGGAAATCGTTTCAAGGAGTCGTGTAAAAACACTTTCTCGACTCTTCAATCCCCATTCAATTTTGAGTTCATCGACAAAGTCAATCAAGTTGTTGGGCAGGTTGATCGTAACTTTCGAATAGTCCTTTTTAGAAGCCTTTTGCGATACGGCCAAAATGATGTACTTCTATCAATTTGTATCAAAGGTAACTTATTTTTTCAATGGATCACACCCCCCTTAAAAATGGACTTTTAACAGATCCAGTACTCCCTAAAAAAAATTTAGCAAGTCGTCATTTTTGTTTCTTCAATTGTTCTTCTAAAAGTTTTTGTTCTCTTTCTTGTTTAGGTGTCAAAGGTATTTCACTATCACCTAGATCCAATTCGAAGACACCTCCTGCACCAAAGTGATTGGTGTCCGATTGTGATGGGGTGGGGAAGATGAGTGTGGCGGTGAGTGCAAGTATTAGGTAGGTCTTCATTTGTTACCCAAACCCCGTCATGTCAGTAAAGAGTGCTTTATTCTCTGCTGACTCAGCAAACCCTAGTAACGCTTCATAGCGAGTTTCAAGTCCACTGCTTAGGTTTCCTACCCAGTAGTTAAGTCCTTCAGTGTCAGCATCTCTTCCAAGCACATTCTTATAGAGATTGTTGACGTATGTCTCATCACTTACATTGCTTCCATACTTCTCAGTAAATTCTGCAGAACCTAAAAATGATTGAGCAACTACACGTCTAGTGTTACGTCCAGAACTGAATTGATCAATCCAATACTTGAGTCCATCAGCATCAGGGAAGCGTGCAAAAGCTGCGTTGTATAGACGGAACATTTCACCTGAGCCAGTTTTCAAGCCTGTGACTTGATCAAACGTTGCTTTTATGTCACTTACAAGATGAAGGCTTTTATCGTCAAATTTAAGCAGAGACGCACCGGTGAGTTCATCAATCCCACTAGTTGTACCCACACCATACTTATCACTACCTAAATCATAAAATTTATAAGTATCACTTTTACCGGAATAAATCTTTTCTGATTGGATGCCTAGAGAAGTAATTGATTTAATCTCTTTGCTTGTGACCAAAGCATTTTTATCTGCAAAGGTAAGTTTTTCAATATTAGATAATGTATCTGTTCCATCATTAGTTGATGAGCGATTATCTTTAACAGTTACTTTCTTGTCAGCAATCGTAAAGGTGTAGTCAGAGAAATTCCCTGAATAAGCTGCTATATCATAGTCACTGCCACCATCAATCGCATCGTCACCAGCATTGCCTTGAATATTATTTTTGTACTTATTGCCTGTAATTTGATCATCACCTGAACCACCTACTGCATTTTCAATGATGGCATTAAAGGCAATTCCTAAATTGTCGACTAAGGACCAATTAACATCAAAACCAATTGTTGATGATTGTCCATCTTCAAGATTAAGTATGTTTTTTTTATTGAAATTACTGAAATCTAAAGTATCATTCCCGCCTCCATCCCAAATTGTCTCTATAAAGGGTGTATTTGGATTGTATGAATAATTTGTATCACTGGAGTTATATAAAGTATTAGCTCCATAGAGGTATTGTAAAGGCGCAATATCATAAATCATTGGAGTGGACGCAACTATATATGATTGATTGTTGTTGATGTATTCTGCTCCTCCTTCTTTTTTAAACTCCCCAGCCATTACTGTGAATTCTCTCGAGTCTTTATCTTCCGGAAAGGCGCTATTATCACCTGGATGTTCAAGACCCAGAGCGTGAAATATTTCATGTATCATTACAGTCACATCACCAACTCCCGTTTGCGATCCAATCACTAATCCATCACTAAAGTTTGAATTATTGAAATTAATATTGAACCATACATCTCCTCCTCTTGCCTCTTCTGCAGGTGGATCAGCAGTAGCGACTATTCCAGGTCTATGAACACCAGCTTCATCGGTAATTGTATTTAATGCAAGTCTTATCGTCCCTACATTATCACCTATTTCTTGAATCTCAATAAATTCGATATTAATATAATTACTAATATTATTAAATATTTTTCTTATATCTTCTGCTTGTTCTGATGTGAAGGATGAGGCATTGATTGTGCCTCTATCATCTTCATAATTAAATAATAAATTATTTCCATTTATACCTGGAAGACTATAGGTGATTTTTGTAAATCCTTCTTTTTTAGTTAACGTCGGATCACTAATCCATCTAATTGGTTTTCCATAACGATTATTAAAAAGTGGATCAATATGAATTAGTCCAGATTTATCAACTAATTCGATTGATTGATTTGATTGTTTATAAGTTTGACTATCTAAGTTCAATTTTTAAAATTCATGTGACAGTTGTTTTTACTTTACCCAAAACCAGTCATCTCAGTAAAGACCGCTTTCGTTATCTCTTATTAGGTAAACGCATTCCATAGAATCAGATTACTTGTATAAGTCCTCTCGAATATTCAAACTTTTTATCCAAAACTTTTAGTCGATACTTTTGAGGAGAATTTATTTGAAGATCTCGGCTAATCATCGAAAGAATACTTATTTCCAAAATCATTCTTTTTATTGACTTGAAAACGAGTGAGATCATCAAGTGAAGGAATTGGTAACGATCCAATAACTGGGGAATTAGGCGACTTACAATATTTTCTCTTAACGACCATAGAAGAACTATTAGGGCTTGCAGTCCTTGGCCCGACCCAAAACCCCTTAAAGAATTTAGGAGAGGCCGTTAACCAAGCAAAGTATTTATTTGAATTACAGTCACTAATTATCCATTTATATTTTTCAACATCTCTTTGAGTGCCTTCTCCATAATCTGCTTTTTTATCCCTTGTATATCTCGAGAAAATAGCTACCTTTCCATCACTCTTCACCTTGTCGTTGTAGTACTCTTCATTCTTATCATTATTGACCACCTGAATCCAATCCCCATCAGCACTTCCAGGCTCGGTTTGAGGGATTGGAGCATTCCATAGAAAAGCATTTTCCTTAGTCATTCCCCAAAGATCTCTTGCAGGATTAAAGCGGCAAAGGATCTGTGCCATTAAACCCCAGGAGGAATCAGTTGGAATTTGTTGCCAGCCAAATCCCTTGAAACTGATGTCCTTATTTCTGCAATTAATTTTTAGACTTTTTGAATAAATATCTAAATCCCTTAAAGGTACTTTGTAAGAGTCTTTGTTGACTTGCTTAGCTTCTTTAACTTTTATCCACTGAGCATCGAAACCTGTTTTCAAGTCAAGTCCAACAGAAACCCATCCTTCATTTTCATTTGCATTAACAGGTCTAACTCCACCTAATTGAACAAGTGAAGAACTAGTTGCGATTAAAACAGCTAAAAGCTTTTTCATTTATCTATTTTGCCCGTTAATTAAAACATTCGTAAAAATGGGAATAACTATTGTTTAATCTTTTTCATACTGCGATCCGATTCTCTAGATGCCTTTCGAAGGCTTTAGCAACGCTTAACTCTGTTGTATATCTTGCATAAAAATTCATGTGAGTAGTAGGCGTATGCCCCATTGCGGCGGCGGCATCTTTAACAGAAAGAGGAACCGTAGAGCCTTTATGACATTGATGGGCAAACCTATGCCTTAGTGAGTAGGGAGTTATATCAGTATTGTTTTTGACGATGTTTTTCCAAACTTCATTTCTCTCAAGTATTTGGACATAAGCCTGACCAACATCCCCATATGTGTTCTTTTCTTGTACCTTCTCTATCTGGTTCAGAACCGCTTTAGGCAGTTTGACAACTCCTGATTCATAGAGTCTTAAAACATTTGCCCCTAGGCTTGTTTTGCCTACCAAGTCCATGGCGAAAGCTCTTCTAGGCTCTCTTCTCTTTGAGGAAGTATTCACATTCTTTTTGATGTGACCAACATATAAATTCCCATCGTGAACAGTTAGAACAGCCAGCTCGCTAAGCCTCAAACCAAATAAAGAGATCAAGGCCGTGGCCAAAAATAATTCTTTGTTAGTTGATTCCAGAGAGTCCAACAAATTCAACAAATCTGATTCCTCTACATAAGGAGTCAACTTGTCATCTTCAGTCCTGTTGCTTTTTCCGATTAATTCTTTCCTGTAATCCTCGTCAGGTGTTTGCCACCTTTTCTCATTCATTGAGTGCCTAGTGATTCCATATTGCAAGATTTCGCACCAAGCATCTAAATATCTTTTTTTCTCATCAGGCTCAATCTCACCAAAATTTTCAGCACAAAGTTTTATGAGCTGCGTGCCTGTATTTGGTGCGGGCTTTTTATTCATCACCTCTAAAAATCTATTAATTCTTCTACCCCAATCCTTTTCAGTTTTTCTTGATAGACCCTGTTTCGTGGTCATAAACTGGTCAACTTTCGCAGCCTCTTTTTTGTACGCTGCATAATTTTTTCTGTCCTCTTCTTTATCCGTTTTCAATCTTCCTTTAAGTGGAGGAATCAATAGAAAATCATTCCAGTTTTTATTCGGAGCTGTTTTCTCCTCTCCAATGAACTGAGCTTTCCATCTTCTAGCGGCCTCATTAAGAGTCAGATTTTTTTCAACTACAAGAGGCTTTATAAATTCAATTGCTTTGAGGATCTCTACCTGTGAAGTTGGTTCCCATTTTATAGGCAAAGTTTTTGCCGTTTTCTTATTTCCAACTCCTTTAAATTCTTGATAAACATAGGTCAATTTAGTAAGCCCTGAAGCTTCTCCAATAACCCTCCAACCCTTACCAAAATTAGAGCCAATACTTCTCCGTAATCCAGACACCCATAAATCCTTTGAGATCACTGCGATTATTCAGATCTGATTAGAGCCAATTTTAGAGCCAAAATGCTAACAAGTCGATGTATCTGGTTATATCAAGCTATTTCTAGGCCTAGGGAAACCTAGAAATAGTCCAATCATACCAATAGATTACAAGGATTTAAAGAATATCAACCATTCCCTTGGTAAGGGAGAGGTCTCGGGTTCAAGTCCCGACGAGGGCATCGTCGGAGGGACATCAAAGAGATTCAACCGCACTAAAGAGACCTCAAAGGGTCTCTTTTTTAATGCTAATTCGTTGCTAATACTGGAGAGTTTGCTAATTAACGCAAACGGGAACCATCAGTTTAAATCAAAAGAACAAAAACAAATGTTCCCGTTTTGTTCCTGTTTTAAAACTCAAATGTTCCTTTTTTCCTCAATTGATTTTTCAGTTTTTTTCGAGCAATAATTAACCTCCATCTCCAAGTATTTAATTGATACCAAGATCAAGAAAACTTCCCTGCCCTTGCATTAATCATCAATCGTGTTGACTTGATATCCATCTTTTCTCTGAAGGTCTTTTCATTTCTTGTCTTCTTTTCACCATCCCTTCGATTCTTAATTGGATACCAAGTCTTCCTGTAGTTCATTCTTCTTGTTTCCTTACACCAGCGATCAAATATCTCATCGCCTCCGTAGTGCTTGATGAGGTCATGAATAGTTAAACCCTTTCTGTTCTTGCTTTTGTTTAACACGCACCCATTCACAGGGCATTGGATAGCAAATGTGTTTGCCCTAGAGAAAAACCCCATTCTTGCTGCAGACTTTCCACAGTTAGGACATTGGACTTGATAACAAGGAAAAACATTAAACCGCTCTTTTCTCTTCACTCCATTAAGCAAGTTTGCCATTTCATAGAAGAAACCAACCTCAACATAAGGATCGTTGTTATATATTTGATTCATAATATTATGCTCACTATTGTTTACCTATCTTAACATATTATTGGTTATTTGTATACTTTTTGTATAGATAGTATGAGGATAAAATTAATCAGATATTTTACGCTAAAGATACTTAAGTACTCAAATCAAGAATCATTAGAATTACATCATCAACCTTAAGTATTTAGAAATAGTATTTTAAATATAAATCTATTATTGATCTAAGAGTGTAATCCATAAGGACTAAATAGTTTCATACAGAACAAAGCACATGCAAAGGAGATCTTTTATGCAATTACTCGAAGAACCTAAACAAGTCAAAAGAACAATCTCATACGGAAGGCACGAAGAAAGAGTATTAAACATGGAGGATTATCTAATGGATCATTATGGGTACGATAGAAGTCAATTACATAAGGTATTAGTGCGAGAAAGATACCATCAAATCCGAATGGTATAAGAATTTAAATTATCAGGAGGATACAAAACCATGAACATTTCAATTAAACTCAATAAAGTTCAACAAGAACAATTAAAAGAGGTTATGAAGAGAGAGAGAAGAGTATTTACATCAAGGGAGGTAAGCAACTTCTTTATTGATAAAATTAACTATATTTACTTGATGAAATAATACAAAAGAAAAACCAAATTACCTAACCTACAACGAACCTAAAAAGCGAGTCTTATATAAATTAATTTGAAAAATATTTCTACCACATAAGACACTTAAACAGGGTTGCAAAATATTAAGATTTAGTGTATAATAGTTACATACGAAACGGAATGAATAGACCAAATTCTCTCTGCGTTAGTTAATAAGTTTAGTCAATCTTAATAGGCATGCAGGTCGCCTGACTAATCAATCTGCAATATAAAAATTACCCCCTAAACAAATGGATAAAAATGGACTACCTGAAACACCTAATGAATTCCTTGAATTTTACAAGGAAAAATATGGTGTAGAAACTAGAAAACTTTACGAAGATTACATAAAAGAGAATAAAGATCGTCTACAGCAAGGAATAGTAGGAATTGATATGGGATTTTTACTTTTTTGTGAGTTCAACAAGTTCTCTGAAAAGTTGGAGGAACACTTCAAGGAATGGATTGTAAACAGATCAGTTAATTTGGAGAGAGCATGTAGAAAATTGAACGATGACAAATCAGTTTTAAGAGTTCGATTTCCTTCGCAAAAGCATGCAGAAGAATCTGCATTTGTAATCAAGGACAACCTCTATCAACTAATCGAAAATTATGACGGTGGTGATACTCATTTCATTGAAGATGATGAAGGAAGAAAGTTTTGGCAAGAAGTTTATGACTGCTTCAATTGTGATGCGACATTGACCGCAAATGTATCGCGAAACGACTAGTTACTTATAAACCCAGTTAGCAGAAACTATTTTTGCTTCTGGGTTACTTTCTTGTGCAGTCTTTTTTGCTTCCTCCATATTCCCAGCAACGATGGTTTCTTCAAAGGTCTTTTCGTCCTTATCGATCATCGTGACTTGGAATCTCATTACCAATCGAGATAGAGAAAATAATTCTAAGAAAGAAATACGCCAAAAGATTTATTTTTTATGGGGGTTTCATTCTTTAGACAAATTGACTGATTTATATTTTCCCTCCCATTCTCAAAAAAGTTTCTCTATTGCACAGGCATAGTTCGTAATCAGGAAAAGATTTTTTCATCCTTGCTGAAATTGCCATCGCAGATAGTGAACTTGTACAGAGTGCCCATATCTCTTTGGACTCTTCTTTGAATATGTGAGTTGGATATTGATTTCTAATACTGCTACTTCCAATTCTCTTTTTTTGATTAGTTTTTTTCATCACACTTTCTCTCCATACTTTTTGAACTCCTCTAAGTCACTGGTGACAATGCTCTTGTAATCATCAGGAAACCTTTGCTTCATTATTGCTGGAATTTCTAAGCAATCTGGATAGGGATTATGCAAATAGAAGACAACTTCCTTCTCTTCCTTCAAGACAATGTAATCATTTAATCCGCCTATGTTTTTTCTAGTCATGCTGCCTCCTTCTCTCCAAAATTAGGAACCATCAATACATCATCTATTTCTTCAGAAAGGGGGTTATACATCCACTCACCCATCTCACACAAAAGGTGGAACCTTTCTTGAGGATTAAGAGATTTCATTTGCTCGCAAGCATTCACTACGCATTCATCCATTGCCTTCATTATTTCTGTCTTCTTGCTCATACCTCTATCACCACATCTTGCTCAACAATAATTCTTCGGATGGTTGATAAAGCAAGTCCAGTTTGTTTTCTAATTGAACGGTAAGAACAACCTTCATTTCTTAAACGCAAAACCAAACCTTCTTTCTCATCATTTGTCTTCGGTCTACCTCCAAGATTTCCTCCTGTTTCTCTTCTGTGGTTAATAGATTCTTGCGTTCTCTCAATCACCATCTGACGCTCAACTTCTCCGATTCCACTTAAAAGACCAATCACAATTGGAGCAAACTTTCCCAGTGCTCTGGTATTGATCATTCCATCGGTTGTTCTCACATGGATCCCTTTTTCTTGAAGGTCATGGAGGGTGTTAATGCACTGCCTTTGATTTCTAAATCCTCTATCTAATTTGGTGAATACGATTTCATCTCCCTCTTCCAGGGTTCCTAATGCTGCCTCAAATTGTGGTCTTGCTTTATCTGCACTTGAAACAGTCTCTTGGAAAACAACAACGCAACCTGCTTTCTTTAACTCTTCAACTTGAGCACCAATAGAGATTTGCTTGTTGGTGGATTGCCTCGCATATCCAATGCATTTGTATTCAGGTTTATCCCTGAATAGTGGTTTTTCTCTTTGGAACTTGGATTGTGTTTTCATCTGTTCCAGAAACTATGGCGTTTCTTATTGAATTACTTATGTCAATATTTTATCAACAAAACAGTGTTATTGAAACGCAAAGAACATAGTCTCCTGGAATTTTTAATGATTTTAATTTTACTGAATGATCGTTTGCATACCGTGCCCTTTTTGGAACACTAACTTTTCCCAATATTTAAGAGATTATTTTTGTTGTTGCAATCTTCGTCTTGGTATATAAGAATAGAGATACAGAACAACTCCTCACACATAGTTCTGTGCCAAAAGGGCATCCAATAGGGTGCTTTTTTAGTGCCTTTGTACCTGTGACAATCAATAAACCCTCCTGCTAGGGGTTTGTTCTTAGTCCTGTTCCGATAAATTCCGTTTGTGAGGAGTCGAGATCCTCCGTAGTGGAAACAAGGAAACACTTACGCCTGATCTCACTAAGAAACCGCCCAAACAGAACTGGGCGGTTTTTTTGTGTCTTCTCTAGAGTGATTTGATGATTTTCCCTCCTCCACAAGTTGTTTTTGGACTTTTGCTTTTAAGCATTGCAGCGACTTTGATTTTCAATGTCAGATACAACCCATTTGGAAATAGTGAAGACGATATTTAAGAGATTATTTTTGTTGTTGCAATCTTCGTCTTGGTATATAAGAATAGAGAGACAGAACAACTCCTCACACATAGTTCTGTACCAAAAGGGCATCCAATAGGGTGCTTTTTTAGTGCCTTTGTACCTGTGACAATCAATAAACTCACCTGCTAAAGGTTTGTTCCTAATCCTGTTCCGATAGGTTCCATTTGTGAGGAGTTGAGATCCTCCGTAGTGGAAACAAGGAAACACTTACGCCTGATCTCACAAAAGAACCTGCTTTCGGGCAGGTTTTTTTGTGCCTATTAATCTTCATACCCAATATTGTTTTCAGGATCAGTAATAAAGAGAATTATTTGAAAGACTAGGTTTGCTGGCAATGAAAGTTTTTTAAGAAGTAACAAGGTCATGCCCTGCGTCACATTGAAATTCTCTTTTCTCTTACTCATATTGTTTTTCCCAAAAAAGATAGAGGTTCGAGAATTGTTTGCTCGTATCAACAACAGCAGTACTGGTCGAAACTAATTTCCATCCCAATGAATTTCTTTTTTTGATGATTTCTCCAATTTCAGTTTCCTGCCTAGAAGTATTTGCATTTCCTACTGCATAGTAGATATCAAGATCATTTTCAGTTTTTGCCATAAGAGCAATTCAGATACTTCTAAAGATAATCAACTAAACAATAATTCTGTAAGCAAAGGGAGGCACTCCAACCAAATTAAAAAATACAAGAAGAATTCATCTCGATTCTGCTATGGAAACTTGGCATGAACTCTTAACTCAAGATTGGGAACTAATGGAACATCAGATAAGTGATGCTGCTGCTTAGTCATCGAATCAGATATCTAAGAATTCCAACGAGGGCGATGGCAATAATTCCATAAGTCCAGACAGAACCACTATTTCTTGAGACGCGTTCCATCCAATCTGGAAGACCATTATTTTCAATGATGAATAGATAAAGCAATCCCAAGATCAGTACTGGGATAACAAGTGCATAAATGAAATTCACTATCTATAGATTATGATTAGTGATTAGAAAATTAGACTCAGGGATTTCTAAATGGATAACTATCAAAATGTAGATGTTGATAAATTAGCAAATATTTATTTTGAAGGTAAAGTTGTTAGTCGGAACATTTTTTTTAAAGATGGTTCAAAAAAAACATTAGGAGTGATGTTGGAGGGTGGATATGAATTTAAAACTGCGTCAAGAGAAGTCATGGAAATCCACTCTGGAAAACTAAATGTAAAAATTGCAGGTGATAAAGATTGGACATTAATAACTGAGGGTATGGATTTTAATGTCCCCAAAAATTCTTCATTTTGTTTGGAGGTTTCAGAATTAGTAAACTACACATGCTCTTATTTTGATGATTAAAAAATTAGAGTAGGGAAACACTCTCGACTGATCCACAAAAGGCACGGTTGAGTAAAATTACTTATAAGATGGTTTAAATACAATTTTAGAGATGATCAAGAAGTACCCATTGCTTCCTTTCCTTATCTTTGCTGCTTTTGTTGCTGGTACAGCAACAGTCGGTCTACCAGTATTTGCTTCAGTTGGTTGATTTGAGTCTAGAAAAATTTAATTAGAGATTAACCATATTTTTTAAAAGTACTGCCTCCCAACTGATTGATCAATATATGTAGTGTCTCAATTATTGGATATTGGGGCAGTCCAACCCTATGTTTGTATTAGAGGTAAATATAAGCAATGAGAATCCAACCATTAGTTCTAACTGCAATGCTTCTGTCTCCAATGGCAGCAATGGCAGATGGATATCATCACCAGAGGGGATACACAACTCAACGCTCTTGCTACAAGGAGATTTATAAAGAGGAATATGTTGCTGGGACAAGATCATCCAAAGGATATGTGAAGTCCTATCTGGATAAAGTTGAAGTTCCTTGCTCTTCACTTAGTTGGAATTCACCAGTTCGTAAATATCGTCATCACCATAATCACGCTCATTATTCCCCTCACACTCATCGCAGGTATTACAGACCAACTCACCGACAAGTTTTAGTTTCTCGGAGTTATACATCCAGCGGTGGAAGTTGTAGTTCAAGTAGTGCAACCACAGGAGGATTGCTTGGTGGTGGTCTTGCTGCTGCACTATCTAAGAAAGATGCTTATGGATGGTCTATTCCTTTAGGTGCTGTTCTTGGTATGGGCATTGCTAACGCTGATTGCTAATTAGGAATAATTTCCGATTCTTATCTTTGTTGATTGGACTAGAAAAGCAAAAGCAGAACAACTCCTTACCAGTATTAGTTCTGTCGACAGAGAAAGAAGGGGACTCAAGGTCGCTGATGCAGCAGGGTCCCTTTCTTAATGCCAGAGAGCAAGGTGCTTTTTTGATGCCTCGAATTAAAGAGGAGAGAAGCATGAGTCAAAAAGAATAAAATTACTCTTTTATAGACTTCTTATAGTTTGAATATTCAATTAACTTGTTGAATCCTGCACTGTACATACCTTTGTGTCTCTTATCTAATGCTTGATTTTCCTCAACTGACATCCACTCTTTTTTTAAAAATGAAAGATCTTCAGTTGTAACTAAATCATCTATATTGCTGTATTCAGGTTTCATTTTAATTAACTCATTAGTCATCTTATTTACTCCCCCAACATATTTTTTAATTGACGACTCACTTAGTGTGGTTGCTGTTCTCATCCAAGTTTCGAATGTAGATTCATCTATAAAACTTTTTGCAAAACTAAGTCTATCCCATACTTTATTTTGAATATTCAAATAAAAATCTTTCAAGTTTATAGATTCTGCAACACTTTCAAAATCAAAATCACAAATATTACTTTCTCTAGGTTGATTGAAAACCAATGCTTGAAACTCAGCAATTATCCGATCATCATTCATACCCATTGCCGAAATCACATTAATTATTTGTTTGAAAGAATCCTTGTGAATTGAACCTTCCTCATCTTCATCAACAATAATTGGAACAATAATATATCCATACTTTTTGCCTTCACACCTTCTCATTGCTCGACCTGCTGCTTGAACAATATCAACTGTGCTGTTCTTAGGATCAGCAAATAAAACAGCATCAATAACTGGAATATCTACCCCTTCAGTTAAGCATCTTGCATTTGTTATTAAACTGGGTTCTATTGATTTAAATTCAGAAAGAACTTTAGTTCTAACTCCCGAACTATCTTTACCTGATATCTGCGAAGCATGAATAATTCCAAATTCTGAAGAGAAAGTATTTAACTGATCATTTAATAATTTAAATTCTTTAGATCGAGGAATACTGCTATGGAAAGAAACAACATGTTTAAGATTCTCATTCTTCACTAATTGTCTAAGACTAATTAATGATGCAAATGTCGAGCAGTCTGCATCGTAACTCCATTGTTTATTATTTGCTCTCACTAATTTATTCTCATTTATCAATTCCTGAATATATTTTTTATTAACTCTGTTGGTGACTATTTTATAGTTTGATAAAACTGGTGGATGTTGCTCTAAGGCAGATTTAAATGAGAGTTGATGAATTACTTTTCCATAGATTTCTTCATCATTCATTGAAATTATTTTATCTGAATTACCTTTATAAACTCTCTCAGTTGCAGTCATAAATAATCTTTTCTGTACTACAACATTTTCATCTTTAAGTAGTTTTGCAAAAGACTTATTTTTATCTCCAGCAGTTTTATGTGCTTCATCAAAAACTCCAAAATCAAAATGAAAATTATTTGCCAACCTAATTCCATCTATAAGAGACTGCCCACTCTGATAAGTTGTAATAACTATCTTATTTTTTGAATTTTGATTATTTAAAAACTCAGCAATTTTTTCCTTATCAGTCTCTACTTTTATTCCTAAATCAATCTTTCTCATTGATGGTTCATCAGAAAAATCATTAGATTTCTCATCACTGCAAATTACAATCCAGTCAAAAGTTTCTTTTCTTGCAGTTGATTCCTTTGCCCATTCTTTCAATGTTTGTTTAATCAAAAACAAACTTGGAACAGCAATTAAGGCATTCTTTGCTTGAAGTTCTTTAAATATCCAAAAACCAGTCAAACTTTTTCCTGCACCGCAAGGATGTATTAATTTGCCTCTTGAATTATTTTCCTCAATAAAGTATTCATATGAATTTCTAATTGCTTTCTTTTGATGCCCTCTAGGATCTCTTTCTTCAATTAATGAGGTTTCCCCTTTTAGTAATAATCGAAAATTACTAAAGTCATCTTGATCAAGATTTGAATAATCTGCATAAGTAATATATCCCAATTTATCTTTATGAATTTTTTCTATTTTTGGACTTAGATCTATTGAAGAAGTACTAATAATTCTATGACTAAGTTTTTGATAAGTAGATAATCTTTCAGTCACTCCAAAAAACTGACTTACTTCTTCGTAAGTGATATTTAGATTTGTATCTTGATGGAATTTACATTGTATTGCCCAAAATTTACCTTCATTATCTTCAGCAATAATATCAACTCCTACCTCTGGTTTTTGAAGACCTAAAAGGTCTAATATTTGAAAAGGTAAATTACTGCTATGCCAAACATTTTTTAGTTTTAAAGAATATACGGGATCATTAATCAAGAGCAATATTGTTAACAATTCAAAAGCATTTCCTTTGATTTTTTTTATGTCAGAAGTATCTTCTAATCGATTATTATTTTCAAGAAAAGAAACCCAATCATCCGATGAATTTATAAGATTAAGAACTCTTTTATCAGAAGCAAAACTAATTTCTTCTAAATTTAAATTTATCAAAATAAAAAAGTGCAGAGATGGATTGCTTTTGATTGATAGAACTCGTCAAAGGTTGCCACTTTTTATTTTTTGGATCCTTTGTTCTTGTTCCTATTTTGCAGGTTCTCATCAGTTTGTCTTATCAGAGGTGATGAAAGATTCACATGCTTGACCTTGTAGACAAAAGTAGTATATTTGTATTAGTTTGATCCCTGTCACGAACCACAAAGGAGGCACCAGTGAGCAGGTGCTTTTTTTGTCTCTTCCTATAGATGACTCCATCAGACATGAGTTACACCACTAATCAACCAATCAGAGAAGCATTGCCCACTCCAACAGGATGGTTAGTTGCTCCTACTAGAGAATTTTGCCTGTTCTTTATTCGTGATCCCAAGTCGGTCATGGTTGCACCGACTGTCTTCACTCAACTTTGGTATTGCACCGAAGAAGGTATACCTACCAAATTAAAAAACACAAGAAGGTTGGATTATGAATCTGCCCATGAAACTTGGAATGAACTTCTATCTAATGATTGGGAATTGGTAGAGCATCAAATTAATGATGCTGCTGCCTAATTAAGCAACCTTTGGTTCATCCATCAAACTGACCAAACAAGTCTTAGGAACTCCCTCTTGTTCCACATCCAATGAATTGTCCACACACGAAGTATTGAGTAGATCTTCATCAGCAAAACAATTGTCTACTAAGTTATCAAATGCCTTATGAATTTTGTCCATAAAGTTGGAGCAAGTACTTGAAATATGAGGCAAAAGAGTTTTCGATCAAGTCCGTCTTAACACTCAAAAAGCAAAAACTAGATCCTCAGTCCTTTCGTAATCAGCAATTGATTCCAGTACTCATGAATCTCTCTCCTTTTATCAAGACGCTTAGCAAAGTCATAATGAGCAATCGCCCCATCATTGTGTAAATGTCCAAGGCACCTAGAAACCATGAGTTCATCCATGCCACCGAGATCAACTAATGCATTAGTAGCAACATGCCTAAATCCATGAATATCTTGCCGATCTTTATACCCAAGATTAATTAAATGATCATTAGGAGTTTGCTTGGATAGATAAGGGTTGTTCCCTTTAAAAGGACTAAAGAAAACATATTTTTGATTGCCATTAATTACACTCAACGAATTCATTAAAGTCTCCAACTGAGGAGTATTAGGGATCAAGTGGTCATTGACTGAGTCATCTTTCTTCCTTTTTAATCCCTTAGTTGCTGAAGGTATTACCCAACAATCTCGCTGATCATCAAACCAATTCCATTGCATACTCACAACAGCAGAAACTCTTGTGAGCGACAAAAGAACTGCCTTTGTTGCCAGATCAGTTAGTCGCTCAGCATGACAATGATTTAGGTTGAGAACCTTTATAAAGTCGAGAAATTCATTCCAAGGAAGATGCGGATGGGGTTTTGATTTATGTGCATCCTCAAAGGGAAATTTCAGATCTAATCGATAGGGAATTTGATCTGGATGTACGAGTCGATCCATAACCGCATATTCAAAGACATTGTTCAACAATTGCCTATATCTTTTTGCCGTTGGCAATTTCCCCTGAGCAATATCTGGGTTCAGAACTCTTTGTTTTATAAATTGTGTTCCCTCATACCCAGCAAGATCACTAATCAAAATACCTTCAGGCAATCTCTGAAGAATTCGGTTAAATCGATTTCTAAAAGTTTGATTGGAGTCAGTTTTTTGAAGGTGAGATTTATGTTGAATAAAAAGGTCAACAACTTCTTTAAAGGTTTTATCAGATTTAACTAGATCAATTTGCTTCCCATACTTCCTTAGATCATGGTTGTTTGATTTGCCCCAGAGTTTCATCTCTTCCCATTTATTGAGAACCTCTTGAGGTTTTTTAAAATCTTCACCCCAGAAACCTAGAGGCACTGAATAAAGTTTTCCGGAAAGAGAATTGATCCTCGTTTTCCCAACAAATCTTTTCCTTGCTCCTTTTGATTTAGGCACAACCAAATAGCAACCTCCACCTAGTGGTTCCCACTGCTCTTTATCCGATGCTTTGATGTTGTTTATCTTCCTTGCCGTAAGAGACATTACTTACCTCCATCGGCAGACCATCGCCCCTCGATCCAGAGGTAGACATCTGGTTGCCTGAAAGCAACACTTCTGCCACCAGGAAATAATTTCACGGGGGAAGGAAACTCATTCCTTTTTATCGCTCTTCGGATAGTCATTTCAGACTTACCTGTTAAGGCAATTACATCTTTCCAAAACAAAAAATAATTACGCAGGTCTAAACCTGCACTTGGGATCTTAGTCATAATGATAGACTCGAATAGTGTTTTACTTACAGTTCTAATTAATACTTAAAGGAAGTATTCTGTCCTCTGCAATGAGTACATTATAGCACAAATACACTGGTATGACAAGTTTTTGAGCAGTTAATTCCATTTGTTTAGAGAGGGTAAGTCAGGAAAAATGTTCCTGTTTTGTTCCCGTTTACTAGAGATAAAAAGCAATTACATCCCTCAACAGCAATCAACAACTACTCAAGAGATATCAACTCAATTTCCGACGAGGGCATCGTCGTAGGAACATCAATGAGATTCAAACGTAATCAAGAGACCTCATTGAGGCCTCTTTTAAAATGCCAAGTCATTGCAATCAGGAGGGAGGAATTCCGAAAGAAGACCATCAGGGAATATTAGCAGGATAAAAAGCACTAAAAAGTGGACTTTCAAAAGATCTAGAATTCACTAATCTTTAATTTTAAAATATAAAAACGTTAGAACTAGAATAGATAAAATTAATAAAAAATATACTATCCAATTTATCCATAAATATTTACTTAAGAAGAATGAAGCGAATGAAAGTACAGAAAGAAATTTAATTAAATTAATAAGTTTATCTCTATATTTCTTATATTTAACTGAAAAAGGAATCGCCAACCTTGGAACAATACTACCTCTGCAATTCATGTATCTTAAAGCAAGATCCCTGTGTTGCTTATCAAACTTAGTCATTCCTTCTAACCACTCTTTTCTACTACTTACCTCACAGAAATATAAAACTTTATATACCTGTTCAGTTGTTAGACCTTCAATTTTATTTTTATAAACTCCAACAGAATCCACATCAGCAATTAACGGAATATATGTTTTTATAAATTCATTTCTCCACTCATCTGGAATCTTAAACTCGCTCATTAGTCCCCATTATTTGCGATTTTCTATTTTAAGTGATTCAGGTCAGAGGAATCAGAAACTACGACAGTGCACCTTAATCACTAAAAAAGTCTCTTCTGTAATGACAGAGAAGAGACCTTTTCTAATTAGATTTTAAGAATCAGAATTAAACAATTCCTGGAATGATCCAGCCTGTTATTCCGTAGTTAATTACAGCGGCAAAGAAGCCCATCATCGCAAGGCGGCCATTCATTTGCTCGGCTGTTTTCCAATAGTTAGTTTCTTTGTTCATTACACGAAACCTGGAATGATTTGACCTGTTGTTGCGTAAGCACCAACTAAAGCAATGCATCCA
>QBVH01000012.1 GCA_003284445.1 Prochlorococcus sp. AG-311-D23 | reverse complement strand
AATTCCTGCTGGTCTAGTAGGGGGTTCGATTGTTGGATGTGAGATTGATGGTGGTTGAGTATATTTTTAATACTCTAAAATCTCTAAAAACCAATCAAAATAAACAATGATTAGCTGGTTAAAAGGTGAAATAATTCATACTTGGAAAATATCCTCTAAAAAAGGAATTGTTCTAAATGTTGGTGGTGTTGGTTATGAAATACAACTATTACCAACACAAATATGTAAAGAAGAAGATTCTAATAAAATTGAATTATGGATTCATCAAATAGATCGTGAAGATGGCACAAGTTTATATGGTTTTATTGAGGTTAATCAAAGAGATTTATTTCGAGAGATTATCAGTGTAAACGGAATAGGTCCACAAATAGGTATGGCATTATTAGATGAACTTGGAGTTAATCAATTAGTTAATGCAATAGAAAATAAAGAATCTAATTTATTAACTAAAACGCAAGGAATAGGTAAGCGAATTGCAGAGAGATTAATAGTTGAGCTAAGAAATAAACTTCAAAGATTTATAGATAATGATGTTACACTTCATGACGATAAAAAAGACATAGAGCATAACCAGTTTTCTAAATATATAGATGAAATATATTTAATTCTAAATTCACTTGGCTATGTAGATAATGAAATAAAAGATTCAATTAAAATAATAACAACAAACGAAAAAGAAAATTCTTTGTTTTTGAATTCCCTAACTGCAGAAGAAAAAGCAGAGCAAATGGATAAACATCTCAAAGAGATTCTTATGAAATTGAGTGAAAAGAGTACTTGATTGAAGGCAAGGGATTAAATTAGAATTGACGAATAAAGAAAAGTTCAACAAATGTCACTTGGCACAGAAGAGAAACAAAATCTAATCAACACACATCAAGTTCATCCAACTGATACAGGTTCTGTAGAAGTTCAAGTTGCGATGCTTACTACAAGGATCTCAAAATTAAGCACACATCTTCAGGGAAACATACATGATTTCTCCTCAAGACAAGGATTGCTTAAAATGATTGGACAGAGAAAAAGACTTTTAGGTTACGTAAGAGCCAAAAGTGAAAAAAGATATACAGCACTCATAGAAAAATTAGCAATTAGAGGATAATGACTGTTATCCGTTGACTAGAAGCTAATGAAAGGTTCGAAAAAGAACAAAAAGGACCAACCCAAAGAAGCCAAAATAGGATTCTCCAGCAATAACTTGGCTCCAAAAATAATTTCTAAGAAATCTGCAAAAAGTAGAAGCAAGAAATCCGGAATACCAAGCTATGTTGCAAATAGAATGGCAAGAAGAATAGCTTTTACAACAGGTATTCCAACGCTAAGTGGCATGGGCGTATTTATTGGGAGTTATTTTTTAATAAGCAAAGGTATTGCTGAAATATCTCCAACACTCACTCTTGTAAGTTCAGCGCTTTGTTTCCTTGTAGGCTTATTAGGGTTAAGTTATGGAATACTCTCAGCGAGTTGGGATTTAAATCCTGGAAGTTTTCTTGGTTTTGAAAACATAAAGCCAAACATAAATAGGATGAAAGATGCATTCAAAACAACTCAAGCAGATATTTCAAGTTAAAAATAAAATCTAAATCACAAGACTTTTACTTGATCTTGCAATGAAGGAATTCTTAGACAGTAAATCCAAAGCCAAATCAGTATCCTTAACGCAAAATTGATCACCCAACTTTACATACCTAGTACTGTTGTTGTCCTTGAGACATGCTACCACAGGGATTCGTACACCTAATTCATCTCTGGCAGGTCTGTTTTTAGAAAGGCATTCTCTTAATTTATGCTGAATATTGATATCTGTAGCTTGATCAGGGCGAAGATCAATCAAAAGAAATCTTAAATCATCAATTTCACGACAATCATCAACAAGCAATTGAACAGTTTCATCTCTCCTATCGACGCTACCCCATATCAATAACCTCGTTTCAACCATCAAATGATCAGATAATCTTTCAAAACTTTTTGGGAAAACAACCGCTTCACAAGAACCAGTTAAATCCTCGAGTTTAATAATCGCCATCCTGTCACCTTTTCTAGTTGTGACTTCTCTTATCTCTGGAATCATTGCTATGACACTTACCTTAGACTTATCCTTCTGATCTTCTAAAGAACCAAGACTAATAGGAGCAATCAATTTCGCAGGTTCTGAAAGTTGCTTCAAAGGATGATCAGATAGATAGAAACCAACATGCTCTTTTTCTAATTTAAGTTTGTCTGAAGGAAGATACTCGTTGACCTGCTTTGCCTTTGGAGCAGATAAATAATCATCAGTCGGTGATGATTCATTATTTGTAGAAGTAGAAAAATCGAAAAGATTACCTTGGCCGCTATTTCGATCTTTTGCTCTAGAAGAAGCCCATTCAATAGTTAAATCCAAATCAGCAATAAGTTGAGCACGATTTGCATTTTCATCAAGACAATCAAGTGCTCCACTGTGAATCAAAGCTTCAAGACCTCTTCGGTTAACGGAACTAAGTGAAATTCGATCACAGAATTGTGCTAAAGAGGTAAATTCTCCATCTTCATCTCTAGAGATAATAATTTTTCTAATTGCACCATCACCTAAATTTTTGACAGCTGAAAACCCAAAAAGAATTGAATTATCTTTTGGCGTGAAATCAACATCTGAGGTATTGATATTTGGAGGCATTACGTTTATTCCCATTGAATTACAGTTGGAAATATATCTTTGAATCTTGTCAACCGAGCCAGCATTAACCGTAAGCAATGCCGCCATATAAGCGACAGGATAATGTGCTTTTAAATAAGCAGTCTGATAAGTAACCGCACCATAAGCAGTTGAATGACTTTTGTTAAAGCAATATTCAGCAAATAAAACCATTTGATCAAATAACTGTTCAGCAATGACATCTGTAACGCCATTCTTAACAGCTCCATCAACGAAGAGGGTTCTATGACGCTGCATTTCGGATACTTTTTTCTTACCCATTGCCCTTCTCAATAAATCTGCTTGTCCAAGTGAATATCCTGCTAAATCCTGAGCGATCTTCATAATCTGCTCTTGATAAACCATGATTCCATAAGTCTCACTTAAAATGGGCTCAAGTGAATGATGTTGAAAATCAATACTCTCCTTTCCATGTTTTCTATTTATAAATTTAGGAATTAATCCTGCATCAAGAGGACCTGGGCGATAAAGAGCAAGAATTGAAGAAATATCTTCAAGAGATGAGGGCTTTAGATCTTTTACTATCTGTCTCATTCCACTAGATTCGAGTTGAAAAATCCCCTCTAAATCACCCCTAGAAAGTAGTTCGAAAGTTTTTTCATCTGTAAAAGGCAAAGAATCAGGATCTAATCTCTTACCAATTGATTTCTCAACTAAATTAATTGTCTTTTCGATCATTGTAAGATTTCTAAGTCCTAAAAAGTCCATCTTCAAAAGACCAAGTGACTCAATATCCTCCATAAAATATTGAGTAATTATTTGTCCATCATTGTTTCTTTGAAGAGGAACTAAATTATCAAGTGAATTAGCCGCAATAACTACACCTGCTGCATGCACACCAAAAGTCTTATTTGTCCCTTCAATCCTCATTGCCATATCAACCCATTTCTTTACTTTTGAATCATTATTGTATTTTTCGTAGAATTCTTTATTAGGTGATTCTTTTGAAATCATAGCTGACAATTTTGCAGGCTTACCCCTTACAACTGGGATTAATTTCGCTAAGCGGTCTGCATCTCCATAAGGGATATCAAGTACACGAGCAACATCTTTTAAAACAGCCTTAGATGTCATTCTGTTAAATGTAATTATCTGTGCAACTTTATCTTCACCATACTTTTTAGTTACATAATCTATTACTTCGCCACGTCTTTCAATACAAAAATCAGTATCAATATCAGGCATTGACTTCCTCTCAGGATTGAGAAATCTTTCAAATAACAAACCATTTTCTACTGGGTCAATATTAGTTATATGAAGAGAAAAAGCAACTAAAGAGCCAGCTGCTGAGCCCCTACCAGGGCCTACAGGAATATTTTGATCTCTAGCAAATCTTATATAATCCCATACAACCAGAAAATATGTAGGGAAACCCATTTGGTCAATTACGCTTAATTCATAATCAAGTCTTTCTTTATAAGAGTTTGGGAAATTTTCATATTTAGTAATATCTAAAATTTGTTTCAAACCGTTGATAGTTATCTCTTTAAGATATTCGATTGGTTTATAGCCATCAGGTATAGGAAAATTTGGCATCTTATAAGTTCCTAAAATCGAATATTCTTCAATTTTGTTTGATAGTTTAACTGTATTTTCTATTGCACTATTTATGACATTACTTTCTAAATGATCAGTAAATAGATTTCTCATTTCCTCCTCAGATTTAATATATTCAGTTCCTGTATATCTTAATCTTTTGTGATCAGTTATTAATTTTCCAGTCAAAACACAAATCAATGCATCATGAGCTTCAATATCATTCTTTGATACATAATGAGCATCATTGGTAGCAATAATTTGGATATCATGTTCTTCAGATATTTTGACTATTTCACTATTAACAATTCTATCCTCAATCGATCCATGGTCTTGAATTTCAAGATAAAAATCATCTCCCAAAATTTCTTTGTACCAAGCTGCTACTTCTCTAGCAACATCATTTCTTCCTTTTAAAATCGCTTGTGGGATTTCACCACCTAAGCAAGCTGTTGAGCAAATTAATCCCTCACTGTATTTTTTAAATAAAGACTTATCTATACACGGTCTTGAAAAAATCCCTCTTCCCCTCACACCATTTAAATGACTAATAGTTGTTAATTTTACGAGATTTTCATAGCCAATTTGATTTTTAGCAACAACAACAAGATGGTATCTTTTCTCTTTTTTGGGCTGAGGGTCATCAATTGAACCATTGATAACGTACATCTCATTTCCAATAATTGGTTTTATATTTGCGGCCTTACATAACTTCAATAATTCAATCGCGCCATACATTACGCCATGATCAGTCAGGGCTAAAGCTGGCATCCCCAATTCCTTTGCCCTTTGAACCATCAAAGGTAGTTGACTAGCTCCATCAAGAAGGCTGTAGTCACTATGGTTATGAATTGGAACAAAAGCCATTAATATCGCATAAAACTACACTGCATATAGTGTAGCGACAATCACATCCTCCACATGAAGTGGTTTAAACTTTATAACGTGAAATCTGTATTAGGTCTATTTTTATAAACCTCAGCAGCTTTCTCAAATTGACTAGCTACTTGAAGAAGCTTACCTTCTTCAAAAACATTACCTATTAACTGTAACCCTATCGGCAGACCAGAATTATCAAATCCACATGGCAAGCTAATAGCAGGCAAACCAGCTAAATTAGCTGGGATGGTTAACAAATCCGATAAGTACATAGCCATTGGGTTGTCAATATTATCTCCAGAACCGAAAGCAGTTGTAGGAGCTGTTGGAGCGAGCAAAACATCTACTTTTTTGAAAGCATCATCAAAGTCTTTACGTATCAAAGTTCGAACTTGCTGGGCCTTCTTGTAGTAAGCATCAACATAGCCAGCGGAAAGGGCATAAGTTCCTATAAGAATTCTGCGTTTAACTTCATTTCCAAAACCAAGCGCTCGACTTTTGGTCGTCATTTCAATGAGAGATTGTGCATCTTCAGAGCGGAATCCATATTTGACACCGTCATATCTTGCTAAATTCGCTGAAGCTTCAGATGGGGCAATAACGTAATAAGTAGCAATACCATCATTGAAACGAGGACAAGAAACATTAACAATTTCTGCACCTAATTTTTCTAATAGCGATGCAGAGCCAAGAACAGATTCTTTTACATCAGTGGCTAAACCTTCATGATCAAAACAATTATCAATTAAACCTATTTTCATGCCCTTAATTGACTTAGAAAGGGTCTCCAAATAATTGGGAACAGGAATATCAACAGTGGTTGAATCAAACTCATCTTTGCCTGATATAACTTGCAAAATTTCAGCTGCATCAGAAACATTATTCGCAAATGGACCAACTTGATCTAAAGAACTAGCAAAAGCTATTAACCCCCATCGACTTACTCGACCATAAGTTGGCTTCATACCAACAACGCCACAAAATGAAGCTGGTTGTCGAATTGACCCGCCAGTGTCAGAACCCAGAGATCCATAACAAAATCCAGCAGCAACAGAAGCTGCACTACCACCAGAGCTGCCTCCAGGAACTTTAGTTATGTTCCATGGATTCAAAGTAGGACCAAATGCAGAGGTTTCTGTAGAGCTCCCCATCGCAAATTCATCCATATTCGTCTTACCAATCATTATTGCTCCTGCTTTTAATAGCTTTTTAGTAACTGTTGACTCGTATGGGGGAACAAAGTTGTCCAAAATCTTGCTTGCGCATGTTGTCTTAATTCCTTTCGTGCAAAGGTTGTCTTTTATCGCAATGGGTATTCCTGATAAGCGCGGTAAATGGTCGCCAGAAGCTATTTGATTATCGATATGTTCAGCTTTGCTTAGGGCTAGCTCAGAATTAACGGTTAAAAAGGAATTCAGAGTTGGATCTAATTCGTTTATTCGGTTTATTTTTTCTTGAACAAGCTCTTTGGAAGAGACCTCACCACTTTTCAATTTCTGGCGTAAGTCTTCAAAAGTCATTATTGAATTATAAAAAATATTTTTAAGCCTATGACGTTAGAGGCTCATTACGGCGACACCTAATTAAACTATGACTTATTTTTTGAGGTGACTCTGCGGAAAGATCCTCTACAAATCCGTTTAATCTGACTTTCAAGCTGCGACGAGTCAGAAATGGGCCAAACCAATATGTCACTTCAGGTTGAATAGTCTCAACCTTGGCCCACCAGGCCAAGCCAAAACTATTACCTAAGCTTCGAAGAGCCCTAATGGGACCCATAAGTAAACTGCATTTAATTTATTATACTTTCTTAATCTGATGTTTATCAAATAAAAAATGAATATTATGTTCACTTGATGATGAAACATATTTTTGAAGAAAAAGAATGTTGAGTATAAAAACCTGTGGGTGATGTGATTAATAATCTAATTTGATTAGTAAGTTTCAAAGATCCTAATTAAACTATAAAAGATATACATTGCTTTACGGTGTTATCTTTAAAGAGATTTAGTTATTATTTTCAGTTGAAATCTGAGGTTTTAATAATCTAGGAGAAGGGTCTTGTCCAGAGATTGAACGCATCCATCTGGATCTAGCCACTTCATATAGGAAAATAGAGGTTGCAACTGATGCATTAAGGCTTGTAGTAACTCCCTTTAGAGGAATTCTTACTAACTGATCACACAACCTTCGAGTTATTAGAGAAATTCCTTTATCTTCTGAACCAACAACTACTACTAAAGGACCTTGGAATTTGATTTCAGACAAAGTTGAAGTTCCTTCCTCCGCAAGGCCAACAACGGAATAACCTTCATCCTTCAATTTCTCCAAAGACCTGTTTAAATTAACAACTCTCGCCACCGGTAGATGCTCTAGAGCTCCAGCAGCAACTTTTGCTACGGATCCTGTTAACCCTGCACTGCGTCTTTGTGGAAGGATTAAGCCTTGAGCACCAAGAGCTTCGGCAGATCGAATTATTGCTCCAAGATTCTGAGGATCAGTTAAGCCATCTAAAGCCAAGAGCAATGATGAATCACCAAAAGCTTTGCAAGCCTCTATTAAATTCTTCAAGTCATGTGTCTTTGATGCGGCAATTTGTAAAACTATGCCTTGATGAACTGCGCCATTTGTGAGCTGGCCAAGCCTTGACCATGAAACTTCTTCAACTAAGACCCCAGAAGCTTTTTGATCTTTGAGAAGTTGAAAAAACTTTGGTGTACTTCGTAAGTCAGAGGTACACCAAATCCGATGAATTGGTCTGCCGCCCATGAGAGCTGCCTCAGTTGAATGACGGCCCCAAATCAAATCATCACTCAATGTTTTGGTGAAGCTTTCAGAATATGAAAGAGGTTCTTTGCTTTCTTCAGTTCTATAATTGCTAGATTCTTGAGAATTTTTATTTCTATAGGAAGAGTTGGCCGATTTTCTCTCGAATCGATTAGATCCTCTGTAATTGTCAGTTTCCTGAGAGTTTTGCTTTCTGTACGAAGAGTTGGCCGATTTTCTCTCGAATCGATAAGATCCTCTGTAATTGTCAGTTTCCTGAGAGTTTTGATTTCTGTATGAAGGGTTGGCCGATTTTCTTTCGAATCGATTAGATCCTCTGTAGTTGGAATTTGTCTCGTTTCGACTTCTTGATCTTTCAGAAGATTCTTTATCTAATGAAGATTGATTTAATTGATCTGACGAGAGACGATTCATTTTGTTATTGGTTCTTCTTCGATCATTAAAGTTTGACTTTTGGGAGTCATTATCTTGACGAGAATTATTACTACTTCGTTTATTCGATGAAGAGTTTTTTGAATTCCTTGTGTCTTTATTAAAGCGATAACTCATTTTATAAAAAATATTTTCTAGTTAATGGGTCGATCAAGAAGATCGAATAAATCAGCAAGCCGATTTGGATTTTTCAAAAACAACCAACCAACAATAGTCTCAAATCCGGTAGCAATTGCATATGTGGCTGCATCTACATTTTTAGGACCTCTCCCAGCTTTGTTTCTACCTTTTTTAAGGAAATCCTTTTCAGTATCAGTGAGAAAAGGCTCTATTTTTGTGACTGCCTTCGCTTGACTGGTTGCATTTACCTCCTTAACAACGGCATTGTGCAGATCCTTAGAGCGCATTGGACTACTGCAATATTTCAACCTTTGATGCATTTCCCATACAGAATCACCCAACCAAGCTAATTGCAAAGGGCCCAGACGATCTGGAGAAATGTTTGATTTGTAAGAGCGAATCCAGTCAGTCAAGCTGATAATTTATCAATTGCAGTATTTAGATCAGGTGAAACATGAAGGTATTCCTCTAAGCGAACAAGTTTAATTGTCTGAATAACTCTTGGATTTCCAACAACATTAAACGATCTTTTTGACTGAGTACATTTCTTAGCAGCTTGAACCATTGCACCTAACCCACAAGAATCAATGAAATCGATATTAGTTAAATCAATTACAACTGACAGTTGATTAGAAGCTAAAACTTCATTGATATATGTTGTGAATTGTTTCTCTGAATAAGAGTCTAGTTGACCAGTGAAGTTAATCACTAAACAACCATTTTGCTGCTTAGAACCACCTCTAAGAGAAACAGTAAGTCTTTGCAATTCAGTTATGGAATTAGTCCCCTATGACTTAATGATGGAAGTGTAGTGATAGAAGCCAAATTAATCCACGATTCTTCGTCGTTCTTCTATTAAGGTTACGAAATGATTAAAATGATGATCTGCATCATGGGGACCAGGGCTCGCTTCGGGGTGATACTGAACACCAAAGAAAGGCCTATCAATTACAGAAATAGCAGCAACTGTTAGGTCATTCAAATTAAATCTGGTGATTTCTATTTTTTCGGAATTTAAAGATTCTGAATTTAAAGCAAAACCATGATTTTGACTTGTGATTTCAACTTTTCCATTTAATCCACATGGATGATTTAGTCCTCTATGTCCATAAGAAAGTTTAAAAGTTTTACCACCTAAAGCCAATCCAAGGATTTGATGGCCTAAGCAGATTCCAAAAACAGGTAGTTTTTTATATTGAATTAAATTTTTAGCAAGATTAATACCACTATCAACTGTGGATGGATCACCAGGACCATTGGAAAGAAAAACACCTTCAGGAGATAAAGATAAAACATCGGACATTTCAGCACTAGCAGGCAAGACTGTTACTTCACAACCATGAGCAACTAATCGATCCAATATTGATTGCTTTATCCCAAAATCAATAGCAACAACTTTGTATGGAATTGTTTGAGTATTTTTAATTCTCTTATCAAAGGAAACAGGACAGCTTGAATTAGCTTTAAATGGAATTTTTGTTGTTACTTTATCGACAAGATTCAGACCACTCATTGAAGGAGATTTTTTTAAAAGTGAAAATAATTCAGTTATTGAATAGTTTGACTCTGATGAAATAATTCCATTCAAAGAGCCAGACTCTCTGATATGTCGAACAAGTGCTCTTGTATCTATCCCATGAATTCCAACGACATTTTCTTCCTTCAACCAATTTTCGAACGAAATTTCATGTCTCCAGTTACTTGAAGTTTTTGAAATTTGACGAGCTATCACACCTTTAACTGAAGGATGTGATGATTCATTATCCTCAGAGTTGACTCCAGTATTTCCAATCTCTGGATAGGTAAAAGTAATAAGTTGACCATGATAACTTGGATCAGTTATGACCTCCTGATAACCTGTCATACCTGTATTAAATACGACTTCACCAGAAATGGTTCCTACGGCACCAAAAGATAATCCTTCAAAATAGGTCCCATCCTCTAATAACAATATTGCAGAGCTATCAGTATCAAAAAACATAAGGAATATGGTAAATCAGGTAAAAAGAATTAAGTTGCTAAAAAATCTCTTAACTGTTTGAAAAGGAGCCATGATTTATCTGTATTTAAACAATCTAATGATCGTTTGACACCTAAAGATAAATCATCTTCAGCTCCTGATACCCATAAAACAAGAGCGGTATTTAATGCTACGACTTCTTTATGGTATTTATTTCCTTCTCCAATAAGCAAAGACATTAAAATTTGAGAATTAGTTTTCAAATCATCACCTTTCAAACTTTCATTAGAGATTTCATTAAGTCCAAGATCACTTGGGTTAATAATTTCAGATCTAATAACATCTTTGTCTAAGAACCTAAATTGATTAGCCCCAGCTAGTGAAGCCTCATCAAGACCACCTGCGCCATGAACCACCACAGCTCTTTTAAGACGCATTCCTTTTAAAGCTACTGACATTGGATCAAGCAAATCAGCTTTGGCTACTCCCAATACCTGAGACTTTGGTCTAAGTGGGTTAACTAATGGACCCAGCAAATTAAAAATGGTTCTAACTCCTAAGCTTTTTCTTAATGGAGCAAGATTTACCAATGAAGGATGCCAAGAAGGAGCAAAAAGAAATGTTATGCCTAAATTTTTTAAAGCTTCAACAACTTTTTCGGAAGAAACATTTAAAGGTAATCCTAAATTTTCTAATACGTCAGCTGATCCAACTTTGCCACTTGCACTTCGATTTCCATGTTTAGCAATTTTCACCCCTAAAGCAGCTGATACAAAAGCAACTGCGGTAGAAATGTTGAAGGTGTTTGCTCCATCTCCACCAGTTCCACATGTATCAACTAAATCAAAAGATGGCAGATCAGATGGAGTCGGTGAGGCATTTTGAAGGATTTTTGCCATTGCCGAAAGTTCATCACCAGAAACCCCCTTTGCTCTAAATGCTGCTAAGAATGCTCCCGTTTGAACTGGTTCAATTTTATTTTCGAGCCATGAGTTCATTAAATAATTAGATTGCTCCTTAGTTAAATCATTTTCAGCAAGAAGTGATTCAAGAAGTACTGGAAAAGTTATAGGATTTAAGAGTGTCATTTACCAGAAAAAAGCCTGAGTGCTAAGTATTCCAATCAGAATATTTTATATAACTTATTCATTAATATATCAACTATGGAAGATGTTTAAATAAAAAAATAATTTCCTAACATTAAGATTGAGTCGAATCTGACGTATCAAATCCAGAACCGACGTTATCAGAACTTGAATGACTTGTAGGACGAAATCCCTCTGACCAAAGTTTCCTTGTTATTGCCTCTAATTTGTCACGATTAATGCTCCATTTTTTTAAAAGTTTTTCCATATCAGAATTAAGATCTTCAGCACCTATGAAATCTTTATATCGAATTATTAATCTAGCTAGCTCAACAAAGTTGTTAGAGGTTGGAGAATCTATCGCACATAGACGGTCAAGATTCTCACGATCTGTTGAATAAAGCGGATGATTTTGAGCTTCGTTCATAAACTTAGTTAAATTTAATTTTGCTCACGTCCATGGACTTATATTGCCTAGGTTAATGGGTATATCAATAAAAGTATGGCTGCAGTAAGACTAGATCTAATAAAAAACTATTTAAGACCTCATAAGAGAGAGCTGATAATTGGGGCTCTCTGTCTGATTTTTGTAAATATTTTAAGCGTTGCTATTCCAATGGAAGTTAGAAATATAGTTGATGATCTAAAAGAAGGATTTACATTTTCATACGTCTTAAATAAGTCGACATGGTTAATACTCATGGCAACAGTGATGGGGAGCGCAAGATTGATATCTCGGCAACTCGTATTTGGGGTTGGAAGACAAGTAGAAGTTTCATTGAGACAAAAATTATTTGACCGAATGCTCGAACAAGATCCCTCTTGGGTTCAAACCATAGGGACTGGTGAAGTCATAACAAGAGCTACTAGCGATTTAGAAAACATTCGAAGATTGCTTGGTTTTACTGTTCTTAGTCTTACGAACACATTATTGGCATACACCTTCACATTGCCAGCGATGATGTCAATCGACCCACTTTTAACCTTTTTCGCAATATCCGTCTATCCAGTTTTATTAGGCACAGTTGGATTGTTCGGTGGAAGAATGGTTAAACAAAGAAAGCGGCAACAAGAAGCTTTATCAGAATTAAGTGAATTAATACAAGAAGATCTATCTGGCATTAGTGCTATTAAGATTTATGGTCAAGAAAAAGCTGAGCAAGAAGCATTCAATAAATTAAATATTAGATATAGAGACGCTGCAATTAATCTTGCAAGAACTGCGAGTACTTTGTTTCCGCTACTACAAGGTTTATCCTCAATTTCTCTGCTTTTACTTATTGCAATTGGGAGTGGGCAACTAAGCAGTGGAGCTCTTACAGTTGGGGGCTTAGTTGCCTTAATACTTTATGTAGAAAGACTGGTTTTCCCAACAGCATTATTAGGTTTTACACTTAATACTTTTCAATTGGGTCAAGTAAGTTTAGAGAGGGTAGAAGAGCTACTTAATCATGAACCAACAATCAAAGATAGAGATAATACTATAAATATCACTAAGCCTGTTTCAGGAAAATTAGAAGCAAGAGATCTATCAATAAGTTATGAGGATTCTCCAAGGAAGATACTTGATAAAATTTCTTTTGAGATAAGCCCTGGAGAAATAGTTGCCTTAGTAGGTCCTGTAGGTTGCGGCAAAACAACCTTGGCAAGAGCTTTAGGAAGGATGATAAAAATTGATAAAGGAACATTGTTTTTAGACGATAATGATGTCACAGACTTAAAGCTGAAGCAGTTAAGAAGCAATATCGCATTAGTACCGCAAGAGGGATATCTATTTACAGAAACACTTTCAGAAAACATTAAATATGGGAATCCAGAAGCTTCAATAAAGAAAGTCCAGGAATCAGCCTATGAAGCGCGGATGACAGATGACATAAAAGGTTTTCCTGATGGGCTTAAAACACTTGTCGGCGAAAGAGGAATAACTCTCAGCGGTGGACAAAGACAACGAACAGCTTTAAGTCGAGCATTATTAGTGGATTCAAAGATAATTGTTCTTGATGATGCCTTAGCAAGTGTGGACAATAAAACCGCTTCGGCAATACTTCAAACAATAAAAAATCAATACAGTAAAACAGTATTAATGATTAGTCATCAACTTTCAGCGGCGGCTGCGTGTGATCGAATATTAGTAATGAATGATGGAAAAATTGTACAAGAGGGAACTCATCAATTCTTAATTAAGAATGAAGGTTTGTATAAAAGCATGTGGGAGAGAGAAAAAGCTAAAGAGCAAATTCAATCAGATGATTAATCATTACTTATTAACTTTTTTTAATCAATTCGATCTTAATTAGATATAAGCTAAAAAAACAATTATGTTAACTGAGATAATTATGAAATCATGAGCGCATTAACAAAATATAAACTTATTTGCGACCTTGCTTTTGGTGATATTTACATTCAAATCCTTGCATGGATGGGTGTAATTTTTGTAAGTCTTGCTGGAGGTCTTGCACTAATGGGCTCATCAAGACCAGTTTTTGCTCTTTTAGGTGTAGGTTTAATCCTTGTATTAAGTCTGCCTTTCTTACTATTTGCATTTGTTACTACACTAATCAATCATATTAAAATAGAAACCATAAATTAAAGTTATGATTAAAAAGATAAATGAATATTTAACACTGATAATTAATAAGCTATATTCTAATAAAAGTACAGAAAAACTAAAAAAGAAAGTGCTTCATACAATATTAAAAAATGATTTAACAGCAAAATTAAAAGATAACGAGCAAGAAATACTTTTTGGATGTGGCTGCTTTTGGGGGGCAGAGAAAGGCTTCTGGAGGCTTCCAGGTGTGATATCAACTGCCGTAGGTTATGCAGGGGGTGAGAAGGAAAAACCAACCTATAGAGAGGTATGTTCTGGCCTAACAGGCCATACCGAAGTCGTAAGAGTTGTTTGGAATAATAATGAAATTGACCTAAGCGACCTACTAAAATTATTTTGGGAATGCCATGACCCAACACAAGGCAATCGTCAGGGTAACGACAGTGGAAGTCAATATAGATCAGCTATTTACACAACAAGTAAAGAGCAACTAGGTAAAGCAATAGAGAGCAAAAATAGCTACCAAATAGAACTACAAAATAATGGCTTTGGGTTAATTACTACAGAGATTGAGAATGATGTTAAATTTTATTTTGCAGAGGAGTATCACCAACAATATTTAGCAAAGCCTGGCAGCAGACCATATTGCTCTGCGATGCCGACAAAGGTAACATTTAAAAATTTTAGTGGGGCAAACTTTAAACTAAATGAAAAAATTTGGTCTAACTATAATTGGGACATTACTCATTGTATTCTTAGAGGAGAGAACAAACCTATTGAATCTAATTTAAAATGAATGATCAACTGCCTGATAGAACTGTATTGATAATAATATTAGCGACTTTGTTGATAGTATTCTTCTTAGTCTTTAGTTTTAAATCTGAGAAAATTGAACAAGAGAAAACAATTCAATGGATGGATAGTTCTTTAAATACTGAATTAGCTTATCCAAGTTAAAGAAAATATATTTTTACTTGGATTATATTTCTTATAAATATGAAAAATAATAAATTAGAAAAAAATCTGGAAAGAGCCAGAATTAACTTATACAATATACTTGCGATTTTAATTGTAATTATTCCAGAATACTTTGCTGAATTAATCTATTCAATCGAAGTTTCACAACATAAAGATATATTGCCGAATGAGGGAGAAGCTTGGGAAAAAGATACTGAATTAAAATTATCTAAGATGAATATTTACGAGTTAAGATTAATGGCTAGAAGACTATCTATACATGGATATTCTAATGAAAATAGGAATTCACTAATCAAACGAATAAATAGGAAGTCAAAGAAAAGATTTAAATGGAAATCATTAAAAATTTAAATTATTCGCAAGCCCTTGTGATAATTTAAAAAAAGCGGGACGTAGCGCAGCTTGGTAGCGCACCACTTTGGGGTAGTGGGGGTCGTGGGTTCAAATCCCGCCGTTCCGATAAAATTGAATTTCTTACTAATCAGAGTCCTTGACTAGAGATTGAATTAATTTCGTTGTACTAATAAGAACTGCTAAAAAAACGAAGAAAGCTAAAAAAATAATAAATGCAAACAGTAATGGTGGTATTTCAATCTCCCCAAAAGAAACAATGAATAAATCAGGTAAAGATTTCATCAAAATCAAATAATTATCATTTAGCAATACTAAACCAAAGAATATTGAAAACTAATATTTATAAAGCTGACAATATAAAAATTCCAAAAGCTAAACGATAATACACAAAAACTAAAGTATTATTTTTAGATAAGAACTTAAGAAACAGGTCAATAGCTAATATTGAAGAAAAGAAGGATGATATAATACCAATTATTATAGGTAGAATATCGATTACAGATGACACGCTAAACAATGAAAATAACTCTACAAGTCCTGAAATTGAAATAGCTGGAATACCAACTAAGAAAGAAAGTCTAGCGGCTGTTTGTCTTTCAATACCTGAAAACAAAGCAGAGGTTAAAGTTATACCAGATCTAGAAACCCCAGGAAATAAAGCTAAAGATTGAGCAAGACCCAATAAAATAACATCGTTTAAATTAACGTCCGCAAATAACTTATTTCTTTTACCATAAATTTCCGATAGAGCTAGCAATAGTGACATAAAAATAGAAGTCACAGCTATGGATAATAAACCTCTGACATTCGATTCGGAGTAATTGGGCCAGTATATTTTAATAAGTAATCCAAAAACAAATATTGGAACACTGGCTACAAAGATATAGATAGAAAGTCTAGAATCATCATCTTTGAAACCTTTACGATTTTTTAAAACTGAAAAGAAAGAATCAATAATTAAACTAATCTGATTTCGAAAATAATAGACAATAGCTACTGCGCTTCCTAATTGTACAGAAGCAGAAAAAGACACACCAGGATCATTCCAACCAAAAAGGTAAGGTACAACTTTTAAATGGGCAGTACTACTAATGGGAAGAAATTCAGTAAAACCTTGAATAATGCCTAAGAAAAATGATTTAATGCAAATAAATAGATATGGATTAATTTCTTCAGGCATATTTAGAAGATAATAAAAACACAAGCTCGCTAAATATATAGAAATTTTCAATTAGTATATATATGATTTCAAAAATAAAAATAAATCATGAGAAAAAAAATTATATTCTCATTAATTATTGTTTTAACCTCCTTAGCAGGATTACAAGGAAAGGCTAAAGCAGATTACTGGTTAGTAATTGGTAGCTATAGACAAGGACCTGGAGGAAAACCGCAAGTAAGTGGCATCACAAGTCCATCATTGTTTGCAATGCCAATAGGGACGGAAAAGATGTGTATGGAAGCTGGAAGAAAAATTGAAGATGATATCTACAAGCCTGTCTGGCAATTTGATAGCAAATGGACATGCATTAAAAATTCAAGCAATTAAAAGACAACAATATGCTCAGCTAAAATTCGAATGGAGGAAATCATTACCTTTGAACGTCATGAGCACAGCCATCTCCCTCATAGTCATCACTGTTGTAATACCCATTTTTAGTTCCAAAAAACACAGTAGACAGGACAAAAGGTACTGCTACAAAAAGTAAGAATTTAGATAACATCAAATAGAATTTTATTTACATTAAGCACATAATCTAACGAGTAAATCAAATATTTGTAACCAACATTATGTATATATCATTAATATATTTAATCAAATAAAGGTTAGGATCAGCCAAATTGACTTAATACAGGATCTACAGCAAATATTATAATAAAATAAGTCAATAGAATCCAGGTAAACATAAAGAATATAAACAAACTTGGACCCTTTAGAAAAGGTTGAAAATAATTATTCGAACCATCTCCCTCCAGAAGATTTCTGCATTCTTTTACTTGTGAATTCGCAAGTCGATAATAATCTGAGCCAGGTAATCGGTTATCAACATATATTTTCCTGATATTTTTAATCAATGGTTCTGGCTTATCAGTATTTAAAAAAGAAACCAATTCTCCAGGTCTTAAATTAATTCTTGTCCGTTCTAGGTTGTCAGTAAAACCAATATTGAATAAATCACCATTCTGAATCAAATAGACATATGAAGCCATTTTATAGGCATGTGAAAGATTTAGATTTAACAATAATAGAGTGTAAATAGAATAAAAGATAAAAGTTTAACAAAAGATAAAACAAACAATAAAAATATAATATTTATTGATTAATAAGTCTGAAGAGGATCAAAAACGGTAGTTACTAGTCTTTAGAAAATTAATCCTACGATCTTGATTAATTTCAACTATCGTATCTGAATTAATAAGAGAAAAAGACTGCTGTGGAATAGAGGTTTGAATCATTCGAATAAAATTAGTTAAATTATTGCCTTTTAGACCCGATCCTTTTAATTTAATCATTTCTCCTTCTTGCTGTGATTTCCAAAGAATTGTATTATTAAATTGAGAAGACTTAAGATGCCAAATCTTATCAAATTTTTCCCAAATTTTACTATATTCAATCAGTGATTCTTGAATCAAAATTCGATACTCTTTTTCACTCTGACTCAATGACAAATTAAATTTATCTTCAGCCAAGTCGTCTATTTTCGATAAATCTGAAATAGGTTCACAGCCTACGAACCATCCCTCCAAAATTAAAACTCTGGGTTCTGAATCGCACCATCCTGATCTATCTCCTTTCCCATCTCTTAAAGACTTATCAAAAGTCGGACTATTTAAAACACCAGTCTTTAAAAAAACGTCTAATGATTGATTTAATAAATCTAAAGAATGACTGCCTGGAAAACCTCTAGGAACATCCCATGGATTATCAGTTATTGCGACGTCCATTTCTTGGCCAGGTAAATAAAAATCATCCAAAGATATAACCTTTATATCTAAAGATAGTTCTTTAGCTACACTATCAATCCAAAATCCAAGAGTAGATTTTCCAGAGCCAGGAAGCCCTGAAAAACCTATTATTATTGGATCATTAAAAGCATTTATATAATTTTCTAAAAGAGAAAAAAATGGAAATGATAACGACCATTTCCAATCTAATTTTTGATTTGGCTTCCAATATTTATCAATAGTTGATTGTAAATTAACATCAGACCATTTCTGATAAAAGAGGGAAGGATTAATAGACAATCCTTCAAGGAATAAACGATAAGTATCAAGAGGAAAAAGAAAATTATCCCTTATATCCTTTGAGAAAATATGATTCAAATCATAATTAATTTCTTTATCTTTCATAAATCCTTAAAATCCTTAAAATCCTTAAGAACATTCTCAACACTATTTGACCACCCCTCTGCGTGAGGGGCATTTGCCAATCTAAAAGAACCATTATCGATACCGTTCTTTAGATACTTATTTGGACCATTTTTCCCAGGAATAACGATAGATATATCAGCATATTCAAGTAGAGGAAGATCATTTTGTGAATCACCCAGTGCAATAATCTTTACATCATTATTCTGTAAATAAGCCTTTAATTTATTAACAGCTTGACCTTTATGACTTTCACTAGAAAGCAAGTGACTCATTCTATTTCCTTTAAAAACATGAACATTAAAGGAATCACAAATAAGCTTTACTTTTTCGAAAACATCATCAGGAGGATTTAAGAAAGGAACACTCCATCGCCTATCTAAAGCTCTAATAATGCCTTGATCAGATAAACCAGTAAGTTCAAAAATTTGTTTTTTGCTTAAATCATTTAATGGTGTTAAGTGGTATTTAACTTTTTTAGATATATTAAATAATATAATTTTCAATTCAGTATAACTTTTTCCTAAGATCAATTCCCATTCTGACGAATTTTGTTCATAGCATCCATAAACAGCTGCTCCATTTTCGACAATAAAAGGATCTGTCAATGCATTCTCTTTTCTAAAGTATCTAACTTCAGAAGCAGTTTTACTTGTACAAGGTATTACAGGAATATTTAATTCCGCCAACAATTTTAAAGTTTTCTTGGCAGGAGAAATATCGTAGTCTTCATCCATTAATGTCCCATCAAGATCTGTAACTATCCAATATTTAGAATTATTTTTCATAAGGCTAATCAGCTAATGTAAGCCAAACTACCTGATAAGGATTAAGTTCAAAAGTATCAGTATTAAAATAAGAACCAGAAATATTATCTAGTAAACGTTTATCTGAAGTTAAATCTATTGAATTTATTTGATTTAATGGAGAAATACTTAAAAATTTATTGGACATATTACAAATAACATAGACACTATCTTCATTCAAACCTCTCTTAAGAATTACACAATTAGCTATATTTGATGAGATACATTCCATACTCGCCTCAGGATGAAAAGCTTTAAGTCTTGACCTGACTTTAACAATATGGGTGAGGTATGAAATATTTTTACTAGCTGGAGAATTAAAGTTCTTAAGCACCTCAAGTAATTTGTTAGCTTCAAATTTTTCTCGATTTAAATCTCTTCTTTGCCCTGTTTTTTTAAATGAATCTAGATCATTAGGAGAAGCTAATACAGATGGAAGATAAAAAGCTGGTACACCTTTTATAGATAGAGTAAATAGTTGACTTAACAGAAAACGATCGAATTGAAATACCGTATTATCTGAGCCTTCGCTAGACATCGCACTCCACCAACTAATGTTTAACTCATAAGGTTGATCTTCTCCATTTGACAGGCGACGATGACTTACTAATCCTCCGCGTTTCTCTGATTCAACCAAGAGATTATGTATTCTCTGATCGTCCATAATTCCTTCTAGTGCTCTTAATCCAATACCATCGTGTGAAGAAGTGAAATTGAGAAGAGATGTGTTCTTTGGCAACTCATTCCAAGTAGATAACCAACTATTCAACAAATCTGTTTTACCAGTATAAATAGCTTCTAATAACAAAGGAGGTAGAGTAAAGTTATAAGCAAGGTTGGCTTCATTTCCTTCAATCAAATATGAAAGATTCTCTTTCTCGGGAACATTAGTCTCGGTAATTAATACAGCCGAAGGTTTAATAATCTTCAGGGATTTATTTAGAAGCTTAACTATTGAATGTACAGGATCTAAATGTAAACAAGTCGTGTAGGGCTCCTTCCAAATAAATGCAATTGCGTCGAGTCGAATCCAATCTGCTCCATTAGTTATGTATCTAACCAATAATCTCAAAAACTCTAATAGAATATTGGGATTTCTCCAATCAACATCAACCTGATCTGGCCCAAAGGTTGTCCAAACATTCTTAAAGCCTTGGTTAGTATTGATGTCAGTAAAGAGGGATGAATTTCTGGGTCTAATAACATTCTCCCAAACATGAGTCTCAGAGGGAGCAACAATGTAAGAAGAACCAGGATCTTCTGATTTTATAAATTGATGAACCCATGGATGGGAAGAAGAGACATGATTTAAAACAAGATCTGCCATTATTTTGTGCTTACTTGATAAATCCTTTAAATCATTCCAATTTCCAAAGGTATCTTCAATTTTTTCATAATTAGAGACTGCAAACCCTCCATCACTTGTAGAGGGAAGAAATGGCAAAACATGTATGACTGAGGAAAGGCCACTTAATCTATTTTTAACAAATTCATTCAATGTTTTTAAAGTTGATTCATCTTTCCTATAAATTGAATCTGGGTAAGTAATCAAAACAACACTTGAAGAGTCCCAAATTGATTCAGTCTCTAATTCATCAGTGTCTTGGTTAACACAAAATGGATCGAGAATCTGCAACAATTGTGACCACACTGAATTGATTTCTTGTTCAGAGTGCTCAGAATAAATTTCTCTGAGAGACAATCTCAGCTCATCTAATTTACTATCCAACTCAGACACTCTTTAAAGAAAACCAATCATCTCTACCTCATCGTAGCTCCCACCTTGAATCTGTAAAACTTTTTTTTTGAATGGACTTTCAGCAAGGTTTAATCACAACTATTCATGAGTACGGACTAGCAAAAGATCCAGTATCTCAATTGAATAAAGACCTATTAAAACGGCCAACATCAATACTTATTCCATGCCTATTCGATGAGTTCAGTAGGCCAGCATTGAAACTTATAAGAAGCACTTTAAAAGAATTAAAAAATTTAAATCAACTAGTCATAGCTTTATCTGCAAGCAATAAAGACGAGGTAGTGAAAGCAAGGGATTTCTTTCAAGAAATGCCTTATCCAGTTCACGTCCAATGGACTAATAGTCCAGCGGTTATTGAATTGCTTAAAGACCAAGAGAAAAATGGACTAGATTTATTAGGTGTTCCTGGCAAAGGATGGGCTGTATGGCAAGGAGTAGGAGTGGCAACAAAAAGCTCTGAAGTTGTAGCACTTTTTGATGCTGATATAAGAACATTCAACTCTAAGTATCCAGCAAGAATGTTGAGCCCTTTATTAGAAAAATCAAATGGGATTTCTTATGTAAAAGCCTTTTACAGTCGTCTATCTCTTGAGACAAATGCACTTCAAGGTAGAGCTACAAGATTATTTGTAGGTCCACTTCTATCAAGTTTGGAACAATTGATGGGAAATGTGCCATTTCTCCAATATTTACAATCTTTTAGATATCCATTAGCTGGAGAGTTTGCATTTACTACAGACTTAGCAATGAATTTAAGGATCCCCTGTGACTGGGGGTTAGAGATAGGGCTTCTCTCAGAGGTTTATAAAAACGTAAGGATATCAAGAATCGCACAAGTCGATCTCGGGATTTTCGACCACAAACACAAAGAAATAGGTTTAAAACCTAATGAAGGTCTCCAAAAAATGTCCACAGAAATTCTTTCCAGTGTTTTAAGAGGTTTAATGGAACATGAGGCAAGAACACTTACAAGTTCCCAATTGGCAAACTTGGAGGTTTTATATAGACGAGCAGGAGAAGATAGAGTCAAACAATTTAGTTTAGATTCCTCAGTCAATTCTTTGCCTTACAGTAGACACAAAGAGGAACTAGCAGTTCATACATTTGGAAAACTATTAAGGCCTGCAATCAATAAATTCCTTGAATCACCGGTAAAGCAGCAATTACCATGTTGGGCAAGGGTATTAGACTGTGAGAGTAAATTACAAGATGATTTAGAAAAAGCGGGCTGCTCATAAAAACATATAGATATACTAATTAATCATAAAAACCCTTTAACAAGTAACGAAAATCCAACAAAAAAAGATACTAATTCGAATACAATTTTAATGAATTTTGTTCCTTTAATTATTGAGAATTTAGCTCCTAGGTATCCACCTAAAAGAGAACCCGAAATCAAAACGGGTATATAACTCCAAATAATATTTCCGGTCATTCCTAAAGATAAAGCTCCAATACCATTCCAAAAAATACCAACAAAAATCAAGGTATAGGCCACAGCATTAGAAAAAGATAAGTCAAATATAGTTATCATCCATATTGTCACAAATAATCCAGTACCAGATGAAAGATATCCATTGAAAAAACCAATAATAAAAAGACCAAATGAGCCAATAATTACCCTTAACTTATTGATTGATAATTTCTGGTTTGATCTGCCAAGATTTTTCTGCTTTATAGAGTAAAAGCTAAGAAATAAAGTCAATAAACCTAATAAGGTAGTAGAAAAATTACCAGGTAAAATGGATGATGTATAGGCTCCTAACAAAACACCTGGTATGCCCGAAATTAATATCAAAAAAGCATAGTTTATTTTTAAGCTACTTCGCTTTAGATGAGGAATGGAAGCGCCTAAACCTAGTGCAACACTAGCCACCTTATGAGTTGCCAATGCTTTAGAGAACGGTAATCCTAAAAATAAAAGGGCTGGAAGTTGAATTAATCCTGCCCCTCCTCCAGACAAAGCAGAAATAAAATTAGAAAATAAAGATATAATTCCCAAAACAATTTGAGAAAAAATATCATAATTAAACATATAAATTAAAAAGAATTATTTTTATAAAAAAATATCACTTATTAATTTATCTAAATATTCTTAATCATTTCCCTTCTTATTAGATCAATACAATTTGGATGCTCATGAATGTATCTATTAAATTCCATTGCAAGTAGTCTTGCTTCATATGCGTCACAGGCATAAAAGCAATTCTCAAGACGTTGATTATCACAGCTCCTATAATGAACTGTGTAAGGCCTTAAACTTGAAAGTGGAATTTTAAATTGAGTTTGATTCATTTTCAATTTATATTCCTATTTCAGTTATGCATCCATTTGAAAAATTTATCTACGGATGTCTTGTAACCAATATAAATAAAAGTTGATTTAAAACTTGAGTTTTGAATTAAAATTCGATTCATAACAGATTAATTAAATTAGTAATGGTTATTTTTATATCCAAAATATCTGAAATAGATCTAGGTTCAGCACTCTTGTCAACTTCTATCTTAGCTGGATACATAGCGACGGCTTTTGTCTTTATAAGAATAACGATAATTGGAATTAACTATATAAAAATAAATTATTCAAAAGAAGAAGGAGAGGATAGGGAGAAAAAGATAACAAAAAGTGAAACCAAAGGTTTTTAATTAAATAAATAAATCCAATTTTCAAAATTTAAAATTTAAAATTCAAAATTCAAAATTCAAAATTCAAAAGCAGGTGCATAACGGATAAAAATTCGTAGCGGATGGATAGTTAATTCATAGATACGTAAAATATGTTAATTTAGAAAAAAAGCTAATCATAATGAAGATCAAACCTCTGATACCTGTAGGGTCAATGATAAAAGTTGAAAAGTCTAAAATAGAAAATGTACTCCCTAAAAAAATATTAGATGATTTGCCTCAAATAATTAACGGAGAGGTTATTGATTATAAAATGACTGATGGAATGGATATTGGCTACGTATTAGTAACTGACAATAATCTTAAAATCTGGATTTTTAATAACGAATTAAATGAGCAAACAAAAAAGGACTATGAAATAGAAGATTCAAATAGATCCACAAATTTAATAACTAAAGAGCTTTTATCACAAATAGATAAAGTGGAATATGAGCTAAGTGGGAACAGAAGTATTAAAAAAATAGCTAATCCCCTTAATTTAATTAGCTGGCTAATATTTACGCTGAAAGATATTTTCTAAAGTATTAATCAACTTGTCGTTTCATGATAAGAAATAGCATTTTACCAATTTTTATTGTTTCAGAAAGTTCCCATCTATCCATTCCCTTTTTATTTAGAAATTTACTTAGTTGAACAGCAGGATGCTCGGAACCTTCATTTTCCTGATATTGTTCTGGAAATTGATCTTTTAGAAAATCTGGACTAAGTGAACCTTTCAGTTTTTCGCTTGCTGCCTCAGGATTGCTAGCCTCATCACTTTTACTTGACGTATCGTCTACGTTGAGATGAATTACTTGGTACTCCCACTTCATAAATATGATTTAAGATAATATTTATTATACATAATTCAACTATAAGTATTATTGATATATTCAGATTTCAAAAAAGTAAAGAATCAGTAATTGAACCCATAAAATATTAAAATACGGTAAAGAGAATTTAAATCATCGTGGAAGGATTTGACCCGGCGATAAATTATGGTCCAAATGATGCAGGAATTTCAGCGATAACTATAGTTTTAGGAATTATTGGTCTTATTTCTATTTCATGGCTATTTGGAAAAATATATGATAAATCAGTTAAATTTTTTGAAGCTAATAAAAAGAACAAATCTTAGATTAAAAATATTAAAGACATTTACATTTATAAATTAAAAATATTTAAACTTAAGTTATTTGGAATGGTTTAATAACTGCATAAAGTTGTGAATTATTACGAACTAAAATAACAAACCTATACTAGATGTAGTATTTTGAGAATAACTATTAATCTTTACTTATGTTAGCTTCCATAATGGTTCATGATTGGGCGACGCCATTAAGTCTATCCGCTCCAATCGCTGGCATACTTACGATAGGTGGCTTTATGGGCTACTACAGTTTATCTAGGAAATTTTAAAAATTATACCTTAAAGAATGAAAAAAAAATATTTATAACCTTAAAATGAATAGGTTAAGCTGGATAGAATTTGATGAATGCATAAATTCAATATATAAGCAATGTAAAAATAAAAATTTTGAAGGTGTTTATGGTTTCCCTCGTGGAGGTTTGTGTCTTGCAGTTGCGTTAAGTCATTCTCTTGGACTGCAATTATTAGACGAGCCTAAAAACAATTCACTCATAATTGATGACATTTATGATACTGGTTATACACTTGAGAAAATTAAATATTTAAAAGGCTCAGAGACTCATGTATGGGTAAGTAAAAAACGACCTACGTGGTGGAATTGCTATAGATATATAGAAGATAATGAATGGATTATTTTCCCTTGGGAGAGTATAAATGCAGCAAATAAAGATAAAGATTTATATTATAAATCTAGATCATAATCAATCTTTACCACATTAAATCATTAGAATTGTCTGGTCTAAATTTCAAATCAACTTGCCTACAACTCAATAATCCATCTAACTTAGTAGCAAATTCATAAGTATCACCTTTCAATCCTATATTAATATAATTATTATTTTTTTTTATTTTTTTTCTTAAGTTTAATAAACCTATATATTTTTTCCATAGGATTTCATTACTATAATTATATGCCCATAGATCAAAGATATCCTCAATGAGGTTGATAGGAATCTCGGAAGAATAACCTGTATTGTAATTATCTAATTTATATTGATCATATTTCGAATCAAAACAAAGAATATCTAATGTTGTATTAATTGCTTCCTTAACCTCAATTGCTCCCTCAAGACCAAAAAGTTCTTTTCTATAGCACTCAAGTAATTTACTACGAAAAGAATTAAAAATGTTATCCTCATCAGTATAGTTAATAACCCAAAAACCAATTCCTTCACTTACACCTGATGCCAAATATAGATTAACAGATTTAGTCATTAATTAAATTCTATTAAAGCTAGGCGATAAATAGAAGAGAGAGAAGGCTAATTTAATAAAAAGATAGCCATATATAAAATAATAATCTTTATGTACTTAAATTGAAAAAAATAATTTTATTGTAAAAATAAAATTATCTTCTCAAATAAATGGAAAAAGTAGTCTCAAGTAAATCCCTTGGTTATAGAAAAAGTCTTGGCCCTGGAATCCTTTTAGCTGCAGCATGCATAGGCGGATCTCACCTAATGTCCTCTACTACAGCAGGAGCAAAATTTGGATTTTCGCTTATAGGTCTTATTTTATTAACAAATCTAGTTAAATATCCATTTTTACTTGTCGGAACAAGATTTACAGCTGTTACAGGACTATCACTTTTAGAGGGATTTCAAAAGCGAAATAAATTCTATTTACCTATATATTTGATAGTTGGATTAATTACAGGTACGTTTACAATTTCAGCCGTAAGCTTTGTCACGGGTCTTCTTTTAAAGAATATAGTAATTTTTTCTTCATTTCCTGCATTAGATTTAGCGATAGGTATATTAATAGTATGTTCATTAATATTATTTATTGGGCAATATAAAGCTCTCGATAGGATAGCTAAAGTTCTTGTATTTTTGCTTACATTATTAACATTTTTTGCTGTTATATCTTTACTAATGAAAGGCCCAGCTGGTGATATGAATATTTCATTATTGAATAGCAGTCCCTCTCCTTGGAGCCTTTCAAACTTAGGTTTTTTAATCCCACTTATGGGTTGGATGCCTGGTCCAGTAGAACTTTGCATATGGCCATCACTATGGATGTTTTCCAGGGCCAAAGAGACAAAGCATACCGCTTCGTTGAAAGAAGCAGAATTTGATTTTAATCTTGGATATTTCATTACTGTTCTCACTGCAATTTTCTTTCTAATTCTTGGTGCATACACAATGTACGGTACTGGAGATGAAATGCTGACAGGATCAGGAGTTAGTTTTGCTCAAAATTTAATCCGCTTGTACACAGAATCCATTGGGGGTTGGGCAAAGTGGGTCATTGTTCCTGCAGCTTTTGCAGCGATGTTTAGTACTACGATTACATGTCTAGATGCATATCCCAGAAGCATCTCATCAGCGCATGGGTTGATAGCTCGCATCGATAAGGGAAATAGCTCCACTTTGACTGAAAAGAGGAGACTAAAGAAATGGATCATATTTCATGTATTTGCCTCACTTTGTGCACTTCTTATTGCCAAATCTGGAGGGATTGGAGTTAAAGACTATGTCTTTGGGGCTATGACCGGTAGCTTCCTGACAGCTCCTTTGTTTGCCTGGATGGCTATGGATACAATGAATAGCTCATTAGTTAAAAGTCAATTTCGTTATGGTGTTGTTCTAAAAACAGTTAGCTGGTTTGGGATTTCATTCCTCTCAATCTTTAGCTTATTATTCATATTCAATTCATTCTTTGGTTTCGGACAATAAACGCAAAGTGAAAAATGAAAAAGGGTTAATAAAAGAACTTAAATAATTAACTTGAAGCAGAAGTGTAATGTTTAAGAGCAAATTTCCAGAAGAATCTGCTAAAGATAAAAAATAAGCTACTTAATATGATACCTAAGAATAAAATATTAAATTTCAACTCTCCCAGAATTGCCTCTGCTGGAAAAGTTGTTAAAAAAGCAACAGGCAAAACTAACGTAAATATGAACCTCAAAATAACAGGATAAGCAGAAATAGGGTATCTACCCGCAGCTAACAAAGCTCTAAGAACCTCTGTCGCATTCCATGTCTTAACGAACCAAATACTTGATGCAGCAATTAGAAACCAAACAGAATAAAGAATAACGAAGCCAATGCTTAACGAAATAATGAATACAGATAACGAGTAAAAGGAAAAAGATGTACCTGATTTAATAGCCGCCCAAAAAACAATGGAAAGTCCCAATATGATTTCAGGCAATCCTGCAAAAGAAAACTTTTTAACTGATAACCAAAATTGACTATCAATTGGTTTTAACAAAACATAATCAAGAGTACCTTCTCTTACGTAATTAACTATTTCAGTTAAATTTGGTCGTAGGAGAGCATTCGTTAAACCATCTAGAAATGTATAAACTCCTTGAATAACTAAAGCTGATTCCCATGTCCAATCTCCTAATTGCCTTCCTCCAGTAAAGAAAAGGGACAATATAAAAACACTTCCCAAAAGAGTCCCCAACATAGCTAACAACTCAATTAAAAAATTTAATTGATACTCAAGTTGAGAAGCAAAAGCTGTAGACCAGAATAATCTAATTGTTTTAAAGTAACGATTCATATTAGGCTCCCATTGCGGTATATCTTTTTACGCCAAGTTTCCAAAGAATATTTACAGAAGGCCCCAGTATTAAAATCCATAAAACCTGAGCTAAAAAACCATTAAAAATATCAACTGGCATTCCTGATAAAATCTTTGCTGGAAAATTGATTAGATAGGGAAATGGGGTTAACATTGCAATTTTTAGAACATTAGAAGGGAAAGCTGATAAAGGTACTAATAAACCAGAAAGGAAAAGATAAGGAACAAAAATTAATCTCTCAAGAGCACTAGATTTTTCTGTCCAAAAGCAAAGTGCTGCAACTAAACTTTGAAGAAGAAAAGCAATAGAAAAAGCTAAATGTGTAGATAAATACGCTAGAAATAATTGAGGTAGTGAAGGAAGCCAAAAAGATGATGGATTTAGAAAGAAAAAAGTAATAGCAATAGCTAGTGCGAAAGGAAGTCTTGTTGCCTGCTCTGCCAAGTGAGCTGCTACATATCTCAAAAGAGGGTGCAAAGGTTGTAGTAAATATGGTGATAATCGACCAGAAAGAGAATCTTCCTCAAAAGAGAAAACAACCCAAACTACAGAAAATTGCCTAACGAGAAAAGCACTTAAAAAATATCTTGCTAAGCCAATATCATTTAACCCAAATGTATTACCAACATCATTTTCACTCCAAAGAGAAAACATAATAAATGGAAGCACTCCTGAAAGAGCCCACAAAGCTATTTCGATGCGATATTCCAACATGTATGCATATTGTGTTGTAAGTAAAGTCTTAATAACCTTGAAAGACAATCCAAATATTTTCAATTGACTTCACCCTTTATAAATAATTTTCCTATTAATTGGTCAATAGGAGGATCACTAATCTCTAAATCGATAATATCGAAATCAGTTAATAGATTACTTACTACATCTGTCAATTTATCCCTAGAAACTAACAAACAGACAAAACGATCATTTAAATCTTGAATTTCACCATATTTTTCAAATTGATCACTTGAACAAGAGTTTTTCAATTCAACTTTTACCTCTCTAGATGGTGATAATGAATTAGCCAATGAATCAAGATCACCATCATAAAAAAGCTTACCTTTATGAATACAAATTACTCTTGGACATAGTGCTGTGATATCAGCCATGTAATGACTCGTCAGTAAAATTGTCGCTCCAGTTCTTTTGTTGTATTCAGATAAAAAGCTACGAACTCTAGCTTGAGCATTTACATCTAGACCAAGTGTAGGTTCATCTAGAAAAAGGACAGATGGCTTATGTAATAAAGCAGCAAGTATTTCAGATTTCATTCTTTGTCCTAACGACAACTTCCTGACAGGTCTTGTAAGTTCTTCTCCTAACTCAAGCATATCTGCTAATTCATTAATTCTCACTTTTGCTTCGTAGTCAGACAAACCATATACAGCTGCATTTACATACAAAGAGTCCATAGGAGGAAGGTCCCAAATTAACTGCTGCTTTTGCCCCATAACCAAAGTAATCTCCTTTAGAAAAGCCGCTTGCCTTCGTTGAGGAGAGAAACCACCAACATCAACCAAGCCTGTCGATGGATGAATAAGACCACACATCATTTTTAATAATGTGGTTTTACCAGCTCCGTTCGCTCCAAGAAACCCAACTATTTCTCCAGGCGAGATTTTAAAACTTATATCAGTTACAGCAGGGACGTCATAAGTCTTTCGATCAAAAAAGTGCTTAAGAGTACCCTTAAAACCAGGCTGTTTATTCGCAACTCGATAATATTTACTCAACTGATCAACAAGGATCAAGTCACTAGGATTATTAGGCAATTAACTTTCAAATGCTTCAACATTAAGATAAAACATTTTTGCGTACATAGCAGATAAAATCTATACAAATAAAAATCTATAGGTTTGTAAAACTAAATGGAAGAACAAAAATATTTAATAGCAATTGCTCTAGCAGAACAAAATAATAAAAGATTAATGCCTCTTGGAGGGAAAACTTTTGCTGGAGTTGATGATTCAGGTCAAGTGCCTAAAAAAGAATCAGAAAAAATAATACTTGATTTATTGCTAAGGTTATTTAAAAGAACTAATGAAGGTAATCTAAAAATATCTAATGATGACTCTGGATTATTATTAGCTGAATTAAATTTTGATAATATGCAAAGTATTCTTCCAATAATTAAATCAAATTGGATTAATACTGGAGATACAGATGCGATGATAGAAAAATTAAAATCAATATGTTCCAATATCTGGAGCATTCAATACAAAAAACATGAAGGAATAACTTTAAATGACTTGATGAACAAGTAATTATCCTGAAATTTTGGATTGAGCTTTCTCAGCTTTACGAATAATCTTCTTAGCTTCATCACGAGACAAGCAAGACTCGGCTTTTGTCTGCAACTTTATTAGCTTCGCGTGCTGCTTACCCAACTTCATAATTTAGATCAAAGAATTAAAAATATAACTTTAATTTATCATACTTCTTTTTATTTGTAAATAAATATGTTATTAAAACCCAACTGTTAGAATAGCTCTTATCATCTATTTTTCTTCTGCTGAGATATATCTATGAAGTACAGAAACATCTAATTCACCTAAACCTGCCTGCATTAATCTGTACTCAATTTCTTTTACTTTAGATGCAATGGGTAAGTCAATATTTATAGATTTTGCTAAATCAATGGCAATAGACAAATCCTTATGATGCAACTCTAATTTAAATCCCAATGGATGTTTATCAATCAACATTGCTTTAGATCTATTTTCTAATGGCCATGAATTAGCTGCTCCAACTTTTAAAGCAGCAACCACATCATCCATGGGCAACTCAAGTAATTTCCCTAATTTCATTGCCTCAGCTACTGCTGCATATGTTCCAGCAACTAAAATCTGGTTAAGAGCTTTGACTTGTTGGCCTTTACCTACACCATTAAAATAATTAATTGATTGGCCAAGCACTTCAAATATATGTTCAAAAGATAAACATTCTTTTTTGCTTGCACCAACAAACAAAGAGAGTGAACCTTTATGAGCTCCTTCTGTACCTCCTGAAACTGGACAGTCAACATAAAAGATATTTTTTTTGACTAATCTTTTATGTATAGAAATAGATTTTTTAGGACTTATTGTAGAGAAATCAATTACAAAAGAATTTGGCTTTAGTGAGTCTGCAACACCATTTTTTCCAAACAAAACAGATTCAACTGAATTATCATCAGTAACACAAATCAAAAGACCATCACAGTCTCTAACGGCTTCTATTGGGTCAATAAAATATTTCTTTTGATCACCACTATTTAGTTTATCTCTCTTATATAAATTCAAATCATAACCATTATCAATCAGACGATCTGACATCGGCTTCCCAATAGCGCCAAGACCAATAAAAGCGAGTTTCATCAAAATCAGATTTTCATTCAAAACGAACTAAGATTAATAAGTAAAGCAAAGGTTTGAACTATTACTATAAAAAATTAATATGCTGCCAAAAGTAGAAAATATGATGCGATAATTAATTCATTGAATACTTATGAAATTGACTAATTTTACAGATTCCAAGAATGCCACACATCATTGGTATCCATTCTTGAAGTATGAAGAAGAATGTAAGGCCGCTGGAAAGGAGGCTAGTGTAAATGATTGGATGAGGGCTTCAGGTCAACTGCAAAACAGAATTGATTTCGAAGAGACAAAGAAAGCAGCTGAAGCTGAAGCTCTCAAAGCAAAGTCTGATGCACCCAAAAAAGAGGCTTAAATAATTAATTATCAATTAAGAAAATAAATATATTTACCTCTTTTGTCTAATTAGAAAGATCACTTACAGATAATAAGAAATTCTTGTGAAGATCTATCAAGCTATTTACTTCAATGTAAGTCTTTTTACTAAAGTTATTCAAATAAAGTCCTAGGGAATAACAAGCCTAAGATCAACACCTTTTCTGATTTTTAAATAATGTCGGAGATCAAAGAACTAATTATACTTCTTGCTCCAGAAGGTCAATTACAGGGTAATGGGCAATTAAGAGAATCATTTCATGAGAGAAGGGATCGAAAAGGAGCGGATTATCCTATGTGGTTCCTCAATGCCTCATTAGTTAGTAAATTCAATATCACTGAAAAAGAAGGATATGAAGCTGTTGTTGCTGAAGATTCAACAACCATATCTTGGCTAAAGCTTCGTTTTGGTGGAGAAAGGTTGACTAAATCAATGAATATTGAAGAACTTTGGCAGTATGCAAGTCAGCCTCCTGAACAAACAGAGATAATAGATATATCAACTCAAAACTAAGAATCTATATGCAACCAATTCACAAAATTACTATTCATCATAAACAACAAGGAAAAACATATTCCTTTGAGGTTCCTGAAGGTGAATATATTTTGAGGAATTTCGAGTCAAAAGATGAAAATGGCCAAATAATCGGGGATAAGCTCCCATTTTCATGCAGAAACGGATGCTGTTCAGAGTGTGCAGTAAAAATAATTTCTGGTCAAATGGATCAAGAGGCTTGTATTGGATTATCTAAGGAGATGAGAGATAAAGGGTTTGGTTTGCTTTGCGTTTCCAAAGCCATAGGGCCATTAGAATGCGAAACCCAAGAAGAAGACGAAGTATACAACGCTCAATTTGGTAAATATTTCAAAGGCTTGGATACCCAAGCGGGCAATCCTTTTGATATTTAATTAATATAACTTGTCTTATTTGTCAGTCCAGAAATTCAAAATATCACTACCAGTAAAATTAACATCCTTGTCGTATCTTAACGCATTAGTTTCTTCCATAGGTAATGCAAATTGCTTGAAAATTAAAGAAACAAATTTGATGAATTTAACAGGCTTAGTTATACCTTTTGTTGAAACAAATGATCTAAAAGATTCAATAATTTTATTTCTCAAATCCCAAAACTTATCATCTTCAAGATTGTATACCCAAGGGAAAGCATTTTTTGAGGTGTGATTGGTTCGTTTAATAACTTCCTCATCAAAAGCTTTAGGCTCAATACCTAATAATTCATAAAATTCTCCCCTTTCACAAACTGTCAAAGTATGAGTAAGAAATACACTCCAAAGGAAAAAGCGACTTAACAATTTTCCTCTCCAACCTTTAGTAATTCCTGGCCAGCATCTCATCATTACCGTGAAGCAATCCCCATGTCTATTTTCGTCTTGACACCATGGTTCAAAGAAGTCAAATAAAGGAGCAAAGGCTTCTCCTGGATTAGCCTTCAGGTGCCTATCCATCAAGATGTATCTCCAATAGCCAATTTTTTCTGAAAGATACACAGAATAAATAACCCAACTAATTGGGAACCAAGTTGCTGCTCTTTTTCCACCTAAATGAGGTAGATCCACTTCAATACCCTCTGCAACTAATGCTCTGCTTAGAAAGCCTGCATGTCTAGCTTCATCTCTAGCTAAAAACTGAAATAGTTTGCCAAGATCCCTATTTCCCTCTTTCTTCAAACGATTTGAAATCTCCTTGAATAGAAGGAATCCAGAAAACTCTGATATAACTGATCTAACTAAATAACTTTCATAGGTCTCTTTAGCCTTCTGAGGCAACTCTTGCAATCTATCTAGACTTGCCTTCCTATCAAAATGAGTACAGTTGTAATCTGCTTTCATTTCTGAGAGCATTGCTTCAAACTCTTCGCGCGCATCAGTTAATTCTGTCTTGGCTGCTTTTTTAAATTCAGTTACGTAAAAACGAGGGGTTAAAAGGTTTTCATCTAAATGTGGCGGCAACTCATTTGTTCCGCGTGTATCAACTCTTAGTTTTGGTGAAGGAGCTGTTGCGGTCATTCCTAATTATCAAGCAAGAACATAATTGTATGTCTTTATTTGAAAAAAAGGTGAATTTTTAATCAGGTAGTAATAGAGCTTTGCTTAAAACGACTAAAAAGGAGCTAAAAATTGATTTTTCAAATTTATATTTAACAATTTATAGAAATCAGATTTACAAAATTAATAATAATTACTATACAAATCTGAAACACATTGAATTAGATAATTATCAATAAAGATGTTTATGAATGAATATCTTGTAAAGCTGAAACAGACAGAATTTGATTCTGCAATGCCTCTATACCTTTTACAGCGGCACTAGCACCTTTTAAGGTTGTTAAGGTTGGAACAGAGTAGTCTAGGGCTGCTTTTCTAAGATATTTATCATCATAAATTGCTTGACGTCCAATTGGAGTATTAATTACCAACTGAACCTTTCCAGATCTAATCATATCCTCAATATTTGGTCTTCCTTCGTGAACCTTGAGAACCATTTCTACCTTTAAATCAAATTTCTCAAGATACTTGGAAGTGCCAGATGTTGCCAAAACTGAAAAACCTAGTTCTATTAATTTCTTGGCTACGGGAATCAATGCAGGTTTATCTCGATCATGAGTAGATAAGAAAACAAAACCGGAAGTAGGCAATCCCTCGCCGGCTGCGAGTTCGGATTTTGCATAGGCCATTCCAAAAGTTTTTGCAGAACCCATCACCTCGCCAGTCGAACGCATTTCTGGTCCTAACAGACTGTCTGAGCCAGGAAAACGCTTAAAAGGCATAACAGCCTCTTTTATTGCTTGAAGTGGAGGAATTGGTTCATGATTTAATCCAATATCTTTTAGTGTTTTGCCTAAAAGTAACTGTGTTGCAATTTTCGCAAGAGGGACTCCAGTGGCTTTAGAAACGAAAGGAACTGTTCTCGAAGCCCTTGGATTTGCCTCAATAATGTAAACAATCTCATTGCCCTCATTATTTCTCTTGACAGCAAATTGAAGGTTAATTAGACCAACCACATCTAGTTCAATAGCTAAAGATTTTGTCCAATGCTTAATTGTTTTAATTGATTCTGCAGATAGCGTTATGGAAGGAAGGCAACATGCTGAATCGCCAGAATGAATACCAGCGGGTTCTATGTGCTCCATCAATCCTCCAATCACAACATTTTTGCTTACATCACACAAAGCATCAACATCAACCTCAATTGCATTCTCTAAATATTGATCGATAAGGATTGGATGATCTGGCTCAACGTTTACAGCTTCTTTTATGTATCTTTCCAACTCATCTTGCTCATAAACAATTTCCATAGCTCTACCACCGAGAACATATGAAGGCCTAACAACCAATGGATAGCCAACTTTATTCGCTACATTCAATGACTCTTCAAAAGTTCTAGCAAGACCATTTTTGGGTTGCCTAATATCCAATCTTCTCAGAACCTTGTCAAATTGCTCTCTATCTTCAGCCAAATCAATTGAAATGGGAGATGTACCTAAAATTTTGGTTTGTAGCTTTGAGTTTTCCGCTTTATCTAGCCAATTAACTATCGGTAAAGAGAGTTTTAAAGGCGTTTGCCCTCCAAATTGGACTACTATTCCATAAGGGCACTCAAATTCAATAACATTTAGAACATCCTCTAGAGTTAGAGGTTCAAAGTAAAGTATGTCGCTAGTGTCATAATCAGTAGAAACCGTTTCGGGATTACTATTTATCATTATTGTTGTAAAATCTTCCTCTTGAGCTTGATAAGAAGCATGACAACAACAATAATCAAATTCGATACCTTGTCCAATACGATTTGGACCTCCACCCAAAATTAAAATTTTATTTTTATTATCATTCTTTATTTCATTAAGATTAATATTTTTGACTATATTTCCAGAGTTATCAATCTTGTAGACTGGTCTTTCATATGTAGAATAATGGTAAGGTGTATTGGAAGAAAATTCAGAAGCACATGTGTCAACTGTTTTATAAACGGGTAATATTTCAAGAGAGGTTCTTCTAGATCTAATTGTTAATTCATCAGTATTTAGTGCAAAGGAAATCTGACGATCAGAGAATCCAAGTTGTTTTAGTTTGAAGAAAAAATTAGGATCTAATTGATTAATATTTTCATACTTAAGTAATTGATTCTCTGCATTTACTATGTTCCTAAGTTTTGATAAGAACCAAGGGTCTATTTTAGAAAAAGAAAAAATTTCATTATCACTACGTTCATTCTTCATTGCTAATCGAACATACATTATTCTCTCTGGAGAAGGTGTCCTTAATAGTCTTTCTAATTCAATAGAAGATACATTTGGATCAACTCGATCACACCCCCAACCACTAAGTCCTGTCTCTAAAGATCGAATAGCCTTTTGAAAAGATTCTTCAAAACATCTACCTATTGCCATAGCCTCACCAACTGACTTCATTGAAGTTGTAAGAATTGAAGAACTTCCTGAGAATTTCTCAAATGCAAAACGAGGAATCTTAGTAACTACGTAATCAATTGAAGGTTCAAAACACGCGGGTGTTTTACCGGTAATATCGTTAATAATCTCATCTAGCCTATAACCAACAGCCAAGAGAGCGGCAATTTTGGCAATAGGAAACCCTGTAGCTTTACTTGCTAAAGCTGATGATCTACTAACACGAGGATTCATCTCAATTACTATAATTTCACCATTATTCGGATTAATTGCAAATTGAATATTGCTTCCACCAGTTGCTACTCCAATTTCTCTAATTATTAAAATTGAATAGTCTCTTAAACGTTGATATTCTCTATCAGTAAGAGTTTGCGCAGGAGCTACTGTAATAGAATCCCCAGTGTGAACTCCCATAGGATCAACATTTTCTATACTGCATATTATTACAACATTATCTGATAAATCCCTCATAACTTCCAACTCAAATTCTTTCCAACCTAAAAGAGATTGTTCGATAAGTATTTGAGAAACAGGACTAGCATCTAAGCCGGTTTTACATAATTCTAAAAATTCATCCTGGTTATAAGCAATACCTCCTCCACTTCCTCCTAATGTGAAAGCAGGACGAATAATTTTTGGGAATGAAGAGATTTCATTTCCAACTATTTCAGCTTCTTGAAGATTGGAAGCTATACCAGATGGACAAACATCAACACCAATATTTTTCATCGCTATTTTAAATAAATTTCTATCCTCAGCCTTTTTAATTGCATTAAGATCGGCACCAATTAATTCAATATTATATTTTTCTAAAATTCCAGATTCTGCTAATTCTACTGAAATATTCAAAGCAGTTTGCCCGCCCATTGTGGGCAAAAGAGCATCAGGTCTTTCTATTTCTATTATTTGTTCAACAACTTGAGCCGTTAATGGTTCAACATAGGTCCTGTTTGCTGTTTCAGGATCCGTCATTATTGAAGCTGGATTAGAGTTAACTAAAATGACTTCAAAACCTTCGCTTCTTAGCGCTTTGCATGCTTGGGTCCCGGAATAGTCGAATTCACAGGCCTGTCCAATAACAATTGGTCCAGACCCTAGTATCAATATCCGACGTATATCTTTACGCCGTGGCATTTGAATTTCTTGTAAACTTCATTTATGTCATGCATTCTAGGTATGTGTTTATCATCTACTGTCTAGATCGGCAAACTACCATTAAAGTTTAACTAACTTTCCGAATAAGAAACAAAGAGTATGAGCGAACTACAGCGCCTAAAAGGGCTGCTGCCACCAGAAAACCAAAGCTGGGTATTCATTGAAGCCGCAGCAGCAATAGATCCTCCACTAATCACGCTTGAAGAAATTGGGCGAGATGAAGTAGAGATTCAAGTTGACCTTGAGCAATGGGACTACTTAGCTCAAGATCATAGAAATCTATTGTTTTGGCATGAGGTGGGACGCATTCAAGATGACACCATTCCAAGAGATGGCTGGGAAATGGCAGCTCTTGCAATAGGTTTGGGTGGCGCTATTGGAGAATTATGGGTTCAAGATGGATTGCTACTTTTAATGGCACTTGGATTGTCAGGTTTTGCAAGTTATAGGCTTTACTTAAAAAATAATTCAGAAAAACGATTACAAGATGCAATATCCGCTGATGAGAGGGCTATAGATTTGGCCTGCAGATTTGGATATAGCGTTCCAAATGCTTACAAAAGTCTTGGTGGTGCATTAAAAGATTTAGTTGAAAAATCTAGAAAGAAAAAAAAGCGTACATTCTATGAAGATAGATTAGAAGCACTCAGAAAGAGTGCTGAAAGAGCTCGCGCAGAAATGGCATCTCAAGAAGGATCTCAAAAATCAGTTACGAGTGAAAATGTTTATGGATAGTAATAGGTTAGTTGCACTAGCTGCAGTTGCTTGCGATGATAGAAAAGCTGGTGATATAAAACTTTTAAAAGTTGATGAAGTATCTAGTATTGCTGATTGGATATTAATTACTGAAGGACTTTCAGATGTTCAAGTAAGAGCAATAGTTAATAATGTAGAAAAGACACTAAGAGAGGAAGCAGATCTCCTACCTCTTCGAAAGGAAGGAATAAATGATGCGAAATGGGCGTTATTAGATTATGGAGATCTAATAATTAATGTTTTTCAACCTAATGAAAGAAGATTTTATGATTTAGAGTCATTCTGGAGCAATGGCATTATTCATGATTTTATAAATAACAAATTAATAGCCTTAATGGATGAATAAAATAATATGCCCTGTGCCTCTAAACCAAAGGCCACTAAACGAATTTAATAATATAAAAAGTTTATGGATAATCTCTTGGCCTTTTTTAGAAAGAAAAATTTTTTACAGGAAGTTAATATCTAGTTCGTTGTTAATTTTACCAGTTTGTTTGACAATTTCTTATGGAAGTGATTACCTTAAAAACAATCTTTTTGAACTTATATTTATAAGCATTACTGCGTCTATAGCTTTTCCTATATTATTACTAATCAGGCAATGGTTAAGTTGGGTTTACATATATAAACGTCTTAATTCTGAAAACATTGAATATGAAGAATCTGGTTGGTATGATGGACAGACTTGGGAAAAGCCAATTGATTGGAGAGCAAAAGATTTACTCATAGCTCAATACCAAATCAAACCAGTTATAAATCATTTAGAAGTAATAATAGTAGTTTTAATATCAGTTATAATATCTTCAATTTTATTTATACTTTCAGGAATGAATTAATAGATGAATTTACAAAACAATTTTTCAAATAACAGCAACAATTCTTTGAAGGTTCTGGTAAAAAGAGGTTCAAGTGTTGAATCCATTCATAGAGCCCACGCTTCAATATGTGATACGAAAGGAAGGATATTGATGAAGGCAGGATTATGTGAATATGAAACATTCATACGATCAGCGTTAAAACCATTCCAAGCAATGCCTTTCATTACAAGTGGTGCATTCGATAAATATAATCTCGACAATAAAACATTAGCGCTGGCATGTGGCTCTCATAGCGGATCATCAGTTCAAGCTAGAACAGCATTCAAGCTCCTTTGGAATGCAGACATAGATGTAAAAGAGCTAAAGTGCCCAACGCCTCAAAATAGAGAAAGCAAGCTTCAACATAATTGCTCAGGAAAGCATTCAGCATTTCTAGCAACCTGCAAAAAAATGAACTGGGATCTAGATAGCTATTTGATGGGACATCATCCACTACAGAAAGAAATTTTCAGGATAGTTGCCGAGTTACTAAAAATACCTGCCGAAGAATTAATTGCAGAAAGAGATGACTGTGGAGCTCCAACGTTACTTTTGCGTTTATCCCAAATGGCGGTTTTATATGCTCATTTGTCTAAGTCTGAACAACCTGAATTTGAAAAAATAACCCGTGCTATGACAAACAATCCAAACCTTATTGCTGGCGAAGGATATTTTGATTCAGAATTAATAAAAAGAGGGCACAATCAAATTATCAGCAAAGGTGGAAGTGAAGGAATCCAATGTATTGGTCTTCTGGGTGAAGGTATTGGACTCTCAATAAAGGTTGAAGATGGATCAAAAAGAGCAAAGCACGCAGTTGCAATACATCTTCTTAGACAACTCGAATGGATCACTCCATCAGCAATTGAAGAGCTTGATGAAATCATCCTTCAGAAAAAGCCAGGTATCTATATAGAAGTTGAAGGAGAATTAAAGATCCCCTAACCCAAACAAATGAGTAATACACGTCACATAAAGATGTATGATTTCAAAGATTCGCGGGGTAGAGCAGTCTGGTAGCTCGTCGGGCTCATAACCCGAAGGTCGCAAGTTCAAATCTTGCCCCCGCCACCAATTACTATCAGGGCCATTAGGCCCTTTTTTATTGTCTATAACTAGGTTTATCTTTCCCCCTAGTAAGATATTCAGTCCTCATTCGTAACCATTAGTAAACACACATAAACAGACCTCAAGGGGAGTTCCAAGGGGAGTAACACTCATCGGGCTGTCTGCCCGACGCTAGAAAAACAACTCAAATAAATTGCGTTAAAGAAAAAAAGGGCGATTATGAGTTTATGGAAATACTCCTTTTAGTTGTTTTTGCAATAGTTTTTTTCTATGTAGATATCAAATTAAGAGAAGAAGAAAATATTAGAAATGAGGCAAATAAAAGAAAATCTATAATAGAGGCTGAAGAGAAAAAAAAATATAAAAAAGAAAGAATAACTAAAGCAAAAGAAGGTCTTAGTAAAATAATTAAAGAACAAGTTTTCAAGCATCGCTTTGCCCTAGTCCAAGAAAAAAGAAAACTAACTGAAACAGATATTTATGGGAATGTTAATTCTTCAAAATGGAAGAATAAATATGATCCTTCAACTGGGAATACTGGCTTAACTGATTTTTATATCAGGGTTATCCACAAAGAGATTGATGTATTGACTCACAAAGAATTTGGTAAAACAATTCCATATAGTTCTTTTTTTCAAAGAACTCGATCAAGAGATTGATCTCATAAGTAAAAACCTATCTTTAGCAAATAAAACTAATTCATTGTCAGGCGTTGAATATGAAAAACACTGCAAAGAAATACTTGAACAAGCTGGCTGGGAAGTTGAAGAGACACCTGCAATAAATCACCAAGGTGTTGATCTGATTATGTCCCATGTTGGATCATGATTAATGCCTTCTCATTTCTCTTCCTACTTGACTAATATTTTCTTCATAATCTGGCAGATCTAGTTTTCTAGAATAGTTTCATCAAAACTAGCTTAACCCTGTCCAACTCAGACTTCTCTCCACTGGCTTTATCTTCAAAGAATCTCATGTGAGTCATCAGCTCTTTAATAAAAGTAATACTCTTGGATATATTTCATGTCTGAATCGGTAATTGCTGCAATTGATGGGAGTGGAACGCCAGCTGATAAAAGTATCTTGTGAATGCATGACGGAAGCTATACCAAGTCAGTGTTTTACCGGAGTGAATATTGAAAAATTAAATGGACAATTTAAATAATGTAAACTTTTATACCACGAAACAAAATTTCATTGTTGATTCTTTTTCATTCATAAACTTTACTTAAGACTAATTTCCACTAATGCTTTCAAAAAGTTCTTTCGTCGCGTAAAAACCTACAAAAGGTTCAGTTATTGCTTTTAATAATCCAGATGATCTTCCTAAAATACTATTTTTAACAGTTATTAAATCACCATCTAATAAGTATGGATTCCTACTAGATCCTGGAGTGGCATTCACAGAATAACGAATATTCTTTCTTAATAAAGTTCCGTCTTTATTGTATCTAATTAAATCAACTTTTCCTGACAGAGCATTCCTTGGACCTGTTAAATTCATTGCGTCGGAAAGACTTCCTTCAATTGGAATCTTTACCGTTCCAGGATTTTCTATTTCCCCCCCAACTAATACACTTACAAACCTGGGAGATAGACCGGAAAGTATTGATTGAGGAATAATAGTTAGATCTTTTTCTTCAAGACGAGGAATAAAGATATTGTCTCCATCAAACAGTCGCAGATCAGATGAGGCATCTGCATTTCGAATATAAGAGAGAAAGTTAACTATGGCTCTTTTTTTGCCACCTCCGTTCCCAAGAGGCACCTCTCTGGTAACTTCCAGATTACCAATATCACTATAAGAAGTTAATCCGCCTGCTTTTTGAATTGCATTTGCAAGAGTGGTTATATAATCATTACTTCTTTTAATTAAATTGTTAGAATTAATTAAAGAATTTCCATTCACATTTTTGTTAGTGGTCAAAGATAGCGAGCTTGAGTTGGTATTGATTTTGCTGGAGTTAGGAACAGAATCTAAGCTTGATTGATTATTATTTACAACATCTAAGTATGTTCCAACATCTCTTGAAATATACGCAGGAAGTCTTATCACTCCGGGTGCTCTTACCTCACCACTTACAGAAACTCTAATAGACTTGTAAGTACTAATTCTTATATATATCTCTGGATTTAAAAGAAATTCTTTATAACGTTCTTCTAGTAATTGAGTAAGTTCTTTAATGGTGAGACCTCTAATATAAGTAAATTTTATTCGTTTCAAATATATCTCTCCTTGCTCATTAATTCTAAAGGAACCACTCAGTTCAGGAATATTAAAAAATTCAATATTCAATACATCTCCAGTATCTAAAATATAGTCCTCAAGTTCATTTCTTGATCCTAAATATGATGTCTCTAAGGATATAGTCCTCGCATAAACGACTTGCTGAGCGTTTAGACCAAAAAAGCTAGACAAGCAAATAAAACCAAGAACTTTTAGTGAAAGAAATTTGAATTGGTTTTTTTTCTTTATAAGCACCGCTTAAAGATATAGATATATAAGTCTTATTTTACTAGATAATATAGACTCGTAGGATAAATGGTCTCAAAAGTTCTGTTTTGTTGTTTGACAAATAAGTGCAATTTGTTATGAAATCAATATTGAGAGACAGCAAACGGTGTTAAAACTACTCGTAAATCTTTAACAGAGGCTTAAAAAAGGACTTGTCAATAACTTGTCTTCTGAAGTTACTGCTTCTGCAAAACAAATAATTAATTTGGATGAATTAAGTACTTATAAAATTATAATTCGAGACCTAGAAAAAATATCTTATAAATCAGTACTCCAGACAACTCATTATTTTTTTCAAGTGTTGAAATATCGTTGAACACCTTCTTGTCACACTTTTATAGATTGCAAAGTATGGATATACTGAAAGATTAAAACAATATTTTATTTTATAAATATACATTTACGATTCTAAAATTGACAAATAATATGTATTAAATCAGATATTCCAAGAAATATAATTTTAAGAAGTCCCAAGAATGTTTTTAATATAGTTCTAAAAATCAACTGCAATTCTGAGCAGTATCTGAACTTGCCTCGACAGAAATAACACGAAAATTATGCATGGAATCTCCTACTGAGTCGCGACTTGGTCGACAGCTGCTCCCTCCATCTCTACAGACAATAATCCGTATAAGTCTTTGGCAATTCAACCAAAATATTTCGATCTGAAATAAATCTATCTCCAGTATCGATTAATCCTTTTGTAATTTAACCAAACTCTTCAAGTAGTAAATCATTTTTAGAATTAATAATTGCCAAATAAGTGTTATTTTTACATTCTTCAGATGAACTTAATCTATCCAAATTAAGTGCTTGATTATAAAACTTTTTAAAAAGCGGTATTACATCAATATAATGCTGAACAAATTTATCTACTAGAACTAAATCTTTGTTTTAGTTGTGAATCCAATACAACTCCAACTCCTGTAAAAAAAATACAACTTATGGGATGATCTTTTGATGAACTTGATATTAACCTTGTTGCAGCTCAAGCAGCACTTACCTTGACCCATCCACTCAAAGATAATAAGAAAAAAACAGTCTGAGAATTATTAGTCTTCTATCCCATATTCCTGTATAAATCTCCAAATCTCCAAATTTTGAGATGTAACATCATCTAAGTGATTAAGAATATTTCCTACCTCCTCTGGCATCGCACTTATTAAAGAAATATGGATATTTCTTAATATTTTTATACGTAACATATGTACAATCAAAATACATGTCAAATAAATAATTAATGAAAAATATTTCTCTCGAGAATTTCACAGAAGTTAATGAAGATATTCCCAGAGAAAATATAAATTGCAATCACTAATAAAAAAGGCTATTTTAATTTATTTTTTTGCCAATTCCATCCATCTATACATATTTCCTTAAGATCTCGATTAGGGTTCCAGCTTAATATCTTTTTAGCTTTTGAAATATCTGCAATGGATATGGATATATCACCTGCTCGTCTATCTTTGATTTTGTAAGGAACTTTAAAACCTGTGGAAAGCTCAAATTCATTAACCATCTCAAATACTGAATAACCTTTACCGGAACCTAAATTTATCTTTTCTAAGCATGCATTATTATTTTGTAAAAAATTAAGTGCCGAAATATGTCCCTCCGCTAAGTCCATAATATGAATATAATCTCTAACTCCTGATCCATCTTTTGTATCCCAATCATCTCCATATATATAAAGATATTTCCTAATTCCTATTGCAACTTGTGTAATATAAGGGAAAAGATTACTTGGAATTCCAATTGGGGCCTCACCAATTATTCCGGAGGAATGAGCACTAACAGGATTAAAATAGCGTAATGATGCTATTTTCCATAAATTAGAATTAGATTTATATAAATCACTTAACATATTTTCAATAGAAACTTTTGTAACTCCATAAGGATTAATAGGAGAGACTTTTGCACTCTCAGCAATAGGAATAGAATTAGAAAAACCATAAATTGTTGCACTGCTACTGAAAACGATTGTATAACACTCATACTTATTCATAATCTCTAAAAGATTATTAGTCCCACATACATTTACCTCCCAATAAGCAAGAGGCTTCGCAACTGAGTCCGA
>QBVH01000011.1 GCA_003284445.1 Prochlorococcus sp. AG-311-D23 | reverse complement strand
CAATTCACTATAAAAATAAGATTATTAATTTTTAAGGATATTGAATTTCTCAATCTTATCTATTAAAAGAAAATAATTTTATTATTGCCATAGGACCTTCTATAAAAGGAGATAAATATCAAATCAATCTAAATAGAATCTGCAAATACTCAAACACAAAACTATTTAATCCATAGAAAGAGTTAAAATCAATAAATGACAATAGAGTTCATCTATTCATAATAATTTTTATATAAAATTTTATAATTTATTTAACATTTTTTCATAGCTAATCCTTCATTTATATATTTCTCAGCTATGTCAATTTCACTATCAAAAGGAATAACTTTGGCAACTAAAACACCCTCAACTGATCCTTTAGGTTTTAAATTTACTTTTGTATGTCTCGGCAGCTGTTTTTTGAGCCACTTAACAGATTCTTCTTCTAAATCAGGACTGATTTCTGTACATGCTAATTTCACTGTGTAGGTACGATTATGATCTCCGATCAGCAAAACAGACGAACTAGTCACTTGCAAGATTTCAGCAGCATCAACTCCCGAATGAAAACAAAATAGAGAAATTAATAATATTAAAATCTTTGTAAAAAGTTTACTCATAAAAAGTTTTTAAATTATTTCTTAATCTCAGATATGCCAACCATTTGAGCATTACTTTTCCCAGGTGGCACCATAGGGTAACAATTTTCACCTTTTCTTACATTTACGTTAACAAGAACTGGTCCTTCATTCGCCAATGCTTTCTGGAGTTCAGGGATTAAGTTTTCTCTTTCTGAAATTACTATTCCCTCAATCCCAAAAGCGTTGGATAGCGAAATAAAGTCAGGTTCCCCAACAGACATGTTAGATGCCGAATATCTTTCATCGTAAAAACTTTCTTGCCATTGCCTAACCATTCCTTGCCAATGATTGTTGATGATAATTACTTTTAAATTCAACTTGTATTGAGCAATAGTTCCAAGCTCCTGAATGTTCATAAGGATACTTGCATCGCCAGCAATACAAATTACTTTCTCCTTAGGCAAAGCAACTTTGACTCCCATTGCAGCAGGCATTCCAAAACCCATTGTTCCAAGTCCAGCACTGCTAATCCATTGTCTAGGTCCATTTAACAAATATTGTGCTGCCCACATCTGATGTTGTCCAACATCAGTTGTAATGTATGCATCTTGAGCCAAATCTCTCAACGCAATTAAAACTTCCTGTGGATAAATTTCTCCTTCTTTAGGGGGAGTCATCAAAGGAAAATTATTTTTCCAATTATTTATTTTGTTAATCCAGTTGGAAGTTCTTGAATTTGTTTTCCTTTGATTACTGAGGTCTAATAATTTAACAAGGCTAATTCCAACATCACCTAGTACAGAGACTTCAACTACTCTATTTTTATTTATTTCAGCAGGATCAATCTCAAAATGAATTACTTTTGCTTTTGGAGCAAAAGTATCTAATTTACCTGTAACTCTGTCATCAAATCTTGCTCCAATGGCAATCAACAAATCACATTCAGTCACAGCAAAGTTTGCATAAGCTGTTCCATGCATACCAAGCATCCCCACTGATAAGGGATCACGTTCATCAAAAGCGCCTTTACCCATCAAAGTTGTTGTTACGGGGATTTGATATCTATTAGCAATCGCAGCAAGAGTTTCATGTGCCCCCGAAGAAATAACACCCCCGCCAACGTAAAGGAGGGGTTGCTCAGCATTTTCAATTAAATCTAAGGCTGCACTTATGGCTTTATGTTCTGGCGCGAATGGCAGTTCAAATCCTGGTGGCTTTATTGAACCTGGCTCAACAGGAAGATATTTAAACATCTCTTGTCCAACATCTTTTGGTATGTCAATCAAAACAGGTCCTGGTCTACCCGACGAGGCAATAAGAAAAGCTTGCGCTACAACTTTTGCAATTTCAGATGGATCTCTTACGACCCATGAATGTTTAACAATTGGAAGTGTTATCCCAAAAATATCTGTTTCTTGAAAAGCATCAGTACCAATAGCAGGTCTCGGAACTTGTCCTGTTATGACGACAAGAGGTACAGAATCCATCTGAGCAGTGGCTATTCCTGTGACTAGATTCGTAGCTCCAGGCCCTGATGTACCAAAACAAACACCTACTTTCCCCGTTGCTCTAGCAAAACCATCTGCAGCATGAGTTCCACCTTGCTCATGTCGAACAAGAATATGTTTTAACCATCCCTCTTGCTCTGCTTTAAAAACCGCATCGTATATTGGGAGGATTGCTCCGCCTGGATAACCAAAAATAGTATCTACTCCATGCCTACGAAGAGAATCCATCAAGGCATCAGCTCCTGACTTCTTCTCATATTGAGTTTGTGTTCCTGAATCTCCTATTTGATTAGGTGTAGAAGTCAGGGTCACGGCAGAAGAAAATTTAAACTATCTATAAATCTTAGTATGCATAATTTCAATTAAAATAAATTAAGCAAAGATTTAATTAAATTCTCTAAGTTTTATCAGCAAGCTTATTATTTAACCAATCAATACAAATAGTTATTTTAATTCTCTAGAGCAAACCTAATTGATGTAAAGGTCCACTCCCAATTATTAATTCCATCAAAAAACAAAGAAAAACAATCATCGCAACTCTTCCATTCCAAACTTCAGAGCTGTTATTCCAACCCCATTGCCATTTCTCTTGAGGGTAAAGTTTTACTCTTTCTGGCAATTTAGATGCTTCCTCCAAACTAATCCCCTCGCCGTTTAAGCAAGAAGAAACTAGATCTGCCAATCCTTCAATAAACAACGGATAGATATCAAGAGCTGGAACTCTTTTAAAATTAACAATTCCATTTTTCTGAGCAATTTCTTTGTATTCAATATCAATCTCTTGGAGAGTTTCAATATGCTCACTCACAAAACTTATTGGGACCACGACAAGTTCCTTTACGCCTGATTTTCCAAGCTTTTCTAATACTTCTTCTGTATATGGTTTTAGCCACTCTTCTGGCCCTACTCTGCTTTGATAAGCAAGTGAGAATGAATTGCTAAATCCAAGCGAATTTTCTAGCTGGTCAATAATCAAAAGCGAACAGTTCTGTATTTGATCTTGGTAAGGATCACCGGCTTCTTCTACATAGCTTTTAGGAACACCATGTGCAGTAAAAAAAACGTGGGACTCTTGGGGTAAATCACAAGCTAAGATCTGTTTCTTAATTAATTCAGCCATTGAAGAAACATAGGCTGGATGATCAAACCAGCTTCGAATACAACGAATTGATAATTCTGCAAACTCATCGTCACCATCTTTTAACCTTTTCAATTCTCTAAAACTGGATCCACTTGTACTTATAGAAAAATGGGGATAAAGAGGTAAAACAACAACTTCGCTAACTCCGTCAGCCTTCATATCCGCCACAGCTGACTCAGTAAATGGATGCCAATACCTCATCGCAACATATGTTGTTGCGTCTATTCCTATATTTCTAAGATAGCTTTGGAGTTCTCTTGCCTGCTGCTCGGTAATACGACGTAAAGGTGATCCACCTCCAATTGATCTATAAGCCTCTTGTGATTTACTACTCCTTAATAAGCTTATGAGCCAAGCCAGAGGTTTTTGAAAAGCAGGAACTGGTAAACGAATTATCTCTGGATCAGAAAATAAATTATACAAAAATGGTCCCACGTCCTTAATCCTCTCAGGACCTCCGAGATTTAATAAGAGGACACCAACCCGAGCCATTTTAGAAAAAACTCCTTATAAAAGGTTATACAAAACATTATCAAAGTAAAGCTAGCTAAATTTACAGGATCATGGACGAGAATCAAAAGTTACTAGATATCAACCAAAACCTTGAATCAAAGGGAATCAATCTAAGAATTGAGAAAAGGGGTAAAGTTTTAAACATTCGCGGCTCTTTGCCAGATAAGAAATCTAATAAACTTTCTAAAGTTCAAAGAATAAGTCTGAAACTTCCATACGACATTAATGGTCTAGAAGAGGCTAGGAAAGCCATAGAATTGATTGATTTTCAACTTAAAAAAAATCAATTTTGTTGGTCTAATTGGATTAAAGAAAAAGCCATCTCATCAACAAAAACTGATAAAACAGTAATAAGCAATGAAATAGAAAGCTTTAAAAGACAATTTTTTTCTGATACATCTAGAAGCAAGTCATCCGCAGGAATGATCAGCACTTGGCAATCTGCTTACAAACCATATTTGAACAGATTAATTGGGGTAAGTCATAAATCTACTCTTAAATTAAACGAGCAGCTACTAGTGAAAATCCTTTTAAGTTACAAAGAAAATACAAGGAGCAGGCAACAATGTGGAATTGCTTTAAGTGCTTTAGCTAGACACATCAAATTAGAGCTACCCAAGAACTGGAAACAACTTCAAAGTGGTTATGGAATACACGAATCAAATTTCAGAAAATTACCAAGTGATGAAGAAATTATTAATAGCTTTCAATTAATACCAAATCCAAAATGGAGATTTGTTTTTGGGTTAATGGCAACCTATGGGCTTAGAAATCATGAAGTCTTTTTTAGTGACTTATCTTGTTTAAAAAAAGGTGGGGATAAAATACTCCGAGTTTTCCCAAATACGAAAACAGGAGAGCATCAAGTTTGGCCATTTCATCCTGATTGGGTTGGTTTATTTGAGCTGGAAAACATAACTGATACTTTAGATTTACTTCCCGTTATTAAAACAGACCTAAAAGAGACAACTCTTCAACATATCGGAAGAAGAGTATCTGAACAATTCAGAAGATACAAAATATCTTTTACCCCCTATGATTTAAGACATGCATGGGCAGTTAGGACCATCTTAATAGGCCTACCTAATACTGTAGCTGCAAAAATGATGGGACACTCAGTGTCAATACATACAAAAACCTATCATCATTGGATAACAAGAAGAGATCAGCAAATTGCTGTCGATAGTGCTCTATCTAGAGTCAAATATTAACAAGAAGAATAATTAATATTTATAGCTATATTTTTTTTTAAAATTATTCTTTTATTAACTTATTTAATTTAAGCAAAGGAAATGAAAAATAAAACCTCTAAAAAGGATTCAAGACTTAATAACCTAGATAAGAGTGCCGAAAAAATAGGAATGGGTGGTAATTTAATACCAAATATTTCTGATGAAAAATATCGAGAACGGATGAAAAAGAGGAAAGAAGTTCAAACACAAAGATTAAAAGAAAGAAAAAAAGAAAAAGGTCTAATAATAGTCAATACCGGTCAAGGTAAAGGTAAAACTACAGCAGCTCTTGGGATGGGATTAAGAACTATTGGCCATAACCACAAAGTTGCAATAATTCAATTTATCAAAGGTGGATGGGAACCAGGCGAGTCATTAGCTTTAAAAATATTTGGGGATAACTTAAAGTTTCATGCATGTGGCGAAGGGTTCACATGGGAAACACAAGATAGAAATAGAGATATAAATTTAGTTGAGTCAAGCTGGAGTAAGGCGGTCTCATATATTAAAGACCCAAATTATAAACTTGTAATTTTAGACGAGATCATTGTTGCAATTAAACTTGGATATATAGATGAAGATGAAATTATAAATGGCATAAATATGCGTCCAGAACTTACACACATAGTCTTGACTGGAAGAGGAGCCTCAGAAAAACTAATCGATTCAGCTGATCTCGTAACAGAAATGAAATTAATCCACCACCCCTTTAGAGAGCAAGGAATAAAAGCACAAGAAGGAATTGAATATTAATCTTTAATCTTAAAAATATTTCCATCGCAAGGGATCCAATACAGATATCAAGACGTTCTCCCAGGACTTGCTACTGTCAAATTGTTATGAATTTTTAATGACATACTCTAGAGCACTCATAAAACTCAGTGGTGAAGCTCTTATGGGAGATAAACCTTATGGGATTGACCCTGAAATTGTTCAATCAATTGCCAAGGATGTTTCGAAAGTGGTTGATAATGGCACGCAAATAGCAATTGTTGTAGGTGGTGGAAATATTTTTAGAGGTCTAAAAGGATCAGCGGCAGGAATGGATCGAGCCACTGCTGACTATGTAGGGATGCTTGCAACTGTAATGAATGCAATTACACTTCAAGATGGATTAGAAAGAGCTGGAGTACCTACAAGAGTTCAATCTGCTATAGACATGCAACAGATTGCAGAACCGTACATAAGAAGAAGAGCAATAAGACATCTTGAAAAAGGAAGAGTAGTAGTTTTTGGAGGTGGGTGCGGCAATCCATTTTTTACAACTGATACCACTGCTGCACTTAGGGCCGCTGAAATTAACGCCGAAGTTGTTTTCAAAGCTACGAAAGTTGATGGGGTTTACGATCGAGATCCAAAAAAATTCACTGATGCTATTAAATATGAAAATCTCACCTTTCAAGATGTATTAGCTAACGAAATAGGAGTAATGGATAGCACTGCTATTGCTCTTTGCAAAGATAATAAAATCCCAATAGTTGTGTTTAATATTTTTCAACCTGGAAATATCGCTAAAGCTATTTCTGGCCAACCAATTGGATCAAGAATTTCCAATTCAAGTTAAAACTAAACTTTTTTAAGCTTTTTAAAAATCAATTTGCAATAACTTTTCTGAATGTCAAACCAAGAGCTAAAGACCACAATGAGCAAATCTGTAGAAGCAGCTCAGAGGAATTTTAATACCATCAGGACGGGAAGGGCAAATACATCTTTGTTAGACAGAATATCAGTTGAATATTACGGGGCTGAAACTCCCCTAAAATCTCTCGCAACTATCACTACTCCTGACTCTCAAACAATTGCAATTCAACCCTTCGACTTAAGCTCATTAGCTTCCATCGAAAAAGCAATTGCAACAAGTGATCTAGGTTTTACACCAAATAATGATGGCAAGATAATTCGTATAAATGTTCCACCATTGACTGAAGAGCGTAGAAAAGAATTTTGCAAACTCGCATCCAAGTATGCAGAGGAAGGAAAAGTTGCCCTAAGAAATATACGCCGTGAAGCAATAGATAGAGTCAAAAGATCTGAAAAGGATGGTGATCTTTCCGAAGATCAAAGCAGAGATGAACAAGAAACAATTCAGAAAGAGACAGATAAATTTATTAAAGATATTGAAAAAAAACTTTCAGAAAAAGAAGCTGAGATTTTAAAAGTTTGACCCTCATAGATGTTGCCATTATTGGAGGGGGAGCATCAGGTACGACTACAGCATTTCATCTGGCTAGTAAAAGTAAAAAGGTTTGTATTCTTGAAAAAAATATTTCTTCTCCAGAGAAAATTTGCGGGGGTGGAATGTCTGCTGCAGTGCAAAATTGGTTTCCTTTTAAACTTTTGCCAATAGTTGATGAAGTAATAACAAATGTAGAGTTTAGTTGGCGCAATACCGACAAAGTTGTCGCTGAGCTCTCTGGGTCTTCTCCCTTTTGGATAGTTAAACGAGAAAAACTTGATTCATTCTTATTAGATCAAGCACTAAATTCTGGTTGTAATTTATTGACTAATTTTAATGTAGTCGATATAAAAAAAAAATCTAATGTCTGGTATATTACGGCTCTTGATGGGAGACAAATAGAGGCAAGAGCAGTTGTTATTGCTGATGGTTCTCAATCGCCATGGCCTAAAGCTTTTAATTTAGGTCCAAGTCAACAAAAATTTGCATCCACTTTCTCAGGGAGAATCAAGAGGAGGGGGAATTTAGGGAATGAAACTGCTAGATTCGAATTTGGCCTATTAAAAAATGGATTTGTATGGGCCTTTCCATTAAAAAATGAAGTAAATATTGGGATGGGAACTTTTTTAGATAACAAGAATTCTCTTCCAGTTAATGACATACTTAAATCATTTCTTCCTGCTTTGGGTTTTAACCCTTCTGAAGTAATTGGTCATAACAAAAAACTAAGAATATGGAACGGCCACAGTAAATTAAACGGGGAAGGAATTCTTCTGGTTGGCGATGCTGCCTCATTATGTGATCCCTTTTTAGCGGAGGGATTAAGGCCCGCTTTAATGAGTGGATTTGAAGCGGCAAAAAGCCTTATTTATTGGCTAGATGGAGAAGTGAATTGTTTAGATGTATATACAAAAACTGTGCAAAGAAATTGGGGGAATTCGATGGCTTGGGGGAAAAGAATTTCTCAAGTTTTTTATCGTTTTCCTAAAGTTGGATACCAAATAGGTGTAAAAAGGCCAACTGCTCCAAAAAGAATTGCACAAATTCTTTCAGGTGAAATGAGTTATGAAGACATTGCAAAAAGAGTAATCAAGAGATTACTCTTTCAAAATCAAAGATCAAAGAGTTAAGGCAACTCCTCCTTCAATCAACTCAAGTCTTTCGTTCAATTGATTTTCTAATTTATCAATTGCTTTACTAAAACCGCTAATTCCATCATCAAGTTTTTCCGTAGCCATTTTATCTCCAGCCATCATTAGTTCAAAAGATGTCTTATCTAGATGTATTTTCTCTTCTATGACTAAAGGTTTTTGTGCATTCAATTTTATTGGCAAGTCCAAATATGTTTCATTAAGTTGCTGAAGTAATTTGGGAGAAATCGTCAAAAGATCACATCCTGCAAGCTCGGTTATTTCCTCTATATTTCTGAAACTTGCTCCCATGACCTCTGTCTTATAACCATTTGACTTGAAATAATTAAATATTTTAGTAACAGAAACTACCCCTGGATCCTCAGTCGCTGGATAAGAATCCCTTCCTGTAGCAGATTTATACCAATCTAAAATTCTTCCAACAAAGGGTGAAATAAGCGTTACTCCTGCCTCAGCACAAGCCACTGCTTGATAAAAATTAAACAATAAAGTTAAGTTGCAATGAATATTCTCTTTTTCTAATACCTCAGCAGCTTTTATTCCCTCCCAAGTAGAAGCAATTTTGATTAAAACACGATCATTAGAAATACCATCTTGATTATACTTAGCAATTATTTTTCTTGCTTTTGCAATAGTAGCTTCAGTATCAAAACTTAGCCTTGCATCAACTTCTGTTGAAACACGGCCAGGAATTAATTTTAAAATCTCTTTACCAAAGACAACACAAAGTTCATCCAAAGCTTCCTTAACCACATCAGTCTTAGAGGCGCTGGCCCCCAACATTTCTCTTGAGGTAGTAAGTGCTTCATCAATCAAACTTTGATAAGCAGGTATTTGTGCAGCAGCCAGAATTAAAGAAGGATTTGTTGTAGCGTCTCTGGGATGAAATTTTTTGATCGCTTCAAGATCACCAGTATCAGCAACCACCACAGTCATTGAAGATAGCTGATTAAGAAGGGATTCCATAATAAAAAACGTCTTTCATATGTCATAGACTAGCTATGTTTTTTATAGATTTCACCCTTTAATTAGTACTTTTGGAAAAATTTAGCCATCTCTTAGCTTTTGATAGCCAAATGTTCTTTTTTAGAAATACTTGGAGGGATTTTTTCTATCACAAGCAAAGTCTCAATAATTTTTTTTGCCACAGGGAGAGCCACTGTTGATCCATAGGCATTTGGCTTTTGGGGTTCATCGATTACTGCTAAAACGACATAACGAGGGGCATCAATAGGAAGACTTGCAACAAAACTACAAATTTTAGAATTATAGTTAAAACCATCCTGCGATTTTTGTGCCGTCCCTGTTTTCCCTCCAATTCGATAACCAGGAACAGCTAACTCAATACCACTTTCATCGTAAAATGACACAACTGTTTCCATCCATCCAAGAACGGTATTGGTGACCTCAGGAGATAAAATTTGCTTAGGTTCTGAAGGAGTATTGAAATACGACTCATAATCACCTTTCAGGCCTTTAGTGATATGAGGCGTCACAAGTTTGCCTCCATTTGCAATCAAAGCATGCAATTGAGCTAGTTTAAGCGGAGTAATGGAAAAGCCTTGACCAAAGGAGGTTACCGCAGGTTCTATCGGTTGATTTACAAAAGTCTGCTTTGATTTTATTTGCCCAGAAACTGCTCCTGGAAGATCAGTTTCTGGGCTCTCATCAATACCTAAGCGCCTTAACCATTGCCAGTAATTACTCGCATTCACTTTATTCATAATCTTAACCATACCTACATTGCTTGAGACTTGTAACACTTCAGGGAAAGTCAATACCCCGTTAGGTCTCCGATCCCAATTAGAGAGAGGCCATCCTCCTACTGTAACCAGACCATCATCATTCACTTCTCCATGAGGACTTATAACCCCCTCCTCCAATGCCAATGCCAAGTTAATTGGCTTAAAGGTAGAACCAGGTTCAAATAATTCTTGCACTGACCACTCTTTAAAAAGAGATGGAGAATAATCCCAATATTTATTAGGATCATAAGTTGGCGTAGAAGCCAATGCCAGAAGTTCTCCTGTATTTATATCCATTACGATGACCACACCTTTTTTTGCATTCCACTTCTTTACTTGCTTACTTATTTCTTTAATGGCAACTTCTTGAAGCCTTACATCTAAAGTTAGTTGGAGACTTAGTTGATCTTCATCAAAGACACCACGTTTAACACCTGTAGGCAAAGGTGTTCCATCAGCTCCTCTTCTGATTACACTTGCTTTTTCTAGACGCTTTAGATCACTATCTAAACTTAATTCCAACCCAGCCTGAGGTTTTCTTTCTAAATCCAAAAAACCAACTACATTTGCAAAAAGTGACCCGTGAGGATAAACCCTTTGAGGATACACCTCCAAATCAATCCCACTTATTCCAAGTTTCTTAATTGCATTAGCTTGCTCGGGCGTAACCCCCTCAGCAAGTTTTACCCCTGAAGAATAATTTCCTAATTTCTTTAAAATCTCATCAACACTTTTCGATAGTGGCACAGAAAGAAGCTTTGCCACTTCGACTGGTTTACGTACTGTCCTAGATGAATCACCAGGAAAATTAAAATACCTAGGATGAGCCCAAATTTTAAAACGTCTCTCATCTATTGCGACAAGCTTTCCATTTCTATCTAAAATAGATCGACGTGTCCCCAAAGGAATCTTTTGTTCTGTTTGTACTTTGCGTGCAAGAGCTCGTAATTGATCAGACTGAAATAGCTGAAGCCAACCTACCCTAAAAAAAAGTCCCCCAAGTCCAAGGCATAATAAAACAAAGATAATTCTAAACCTGGACTGAGATAGGGGCGAAAGAGTTTTTGATTTAAAAGTCTTTCTCGTCTTTCTATGATCAGAACTTCTCATGGGAATTTTTAATAACCTGCTTTAATGGGAAAAGAAGATATTTTCTCTAAAAATCTACTTTTAAATGTCACATCGAATATTTTTTTAGTTTCTTCTAGTTTTGGTCTATCCACATATATAAGATCTTCCGCTTTAGTAGGAACTAAATTTCTAGACAAGGTTTCATTTTTCAATAAATAACTTTCAAGGATTGATGTAGATTCCAAAATCCTTCGGTTCAAGTCTCTAGTAGTTTCAAGTTTAGTAAAAGACTTAGTCCACAAATATTGAGAGTGCAGAGCTACTGATGACATTATTGACACTGTTATGAGCATGCCTACCAATGCACCATCTAAAACGATATGAAGAGCAGCTTGGATTGGAAATTTTCTTTGAACCTGTTTTGTGGAAAAAACACTGTTTAACAATTCCGTAGACAACTTCTTTTTTTGAAATTGTCCGATTCTTTGTTCATATAGAGTACGGCTAATCAAATCAAAATTCGAAAGTAATTCAAGTCAAACACCTTGATCAAGCAACTGCAAGAGCTGGAATAATGATATTTTTTTATTTAATCTCAAGCTACTAATAGTAGACTAATAAAAGTGACTCCATTCCATAGAGAATGCATAAGAGCACAAGGGAATAATCTTCCTGAGCTCAATCTCATTAAACCGAGACCAATTCCTAATACAAATAGAGGAGGTAATTCCCCTACACTTAAATGAGCTAAAGCAAATATCAAGGCACTTAATAAAACTCCGCTAGCTTTGCCAACTTTGGATACCAATACAGGTAAAAGAATACCTCTGAAAACTAATTCCTCAAAGACTGGAGCCAAAACAACAGTTGTAATCAAAAGCAAAAACAATGGAATAATTTCATCACTACCTAAAACCAATTCCAATAAAGGATTACTTCCACCCTGATCACCGATAATCTCATTCATTAGCCACCCAATAAACAACACTAAAGGCATAATCATTAACCATCCACTTAGTGATTTTAAAAGTCCTTCTTTGATTGGTCTGATTTTCCATTGAAGCCAACCTCCATCAATTCCTGAAGAAACTAGACCCATTAATTGATATCTAATTATAAATAAAGGAGCTATAGTCATTGAACAGTATCCAATCAATACTCTTAGAGACTCTTTTAATGGAGAGGATAAATTTAAATTATTAAACAATAAATCAGTTATTGGTATAATCAGTGCAGGAAAAACAACTTCACCAATAACAACAAAACCACCAGAGATAAGAAGAACCATATCTATTAATGATAAGGGAGGAGATATAATTTCTGGCCAAGGAGTATTTTTCTTTCTTAAGAAAACAAAAGCATACCTAGTCAATAGTATAAAACCTATAAGAGAAGCAAAAAATGGAACTAATTGTGAAGTTAAAAGCCTTAAAGAAGTAAGAGTATTATATTTTTGATTAATACATTTTTTATCCGTAAATCCCAAAGTGGAGCATGAAATTTGATAAAGTAAAGGATCTAATTCAATCTCATCAAAATCAGGAAATTTATCGAGTTCTTTACCTTTTTGTCTATCTAATATATAACCTTTAACTGTTTCAAAATTTTTATCATTAAAACCTTTCTTCAAGATAAATTTTTGCTCATTCTCAGACTCTTCCAAAATTGCTAATAACAATCTTTCTCTATCCTCAATTTGTTCCAAAGGAATGTTACTGAGAGCTTGATAAAGTTTTTTTTGAGGTTCTGAACCTAAAAATACTTCTTGTATTGTTTCAGGTAAAGAAGAAGAGGCTGACACTGCCATCTCAGTTTGCATCAAAGAAATCTTTGGAGCTACTGAGGGTCTTTCAAAGCTTGATTGCAAACCTTGTTGCCATATCAGAACAGTTAAAAGCAATGAAAATAGAGCGACCGCCCATTTCCAACCAGTTTTGGCTTGTCTCATAAAATCAACTTGTGAAGACTGACATGGAGAAAGACTTCTATATTTACTAAAAGAACATTAGATTGCCCTCATGGCTAATACCATAAATATCTAGAAGACACTTTATTTAATGACATTGCGTCTAATTTTTGTTCGTCATGGATTAAGCAGTTTTAACAAGGAAGGTCGTATTCAAGGAAGAAACGACCTTTCAACATTAACTAGAGAGGGGCAATTGCAAGCTGAAGCAGCCGGAAAAACAATCTCCTCTATTCCCATAGATGCAATTTATAGCTCCCCTTTACAAAGAGCAGCAGAAACCACAAAAATCATCATCAAACAACATCAAAGCAAGCTTAAAGCAACTTATACAGATGAACTCCTAGAGGTTGACCTTGGTCCTTGGAGTGGCTTAACAAAAAATGAAATAAAAAATCAGTTTCCAGAAGAGCTTGCTATTTGGCAAAAAGAGCCCAAGGAACTAACAATTAATAGAAACGACGGTTCAAAATTTCAACCAATTAAAGAACTCCTATATCAAGCTGAAAATTTCTTAAAATCTATATTTGATACTCATTCAGGCTCTAACAAAACAATTTTGATAGTTGCCCATAATGCAATTCTTAGATGCTTGATACTGAAATTAATTAATGAGCCATCAAAAGGTTTTAGAAGATTGAAGTTAGATAATACCTCAATCTCAATTTGTAATATTACTTTTAAGGATTGGAAAGATAGACAAGTTCAAATCCAATGTCTCAATAATATCGCTCATTTACATCCTACAATTCCTAAGAAAAGGAGTAAAAAAAGAATTATTTTAGTTAGGCATGGTGAAACAGACTGGAATAAACAAGGAAGGTTCCAAGGACAAATTGATATTCCCTTAAACAAAAATGGTAAATCCCAAGCAAAGGCTGCAAGTGAATTTTTAAAGACTAATCTTCTACAAAAAGCTTTTAGTAGCTCTCTATCAAGACCAATAGAAACAGCTCAGATAATTCTAAACGAACATCCAGGGATCGGAATTTCTCTCAAAGACAACCTAGTAGAGATTGGTCACGGAAAATGGGAAGGGAAGTTGGAGTCTGAGATAAAGACCGACTGGCCAGATCTTCTACAAACATGGAAGATTTCACCTGAAAAAGTTCAAATGCCAGATGGAGAAAACATAAAAGAAGTCTCTGCGAGATCCATTACTGGCTGGAATGAGATTTGCCAAGATCTTAAAAATGATGAAACCGCATTAGTTGTCGCTCATGATGCAGTTAACAAAACTATTCTTTGTCATCTATTAGGGTTAATGCCATCAAATATTTGGATGATAAAACAAGGTAATGGAGGCGTTACAGTTATTGATCTCTCAGACGAAGAAGGTCAACCAGATCAAATCACCTGTCTAAATATCACTTCACACTTGGGAGGAATTATCGACTCAACAGCTGCTGGAGCTCTTTAATTTAATGACTAATAGTTATTTTTTTGAAGATATTCAAATCCTTGAAAAGACTGGATCATCAATAAAGAGAGAACCTGTTTTAATCAAAGATGGGGTGATCAAGGCCTTTGGTAGAAAGGCTCTTCAAAATGCAGACCTTTTAGGAATCAAGCCTCAAAAAGCTAAAAACATGCTTTTAGCCCCTTGTCTTGTTGATCCACATTCATTTTTGGAGTCTCCCTTTAATGGTAAAGAAGAGACTATCCATACACTTATAAAAAAAGCAACATTTTCTGGATATGGCCAATTAGGTATCCTGCCTAGAGGTGATTTATGGAGAGATCAAATCGAGCCGATTATTGCTTTAAAGACTATAAAAAGTGAGATTTCAATACACTTGTGGGGAGGTTTTAGTTTAAATGGAAAAGGGATTATGCTTTCAAAACATACAGAACTACTACAGAATGGAGCTATTGGCTTAAGTGATGACGATTATATGCCTCCTATAGAGTTTCTTAAACAAGGCTTCTCAATTGGAGCAATGAAAAATTTCCCTGTACTTATTGCACCAAGAGATAAATCATTACAAGCCGGAGGAATGTCCAGACAAAGTATAGAGACGCTTAGAGCAGGCTGGCCTCCTGATCCTGTTGAGAGCGAAATCATTCCACTTGTTCAATTGCTTCAACTTCATAAGCAATACCCTGAAATCAGATTAAGGTTAATGAATATTTCTACAACAGAGGGTGTCTCAATACTTAAAGATGCATCTCCCAATCCAATGGCATCTATCTCATGGTGGCATTTAGTCAATGACAACTCAAGTCTCTCTCCCTTTGATATTGGATGGAGCGTAACCCCTTCATTAGGCTCTCCAAGAGATAGAGCCTCACTCATTAAAGGTTTAGAAGATAATGTTTTAACAGCAATATCTGTTCACTCCACTCCTACAGATGACTCCGAGACAAAGTTACCTGCAAACAAAAGAAAAAAAGGGATCAGTTGCTATAACCTTGTTCTACCTTTGCTCTGGGATCAATTAGTGAGAAAGTCAGGATGGAAAGTTGAGAAATTATGGGAGAAAGTGAGTTTTGGTCCCTCTAAATTTTTGAACCAAACTGAGGAAAAATTAACTTTAAATAGCAACCGCTGGTTACTATTTGATCCCGACAAAGAATGGTATCAATCTAATGAAGAAAATCCTTTAACGACAGCAACTAATCAACCAATCAAATACAAAAAAATAGTTGGGAAAGTTATTGATTGTGGGCTAATTAATTAAGCTTACCAAAACGATTAATAGGCCAAAAGCGCCAGCTTGCTTTGCCAATTATTTCGTTATGTGGTAAGAACCCCCCTCCTGGCCAAAAACGACTATCCCAACTATTAGCGCGGTTATCCCCCAAAACGAATACATGTCCTATTGGAACAGTTGAAGTCATCTGAGGACAAGTATTAAATTTATGTTTACTTGGGCAGAAGTTCATAACATATGGTTCATTGATTGATCTACCGTTCAAAATAATCTCTCCCTTACCATTAATCAAAAGACGATCTCCTCCCACCGCTACTATTCGTTTGATATAAGCATCACAAGCACGATCAGCGAGAGTAGGTATCCAGGAAATTAATGGAAAAGTTATTAATGAACATTGAAATTTAGACGGAAGTTGTTTAGTCCTATCATCTATCAATTTCTTATCAAAGGAATACGGTGAGTTAAAAACTACAATTTCTCCACGAAAAGGTGCCCTTTTTCGCAAAGAAAGTTTTTCAACAATTAGTCGATCATTTACTTTAAGTCCTGGCAGCATTGATCCCGAGGGTATGTATCTAGCTTCTGCTACAAAATGACGAATTCCTATATACAGGAGAATAGTTAGAGAAACAGGTCCCCACGTATCAAAGAAAGAATACCACCAACAATTTTTATTTTCCTCACTCGAGTCTGAATGATTTTGCTTCACTTGATTATCAATAATAAATATATCGTTTACTTTATTTGTAAAGACTACTTTTATTAAGTCAATGATAGCGATCATGTGAATTTCAAAGTAATTTCTCAGCCCACTTTTCTTCTTTGAATCCAACTAAAAAGCATTTACTAGATTTATATAAAAAAGGTCTCTTTATTAATCTGGGTTCCATAAAAAGTTGCTCAAACAATTGGTTATCACTCATTTTTTTTACAGCATCCGAACCAATAGAACGATACATAACCCCATTAGTATTTAAAAGATATTTTCTATCCCCATATAGCTCACTAGCTGAGATAAGCATTTCCTTGGACGGGGGTGATTTTAAAAGATCAATTAATTCAAAGGTCATATCATTATTTTTAAGCCAATTAATCGCTCTGCGACAAGTTGAGCATGAGGAGTGACTAAATAATTTCAAGTTTTCAAAGCATAAAAACAACAACTTTATCCCAAAAAGTAAGATTAAAATCGTTATTTTTGTGCCATATCAAAATGATGAGCTTCTATGCAACTTTTTAATAATTCATCAACAGCATCGAAGTCTCTCCATCCGTCTATTACGATCACCCTCCCTTCCAAGCTTTTATAGGTTCTAAAGAACTCAGCCACATCCTCTAATTGGTTCTGAGCTATTTGCTTAATAGTATTAATTTCTCTTTGTCTTGGATCTGCAGTAGGTATACAAAGAAGTTTGCCATCGTAGGCCCCTGAATCATGCATATCAAGAACTCCTATTGGTCTTGCCTTGATCAAGCAACCTGCAAAAGTTGGTTCTTCCATCACTACCATTGCATCAAGTGGGGCTCCATCCTCAGCAAGAGTATTCGGAATAAATCCATAATCAAATGGATATCTCACTGAAGAATGCAAAACTCTATCAAGAGCCATAATTCCCGCAGAGCTAAAATATTCGTATTTATTTCTACTGCCAGCAGGAATCTCTACAACTAGATTTACTAATCCAGGCGATGGTGAAGGAGGAAGATCACTCAAGTCCATTTTGATTTATTGAAGTCGATAAACTTTTTGTTGTTTCGGGCCTTTCACTAATGACAGCTAATAATGGTATTCCAAGCATTACAAATACTATTGCCAAACCAATTAAAGAAGTTGAGGTACTATTAAAACTATAAGGATCTTCATCATCAGCAGATAGTTGATCTTTTTCTTTATTAAGCAAAGGAGAATCAATCTCAGGTGATTGCTTATTAATAAAATGTGGTTCTAAATCCATGTAAGGTTTGGGATAAATAAACCGTTAGTTAAATGTGTGAAAATCAATTAAAAGTCTTAATTCAGTTAAAGTATGTGAATATTATCTCATATTTAAGAATAACTAAGCAGCATTTTTATCAGGATCTTGTAAATGATTAGGAATAGATTGATTCTTATCAGATTGTCCATCAAGTTTATTCCTTATAATTTTTAACTCATCAAGTATTGCCTTTAGAATATTTTGTGTTTCAGATGATGGAGAATTAAATATTTCTACAGTTACCTCTTTAATTCTGAGTATATCTTTGGCAAATCTTGCAACTTCATTGGGATGAAACAGTAATAGATCTTTTTGATCACTTCTAAATTCAGTGTTTAATTTTCTAGGATTGAATGGAGGATTAAGATTCCTGGCGTCAGTGTTTGTATACCTGTATACGGAAGCTCTGGATCTATTTAATGTTTTCTGAACTTCATCAATAGTCATTAATGAGTCAATTGATTTAGAAGCTGTATTCAATCCTTTATCTAAAAACTCTTCTGATCTTCCATTTGTTCCTGAATTTACTGAACCGTTAAACATTGCGAAAGAAAGCTTCTAGAAAAACATGTGTCAGAAATTAGCAGAAGAATCCAATTTAGACCATGTACAATTGGACACTTTTAAAAACAACATGATTCCCGCACAAACAATATAGATATTCTTACTGCCAACACTCAAAGGACTAATCTCTTAAATATTTAAATTTTAGGCTTATGCGTGTCTCCCGCTTAATGCTGAACACTCTCAGAGACGTCCCTGCCGAAGCCGATATAATTTCACATCAGTTACTTGTAAGAGGTGGTTTTATCAAGCGCCTAACAGGAGGTATCTATGCTTATATGCCATTGCTTTGGAAGGTTCTAAAAAAAATAACCCTAATTGTTGAAGAAGAGTTATCAACTAAAGGTTGTTTGCAAACTCTTCTCCCTCAACTTCAACCTTCAGAAATATGGGAAAAAAGTGGGAGGTGGAAATCATATACACAAGGAGAAGGTATTATGTTTAGCCTTAAAGATAGACAAGGTAAAGAATTAGGACTGGGACCAACTCATGAAGAAGTAATTACTCAAATAATTTCTCAAACTATTCACTCATACAAACAATTACCGATAAATATATTCCAAATTCAAACAAAATTTAGAGATGAAATAAGGCCAAGATTTGGATTAATGAGAAGTAGAGAATTCATCATGAAGGATGCTTATTCCTTTCATGAAAATGAGAATGATCTTAAATCAACTTATGCAGAGATGAGAGATGCCTATCAAAATATATTTACAAAATGTGGGCTAGATTTTGTTTGTGTCGAGGCGGATAGTGGAGCTATTGGAGGTGCTGCATCACAAGAATTCATGGTAACAGCCGATTCTGGAGAGGACTTAATTTTAATAAGTCCTGATGGTAAATATGGGGCTAATCAAGAAAAAGCTGTTTCTATTTTTGAAGAAGGAGAATTATTAAAACCTAATAAACCTTCGATAATTGAGACTCCTAATCAAAAAACCATAGACGAATTATGTAACAACAACAATTTCCACCCAAGTCAAATTGTAAAAGTATTAACTTATCTAGCAGTTTGTGATGATAATAAAAAATACCCAGCTCTAGTTAGCATTCGGGGGGATCAAGAAATAAATGATATTAAACTTTCAAATGAAATATCTCAAAAATTAAAGCAAAATGTAATTGATATTAGAATTATTACTAATGAAGATATACAAAAGCAAGGTATTTCTCAAATTCCATTTGGTTTTATAGGTCCTGATCTTAGCGATAATTTACTTTCAGAGGCAAAACAATGGGAACAAAAATTCATAAGAATTGCTGACAATTCGGTAAAAGATCTTAAAAGTTTTATATGTGGAAACAATATCAAGGATGAGCATAGAATATTTTACAATTGGAATTTAATTAATACTGAGCAAATGATATGTGATATTAGAAAAGCTAAGCCTGGAGACAGTTGCATTCATGATAAAACACAAAAACTTCAAGAATCTAAAGGTATAGAAATAGGACATATATTTCAACTAGGTACTAAGTATTCAGAATCATTGAATGCTACTTTTACTAACGAAAAAGGTATTGAAGACCACTTTTGGATGGGGTGCTATGGAATTGGCATTTCCAGATTAGCTCAAGCAGCAGTAGAACAAAACCATGATGATTTAGGTATTATTTGGCCGGCATCAATTGCCCCTTATGAAGTAATAATTATCATTGCTAATATAAAAAACAATGATCAAAAGTTTTTAGCTGAAGATATTTATCAGAAATTAATAAAAAGTCGAGTTGATGCTCTTATTGATGATAGGGATGAGAGGGCTGGGATAAAGTTTAAAGATGCAGACCTTATTGGAATCCCTTGGAGAATTGTTGCCGGGCGAGAAGCTAGTTCTGGAATGGTTGAATTACATAATAGAAAAGCAAAAACTACAGAGTTGTTAGATCTCAAATCCGTTTTAAAAAAACTTTCTGAAGAATTTAATACTGAAAAACTATAAATTGAGCCCAAAGGACTCTAGAGTCTTGTGTAACTGCAAAAAACAAATGATTTCTGCCTTTCATCGCCTCTCCATCAGGTTGGTGAGGGCAGCTTTGGCTATATGCCTTGGCTTCTGCCTCATGTTCTTCCATTTCGCTTCAGAAGTGAATGCAGCCAAAACATTAATGACTGGAGATTTTGCTAAAGACACTATTTCAGTCTCATCAACTTTAAAAGAGACCATAACTTTACCCAAAGAAGACAAAGGACTATCTGAAGCAGAAAAAGAAGCTGTTTTTCTAATAAGTGATTACATTTCAAGATATAGGAATCGATCTCAAGTAAACACTTCCACTACCTTTACAACAATGCAGACTGCATTAAATGCCTTGTCAGGTCATTACAAGACTTTTGCCAACAGACCAGTTCCTGAAGATCTCAAAGAGAGGTTAAACAAAGAACTATCTAAAGCAGAGAAATTGGTTGTTAGAGATAGCTAAAGATAATCTTTAATTCATTTCTTTGACTCAGGGTAGGGCTATCTGCAAATCTTGTTTCTTCTAAAGTAAATCGGTTTCGAGCCGAATTTTCTTCCTTGGCAAATGTTGTAGTTATAGGCGCTCAATGGGGTGATGAAGGTAAAGGCAAAATCACCGATTTGCTCAGTCGCTCCGCAGATGTAGTTGTTCGCTATCAAGGTGGTGTTAATGCCGGTCATACGATTGTTGTAGAGGACAAAGTTCTCAAATTGCATTTGATCCCCTCTGGGATTTTGTATCCCGATACGATTTGTCTTATTGGGTCAGGGACAGTAGTTGATCCGAAAGTGATGATTAAAGAAATAAAAATGCTTGAAGATAACGATATTGATATTTCAGGATTAAAGCTTGCTTCAACTGCTCATGTAACGATGCCTTATCACAGGCTTCTTGATTTGGCCATGGAGCAAAAGCGAGGTGACCAAAAAATTGGGACTACTGGCAGGGGTATTGGTCCGACATATGCTGACAAATCTCAAAGAAATGGGATTAGAATAATTGATCTACTGAGTAGGGAAAAGCTTAAAGAAAGATTACAGGTCCCTTTAGCAGAGAAAAACGGACTCCTCCAAAAGATATATGGAATCGAACCATTAATTATTGATGAAATAATAGAAGAATATCTTGATTATGGAAAACAGTTAAAAAAACATATTGTTGACTGCAATCGAACGATTCATCAAGCAGCTAGAAAAAAGAAAAACATCTTATTTGAAGGAGCTCAAGGTACTCTTCTAGATCTTGATCACGGAACCTACCCTTATGTCACCTCCTCTAATCCAGTGTCAGGCGGGGCATGCATTGGCGCAGGAGTAGGCCCTACACTTATAGACAGGGTTATCGGGGTTGCTAAAGCCTATACGACTAGAGTTGGAGAAGGACCCTTCCCTACTGAATTACAAGGGAGTATTAATGATCAACTTTGTGATAGAGGTGGTGAATTTGGAACAACTACTGGACGTAGAAGGAGATGTGGCTGGTTTGATGGAGTAATTGGAAAATACGCAGTTGAGGTAAATGGATTAGATTGCCTTGCTATTACTAAATTAGACGTTTTAGATGAACTAGAAGAAATTGATATTTGTGTGGCTTATGAATTAAATGGTAAAAGAATTGATTACTTCCCAAGTAGTGTTGAAGACTTTGAAAAATGTAATCCAATTTTCAAAAAGCTACCTGGCTGGAAATGTTCTACAGAAAATTGTCGTCGCCTAGAAGATCTTCCACCTGCAGCAATGAGTTACTTGAGATTCCTAGCCGAGCTCATGGAAGTTCCCATAGCAATAGTTTCCTTAGGAGCTAATAGAGATCAAACAATTGTGATTGAAGATCCTATTCACGGACCCAAAAGAGCTCTTTTGAATTCTTAAAAAACAAACAATTGTTCTTTTATGACTTTTAAATAAACTTGATGACTAATAAAATAGACTCTCCATCTCTAGACATAGCAGGTATTGGGAATGCAATTGTAGACGTATTAACTACAACAGATGATTCTCTTCTTGAGAAACTATCTTTAGACAAAGGTTCAATGACCTTGATTGATGAAAACAAAGCTGAAGAACTTTATAAAATGACTACTAACAGAATTCAAAGATCAGGAGGTTCTGTTGCCAATTCATTAGCATGTGTTTCACAGCTAGGGGGAAAGGCAGCCTTTATTGGAAGGGTAAGAGATGACAAACTTGGAGAAATCTTTACAGAGGAAATATCAACGACTGGAACCATTTTCAAGACTCCATCATCATCCGTTGGTCCCTCGACTGCAAGATGTATAATTTTTGTCACTCCAGATGCTCAGAGAACTATGTGCACTTATTTGGGTGCATCAGTTCTCTTAGAACCTAAAGATATCGACCTCTCAGTAGTCAGGGAAGCAAAAATACTATATTTAGAGGGATACTTGTGGGACAACCCAGCTGCTAAAAACGCATTTATTAAAGCGGCAGAAATAGCTAAAAATGCAGGTCGTAAAGTTGCTTTATCCCTCTCTGATTCATTTTGTGTCAGTAGACACCGTGAGAGTTTTATAAAACTAGTTGAAGATCATATAGATATATTATTTGCCAATGAAGATGAAATAACAACTTTATATAAGACCTCTTCTCTAAATACAGCACTTGAAGAATTGAAAAAGAAATGTGATCTTGCGGCAATCACAATTGGTGAAAAAGGCTCAATTCTAATTTCAAATGGCAAAGAAATAAAAATAGATCCCTTCATTCTTGGAAAAGCTATTGATACAACTGGTGCAGGAGATCTTTATGCTGGAGCTTTTTTAAAAGGGTATGCAGATGGCCTAAACCCAGAATTATCTGCAAAAATTGGATCTATCTGTGCAGGACAGATCGTTACACAATTAGGATCTCGTTCCAATATTGATCTTTTAAATTTGATCAATTCACATTTAGAACGCTAAAGATTGAAATTTCAAATAGAATTCATCCAGTGATGGTAATTTTTATTAGCTGAAACGCGAAAACAAATTATTTCTGGTATTTCGTAGCTATGCCATTCAGCAATCTTATTACAAACGTTATTTATATTTTCCTTCTTACACTTAATCATTAATTGTACTTCTTGCGATTGATTTATATTTCCTTCCCACCAAAAATATGATTCGATATTCTTTAAAGTTACACAAGGTATTAATTTCTCTTCTAATAGTAGATTAGCTAATTTAGATGCATTTTTTTTATCGACTTCAGTAGTTAAAATCAAATAAATTTCTTGATTAAAATCAGATAAAGTCATGATCTTAACTATTTTCACTCCATACTAATAGATTTCAATTTTTTAATTAATTTTTCATAGCTATCTACTGAATTAATATTTTTAAATTCAGAAGGTCTTTCCAACAACCAAAGATTAATTCTCATACTCAAACAAATTCGGTGCCATAAAATTTCGTTACTTCCTCCTGATTGCCTACAAATGACACCAGAAATATTCCATTTTCTAACAAGTGCTTTTTCAATTTTGCCATCACTAGAGGCTGAAGGGTTTAATACCGCAAAATTTGTTTTTTGAATTGATGAGGACAATGTTTTTTTTATGCTTTCTGGATTGGCTAAAACTCTTGCATAAACATTTGCCCCCGAATTTCTTGCGAATATTAAGGCTTCCTGAAGATGCCTTACTCCCACAGCGAGCAAAATAGATTTATTCTTGAGGTCATAATTTCTTAAATCACTAAAGCTTTCTATTAAAAATGCATTTGAAATATTATCTATAGCTCTTTCATACCTTATTAATGCTTGACCTAGTTCCTTGCAAACTTTTGAAATTGATTGTGTGATTTTGATAGCAAAAGGATGAGTCAGATCAACAACACAATGAAATTCACTTTGATGAATTCTGGCATTTAGTATGACTCCCCGGATATCTTCCTCAGTAATTAAGGCACCAATTAATATTTTTTCTAAATTTAATTTTTCATATGGAATCGAGGCTCTATCCGAAACAACACTAACAGTAATTTTCCATCCTTCTTTCAATAAAGACTCAGCGAAGACATGACCTTCGCCTGTTCCTGTTAACAACCAAAGATGTGGCTGGCATTTTTTCCTTATATCAATCAAGATAAAACACAATAACTAAAGAAAAAATGAACCATTGCATGCTTGAGGTTTTGGTAAAGAAGGTCCCAACAGTTCGTTTTACCCAAGACAACAAAACTCCTCTAGCTGAAGTAGAAGTTGAATTTGACAGCCTCCGTGCTGATGACCCTCCCTGCGCAATTAAGGTAGTTGGTTGGGGGAAATTAGCAGAAGAACTTAAAAACACAGTTCAAGTCAATTCTAAATTAGTTATTGAAGGTCGCTTAAGAATGAATACTGTTCCTCGCCAGGATGGCACTAAAGAGAAAAAAGCTGAATTTACTCTTTCTCGAATCCACCCCTTTTCTTCTAATACAGCTGTTTCATCAATAGCTTCTCAAACTCAGTCAAATATAAAAAGCGATTCCGCAAATTCTCTAAATAACGAGGGTGTTAAATGGGACAGCTCACCATTAGTTCCTGATACAGATGACATTCCATTCTAAAAAGATCAACTATTTTCTTCAATGTATTCTGTAGCCCTTGTTAAAAGTTGACCTAATTCTCTCTCCAAAGCTGCCAGATCAGGTCTAAATTCAGGCCAGCTACCTTTATCTAATTGTTCAAGGATCCAAGCTCTATCCTTGTTTAATTTTTCAACAAGTTCAGTTAACTCAGAGAATTGTTTTTGGTGTGAGGCCATGAGACTGTCTCCTGAAAAACCCATTTGCCCACGATTTTAGCCAAAATTACATTCATGAATAAACTTCTGTCACCGGCAAACCTCATCACTATTGGAGGAGCATCCTTATCTCTAATAGGCCTAACAGCCTATTTCACTGATGCAACAAACCTAAGTGTTCCAACTTTCTTCTATGGAGTACCTATTTTTCTAATAGGTATATCACTGAAAACGACTGAAGTCCCGCCTGCCTTAAGAGTAGTTCCAGTCACTAAGTTTGCCTCAGAGAGAGATAAAGCTCCTGAAGAGCTGGGGAAACTAGTGAAAGATGTGACTAGATGGCGATATGGCCAATCTTGCCAACTTGAAGCATCTCTAAGAGTATTAAAGCTTTGGGACATAGATAATCCTCCTCAACTTATAGAAGTTGAAGAATTGGTTAAACAGGGCAATTATGGAATACGAATGAGATTTGAAATGGCTGCTGTGTCTTTAGAAAGATGGAATGCTCAAAAAGAACGTTTAGGAAGATTCTTTGCTAAAGGTTTGTGCGCAGAAATATTTTGTCCCACACCAGGTGCCATAGATTTAATCCTACTTCCGCAAAAACAAGAAGAAAATCCAGAAGAAAATGAATAAAAAGAACCCGCAGACTAACCACAGCAAGAATTTTAATAACCCCTTTACGGATAAAGATGCAATAAGAGTTTCCGTCTTAAGTGAGGCGCTCCCATATATTCAGCGTTTTGCAAATAAAAGAATTGTAATCAAATATGGTGGTTCAGCTATGGCAGATGAAACACTTCAAAATGCAGTATTTAGAGATCTAGCTCTTCTCTCCTCTGTTGGCGTTCAAATAGTAGTCGTTCATGGTGGGGGGCCAGAAATAAACCAATGGTTAGAAAAATTAGGAATAAAGCCAGTTTTCCTAGATGGTTTACGTATTACTGATACCGAGACTATGGATGTCGTAGAAATGGTTCTTACTGGAAGAGTAAATAAACAAATTGTAAGTGGAATCAACAATCACGGAAGATTGGCTGTTGGACTAAGTGGAATAGATGGAGGACTTATCGAGGCAAGAACTCTTGGAGATGGAAGTCATGGTCTTGTTGGAGAAGTTGCAAAAGTAAATACAAAGTTATTAAGCCCTCTTCTCGAAAAAGGTTACGTCCCAGTCATTTCGAGCGTAGCTAACTCTTCTGATGGCAGGTCACACAATATCAATGCTGATACTGTTTCTGGGGAGCTTGCGGCAGCACTAGGTGCCGAAAAATTAATCCTTCTAACAGATACTCCTGGTATTTTAAGGAATGAAAATGATCCTTCTTCCTTAATAGAAAAGATACGTTTATCCGAGGCTAGAGAATTAATTGATAGAGGGATAGTTAAAGCAGGTATGAAACCAAAAGTTGAATGTTGTATACGTTCTCTTGCCCAGGGTGTGAATGCTGCCCATATCATTGATGGAAGAACTCCTCACTCACTTCTATTAGAAGTTTTCACTGATGCAGGTATTGGAACAATGGTTATGGGTAGAGGTTAAATGTCAAATATAGCTTCAGCTATAAAAGCTGCTGAAGCGGCCCTTGATAAAGGCGACTACAGTGTCTGCATAAAAATAATTGACCCTTTACTTCTAGATTTCAAAGCAGAGACAGAAACAGGAGGACAACTAAGGCTTCTTATAGTTACCGCCTCTATGGGGAAAGGTGATGAACAAAAGGCGATCAATATATGTCAAACATTAATCCATAATAAAAAAGAAAGCATCCGTCAACAAGCTAAACAGCTCTTATCAATACTTGATGCTCCTTATTTACCAAAACCATCTAACTGGTCAGTAGAAATACCAAAATTAGAGATGGAGCCATCTCTAAAATCGTCATTTAGAACAGCAAAAAAGAAGAGCGAGAAAATTTATCATCCTCCAACTGGTCCAACAAAAAGTTTAGACTTTGGATTTTCAATAATAACCTTCTTAATTATTTTATTATTAACATTCCTCCTGAGTGGTTGCGTTGACATATCAACAAAATTGAGTGTTAAAGGTCCAGATCGACTAAAGATATCACTTGATATAGATAGTCATTCTGGTGAAGCAATTCCATGGCAGATGGAATTCGAAGAAAATCTTACTAAAGAACGTAGCATTTTAAAACTTCAAACTTATGAGAGTAAACAGCATTTTGAATCACCAACTATTCGTTTTGCTGAAGCAAATAAACTACTTCAGCAAATAGCTTCAGTCGCTTCCGCTACTAGTGGGTTCACCATAAGTAAACCTGAAATAATTACAAACAACAAGAACTGGATAATCGGCACAAGTCAAAATTTTAAAATTTATTTTGACTTGAGAGGAATTCCAAAAATTCCAGGATTAAAAATAAATATAGTCATTCCCGATGTTGGTAATAAAAATAATTTCAAAACCAAACCTCTAGAACCTACTTTTAAAAAAGGTATAACTTATTTACCTCTTGACATTGGACAAATTAACCAACTTGAGATTTCAAATTGGGAATGGAACCTAATTTCAGTTGGTATTATCATGATAATTTCTTTAACTTTGCTGAGCTTATCCCTTCAAAGATTTCGCCTCCAAATGGGATTCGGATTTCCTGAGTTACCACCTTAATGAGAATCAAGCCGCTTATAGCTGTAGAGGATCAGGATCAATAGAAAGACTTACTCCTTTTGGTAAGTCTTTCCATAATTCATATCCATAAGGAATTGGAATTTGGCTTGATTCTGGTCCATATACAAGAAGTTGCCAACGGCTTTTACCTGCGACTCTCTCAACTAATGAAGGCGCTGGACCGACCAATTTCCAGCCTTTTGTATTGCAAACATAACTGATTTTTGAAGAGACATGAAATGCTCCTTTTGATGTCAACTCTGAAGATTCGCCAGAGAACTTTAACAAGCAGGCTCGGCTGTAAGGAACCATCGAGGCTTCTTTTCTAGTCTTTTCTTCTTTTTTCAGAAACTCTTCGTAACTCCCATCAATCAAATGAAGAATCACTGGATGATCAGGACAATAAGTTTGCACTACAACCTTTCCAGGTTGCTCACCTCGCCCTGCACGACCGGCCAATTGCATGAATAGTTGAAGCGTTTCTTCTGTAGCCCTTAAATCAGGACGATACAATAAACCATCTGCTGCTAAGACGACTGCAAGAGTTACCTTTGGTAAATCCATTCCTTTAGATAGCATCTGAGTACCTACTAAAATATCGGCGTCACCATCAGCAAACCTTTCTAGTAACAATCTATGGCCATCACGGCCTCTAGTTGTATCTCTATCAAACCTTAATAAACGTATACCCTCTAGTTCTCTTTCTAAATGATCCATCACTCTTTGTGTTCCAGTTCCAAACGGTTTAAAAGCATTTGAACCACATTCTCCACATTTATCACTAATTTTCGAACGAAAGTCACACCAATGACAACGCAACCATTGATTACCCTCTTTTGAACGATGTACAGTTAGTGCAACATCACAATGTGGACATTGAACGACCTCTCCACAACTTCGGCAACTTAAAAAACTACTATAACCACGTCTAGGGACTAAAATAATAGATTGATTTCCACTCTCTTTTATACTCAATAGTTGTTTTTTTAGATATCTACTAATTAAACTTCGATTTCCAATAGCTAATTCTTCTCGCATATCAATAACATGAACCGTTGGTAATTTACGATTCGAAATCCTTTGAGTTAATTTCGCAACAACTACATTTCCATTGGGTTTTAAATTTTTCCAAACATTTAAAGATGGAGTTGCTGTTCCAAGTATTACTTTTGCACCTATTTTTTTTGCTCTATGAATTGCCAATTCTCTTGCATGATAGCAAGGCATAGGGGATTCCTGTTTATAAGAACTATCGTGTTCTTCATCAAGAACTATCAATCCTAAGCTGGATAATGGTAGAAAAATAGCTGATCGAGTACCAATAAAAACACTAGGTTTTGTTATGTCTAAAGATCTCTTCCATGTCTCAATTTTCTCTTTAGTAGAACAATTACTATGATACTCAAAAACGTTTAACCCAAATCTTTGCCGAAAGCGATCAACTAATTGTGGTACCAACCCAATTTCGGGCGTAAGAATAAGACAATGTCTACTTTTAGATAACTCCAGCGCTGCAATTTGTAGGTATACCTCCGTCTTCCCAGACCCAGTAATACCCCAAAGCAAAAGAGCTGAACCATTTGAAAGAGACTCATATTTTTCTTTTGCTAATTTTTGCTCTAGCGTTAAAGGTTGGGGTTTCTCAATCTTTAAGATCTTTTTATCGTTAAATTCTTCATCAACAAAAGAATTAAAAAGACGCTTTTCTCTTTCTCCGCAACCAACTGAGACAAAGTTTCTAATCAATACAGAAGAAAATCCTTCAGACTCCAAATCCTTTTGCCATTTTCCTCCTCCGTTCAAGAGAAGATTTTTCTTTAACTCAATCTGTCGAGAAGATATATTTTCCTTATGATTATTGCTAGACAATTTTACCCACCAGAGTTTTTTAGGTCTGTTAGGTAGTTTCGACCGCCCCAACCAACCAGGAGGTAACGCGGTCTTAAGCATTTGAAAATCACTTACATATAAATCAAGAGCAATTTCTTTTAGCCACTCTCTCCATTCTTTTTTGATAGCTGCTTTTTGAACCAATGTTTCTACATTATTCAGCGAAAAATTATTTAATTTATGGTGTGTGCTAGTTATATTTTTTTTCATCTTCTTAACGACCAGCCCTTGCATGAGTTGCCCTTTCAGACGAACTGTCACAACATCGCCTAAATCAATATTTAAATTATTTCCATCTTGATAAGAAAAACATCGTCCTTCACGGCCTACATGCAACCAAATATCAAATACAAAAGGATTCATATCTTTTTTAATACTTGCCGACTTTAGAAATTTTTTCTACCATTGGATTGTGAACAGCTTTAAAGCTGTTGTGGAACTTGCAAAACTCCACCCAGAGGGAAGACTAGAAGCTTTTTCAAGAATAGGAAAAATCCAATTCTGAGATAAGCCGGTCTGAGAAATCCCCTGACTTACTTGCTTACACATTTCCATTCTTCAACAAAACATCCTTCATAATTTCAAGTCCATATTGACATCATGTGATTTTTCGCAAGATTTATCACGATTAAGGACAGTCTCAAATTAGAGTGGTCTTGTTGAAATTTTACAAACTAAATAGTTTTTCCTGAAATATTATCTCTAGGAGATTCCGACCATCTTTTCGGGTAATAACCTGAGCTCTGCAACAGACCACAAAACCATCGGGGAAATCATGTTAAAGGAAAAACTGACATCTAAAAATATTTCTATTAATCAGGAAAATAAAAACAATTCCAAACAAATAAAAAAAACAGCTGCCAAAGTTCTCGTGACTAAAGAAACTCAAACTCTTCCTCAAGAATCTTCAAATGATCTAAAAATTGATTTAGATCAAGAGGCGGACAAGTTAATTGCTGAAGCAAATAAAGTGCCTGAAGCCGATATCGATCTAGATGATGATGATGACAATGCCTCTGTGCTATCAAGTGCTCAAGAAGCAGCAGCCAAAGCTTTAGCAAGTATAAAAATAGGTCCAAAGGGTGTTTATACAGAAGACTCGATTAGGGTTTATCTACAAGAGATCGGTCGTATAAGACTTCTCAGGCCAGACGAAGAAATTGAATTAGCCAGAAAGATAGCAGATCTTCTTCAATTAGAGGAAGAAGCTGCCCAATTTGAAAGTGAAAATGGACATTTCCCATCAGTCAAAGAATGGGCAGTTCTAGCAGAAATGCCATTAACTCGCTTCCGCAGGCGATTAATGCTTGGTAGACGAGCAAAAGAAAAAATGGTGCAATCGAATCTACGATTAGTAGTTTCCATTGCCAAGAAATATATGAATAGAGGGTTGTCTTTTCAAGATCTCATTCAAGAAGGAAGTCTTGGTCTCATTCGTGCAGCTGAAAAATTTGATCATGAGAAAGGATATAAATTTTCAACTTACGCTACTTGGTGGATAAGACAGGCTATCACTAGAGCCATTGCAGATCAAAGTAGAACAATTCGTTTGCCTGTACATTTGTACGAAACAATTTCACGGATCAAGAAAACCACTAAAGTTTTAAGTCAAGAATTTGGAAGAAAACCATCCGAGGAAGAAATAGCCGAAAGTATGGAAATGACGATTGAGAAACTCAGATTCATTGCCAAAAGCGCTCAGCTCCCCATTTCTCTTGAGACACCAATTGGGAAAGAAGAAGATTCTAGACTTGGTGACTTTATTGAAGCAGACATAGAGAATCCTGAACAAGATGTAGCAAAAACCCTTTTAAGAGAAGATTTGGAGGGTGTTCTCGCTACATTAAGTCCCAGAGAGAGGGATGTTCTAAGACTTCGTTATGGCCTAGATGATGGAAGAATGAAAACCCTTGAAGAAATTGGACAAATCTTTGATGTAACTAGAGAGAGGATTAGACAAATAGAGGCTAAGGCTCTCAGAAAACTTCGCCATCCAAATAGAAATGGGGTTCTTAAAGAATATATCAAGCTAAATTAAAAATTTTGAACCGTATAACTTTTACTTTTCCAAGTTACAAATACAAATAATTCTTAAGATCATAGATTTCATTTCACATCAACCTTATTAAATTATTTTCCAAGATTTTTAATTTGGTAAGGTTGACTGCTTAAGGTAAAGAAATAGAAAATCTTTGCTAATGACACTAGACCAACTGCGCATCGCCTCTCGCCGAAGCCAGCTGGCCATGGTTCAGACGAACTGGGTACGAGATGAACTACAAAAAGCACATCCTGATCTTGCTATCACTATCGAAGCAATGGCTACGCAGGGCGACAAAATACTTGATGTAGCTTTAGCAAAAATAGGAGATAAAGGTCTTTTCACTAAAGAGCTTGAAGCTCAAATGCTTCTTGGTCATGCCGAAATTGCAGTCCACTCACTTAAGGATTTACCTACGAACCTTCCAGATGGATTAATTCTTGGCTGCATCACAGAAAGGGAGGATCCTTCAGACGCATTAGTCGTTAATGTGGAAAATCAAATTCACAAACTAGAGACTCTGCCAGAAGGTTCTGTAGTGGGGACTAGTTCCCTAAGAAGGCTTGCTCAATTGCGATACCATTATCCACATCTTGTTTTTAAAGATGTACGAGGAAATGTTATTACACGATTAGAAAAGCTTGACTCAGGAGAATATGACTGTCTTATCTTGGCTGCTGCTGGATTACAAAGACTTGGTTTTGCCAATCGAATACATCAGTTGATTCCAACAGATATTTCACTCCATGCTGTGGGACAGGGAGCTCTTGGCATTGAATGTGTAAGTGGTCAACAAAAGGTACTGGATATTTTAAAAACACTTGAACACGAATCAACATCTAAAAGATGTTTAGCAGAAAGGTCTTTCCTCAGAGAGCTTGAAGGAGGATGTCAAGTTCCTATAGGCGTTAGAACTGAAATTAACAACGATGAATTAATTCTTGAAGGAATGGTAGCAAGTTTAGATGGTAAAAGATTAATTAGAGATATAAAAAAAGGATCGGTAAGCTCTGCAGAGAAAATAGGCATAGACTTAGCTAATGAATTAAAAAGCCGTGGAGCAGGAGAAATATTAGAAGAGATATTCAAGTCTGCAAGGGCCTAAAATCATTCATAACATTTAATTAATTAATTTAGGATCTATTTCAGATATGTAACGCTCCTCACAGGATTTAATAATCTGAACTGCTTTTTTAATACCAAAGAAACCATTTACAGTACAAGTTCCTGGCTTTTTAAGATCCTTGTAATGCTCCCAATAATAAGTTGTTTCATTAATCCAATGCTTACCTAATTGTTCAAAGCTTTGTATGTGATCCATCCTCTTGTCATCGGCTATTACGCCAATAACTTTGTCGTCAACTTCACCTCCATCATCAAAAGTCATTATTCCTATAATCCTTGCCTCAACTATTGAACCGGGGACCAAAGGCTCTGTAACATTCACGATTTCGATATCTAATGGGTCCCCATCTTCATCCCATGTACGTGGAAGACACCCATAAGCAAACGGGTAGGCCAGAGAAGAATATCCAACCCGATCAAGCTTTAGATGCCCTGTTTCAGTAATAAGTTCGTATTTATTTATAGTATTTGAATTTAACTCAACGATTGTATTGACTCTAAGTTCAGATTCATTGGCAAACGCAGGTAATATATGAAGCAGATTAGGCATTGTTCTGCTAGGTGCTTGGTCAAGGTTAGCCATGGTATTTTTTTTATGTTCTTACATGGTAAATCAACACAGTAAATGCAAATGGAGTTGTAGCAGATAATTTAGAAAAGTTTCAACAAAAGATTTGCTCCACTAATTTTTTTGGCAATATATATCTATTTTACTTAGAGATTTTAGAAAGCATTTCAAGTTTATCATCTAAGTATTCAAGAAAATAAGTTGGTGATAATTTTGATCCAGAGACCTTCTTTACAAGTTCCTCGGAATCTAAACTTCTCCCATAATGATGAACATTTTTGCGAAGCCAACTCAATATTTTACTGGTTTCCTTAGATTCAACAAAATTTTCAATTTTTCCTATATCTTTTTCAAGAGTTTTTGTTAACTGAGCGCTAATAAGATGACCAAGCAAATAAGAAGGAAAATAACCAAACATCCCCTCACTCCAGTGAACATCTTGCAAACATCCATCAGTATCATTTTCTGGAGAAACACCTAGAAGGTTCAAATACCTTTTATTCCATTCATTAGGCAGATCTTCTACAGAAAGTCCTCTCTCGAGAAGATCAATTTCCAATTCAGTCCTAATCATTATGTGAAAGCCATAACTGAGTTCATCGGCCTCTACTCGATTCAATCCTGGAGTAAATGGATTTAGATTGATCCATAAATCATCTCCAGAGTGAATTGGAGCGCCTGCATTCTCAAAATGATGCCAAAAAGACTTTGCAAATGAAAAACTCCTAGCAATTCTATTTTCCCAAAACAGAGATTGACTCTCATGAACGGCCATTGAGGTTGCTTGACCTAACGGCCATGCAAACCATTGGTGACTTTCAGAAGGCAAGCCTTGTTCATAAAGAGAATGCCCCCACTCATGGGCAGTAGCTAATAAGCAAGAAAGTGGCTGACCTTTAACTATTCGAGTCGTAATTCGATAATCATCCGGACCTAAAGTAATAGAGAATGGATGAGGAGACTTAGCTATAGCTGTATTAGAAGGATCCCTAGACCAATCATTTAAAAGTATTTGACAGAGTTTTTCTTGATCGCTAATTGCTAAATCCCATTTTCCACTCTTTTTGTTAGTTATTGTCTCAGCCTTCTGAATCAATTCTGGCAATTTCTTTTTTAAAGGTTCAAATAATTCGCTTACACGATTAATTGTTAAGTTCGGTTCAAAAGGCTGAGCAAGTGTCTCCCAGCAACTTCTTTCTTCACAGAGCTGATTGGATTGCTCTGTTCGTAATGAAATTAATTTCTTAAGAGCTGGAGAAAAACTTTTGAAATCATTATTTTTCCTAGCTTCCTGCCAACACATATAACCATCAGACTTTGCTGTTGCAAGCTCAACAACCAATTGAGGATCTAATCTTTTTTGTCTATTGAAATCTTGCTCAAGCAACTCAATATTTCTAAACCTATCTGTCATTAGTTGTGATTCAAAATCGTCTTTTTCTTTTAAATTTTGAAGTTCAAATTTAGCTTCTTTTATTAAAACTTCGAACTGTTCAGAACTTTGTCTTTCATGAAGTTGCTTAGCTAAAAGACTTAATTGCTCTCCTCTCCAAGTTGAACCAGCAATAGGCATAGATGTATTTTGATCCCAGTAGAGAGTGCTTTGTATAGATCCCAACAACTGCGTATCTTTTAGGTAATCACCCAAAAGCTGCCAAGCAGACTTTGACAAAGTATTTCATTTGATATTTGTGTAATCCTAATATTAAACTGATGAAAAGAGGTCAATACTTGATCAATTTTAAATAATTTAAATCATAAATTCTTAATTAAATTATTCATGATTTAAAAATCAAAAAGGTTTTTTCTTTTTTATAAGATCGGATTCAAAATACTTTAACTTAATAAGAAAGGAACAAACCTGTTAGTATTTAATACGATCAGGTTAGAAAATTTATTAGTAATGGAACAGATTTTATCAACTTTAGATTTCGAGACTAAGGGACAAGGTTTTACTGACATAACAAAAGACATTAATAATTGGATCCAATATAAAAAGCTTGAAAAAGGAATACTTCTTATTTTTCTAAAGCATACAAGCTGTAGTCTAATTATAAATGAGAATGCGGATATTAATGTTCTTAAAGACCTATCAGCTTACATGAAAGCTATTGTCCCAGAGGAGGGAGTTTATCCAACCAATAGAAGTCATAAAAAAATTGAATATCTTCATTCAGAAGAAGGTTTAGACGATATGCCTGCTCATATAAGAACAATGCTTACCTCAAACAATTTAAGCTTCAGTATTGTTGATGGAAAACTAGAAATAGGATTATGGCAAGCCATTTATATATGGGAACATAGAGCGTCAAATAAATCAAGGTCATTACAATTGCATGCAATTGGTGATTTTGATTTAAATTAAAACGAAATATAAAAAAACTCATGGTTTCCTTAATAGAGCAAAATCAACTAGATTCTTTTATAGAAAAAAATCCTTCTTGGATAATAGATAATAAAATGATAAAGAAAGAATTTAAATTTGATAATTTCATTGATGCTTTTGGCTTTATGAGTAAAGTCGCTCTTTTATCTGAAAAGATGGATCATCATCCAGACTGGCAAAATACATACAATAAAGTTAGAATCAGTTTAACAACTCATGACAAAGGTGGAATCACTTCTAACGATATAAAGCTTGCCGAGTCTATTGATAAATCAATCAATACCTAGTTTATTATTATTTTCTGCAATTAAAAATGAAGACTAGCGAATCCAACCTTAGAGAAAATGTGTTTCCAAAAACTAATATTCCTATTACAATAGTATCAGGTTTTTTAGGCTCAGGGAAAACAACTTTATTAAATCATATACTTACTAATCAGAAAGGTATAAAGACAGCTGTATTAGTTAACGAATTTGGTGAAATTGGAATTGATAATGAATTAATAATTAAGACTGAAGAAGAAATGATAGAACTAAGTAATGGATGTATTTGTTGTTCTATAAATGGTGAGTTAGTTGAAGCAATAGAAAAGTTAATTAATGTCAACAAAAATTTAGACTACATTATCATTGAAACTACAGGGTTAGCCGACCCTCTTCCAGTTGCAATGACATTACTTGGAAGTGATTTAAGAGATCAAACAAGATTAGACTCTATTATCACTCTAATAGATGCTGAGAACTTTAAAGATGTTGCTTTAGAAAGTTCAATAGGAAGATCCCAGGTGATCTATAGTGATATTTTACTTCTGAACAAATGTGATTTAGTAACTAACAAAAATATAGAAGAAATCATAGATAAGTTAAAAGAAATAAAAAATGATGTGAGAATTTTAAAAAGTATTAAAGGGAATATTCCTCTTAATCTATTATTAAGTGTTGGTCTATTTGAAACTGATCTAATTAATAAAAAAGAATCAGTCCATGATCACTCTCATGAGCATGAGCATGAGCATGAGCATGAGCATGAGCATGAGCATGAGCATTTTCACTCAGAAGAAGATAATAAAATTGAAGATTTTCTTTCTGTTTCTTTTCAAACCAAAGAACCTTTCTCTCTTAGAAAATTTCAATATTTTCTAGATAATCAATTGAAAAGTAATGTTTTCAGAGCAAAGGGTATTCTTTGGTTTAGCGAGAGTGAAAGAAGACATGTCTTTCATCTTGCTGGTAAAAGAATTTCTATTGAAGATAGTGAATGGGGAGAAGAAAGAAATAATCAACTTGTCTTTATTGGGAAAGAATTAGACAAAGAAAAATTACTCTCTCAATTAAATAGTTGTATTGACAAATAATCACAAAATAACAAATTTAAGAATAAATTGAACGACATCAAATCCACTTCAAAGTCCTTAAAAAATGAAAAAAATATTAGTTTTTCCCATAATAATATTGGATTAAATAATAGTCGCTATATATTAAAGTACTTAGTAATTCTATTAACCTTTTTTATATTATGGCCGTTATTTTCTCTCGTAAAAGAGGGTTTATACGGTATTCAAAAAGGTTCTATTTATTTAACGACAGCCAATGTTAATCAAATAAAAGGAACACTTTTACTATTGATTTTTTCACTAACTCTAGGAGGATTCTTAGGTATAGCAAATGGTTGGATTTTAGCCAATTGCAATTTCAAAGGCAGAAAAATACTTAGGATTTGCCAACTAATTCCTTTCGCGACCCCAGCTTATCTTTTAGCAGCTACATTCATTGATCTCGGCAGCATTAATTCGATCAGAATTAGCGGTATGTTCTGGGGTGTAGTAATAATGGCATTCACAACCTACCCATATGTATTTCTACTAAGTTTAGAAAGTTTTGAGAAAGGCGGTAGAAAACAAATCGAAGCATGCAGAACTCTTGGGATAGGTCCTTGGAAAAGTTTTTTTAGAATATCTCTGCCAATAGCAATTCCATCAATTACTGCGGGGTTAGCTTTAATGGCGATGGAAATCATAAATGAGTTAGGTGCCGTTCAACTTTTAAATATTCCAAGTATTTCAGCTGGAATACTTGAGAGTTGGGTAGAGGAAGGTGAGCCCTCAGGTGCCATTGCTCTCGCCTTATTTGCGCTACTTTTAGTTTTTTCATTAGTTGCAATTGAACGCAAATCAAGAGAACGAAGTAAACGATGGACAGACGGAATAAGTAGTGGAAATTCACCAAAATGGGAATTAAAAGGTATGAGTCTATTACTTGCTCAAGTTATAACCTTTACTCCTCCAATGCTTACATTGGGCATTCCTATTACATGGGCAATACTAAATAGTGAGCAAATAAATCAAGGCTTAAATACAGATTTAATTGGATTAACTATTAGAAGCTTTAGCTTAGCCTTAGTTGTTTCATTAATAACTATATTTATATCATTGATTTTATCAATTTCTAAGAGATGGCATAATGATCAATGGCTAAATATAATGACCTTCTTATCCAGTATTGGCTATGCAATTCCTGGATCAGTTCTAGCCCTTGCTCTTCTTTCCTTTAAAGGTAGCATATGGCAAATCAACATATTAAGCTTACTAATCTGGGGTTATAGTATTAGATTTTTAGCTGTTTCAAAAGGTGGTCTTGATGCTGGCTTAGAGCGGATTTCACCAAATATAGACAACGCAGCTATAAATCTCGGAAACAACTGGTCAGAAGTCCTTTTGAAAGTACATCTACCACTTCTAAAAGGGCCTATGATGGTAGGTATACTTCTTGTTTTTGTTGACACAATAAAGGAATTACCACTCACTTTTATATTAAGACCATTTGATTTTGATACGCTTTCAGTAAGAATATTCCAATATGCAGGAGATGAGAGAGTAGCAGAATCTATCTTACCTTCAATGATAATAATTTGTCTGGGATTAATTGCCTCTTTAGCCCTAATACCAAGTTTAAATAATAGAAATAACTAAAATAGACATTTATAAAAAAAATAGATATTTAAATTCTAAATAATTTTTTAACTGGATAAATCAACGCTGCCAATATATCAGAAACTGTTGAAACGAGCCGATAGCAAAGCAATGAGGACAAGAGAGGTGCCTCTGGCAAATGTGAGCCAAGACCAAATAGAATCACAGATTCAAACACACCTAAGCCTCCCGGTGCGGCCGGAACTACAAGACCAATTATCCATGCCAAGGAAAAGGAAGATATTAATTCACCTTGAGAAATTAATGACCCAATAGAGAAAGCATTTATACAACATAAAAAGCCCATAAATCTGAACAAAACAAATACAATCTCTACGAATAGTGGGCTATATGGATAAAGCACCCTTTTTGAAATATTGTGACTGTTTTGTAATAAGTTTATATCTTTAATATTATCATTATTAATAAAAACTTTTGCCTTCATTTTTCTCAATTTTTTGATTAGAAATTTTCTAAATGATGGCAAAAAGAGTAAGATAGATGACCAGCAAAGGATATAAAGAGATAAATTAAAACCTCTAAAAGGTATAAAAATAAATCCTGCAACTAGCATTAAGATTGGCTCTAATAAAATAGATTCAATTGATTTTTGATTTGAAAGTTCTAGCCGCAATGTATTATATCTGGATACAAAATGCCATATCCCTCCTGGCAGATATTTATATATATTTGTAGCTAAAAATAGTCTTATTATATTCAAATTATTTACATTACAACCAATGTTATTAATTAAAAGCTTCCATGCATAAGCATTAATAATTATACTTAAAAAACTAAATAAAATTCCCAACAATAGCCATGATATGTCTTGTCTCGTAATTGTCTGACTAGATAAAGACTCAAAATTTCCATAAATTGAAGTTCCAAGAAATACAAAACAAACTGATGTTATCAACAATTTAATGTTGCTTTTAGAGATCAATCCAAAAAATAAATTATTTCTGATAATTTTAATCATATTTAAATTAATTATCAAAAAGACCAATCATCTAGTTCATAAAATTCTGATAATTCTATAATTAATCTCTGACGTATCTCTTCTATTGAAATTCCTGTATTTAAAGAAATTTGAGTCAAGTCTTTATGTTCTATTTTTATTGAATTCTTACCATTTGGTCTCATCACTTGTTTAACATTAACTTCACCAAAGTTAGTAATATGACTAACTGTTCTTCTTGGAAGTACCCAGCGGCTAATCTTATTTTCTCTTATTCCAATTGTTGTACTATAGTTAAACCATACTTCCCTCAGTGAATTTTTATTCTTTGGGTAGACTATAGCTTGTATACATATACCTTTTCTATTTTTTTTCATATCAACCGAATAACAAATAACATCTATAGCACCTGCAGATCTTAATCTATCGATTAAAACTGCGACATCTTCGGGTGTGGAATCATCAATCCAAGCCTCCTGCGAAATTATAGTTTCATAAGAAGGCTTATTATTTTCTATAAAATCATCGTCTTCATCTAATAGCAGAACACGTAAAAAGTTAGGTCGAGAAATATTTTTATTTCCTAAGCCAATACCAATCTTTTGAATATTTATATTATCTGGTTGACCAAAATTATCTATAAAAGTTGCTATCAAGGCGATGCCAGTAGGAGTTGTTATTTCACCAAAATATTTATCATCAAGAACCGTTAATGGGATTTTATTTTGCCTAGCTATCTCTAGAACAGTAGGAACTGGGACCGGCAGATGGCCATGTGAAGTGGATACGATTCCTTTCCCGGAAGGTGGATTTGAAATATAAATCTTGTCTGGCTTTAAAAAATCAATAGCGGAGCAAACATTAACAATATCAAGAATGGAATCCATAGAACCTAGTTCATGAAAATGAACATCTGAGATTTGATTCCCATGAACAACAGCTTCTGCTTCCGCAAGTATCTCAAAAACCTTAATAGACATTTTCTTCACATAATCATTAAGTCTTGAATCAAGAAGTAAGTTCTTTATCTGATTAAGACTTCTAGATAATTCCTTAAATTGAATTTCTTTTTTTGCACAGACAATACCTTTTATTCCTTCACTATCTCCCTCATTAAATTTGAGGTTATAATTTTTATCTATATTTAAACTTACTAAGTTATTCAAGAAAATAGAGTTAGGAACACCTAAATCAAATAAAGCTGATGCGAGCATATCTCCAGATATTCCAAGACTACAATCAATAAAAATAGATTTCATTTCTGAGGAAATATATAATCAGTCTTATAGATATTATACATTTATAAAAATTACGAAATAAGTCTAATCTTTATTTTTTAAGATTTTTTTACTTTTATTATTTATTTGATGTTGAGAAAGAGGTCCTATTATTTGAAAATTCTCAACCAGAAGTTGATAGTCAACACGACGAACATCAAGACTAATAAATTGTTTTAGGTAATTAATAGGTACATCACCTTTAAGATTTAATTTGAAAGGTAACGCCTTTTTTTGCTGATTTCTTGGCTTTTGTCGAATTTTAATAACTACCTCCTTTTCTTCTGGCTTAGTAAAAATCAATTCTCCTCTAACTGAAAAATAATCATCACCTTCCAATAAAGAATCAGAATTAATTTGGGAAACTGAATCTTCATTCAATCCATCGCTTTCAACAAGATCTTTTTTTAAAGTACTTGGTTCCCAAACACCTGTGATTTGCAAATGAAGATTTTGATTATTCCTACATCTTGGATATACGACCCAGAGGTGAGGTTTTTCTAAAGGCACATGATTTCTAATCAAGGTTATGACTCTTCCAAGCACAACTGAATCTATTTCATTACCCTTTGAATCAATTAGAACACCGCGAGTAAAGGTGTCATCATCTTGAGGCTTGTAAATACCTCTAACTAATCCAATTGCTCGGTATTGCAATGGATCAGTGACCGAGGGGATTGGATGGTTCTGCATCTATGAAAAAAAATAGGCCATTAGGGACCAATCTTAAATTTACCAAAAGCCTACGGCTAATATTGTGTTTTTATTCATTTGGGATATTTTTATCATCTGACTGGTCAAATGCATTGAGAGCTTCATCGAGTGCATCTGATGGGGTTGTAGCATCATTCATAGATTCAGCTTGCTTAAGACGGTTCATTAAATCAAATGGATCTATTGGTAAACCTTGATCAATTTGATCTTCTGTATCAAAAGTGCTGTAAATATCTCTTTTCTCATCAGTTGAATAATTTTTTAGTTCCGAAATTCTTATTGTTCTTGAAGGAAGAAAAACATGACCTACCGAAATTAAAATTGGTGCCAAACAAGAGAAAGCAAACAATAATTGACCATTAAAAAAACGTGCAGTTTGGTTCAAAACTAAACTTTCGTCTGAATTTACATGATAATAACTTAAACAATAAAATTTTTAGTCTTGCTTGTTGCAACCTGGAATGTAAATTCTATTCGTTCAAGAATAGATCATGTCAAAGAATGGCTCATCACTAACAAGATTGACATTCTTTGCTTACAAGAAACAAAAACTGAAGATAAGTTTTTTCCAATTGAAATTTTTGCAAACCTTGGATATGAGGTTTCAATCTCTGGCCAAAAGTCTTATAATGGAGTAGCAATAATAAGTCGATTCCCAATTAATAATGTAAAGATTGGGTTTAATGAAGTAATCACAGACTATAAAGATTTATCTATATTGAGTGAGCAGAAAAGAATTATAAGCGCTGAAATAAATGATATTAGAATTATAAATACTTATATTCCAAATGGATCATCTATAAATTCAGATAAGTTTATGTATAAAGAAAAATGGCTAGAATGTCTGAAGGTTTACCTGAGGGAAATCAATGTAAACCATATACCTATATGTTTATTAGGAGACTTTAATATTGCCCCTGAAGATAGAGATATACATACACCAAGTAATTATAAAGAGTCAATTATGGCTTCTTCCAAAGAGAGGAAACTACTCAAAGATGCTTTAGGAGGGGAGTTAGAAGATGTTTTTAGGATTTTCGAGCCTGGAGAGAAAAATTGGTCTTGGTGGGATTATCGCCATTCAGCATGGGAAAGAGATAAGGGTTGGAGGATCGATCATATTTACCTAACAGAGGATATTCTTAGTTGTGCCAATAGTTGTTGGATCGACAAAGAACAAAGGTCGAGAGAGAAACCTAGTGATCACGCGCCTGTCGTTGTCGATATCAACTGGCCTCCATCGGATATTGAAAATGAATTTTTCATCTAAAAAATTCGGTTGTTTTCTATTTTCAAATCATCACAGAATTAACAAATAAAATATTTACAATTAGCTGAAAACATTGAAATCAAGGCTCATCATATCCAAGAAAGTCTTACTACCACTTGTTTTCAAGATTAAATTTAATTAGGAAGATAGACTTTTTAAGCATTAAAAAAAATAACCAGATGCTGAACAGATTCAAAAATTTAGACGAATCAGTCACTTTTAGGCCATTATGGCTGACTGTGTTTATGAGCTCATTAGCTGAGGTGCTGTGACAGACGCGTTGAACACAAAAAGATCTGAAGAGATTTTTGGCGCTGCCAAAAATTTAATGCCCGGTGGAGTCAGTTCACCTGTAAGAGCTTTCAAATCGGTTGAAGGTGATCCAATCGTTTTTGATCGAGTTAAAGGTCCTTACGCTTGGGATGTTGATGGAAACAGATACATCGACTACGTAGGCAGCTGGGGACCAGCTATTTGTGGCCATGCCCACCCTGAGGTGATTGCAGCCCTTCAAGAAACACTTGAGAAAGGCACAAGCTTCGGAGCACCTTGTTTTCTCGAGAACAAGCTTGCTGAAATGGTAATAGATGCAGTCCCAAGCGTTGATATGGTGCGGTTTGTCAATAGCGGCACTGAAGCTTGTATGGCTGTTCTTCGGCTAATGAGAGCCTTTACTGGCAGGGATAAAGTTATCAAGTTTGAGGGTTGCTATCACGGGCATGCAGATATGTTTTTAGTGAAAGCCGGCTCGGGAGTAGCAACACTAGGTTTACCAGACTCACCAGGTGTTCCAAGAAGTACAACCGCCAATACACTTACTGCTCCCTATAACGATCTTGAAGCTGTAAAAGAGCTCTTCGCTGAAAACCCAGATGCTATTTCTGGAGTCATCCTTGAACCTGTTGTTGGGAATGCAGGCTTCATCACCCCTGAACCAGGATTTTTAGAAGGGTTAAGAGAGGTAACGCAGGAGAACGGTGCTCTTTTAGTTTTTGATGAAGTAATGACTGGTTTTAGAATTAGTTATGGAGGTGCCCAAGAGCGTTTTGGAGTAACTCCTGATTTAACCACTTTGGGCAAAGTAATTGGAGGGGGTCTTCCAGTTGGAGCCTATGGAGGTCGCAAAGAAATCATGTCAATGGTTTCCCCTGCTGGTCCTATGTATCAAGCAGGTACATTGAGTGGAAATCCTCTTGCCATGACAGCCGGAATAAAAACTCTTGAGCTCCTCAAGCAAGAAGGTACTTACGAAAAATTAGAAGCTCTTACTAAAAAGCTTGTCGACGGAATCATCGGAGCTGCTAAAGAGTCAAATATTCCTATTCATGGTCAAAGCATTAGCGCTATGTTTGGTTTTTATCTCTGTGAAGGACCAGTTAGGAACTTTGAAGAAGCTAAATCTACTGATACTGAGACTTTCAGCAAACTTCATAGAATTATGCTTCAAAAAGGTGTTTACTTAGCTCCAAGTGCATTTGAAGCTGGCTTTACTTCACTTGCACATTCTGAAGATGATATAACTTCAACAATTAAAGCTTTTCAGGAAAGCTTTTCTGAAATATAAACAATAAAAAAACCAATTAAATAAATCTATAATTGGTTTTTTTATTGTTTATATTTTATTATTTATATTTAATTACTATCTATTTCTTCCTCCTACAATAACTGGAACATTACCTGAAGAATTACCTGGCAAAGAAGGAACAACTTGTGTCTCACCATTCCATTTATCTAAAAACAACTTAAAAAGAACTTGATCATCAAGACTTTTGTTTAAGGTGTCATATCTTAGAGCTTCTTGCTCAGCAATTTTAACTTCAGTTTGAGCTCTTAAAAGTTTTTGCTCTGCAATTTGTTTTTCTTCAATTGCTGCTCGATATTCATCTGCAATTGTTAAACCAGTTAAATCAAGAGATTGAACATCCACATAGTCAAACTTGTTAAGTTCCTCTGCAACCGTATCTTCAACTAACTCTGAAATATCACTCCAAGAACTGGCTATGGTTACCAACTCATACTTTGAGAAGACTGACTTAAGGGCTTTAAGTAGTGATGGTTGAATTATCCTGTTATATATCTCTCTATCATTATAAGAGATAGTTTTAAAGACTCTTCCAGCCTCATTGGGTTTGAGGGCATATTTAACAGTGGCGGTTGCAGAAATAACTTGTAAATCTTTTGTTAATGAATCAAACTTTTCAGGTCTAACTTGAGTTTGAACGTTAAATGGATAGGTATTTTGAACAAATGGAACTTTGAAATTCAAACCAGGTTTACGTGATCCACCGCTTACTTTTCCTAATGTAGTTACTACTGAAACCTGACCAGCAGGAACGACAAAAAAGGCTTGAGTAAGAAATAAAAAACCAGTAAAGCCAAGGACAAGTAGAAGAGTTGTTGTACTACCCGGTCCATTCGGAGTCACATTACGAAATGGAGTTGTCATAAAAAATATTATCTAATAAGATTTTATGTTGATTTAGACAATATTGTGTAATTTGTTAGGTAGAAAAAATAATTACCTTATATTTTCATCTCTGCAGGAGTATTAGTTCATAAACTAAAAATATCCTTCCTTTTTTAATCAAATCATCTCTTTAGCAATTCTTAAAACCTCCAAATATAGTTCTTCGTCAATTTCTCTAATATCATATTCAGTTGGCATTACCCCATGCTTATATTCATGAACAATCATCCAACATGTTCTTTCTAGTTCTTTTTTTGACTTTCCAGAAAAGTCAATTGCTTTTTTAGAAAGTTTTTGTATTAATGGATCCATTATAAAAAAAAGAATAACTAAAGTTTTTATAAATTCGTAAATTATCTATAATTTTGAAATTGAAGAGCTACGTCCAATTCCTCCTCCTGTGTCTTAATTAAATTAATTGCAGATTGCAAATCATCTTTATTTTTACCTGTGATTCTCAAACTTTCTCCTTGTATTGATGCTGTTACTTTCTTCATATTATCTCGAACTAACTTACTTAATTTTTTTGATGTTTCTTGAGACAATCCTTTCCTTAATTTAATAATTTGCATTACCATATTTCCTCCTATAGTTTCAATCTTTTGAAACTCAAATATCTTTAATGATAAATTTCTTTTAGTAGCTTTTTGTAATAAAATATCTTTTACAGATTCAATTGTCATATCACTAAGAGAAACAATAGATAATTCATCTTCTTTAATTTCTATTTTTGTCTTTGAGTCTTTCAGATCATACCTTTGATCAACTTCTCTC
>QBVH01000010.1 GCA_003284445.1 Prochlorococcus sp. AG-311-D23 | reverse complement strand
TAACTGCTGAGAGACTTAACGGCTTAGCTGCATCGATTGGATGTTTAGCTCTTGTTGGTGCATATCTAACAACAGGTCAAATCATTCCAGGTTTCGTGTAATGAACAAAGAAACTAACTATTGGAAAACAGCCGAGCAAATGAATGGCCGTCTTGCAATGATGGGCTTCTTTGCTGCTGTAATTAACTACGGAATAACAGGCTGGATCATTCCAGGAATTGTTTAATTCTGATTCTTAAAATCTAATTAGAAAAGGTCTCTTCTCTGTCATTACGGAAGAGACTTTTTTTAGTGCTTTTATTATTGTCGAGTGAATAATAGTCTTAAATTAAATTGCTAAAATTGATGATTATCAACTTTATGTAGTTATTTCTATTTGATTCTTGTATCAAGGATCAATATATCTTCGACTTTGCAATTACCATTTAGCCATTCTCTGAACTCTTGAGCAATTGCCAACCTTTCCCTCTTAGGTAATTTTTGTGCTCTAATTAAGAGTAATGTCATTGAATCTGCAATTAATTCTTCAACATTGGGCTTTTCTTGCATTTACGACAATTAACTGTTTCACTTTTAAACTATCTCTAAGTTTGATTGAATACATCATACGTAAGAATATAAATAGAATTTACGAATACTTAACCATTAAGAAGAAAATATAAATTAGTCGTTCCATAAAGTCATATCTGATTGGCCTGAAGATCTTTTCATCCATGCTACTTTCCACTTTTCTTCAATCTCTTTAAAAATCGAGTTGTTTGTGGAGGGAGCATCGTTTTGAGTCCCTTCATAAGTAAATTTTGAGCCTAGATTGAAAACGCATATTGCAGTATTTGAACTAAGATTTCGAATTTATGTACCTTTGTGCTTTTGGTGCTTTGTAATTCAAGATCTCCTGAGGACAACATGTCATGAAAACCTTTTGCACCTATGGGAATCCCACTTGGTCTAATAAATAAAAAAAAGTCGGGTTGCATTGTCTAAAAAAAATGAAATAATCCTCTCTATAGAAGCTTTGCTTCTATAGAGAGGATTATTTCTTTAGAAGACATTTATCAATAAAAAAATAAATTTAGGATTGCATATTTGCTCAATATTGGATGATTTCTTTAACATCTTTTCTTGTTGTGCTGACAATAAGAATTACCCCTCCTACTATTGAAATAAAAAAAATTTAGCCAATAGAATTATTAGGCAGCTTCTCTCAAAAAATCATTTGTGAATAGAGATATGATTTCACCTTTTGGTGTCTTATACACTCTCTCTACAATTTCGCCTTCATTAATGATTACTTTAGTATTCATTGATCCTGAGGGTAATGTCTTTATAGCTGGTACAAGAGCTTCTTTTAAGTCCGGGAACTGATCCATATCAGTGAAGTCTTTAACTTTTTTCTTGGCAACCATTACTAAAGAAGTCGAAGTTATTTTTTCCTTTTACCTAACTTTTCTCCACTCGTAAAGGTTTTGTTCAGCAATAATCTCTTTATGGGTCTAAAGTTAAAAATTTTAGATTTGGATTTGAAATCCTCTTGCAAAACATTAAATAGTTGAAATTGGATTAATGATTTCTTTTATAAGCGCGTTTTCAGTTTTTGTGTGAAAATTATATGAGTAGATCAAAGTACTGCCTTAATTTCATAATCCCTCCAATGACCACAAAGTAGTAGTTATTAATTGGAAAGTGTTTTTAGCTGCATTCCTTTTTGGACCTATCTTCTTTCTATGTGTTGGTGAAATAGGACATACCTTGGCGAATTTTGCTGTGGGATTAGTTTGTGGTCTTTTTTTTAGGTTGGATTGTTTATGCTGTTGTTAGTCCAAAAATAGTGAGCGAAAAATGGTTGAAACTAGGTTACCAAAAGAAATAATTTTTTTAAGTTTGTACTAAAGCTCATTTTCTTTGTCGCAAAAAGGATTGTACCTAATGTCTAAGATCAAAACCACTTCAGTACTAAAAATTAGTAATCCAGAAATTACTTGAGGTGGTGGGAATTCCATTAGTCTATGTTATTTAGTAGAAAATAAACCTGCTATTGTTTTATTGATTTTGTCCATTAATTGCTAATGCACTGATCTTTGGAGAATTGATTTCTTTCCTTTATTCCCTCTATTAATTGTGTATGTTGTTTTTTTTTCTTTTTTTCATTTAATAATGCTTGTTAATTTCTACTTCTTTTTATAATAAGTAGTAGTGTATAAGAGATATTATGTTTATATAATATCTCTTGACCTATATATGATTATGACTGTATTTCCAAAGAAAATAATGCTTTTAGGTAGTGGAGAATTAGGAAAAGAGGTTGTAATCGCAGCAAAAAGATTAGGTTGTTATGTTATTGCATGTGATAGATATGATAATGCACCAGCGATGCAGGTAGCTGATCAGTTTGAAGTATTAAATATGAATAATGAGAGTGAACTAAAGGAAGTTATATATAAATCTAATCCTGATATTATTATTCCTGAAATAGAAGCACTTGCAGTAGATGTACTTAAAGAAATCGAAGAAAAGATAATAGTTATACCCAACGCAAGAGCAACTGCAATAACAATGAATAGAGATAAAATCAGAGACTTAGCATCTAACGAATTAAATATAAGAACTGCAAAATTTAGTTATGCAATTAATCAATCAGAGCTAGATTTACATGCAGAGGCAATTGGTTATCCTTTACTAATTAAGCCAGTTATGAGTTCTTCAGGTAAAGGGCAAAGCTTAGTTAATAATAAAAATGATTTAGCCCAGGCTTGGAATTTGGCAATTGAAAAATCAAGAGGTAAATCTAATAAAATAATAATCGAAGAATTTATTGAGTTCGATTTAGAAATTACTCTGTTAACTATTAGACAATCTAATGGTAGGACATTATTTTGTGCTCCCATAGGACACGAGCAAAAGAATGGAGATTATCAATGTAGTTGGCAACCAGTTGAATTAAATGAAAGTGTCCTAGGAAAAGCCAAACAGATTGCTAAACGCCTCACTGATAATCTTGGAGGCGTAGGTTTGTTTGGAGTTGAATTTTTTATTAAGGGTGAGGAGGTGATTTTTTCAGAGCTATCACCAAGACCACATGACACAGGCTTAGTGACTTTGATTAGCCAGAATTTAAATGAATTTGAATTGCACCTTAGAGCTGTTTTAGGAATCCCAATCCCAGAAATAGTTTGTCATGGACCTTCTGCAAGTCGAGTGATTTTGGCTGAGCAAAAAACCACAAGCGTATGTTTCACAGGTCTTGAACAAGCCTTAAGTCAATCGAACACAAATGTATTTATATTTGGTAAGCCGAGTTCAACGGAAGGTCGTCGAATGGGAGTAGCCGTAGCAAAGGCTGAAACCATTGAAGAGGCTATAATCAAAGCTGATACAGCAGCTCAATCAGTCCAATTCATAAATGAATAATACTCATTCAGATTGTTTATCTGATTTCATTAAGTGCAAGTCGGTTTGGTTTCTTTTTTTAACTGAGTTGAATTGGAATCCCAATGCAATCAACCCCTTGGAGCTGGTTCCTGAATCTTTTTGGCCTGAAGTTACTGATCTGTTAATCGAAGCTAGATATATTGGTCAATGCAGGAATTATTACCTCCGAGAGTCTGATAAATATATGGATTTTTTAAGTAAGGGTGGTAGGCCTTTTAAAGGGAATTGAAAATGATACATAAGATTAATAACTTCATACACATTCTTTTAGCTCCTATTCTAGTTCCTATAAATATAGGATCGTTAACTATTTTTAATTTGGTGTTACTTTAAAATAGTAAATTTTAATTATTTTATGGTGCTAGTGGATTTAAAACCTCTTTTATCCATTATTCTTTTGATTAACCTAATCGTTATATTTTGTTTAGAAACTGGGTTACAAGTAACGAGACTTTTGTGAGGTTACTAAACGGTCTAACTTCATTAATATGTCATGGATGCATTAGATTTAATTTTTCAAAATAATGCTTCATCCGGAGTTAAGCCTTTAATTACTTTGGCGATTTTTTCCATTTTAGGATCTTTTTTTATTGCTGCATTAATAACTTCTGTTAGAGGAGGAATTAAGGAGGAGGGTTGGTGTAAGTTTAAATTTGAAAAAAAATAGGATAAAAAATTAATTCTTGCCCTTTGTTTTAGTAGAAAATGTAACTATTTCGGATAACACTACTAAAATTCGTTGCCTTATGTATCACCAGGAACATCTTTTAGAGATTGATTCTGTTATTTTTAGCAAACGTTCAGCTGACTTTAAAGCTGCAGTAAGACTCGAGACATGGAACGGGGTCTTGGGCACTACGGGAAAGAGCAATGACTGTTCTTACTTACAGAGGTAAAGAGTATCTTCAACACAAAGAAGTTACTCCAAAAAATGTTGTAGAACTCAGTTACAGAAGTAACATCTACACATCGAGGCAAGCAGAAGCTAAAAAGCAAATGCAAGCATCCTTAACTTATAGAGGTAATACATACCAAAAGTAATCTAAAGGAGATTTTAAAGGGGGCAAAATTGTCCCCTTTTTTTGTTTTTTATAAATATCTAATTTAATAAATAGCTTGGGTCTATGTATTTTTACTTGAGTTTTATTACTCTTGTTTTATGGGTGGTATCCGATTTAGAAATAATAATGACTTCGAAATAATCACAATGATTACTAAACAGTCATGGCCTAGTTGCAAGCTTCCTAAAACTCAAAAGGCGCTGGAAGCTATATATTCAATGCTCTGGAAAAGACCAAAAGTGTTTAGATGGTATTACAGGTCCAATTAATAGCTTTTATTAAAGGTTAACCGTACACGCAGCTCACTATAAAGTTGTCGAGAATAATATTTTAATGACAAAATTTAATGCAAAAATTGTTTAAATCTAAAAGTACGTTGCTTGCTTTGTTTATGTTTCTACCAATTACTCCAAGTATCGCTGCTTTTACTGTTTTCACACAGTCGGTATTAATTGAAAGGAATACTGAGGTTTCGTCAATTTCTCATCATGCAAAGCGAGTAATTGATGCAACTAGAAACTAATTATTAACTTTTGCCTTGAGCGGCTAGCAGCAGTTATTTTATATTAACTTTTTTCTCCTATTAAAACTTTACAGAAAGTATTATTAACTTTTTTGCTGTATTTAGTTTAAATACTCTTTACTTCATGAGATTAGTAGGTTAAAAGTTGTACGTGATAGCTTTTTTAAAGTATTGTTTTAATGAAAAAGTTTAGGGCCTTTGATGACTCAATGTTAGAGCTTCATCCTGATTTAATAGATTTTCTTAAACCTAATGATCTGTATCCAGAGCTAGAGCATATTCTAAAAAATAGAACTGCTTTTTTACCTGCTGGATCCTTGAATACGAAAGTAATTATCAATGATGGAGAAATTGTCGAACGAGTTTTTAAAACCCCAATGGGCCAAATTATTTCTTTATGCTCGAAACAATCAAATGTAATTCTTGATCAAGTTGCTTAATAAGTGATTCTCTACCATATATTGTTTTTTTAGGAGTAAGACTCAAGCAAGGTAAGATGCAAATATCTTTTATTTATTCGAATCTCTAGACAGCTTGATGAGAAGTTGCAGAATGGCGAATATTATTGTTAATTAAGTCAAAAAAATCATGGAGATAGATCAAGCAATTAAAAATCGAAGGACAATTCATATCTTTTCTAAAAAAAGTGTTCCTAGTGAAGTAATTGAAAAATCAATAGTTGCAGCTAATCAAGCGCCCTGCCATAGAAGGACTTTTCCATGGCGTTTTACCAACATTGGAATAAAAAAAAGGGAACTTTTATATCAACTACAACTGACTTTGAAGTTTGGTGATATGACAGTAGATCACTCTAGTTTAAAAAAAATTAGGGACAAAATGCTAAATCCTTCACATTTACTTATTGCCACTCAATTATGTACTGATAACCAAGTTCAAAGACTCGAAGATTATGCTGCTTGTGCTTGCGCGATTCAAAACCTGTCGCTTTCACTTGTTGCTAATGATGTTGGTTGCAAGTGGTCAACAGGAAAAATAACTAAAGACATTAATACCTATAAAATTGCAGAAATAGATGTAAGTGAAGAGGAAATTATTGGTTTTATATGGATTGGGTATGGAACCGAGCCACCTTTAATCAAAAGGCCTTTAATTAGCACTATCTATAGAGAGAGCGATTAACTTGGTTTAACTTATGGAAGAGAGATAATGAAACTGATAAGGAAGTGTTGAAGCCACACTAAAAACAATTAGCATCATCCCTTTTTTATCTAATCTTTTCATGTTTAAAAGTTTTTAGTAAATTTAATAGATGATTCTTTTTCCCATGGGTATTTTAGGTAGGGAGAACTAGACATCATTAAGTAATAAATTTATAAAAAAAAAAGATCGCGGTAGCGATAAACTTTTTGTCATGATCAATGAATGAACTCATAGAAAATATGCCATCTCCTGAATCAGGTCTTAAGCCCTGTTTTAATCCACTTAATTGCGTTTTCTTTCAGAAGGAATTTAAAGATGTTGACAAGACCTTTGACCAACTTGTCATGATTGCCCTGAAAATTCCTAGAACCAAAGTTTTAGAGAGTAATCAAAATTATTGGAAAGGAGTTTGTAGAAGCCTAATTTTCAGATTCCCTGATGACTTGGAAATTTTAAAAACCGGTAAGGTGATTCAAATCAAATCGGCTTCAAGATATGGTGGTGGCGATCTTGGCGTTAATGGAACAAGAGTGGGAAGATTATTAACTGCTTTAGAAAAATTAAATAGTTAGCTACTAAAACTTTCATAAAACAAACAATTTCTTGTCGTTAGTAAATATCTTGGGTATTTTTAAGTAGCTGTACTATCAAAATGAACAGAGCACAAAAATATTTTCTTCATCTTCCAAATGGGACTCATTTTGAAAAAATCATTGAGACAGAATATGGGAAAGAGAATATATATGTAAGTCCAGACGGCAAAAAACATTCAATACCTAGTTATTCCAGATTCGATTTCTTGAATTCTTCATCACGTTGAAATTAGCAGTTAGGACAATTGTTTTTCCATCTTGTGATTTTTGTTTCTTCATAAATATGACCAGATGCCTCAACAATAGGCTTTGTTTCAGGATTCGTGAAAATGTTATATAAAACATTCTCTGGTCCTTCAAACATAACAGTTGCTCTTTTAGAGTCTCCTATACATTCGCCGATATAAAAGGTTTTAACACCCATCTCTTTAAACATTGCCTGCTGCTCTGGAGCATTCATATGTGTGCAATACTCTGAAAAAGTATTTCTAAGCTTTAATTCTAAAACAGTGATTTCAGTTGACATGGAAGAGGAATGTAAAAATTGAAGAATTTATATAACGACCACTTTACTTGTCTTTATATAGACTTTTGTTTTCGATTTCATCGTAATCAGAGGTTATTTATTATTTGCTTTTCTATTCAATTTGGACTTACGATGATTTAAAAAGCTTTTTGTGGATTACTAAAATCATTTCACACTAAGAACCTTTGTGTGTCATCAAAATTTTTGTTGAATTTATTTAATGTGTGGAATCTACTCATTTGAATCGAAATTCCTTTTTTATATCGGCGGCATAACTATTGCTATTTCAACAAAATCATATGAGGTTATCACCTAAATAAGAAATCAATATTTGGAATAACTACTCGCACCATTAATAAATAAGCCTAGTAGTTCTTGCGTATTGCTTCTATAGATTCAAACGATATAACTAACATAAGTTGCATTGTGACATTGTCTATCTTTAACCGCCTAAGAAACAGGTTATTATTAAAAAAGATTGACAACAGCAAATGTTATTCAAGATGTGAAATGGAACCTTTGCCTAATGATATTTATCAAGAAATTGTTGATTTTCAATCCGATGTGAATAGACCTATAGATATATCTATTTATAGGGAATTCAAAAAGGACGCTGCATGAGCTACTGCTTTATGTTTCCTTAGTTATTTCTTGTTACCATTAATCTGTTAACAGGGTATTATTTTTCCAATTGTGCAATTTTGTTCAATAAACCGTATTAATCTTCTCCTTGAATTATTGAATGACTGTAAAGTTAAAGAAAGAAGTATTAATTTTTAATTGATGGATAGCTTAAAAGCAAAGTCCTTAGCTAATGAATTAAATGAATTAGCATGTAAAGGATGCACTGAGGGTTGGCTTGGAAAACACGATGGGCTATCAGATCCAATTCAAGACATTAATGAGTGTGCCTCTCTTGGGTTTATTAAACCTGAACTAAAAGAGCGATTAATTAATGAAGTCAAAGAAATTAATGCTGAAAATTAAGTAATATGGATAAAAAAAAAGGAAATAGTCCAAGCAAGTTTTCTGTTCCTCCTTTTGCTTCAGATGATGATATTTGGATTAAAATTCTTGAAGTTTTGACAGCTTCAGAACAGTTGGAGGCTAGCCGTTCAAAATCAGAGTTCAATGATCCATATATGGGTGGTAAAGAGATTATTGTTAAACGATCTGATCAGTCTGATATAGCTGTTGCTTTGCTGTCTGAGGTCACTGCTAATGGTGATGAATGGGCAATATACAGAGAACTTTAGAATGGATACTTTTTCATTAATGGTTTTTGTAACCCTTGTCTTATTAGTTTCGACTTTAATCTTTCTTTCCCTATTATTTAGAAATTTAATTAGAAAACAAATTGATGATCAAATGAAAGAAATGATTCCGTTAAAAGCTATTAGAGAACGAATAGGAATAAAAATTAAACTGAGAAAGTAGCATAAAGTTTTTAAATTTAATTTTGATTGAGTTGTGTTTAAACGTTTCTTTTTTTTATGAAGTGTATTTTTTATATGACTATTATTATGAGCTATAAAATCTTAGCTTTATCACCATTCCGCCAAAGCGTTTCATTTTAAATTAGATTCATTTATTAGTATTTCTTATATTTAAGCTTTAGTAAGTAATACCGATAGAAAAAAATTAAAAGAAAGGATAGATTGTGACCAATTATACGAGACTTTTATGAATACGATAGATATTAAAAAAATGTCCCAAGGACAAGTTGATCCAATTGATGATTATCTAGAGTGTGTTACATATTGTTCAATATCTAGCAGAGCTGAAGAGAGTGATTGCCAAACTATATGCATGGAAAGGCATTTGAAAAGCTCATATTTTTAGAATTTCATAGAAATTAAACTTTTAATAAATCGTATCTTTATTGTTTTTTAATCTAATTTTGAATCTCCATTTTAAATTAGAGATCTAATTTTATACTTCTTTAATTTTCGAACAAAAATAGTCGATTACATAACTATTAAATAGGAATTTATATACTTGCGAATTTTGTTGTTTCATTGATACTAATTGTTTTAATTATTACTTAATGATTCTAGATTTTTTTGTAATACTGCAAAGTTATGGATGTAGTGAAAAGGATAATATTACTGAATAATCTTCTATTGAAATTTATTTTTGATGTTGAGGTAATAACAAAAGGTTTAAATACTTATGAAAAAAGCTTTTAAAATTGCCATCATAAATTAGATCAAATTTAAAAATTTTGGCTCATCCCATATCTTGGTATTGGCTTGTTGGCTTTTTTCTGTGGATGGTTCACAACGTTTTAGTTCTTAATCGGAAAGTCAACATTGATAGAGAACGACATATCTCGAGGAGATTCAATGCAATCTCAAGGCTCTATCCAGAAGGTACTTTTATTTCATATCGGCAATAAATAATTAGTTGATATTAAATTATCTTCAGCCTTTCCTTAGTTTGTTTAATAATGGGGAGGCTTAGAAGTTTCTTGAGGGAAATATTCTTCAGTGTCATTCTCATATGTATCAACTTTCTTTTTGAAGTATTCCTCTGAAGGATCAACCCCATCGTTGTCTGGATTGATTTTGTCTTTTATCATTTAAAAATTTTCTTTGGAATGTATGCTTTGGCAAGATCATCAGATTTGTCAATGTGGTTTATCCAGGTATCCCATTGCAAATAATTCCTGCTTTGGCCATTGAAAGTAAAACAAATTGATGAAAGCTTGGAACTGCTTTATCTAAGGCTATAAGAAATATAAGCAATGACATTGATGTCATTGAAAGATATTGCATCCAATGAATACCTGCTTTGTCAAGTCCATTTTTATCAAAACTTGTACTAGTCATTTCATTAAAGCCTTGGTGCGTGACATTAACCCAAAAAATTATTTTATGCTAGTTATTTCTTTTTCTTGGTTGATCCCTTTACAAAACGGGCCGACTTTATTGAGATGAAATTTCTAAGCTTTTAAGTACCTCTTTACCTTTTTCGAAGATCGTTTTAGCGTAATCGGTCCATTTGCCCTGTCCCCAATAACGGAAACAGCTTGTTTCTAATAGCAAAAGGTATAGGAGTGCTTTTTGATAACTTTGGGTTTTTGTTAAAGATGGATTCTGAACTACTAAATTGTCAAATGTTTCATGAAAATATGAACTAAGTTTTGAAATTGGTTCTAAAATATTATCGTATCCATCTTCCCAACTCAAGTCGTTAGTCCAGCTAGCTCCACTCAAAGAAAAAGATTTATCTTCCTCTTTTAATTCTTCAATTGCTTTCTTCAATGTTGTTGGTGTTATTGGTCCGGATATTTTTTCCCATATTTTGTGTTGATCGATTGCTTGAATCAGCGGATAAGTATCTTCATCTATATTTGAAGTCTCTAGGAAGTCGAGATATTCAGATCCGTTCATAGCAATTGTGGGACTTATATTTGTTTTTGGACCAATTCTTTTATACGCCTGAATAAAAGCTTGAGGAAATTCGTTCATCATCACTCCCCCATTTTCTCCATCAGCAATTTGGGACACCAGTGTGGGAATAGTATGTTGACCTATTTTTTGTTTACATAGCTCAATTGCCTCGTAATAGGGTTGCATTTGCCCAACAAGTTTTGTATCTGACCCTTGAGTTTTTATCAGTGAAAGTATTGAGATGGTTTCTCCATTACTTCCTTGAGCTTTAAGCATATTGGGAATATATTTCTGCTCGTCTCTGAGAATGGAGCCATCAATATTCTGAACGCTATGTTCTTGAACCATTACCCATTTATATCCACATTCTTTAAGAGCTCTTATTAATTGAAAAAGAACATCAGGATGGTTTGGAAGATGCATCTCAGGAAGAGAGAATCCATTTACTCGACTTAATGCATCTTCTCCGAATAATGCTGCGAAGTGATGCTGCCAGGCTGTAATTTGTAATTTAAAGTCAGAAGGTGGTGTCGAAGAGGCTACAGCATGACTCCAAAAGGTTCCTAGCCATTCCACATGTGGTTGAACAGTTTTATCACAAGTAAGGACCTTTAACGATGAGAGGATATCTTCGCGACCCATCTGTTCAATTCCCCATAGAAGATTTCCGGAATAATCAAGCATTATTTTCGGATCATATCCATCTTTTATCAGACTTGGAATGATTTCAGCTAGACGTTTATAACATTGAGCAAATGGTTCTGCATTGTGATTATCTCCTTCTGAAGTATGTTCAAACATATATTGCAAATGTGAAATGAGCTCTCCATTTTTACCTGCTGGAATTGTTGGCTGATGCATATGGAGAGCGCATGCAAATCCTGAATTGACATTCTCTAAATTTAACTTTTCTTTGAATTGTCTAATATCTCTATCCCTATTTACTAATTCGTTAATTTCAGATTCAAAGCCACATATCGTTGGTAAATCTTTATTCTTCATTTTTTTTAGGTAATGTATCTTAAGTTTCTCCCTCTTGAAGAGCACTTATTCAAAAGTATAGACAATAAAATTTTTTTTTTCAGAGTTTTAAATTGTTTTCTGTTCCATTCATTGAGCAGTAATTTAATCACTTCAATTGTCTGGTAGGTATTACCTTAGGAATAAAAAATATCTAAATAAGTTTATTATCCCTGATAATGTTAATAAACACTAATTGATTGCAATAGAAAATTTATTTTCCCAGGTTTAAAACCAGGATTAAGTTCTCCTGGTCTGCCGAATTTAGAATGAAGTAATTGAAATTGGCTTATAGCATCGGTTTTGAATTTAATAGGTAATGAGATTTTTTTTGCAAGAACAGTTGGTTCAAGGCTTCCAAAAGGAACTTTTATAGTGGTTATACCAAATCTTTTTGTATCTATTTCTGCTACCCATCTGAGCCCACCAGGTGACTTGTTTAAGAAAAATTCTTTTAATCCTAAAATTCCGTATTTACAAGAAACTCCAAATTTTAAAGTTCGACCTTTGCCTTCAATTTTTAATTCAAAACCTTGATAACTCGATAAATTTAGAAGTGGTGAAAATATTGGAGATTTGCAGCTAACAAAACCCCCTTTTTCCTCAACAACAACACCTTCAAGGGATAGGCCTTTTGAGGAAGCTCTACATATTGCCTTGCTTGAGCCTCCCATAATAGTGTCATTCAACGAAAACCAATCATCAAAATCACTGGATGACACGACTTTTGATAGCTCAGGCATTTTTATCTACGATTTCTTCTAACTCTATAAAATTTTTTTATGAATTATGAGTTCAAAAAGGTGGATTTGACCAGATAAACAAATATACCTCTGCAGGGCATTCAAAAAATTTTAAGGTCTTAAGCCGTTTTTTACTTATCTACATAGGCTATTAGAGAAGTTTCTGATATGAAATTATTCGATTGAGTTGGCTTAGATATTCATCAAGTGATGGTCAATCATTAAAGATAAGGCAACCCGGAGAGGATGGATTTATGGAGCATTCAGTATCCCAAAAGCTTGCAACTTTGCCGACTTCCCAATGATTAATCATTGTCTGTAATTCCTTGATTCTTTCTTTGGCTACATGAATTTTTTCAAGGACATTTGATGAAGTTTCTTCCTTCATGAATTTCCTAGTTACTAATCTTATTTAACTACTAAATTGATATAAAATCTATCGATATAATTACGGATGTATTTGTTCCTATTAAAAATTCATAAATCTTTCCAGATAAACTTTTCTTTTTTTGCTTATTTAAAATCTACCTTTGGTTGAAATAGAATGAATTGCAAAAATTACCAACGTTGTTTGTCTCAGCTTTAAGACCTGTTTTATCTGCGATTATTTTGATCTTCTTGTTCTTTTCCTTTAATGAATAGTCATTCTGATTAAGGTACATTGTGTAGTATTCTCTACATAAATTTGATAGCTCTTTCTCTCTGGAAAAGGGTATTCGACCTACGGCTATCACAATCAGAGCGAGAGCGATTACTCCTGTAAAAGCTTTATTGAGTGAGTTAGTCATTTGATTTGTATTTTTATTTTATCTAGCAACCATAGGCGTTTTTTATATGTCTAGCTCTTCGATTAGATCTCTTTGAAATTTGGAACCAAGAATTGTATTGGCGGCTGAGGCACCACTGGCTGCTACAGGCGGTATCCCGATCCCTGGGAATGTACTTGACCCACACAATAATAGATTTTTAATTGGAGTTTTATTCCCTGGGAAAAGCCCTTCTGCCGCTGATAAGGCTGGACCATAACTTCCATTTCTTGTATTTAAAAATCTTTGATGTGTAAGTGGTGTTCCTAGCATTTTTATTTCGATTCTTTCTTCTATATCAGGTACCAATTTTTTTAAGGGTTTCCAGAAAACTGAGCACCGCTCTTCTTTTGTCCTTTCGTATTCTTGTGTGCCAATTTTAAGGTTTTCCCATATCTCCCACGGTTCATTAGCAGGTGTGTACCCGTGAAGTATGTGTTTGTTTGCTGGTGACATAGTTGGATCCAATGCCGATGGAATAGAGAGAACGACAACATTTCTTTCAGCCGTAATACCTTTTGACCAATCATCAACCCATATTGAATGGAGTGGAATATTTTCCAGTCCTTCTGCATTAAATCCAAGATGAAGATGAAGAAATGACTTACATTTTGGAGCCCTTGACCTTTCTTCTCTCCAATTTTGAGATATCTCTTTTGGTATTAAATCAACAGTATTCCAAATGTCTGCATTGCTAACAATATTTTCTGCAAATATTTTCTCACCGTTTTTCAACTCAATACCAATTGCTTTATTCTTTTTTATAATTATCTGACTAACTTTTGAATTAAGTTGCAGATCCCCTCCAAATGAGTACATTCCATCTAATAGTGCCTTAACGATTGATTCACTTCCCCCCTTTGGATATTCCAAGTAGGCATCTGTTTTAAACCAATCGTCAAAAAGGGTCGCCATGGCTGCTGCATTTGTTTCGTCTTTAGATAAACCACTTATTAGAAAACAAAGTAATTCAACCCAATTTCTTAAAAATGGATCTTTGAGATGCTCATCAACTAAATTCCCGAATCCACCTCCAAGGTATTTAAATGATTTCAAGTGAGTGAGAAGTGTTTTACTACGTTTTAAGAGCTGAAAAACGGTTTCCTTGTTTTGATTTAGAGCTAATAAGGGAATTGCATTGGCTGCTGCACCAATTGGTTTAATCACTTGAATAAAATTTTCCCATTCTTTAATGGCATCTGTTCCGCTAATTCTATTGATCTGATCAAGAAATCTTTTATCTCCAACTCCTATCGTGTAGTCACCCTCAGGAATTTGAACATTCCAATCCTGATATTTAATTAACTCAACTTTTTGGTTAAGAGCTTTAAGGACTTGACCTAAGGGATTCGTCGTAGGCCAAGTACCTATTCCACTCCAAAGAGATGGACCAGATTCAAATTTATAACCATTTTTTTCAAAGCCATGAGCAGCACCTCCTGGTTTTGAGTGACTCTCAAGAATTAGGACCTTTTTACCTGCTTTTGCGAGTAGTCCTCCGCAACATAATCCTCCAATACCACTTCCAATTACTATTACATCTGGATTTTTCATTTATTTTCTAATTAAGAAATTTTCTTCTTTAGAGTTTCTACAACATTTTCTTCGTGATTGCTTCAGTTAACTGAATATTAAAAACATATCGACTATGTTTTTATTTGGTCAAGAAGAGGAATGGATGGACGTATATAAACAAATAATGCTCCGTACATATCCCTCACGATTCTTAAATCCTCGTCGACATAGATCACGCTAATTTCACAATTTGGATTTTCTTTATTCCACGGCAGAAGTTTCCATACTGTCTTAACGGGATACCACTTTTCCATGAGAAAATTATCTACAAATGGAATTCTCCCCAGACCATCAACCTCTGACACCTTAGTCTTCTCTAATTCTATGGAAATTATGTTGTCCTTTAGTTGAAGTTCCTTAGCAAGCGTTATTACCCGACCCCCAAAGGTAGGCAAAAGTTTGAACCAACCAAGGATAGGGATAGTTGTAAGACCAAAGATCGTAGTATCAAAGGTAGAGATCATTTCTCCTCTAGTAAAATTGAGATATTGACCTACTCTGCCTACTGTTGATAAACCAAATGATCCTACTTGTAAAAGATGAAGCTTGAAAAATAAATCGCTTTTTGATTTGTCGTTTAATGCGTTTTCAATGGCTAAAAAGAATGGAGAGCTTCTAAATAATTCAACTGATGAGTAAATAAGCTCCCATTCACCTTCAATAGAATTCTGAGTTATTTCATCTGACAGTGGCAGTAGATCCTCAACCAGTTTCTTCATCTCTTCTGATTTATTTTGGTACATAGGAGCAATCATGGCGTTCAATCTTTGACCTCTATCTGTTGCTGCTGCGACTTGGTAAATAAGAGCTTTTAGATCCTTTCTGTCTTTCATTTTATTTAATTGGTTAATTCGTTTTTAAACATCTTGACCTTAACTAAAATTTACGAAATACTTTGGGTTTATACATAGCTTTAACAAGTAATATTTGTGCGTTTCTAATTGATTTGGCTTATAACATTCATATGATTACAACCAAAAGCTTACTACTCACAATATTTGTTCCCTTGGCGTGTCTTAAACTTTTTGGATTCTATAAAAAAATTCTCAAGGTCTCAGAACCGTCCTTAAAGCAAATTAAAGCAAAATTAGAAAGAACGTTTTCAATAGATAGTTAAGTTGATTTTTTTATTTTGTTTTTTTATAACGCGTATGTTTACTACTTTTTACTATTTTCATAAGAAATAAACCATTAATACCTTCTTGATAGTCATTTTTGCTTTAAGTAAGACTATCCTTGCTTTTATTTAAATAAGACTATGACTTGTTTTTTTCATCTTACGACTTGTTTTGAACTTTATTTATAAGAATTAGCAAGATACAAAGCCTCTTTACATCTACATGTAAATAGATTGTTCGGATTGGATACCCACAATGTGCTAGATGTTGTAAATAGGTAAATCTTAATTTAATGTCTCAATTAAGTATCAAAGTTAGTGCTAAAGGCGAAGCCATGATCGCTACTCTTCAAAAGGAAATCTTTAACAGAAGAAGAAAAAAAGTATCAGCATCACAAGTTGTTGAAACTCTTGTAGAGAGTGGAGCTAAATCTCAATCTGATAAGCGTTACGCGGCTTCTTGGAAAAACTTAATTAAGGATATTGAAAAAGCTGCAAAAGTTTCTGAGGTCCATGGTAATAAGCCTGCAAATGTTAGTGCTGATGAGTGGGCTTTGATTCTTTCTCACCGTACTCGTAAAACTACAAGTGCTAAGAAGGTTTCAGCAAAACCCTCTGCTAAAAAGATAGCTGTCAAAAAAACTGTAGCTAAAAAAGCAATTACGAAGAAGGCAGTAAGTAAACCTGCTCCAGCGAAGAGTGCTGCTAATGCAAAAGTTAAGACTTCTAAAGTTAAAACAGCAGTCAAGAAAGTAGCTTCTGCTCAGGCAAAAAAGGCAACTTCAAGCGATAAGTCAGTTTCAAAAGCAATATCTAAGGCTGTAGCAGGAAGACCTGCAAGGCGTGCAAGAAAATCAAGTTCTAAAGCCGTTAAAGCTTAGTCCAAAAGCCAGATCCGTCAAAGCGGCGTGAAAAGTGCAATGCTTTTCTCTGGCTATTTTAGTAATTATGTTAGTATCCCAAGCCTACATTTCCTTTTGTGTAGCCTTGGCAGTAGTACTTTGCATGGTAGTAGTGATTAGTGATATTAGCTTTCTCTCCCTCTAGTCCATCGATTCTTTTCTTCCCTAATTTTAATCCTCTTGCAGCTTCTTCCCCTGTAATCAAATCAGCGCTAAGACGTCCGCAAATATCATTAACTTTGAAGTCTTTCGCTGAAGGGCCTCTGACATAGCCAGCAAAAAACGCCAGAAATAATCCAAGGGTTACAAATCTTCGGTGGTTTCTCCACCATTCATAACTATTCAGATTTAGTTTCTTTTTTAATTCCATGTTCATTTATGTGAATAATTTCTTTGTTACCTTATTGTTTAGACCTTTATTTATTGATAAAGCCTTTTATAGGTATATATTTTAACTTAATCACATAATTAAAGAATTAACCTTTTCCCTTTTGTATTGATCATATTCACAATGTACGATTGAATTATCGGCAAATCTTTTTACGAATGCTTGAGAAAATTTCAAAAGATGATTGGCAATATTTTATTCCCTTTTTGGCTTGCACTATTTGTTTTGTTGCAACAGATTTCTTAGGAATAATTGATAAGACATACATTGCCTATTGGTCTGGACGTTTGTTTTATGAGCCATACAGGATAATTACGTCCCATTTCTTTCATGGTGACGTGAATCATTTATTGGCAAATATCTCTGGAATCATCGTCGCTAGATACTTTCTTAAATCTCTAAGCCTTAAAAGTAACTATTTCTTTTTAGCTTTTGTTGCATTAATAATGCCTCTTCAAGCATTTATTTGTTGGTGCTTTGATGTTTTAGTTTTAGGAGATCCGATGTCTTTAGCCATTGGCTTCAGTGGTGTTTTATTTGGTATAGACGCATTTATTTTGATGACAACCATATATGGAAAGAAAAAATTTTTTTCTATTAGATGCGAATTAAAGAAAGATCCAAGTTTACTAAAATCTATTTCATTACTCACAGGCGTTGGAATTATTTGGTCATTCCTCCCTGGAATTAGTCTGTTAGGTCATATGTCTGGACTTTTGGCAGGATTTCTATTGTTTTGGCTCTAAAAATTAATTTGATGTTTTTGCTTCTTCAGAAAAACGTGAACATCTGAATGGTGAAAACTTCTCAACTCAACTTTAATTGAGTTGCTCTCACTTCACTTGATAAACTTTTGACCTTCCATTACATTTCCGTACGGCCCATTCTATTGGTGATTTTAGACTTTCTTGTTCAACGCAAATAGTTTGATAATTAGCCCATTTAGCTATTGGCCCTAATCTGATTGCAATTAATGCAAGGCTAAATGCACATAGAAATGCGCACAACAGCAGAGCAATTCCAGTAAATAGATCATTAAACTTGAATTTCATTTCAGTTAAATTGAAGTTTTTATTTTTCTTGGTTTCACTCATAGAAATAATTGGTTGAAATAAAATGTCTCAATATTGAAAGGCTTTTATTCTGTTTTCTTTTTAATGGTGGCATAGGGCGTAAAAACTGAATGAATTTTATAGATGTATTTATTGATAGTTAACAGTTGGTCATTTCTCTTAGATGTCTTCATTTGTCTTTTCACCATTAAACATCCTTTTCTCCCCGATAATGATTGTTAACCATCCAAGTGCTAGAAGCCATCCAGTTTGATATTCTCCTTTTAGAAAATCAAATAGCGCTAGGGTACTTGCAGATATAGCAAGAGTACGAACTGCAAACCTTCCAAAGGTAATTTTATTTTTTTTTATAGGTTTATCCATATATCCATTTTGCAGTAACTAACTTCCTAATACAAATTTTGCTTGCATGAGTTATTGAAATTTATTCTTTTGAAAACATCTTGTTAATAGAATTAAATCTATCATTTCTTCCTTGTCATAAGAAGATTGATCCTCTTCTCTCACACCACTTCCCTCTGTTAAACCTTGTAGTTCTAATTTCTTCCTGATCAATATTTTTCTTTCTTCACTTGAAAGACTCTTAAAACGTTTTTTTCTCTCTTCACGACTTTCACAATTTTTCATTGGATTCGGTTGATAATAATTTGAGTATTAAGAATGAATTGAAAATTGTTGCTCCTAGTTTAATTCATTAAATAATTGTTATCTACAAGTGCATCAATGACTTTTGCTCCTCTTGATTTCTTACCTAGAGAAAGTTGATTAGCCTTATCCAGTATTGAGGCAAGGCATGTGATCCAACTACTACCCACACATACTTGAACTGCTTCGCAAATGTGTTTAGGAGCTTTTTCAGTACAACCTTGATTACGAGAAAATTTGATAGATTCCAGTTGAGAATCAAGTTCTAATTCGAGCAATGTTAACTCGTCTTTACTAATAGTTTCTCCAGACGCATAGCTTTCAATCAAAATTTGATAGTTCATTAATTCAAAAGTTTTTATTGATCTTTAAAATTAAGATCGAAAAAGTTTTTCTAAATTTTGCTTGGCTTTCTCTAGTTCATTTAGTTTTTTGGAGGTTGCTTTTTGCCCCCATTTATCTACTTCTCCAGTTCGACCATTTTGAATGGTCATTCTTATCCACCAAAATTGAAGACTAAAGAAAATTAGTGCAAAAAGAATTAGTTCAATAGTTCCTTGTTTCATCTCCAACTACATTTTTTATAAATTTAACGTTTTCCCATAGTCAGGTTGATTTCTAGTGTTTTTATTACTCATTAGGATCAATTTCAGTGATTTTAATATTTAAACCAACGTAAAGAAGAATACCTCCAATAAGTGGAGTCCAAAGACCCCATTGGTTTAGGTCATGTGATTGTAGAAATTCCATTTATTCTTCATCTCTTCTAATAGTGATTTGATTTGTTTTATATTCTGAGATAACTTTATTGGCTATTTCAACAATAAATGAATTTGGACAGTGCAAAGCCTCTTGTAACTCAGCAAACTCGTCGGAAATAAATTCTATACTCCTTGCGATAATAGCTTGATGTTCTTTTTTTGGTTGCCAATCTTTAGACATTAATTTCCTCAGTAATGATTAGCTATTTCGTTAAGCGTCTTTGAAATATATTTTTCTGTTGCAGTTGTTTTTGCCTTATTTTTCTCATTCGACTTTGACTTTCATCCATGCAATGTCCATAACTTCTAGTTCGTCATTTGTGAATGGCCTCCATCACGCACTTTAAATATGTGTTAAACCAAACATGATCCCCTTAGAGATTGCCCATCCAATACCGAGACATATAACAACTGTAAAAAGTGTTTTTAAGAGGTCCATGTTCTTTTAGTCCCTTCCAAATGCAGTTCTTAAGGCACTAGAAAAATCGAATTGAACCCCATCATTAGATGAACCTAAGTTTTGTATTAACTTTGAACTGGCAAATCTTGATTGAGTTGATGAATAAATTGATTGAGACTTTACTTCTGATGACTTTACTGCCGCTGTTCTCTTTGTTGTCGCTTTTGTTGCTGTAGCTGAGGTCATTAAAAAAAATGTATTTCTTACAACTTAGACATGCTGAGTTAAAAGGCGATAGTTGTTAACTTTTTACAATCTTAAAAGGAACAACCAAGCTGGGATTGATATGAGAGCGATGATCGTACTAAAAACAACAAGAGATGTGGCTTCCTTTTCATCTCTTGAGGCTGCTTGGGATATTAATAGGATAGATATCGCAGTGGGTGCAGCTGCTTGCAGTACTAAGGCCTCTCGCATGACGCTGGGTAATCTTATGGCAGAGGAAATGATCAACATAATGACTGGCAATCCAACCAGCTTCATGATTAATGCATTTTTTATGGATATTATTTGAATTTTTATTCTTGAAATATTGGCTTTCCTTAGCCAACTTAGGCGCATTCCAACGATTACTAGTGCTAAAACAATTACTACCCTTGAAGGAATCCATAGTAAGTCTGTTATTTGTTCATCCCATGGAGATGAATGAATTATTAATGCGCCAATTAATCCTTTAACAGCAGGACTACTAAATAATCCATTTATAAAATTCTTCCAATATCTATTCGAACTTAAAACTTTTGATGGAACAGTTAAAAGTATTGGACCAAGACTCCAAATCACTAATGTCGCACCAATGTCAAAACCTATGCTGTAAATCAAAGCATGATCGGGAAGCAGTGCAAGTGAAACTGGTATCCCGAAATATCCTGTATTCCCAAATGCACTACCTAGTTGAAGAGTTCTGTTTAGTACAAGGTTTTTTACATGAGGAAGGCAATTTAATATAGTCATTAAAATACCAATAGCTACCAATGCTAATGCAGCTGATTCAATTAAAGGCAATTCTAGTCCAGACTTAAGTAATATCCCCGTCAAACCGATAGGAATTCCATAGCTAATAAGTGGACGAGAAATTGTTAGAGATAAATTTTCTTTAAATCGTCCGAGTAAATAGCCTATTAAAAGACATGGTATTAATTCAGCGAAAAGAAGGATTATTTCCAACTGAGTAAATCAAATAACATTAGTGGTGCTAGTAAGTTAAGAGTAGTTTTATTGATTTCTTTAATTATTTTAACTTAGGTTTTTCTTTCTAAGTACTATTAGCGAATTTGATATAAAGGTCATTTACTCTGATTGAGAAATTTTTAATTTGTTTGATTAGCTCATTTCTCCTTATAAATACTTTTTTCTGAACAGCCGAATGTTTCTCCAAAAAGAATATCTGTACACATTGCGTTGCATAAAAGATAAACGACCCAACTTGAAACAGGGACTCCAACTATATAACTAAATGGGTGTTTTACTTTGATGAACCCAACAGTGGCAACAGTTAGAACAACAATTAAGTTGATGATTCGTTTAAGGACTTTTCTTGGTATCTGCATCAGCCATTTCTAGCAGAACTTTTGCTTTTATATCTAGTTTTTACCACAACTGTTAGTCAGTTGTGTTTGGTTTAGGTATCGTTTACGCATATTAATAATCTTCGATGTCTTTTACTGTCACCTCAGTTTTTACTTTTAAGGTTGAAAGCACCTTTGACGAGTGGGCTGCAATTTTCGACAGTAAAGAAGCTACAAGAAGGCATAGAGAGTTTAATATTCAGCCTTTATACAGAGGGTGCTGTGATAATGACCCTCAAAAAATCATTGTTATCCATCAGCACCCAGAGGGTAATATTGAGAAATTCTTTGAAGCCAATGGAGATTGGATGGCGAGCCACAGAGTTGATTTATCTACAATGGAGAAGTCTGCTTGGACTTGGACTGACAACAGTAGTGTTCAGTTAAAAGCCGCTTGATGATGACAGGCCTTCTACTTAAGACTTAAATTGATAACATTTTTCTTGATCTCATTTTCTTACCCATTCAAATTCACTAATAGGTTTGCGTCCTTAAATCTTCAAGACTACCTAACTTATTAATGTTTTCGATAACTAAAAGTAACTCTTTTTTTTGGTAAGTAATCTTACTTATTAATAAATTGAAGTTGAATTAAAAATCTCTATGGGAATTGATATTATTCCGATAAATAAAAATAGAATCGGGAGATTCCACAATATAAGTAGCTGAATAATCTTAAATTTTGTAAATTTATACATATTTAGTAATTAGTACGATTGAGACCCCATAACTTTCCTTCTTTTGATGCTTTAACAATCGCTTTATAAATATCTAGAGTCATAACTTTAATTAAACTAAAATAATTTTTAAAGCTAACTATTTAATCACTGACTTTATGTATGGATAAATACCAAACCTATAAAGTAAAAATTATAAATGTAATTAGTTTTTCTAATAATTAATATTTAAGGACTTCGGTCTTTTTAGGTTTTTTAAAAACTATTAGATTTAGTAAAAGTAGCTTAGCTTATATTTTTTGTACACCTATTCACCAAGAATTTAATTTTGAAATGTATTGTGATCTCATAAGTCAAAATCAATAACTGATTTTAGATTCGGTTACCTATGCAAAAATTGTTCGGTAGATTTCTTTCGACACTATTTACATATTTCTAAGATTAAATCAAATGTATTAATAGAGATGCCTTCAAGACCCATTACATCCTGCAAAAGATATGCTGTCAGCTATAGAGATTTAGCTAACAAAAGACATGAGTTAGGTTTTTATGCAATTGATGCTTTTGAAGCTAAACAGCTAGCAATTGAGTTCAATAAATTTGTTCGTGAGCATCCAAATTCTATTGATAGGATTTCGCTCAGAAATAAAGTCAACGCTTAATTTTTCTAAGTTTGATTGACATTTTGCAAATATTTATAGCTGAAGCGTAGTCTTTACTGTTCGAATAAAATATTTTGAGAAATAATTACCAAAAGAACGTTGGTAACTTACAAGTGGTTATTTACCTCGTGTCCACAGAGCGAGTCCTCCGCCCTTTCCTCTAGCAGACAACCATTTGCCATTTGAATCGATAGCTATTAATGCGAAAAAAGGTCTTTTCTTTAGGTCGGGCGTAGGTAAAGATCTCTTTAAAATAGTCAATGAAGCTAGTTTTACTTGGATGCAATCAAAAGTAAATGGTAACAACGGTTGCTTCCTTTCTAAATTTGCGTATCCACTAAATCTCAGAGTTAATAATCCAAATTGAATTGCGTTGGCGATAGAAAATTTCTCTTCTTCTGGATTCTGTGTATCCTTCTTCAACTCTAGGCTCGCTGAAAGAACCTGTAGCAATGTGCTTGAAATTGAGTCTTCTTTATCTGATCCCTGCTTCCAAACTGAATTAAATTTCCAAAGTCCTAATAGAGAGTCAAACTCAATTCCACTCCCTTCTACTCTTGCGCTTTTTTCTAATTCTTTAAGTTTGTCTAGAGAAGGAAGATCCATTTTATTTTCGTCCATTATATTTAAATTTATATTGGTAATTTTAATCAGATATCTTACGTCGAGTGGTTTTAGCCTTTATAAATATTTCATTCATGAGGAGGTTTGCGTTGATACCAGAGTTAATTGTACATTTATTGATGCTTGAGCTTTCTTTCAATATTTAATTTTTATTTTGTATCTTATGAGACTTTTATATATTTCAGTCATAATTAGAAATCAATAAGAGCTTGAGTCCATAGTTTTGGTTAAAGAAATTAAACCAAGTACATCACTATTAACTGTAGGACTAAATTTAATTATGCTTATTCTTTTGCTCTTAGCTATTTAATTCAGATTACTCATGCTATGGACGGTGCTTATTCTTTTTGTTTGAATGGAGTGTTAATTAACTTCCCAAATGACTACCTTTAGAGAAAGAATTAATTCACATCTCCCGATAGTTCTTCAATTGTTAAGCACTGCATCCCTGGTTGTGATCGCGCTGTCTGCTATCTGTGGATCTCAATCATTGAAGAAATTGTCTTCTGCCCATGAAATGCCTAGTTCTGCAGAAGTTCATCACGATCACTGATTTATTGACTTTTTAATTCTGTATCTAGGGCTCATATAAGCCCTTTCTTTTTATCACGATTTCATAGGAAGGATAATTGGTTAACATTAGGTTTGATTATCGGCTCGGCTGTCCATTCTTCTGGGTCCCATTTCGTCATTAGGGGTTTTAAAGCTTTCAAGTCTTGAGCATTTTTTACTGAAGATATCCATTCTTCTTCAAGTCCTTTTGGAATAATTACTGGCATACGGTTATGAAATTGTTTTACTAAATCATTTGGTTCGGTTGTTAGAACACAACAACTCTCTAGTTCACTGCCTTCGTTAGACATCCATCTATTCCAGAGTCCACCCAACCAAAAAGTTTGAGAATCTTTTCTACTTATTAGGTGACCTTTTTCTAAAAATCCGCTTGCTGGCATCAAACATCTCTTATGCCTCCAGCTTGCACGAAAAAGTTTCTTTTCTTCGACACTTTCAGATCTAGCATTAAAGGGTTTTGGTCTTGTGTTGTCGAAAGGGTCTTTACTCCACTCAGAAATAAACCCCCAAAGCATTATTGATGTTTGTGTCTTGCCTTCATTCTTCAGAACAAGAATTGGAGACCCTGGTTTGATTAAGTCTTGTGGTTCATATTTTTGACTCAACCCTCTTGGCATATCTTTTTTTAAAAGATCAGGAAGATTTATAAAATCGCTTATTAGTTGGTATCTTCCGCACATACCATTAATCCTCTAGAGGCTTTAAGATCAGAATCATTTTTTAAATTATTAGCGTTCTTAAAATAATTGCAAGGTTCCTTGAGTAATTTCTTTTTGACTTGTATTTCCTGAAAATAGATTTTTCGAATATTGATCTGCGTAGGCGCAGTTCTTGCAGGAATGATTTGATTCTGGAATTTCTAGCTGATTCATTAGTTCTACCATTTCATCTAGTCGACTCTCTATCCACTCATTGCTCCATTTGTAGGGAACAAGATATTCATCAAAACGCATGGTCCTATTAAATTCATCTTCATCCCTTTTTGCATTACAAACTAGAAAATAAGATGTTGGATGAACACTAAAACCCATCCCCGAGAGTAAGTAAGCATAAAAATCCATTTGAATTTTATAGGCCTCGTGAAATGGATCCTCTAAATAATCTTTCTTATCAACTCGCCCGTTTTTAGCTTGAGATTTGTAATCCACAATGATTAGTTGTTTCGTAATAGTGTTTTGCCAAATATCGTCTACGCCTCCAGTTAATATTATTCCTGTATCTTTGTAACGATGCATTAGTCCTCGATTAAGCGAGTTTCTCCAGTTATCTATTTCAGGGTGATCAAATGGCACAACATGAGATAGTCCATTAGATGCAAATATTCTGTGTGGAATCTGTTTCTGTCTGCAATAGTCAAATTCTTTTTTGAGTAATAGGTCAGTTGTTTCATTGAGAGTCCAACCTGGTGTCCCTGGAGGATCGAGACCTCTTACCCTGTCAAGATAAAAACACCTCTGACACGTAAGGAAATTTGAGAATCGACCTCTACTGATTTTGAAATCTTCTTTTTGATTTGGCTCATAGAGAGAAGACTTGCGACTCCGCAGACCTGTTGCTTCAATTGGTATCTTTTTGCTATTCCTTTTGAGATCAATCATTTGGTGTGGATTTCAAATGTATTTATTCAATAGATTCCAGTTTCCTTAGCGCACTTGTCTTTCTCCTATTCGTTAGAAGATTTAGAACCTTTTTACTCAATTGAGCTTGATTTTTCAATTAATCGTTTTTAAATCTCTATAAGCTGTCTTTTCTGAATATCTAGGTATGGGCTGTTTTTATTGATAACGAATTCGTTCAACTAACAAAAGTTTTCCACAACTCCTATGTCCTTATTGATAATCAAATCAGCCTATGAAAGCTTTTCCAATAAAAAAGACCCTAGGTATGGTGTCCTACGGGCCTGGGTGATGGGGATACTATTTCTAACCCTATTTCTTTAATAAATCAACCCCCCCCCTACAGATGGTGTTCGTTTAATCCTGAGATAAAATATATGGTGCTTTATTGTTGCTTAATCTAATTAATTTGATTATTATTTTTTGGAAGCTGGGTGATGGGGATCCTTCAGCCAGTAATATTTGCCCTCATGAGATGAGGGCTTTTTTGTTGATTTTTCTCGGCGCTACTTATCCGTTTAAATTTTTAATTACCTTTTAACCCTTTGGTCTATTTATCGAGCCTAACCCTTTCGTCTGCTGAATTTCTTGTATGTGAGAAAACATTTTTTAGATGTTATGAATTAAATAACTTGACAACACCTATTTATCTCTGCTAGTACATGTGTACTGCTAAAGATAAATGACTCCATCTGCTTCCCCATATGCTGTTTTTAAGGCTGAGGAATGGCTATCTGCCGTAGCTCAACCTATTGGTATTGGACAGTCTCTACGACTCGCTCCGAAGAAACTCGCACCGATCAGATCTTCGATCAAGAAGAAGAAGAGTGGAAATTCCTTGAGAAAGGGTTACTCAAAAAAACATGTTCAGCTCGCGTTTGCATGACATGTCATTATTTCAACTATTTCAGCGACAGGCATTGCAGAACAATTCTTTCCTGTCATGTTCATCGTCGTTTAATTCCTGTAGATCATTTGATTTCACGTTGTCATCTTTGGGTGCGGCAACACGAGAGAGGGATTGGTTGGTGTCCAGAGGTTGTCTGAAACTCTGACTTAATCAATCGTCTTTTATGAGTTACCATGTCTTTTTTAATTCCTTTATTATTTGATTGACTAGTAGTTTTTTTGTATTGGTTTTGGGCTCGCTCCTGCCTACTTAATATAAAATTCTTTTTAATGTCGAAATATTTTCGCTTTATTATAATTATTTTGAGCGTGTCACTTTAGGTTGATATTGTTAGATATATGACACATTAGTAGTCGAATAACCATTGACTATTGAATTTAATACCCTATATGTGATAGATGTATTAAGAAAGTAATTATTGAGTTATGTCTCAGTTATCAATCAAAGTTAGTGCTAAAGGTGATGCCTTGATTGCTACCTTGCAAAAAGAGATCTTTAACAGACGTCGTAAAAAGGTCACTGCTTCTCAAGTCGTTGAAACCCTTGTTGAAAGCGGAGCAAAATCTCAGTCTGATAAGCGTTACGCAGCTTCTTGGAAAAACCTAATTAAAGATATCGAAAAAGCAGCTAAAGTTTCTGAGGTTCATGGAAATAAGCCAGCAAATATTAGTGCTGATGAATGGGCTTTAATTCTTTCTCATCGCACACGTAAAGGAGCTGCTCCAAAAGCTACTGCAGCTAAAACCTCAACAGTAAAAAAAGCTTCTGCAAAAAAAACAGTTGCTAAAAAGGCTACAGCAAAGAAAGCAGTAGCTAAAAAGTCGGTCGCTAAAAAGGCTGCAGTCAAAGCTAAAGTAGAGGTTTCTTCGGTTGTGAAACCAAGTGCTGGTAGACCTGCTCGGCGTGCACGTAAAGCCAGAAAAGCACCTGAAGCTGCTAAATAAACTTTTCCAGAACCGTCTAGGCGGCATGAGAGGTTCAATTCCTCTCGCTGGTTTTTTCTTAGTTGTTATGTAAATATCTGTCCTGATTTGTCTTTTAAGGTAGGCTTTTTATTCAATCAGTAACTATTAACCCTGAATTGCATAGAGCATTAAATACTTTTGTTTTACGCTCCATGGCTTTTTTTGTTGGCTGAAGCATATCGAGTATGGATGCGATACAACTTATTTCATATGAACCATGGGAAATGAGAGCTGCATCACATATTTCATTATTGGCAATAGCAGGTTCTATTCCTATGAATCTCAATTTCTGAACTGATGCTTTTAAGACTTGTTCGAGATATTCTAGTTGTTCGTTATTCAATGTCTTTCTGTCTACATAATCCATTAAAACCAAAGAGGGGGTCACAAGGAAAATAACAAAATTCTACTTTAACTTTTTTATTTTACTAATCATGATCTTTTTTGATTTTCCATCTTTTAGGTGTCTTCTTTATTCATATCAGCTTTATATGCATTGAGAGCTTCTTTAATCCTTCCTGGAGCAAAAGGATTTTTACCTTTTGCCTCCTTCTTAGCTTCTTGCCATGCGTTATCAATTTCTTTCTTTGCTATTGGATCATTATTGAAATTTGTGTATAGCTTCATTAAATACCAAGTGCTTAAAACTAATAGTCCTAGACCTAATAAATACATGAGACTGTCTCTATAATTACGACAATCTAACCAATCTAATGGAATTTGCGCCTATAAATAAAAAAATATGTATGCGTTATGCCACTCATCGTAGATCCCTCTAAAGATAAAAGTAATGGAGTTGGTAAGATTTTTAGGACAATCAATATCACACTTGCCATTGCACTCCCTTTGTCAGCGATTTTGGTAACTATTTTTTGGGGGTTAAAACATGGTTTCGGTAGTTTCATTTGATTTCAATAAATACATTATTTTTTATCCAAATAAATCTTTGATCAGTTGAATAAATAATTTGATACTCCAAAATAAGATGCCTCCATAAATAAATCCTGCCAGACCAGACGCCCAGTCATTGAAGAATTTCCATGAAATAATTATGATAAGGATTCCTAGTAAGAGTGAATATGTAGCCATTATTTTGTTGTCTCTTTTAAAAGGCGTCTTTTGATTAAGTTTAGAGGTCGGTATACCTAACTTTTCAGTAGTAGCAACCGAAGTGAGTGATATTTACCGAATGATTTTCTTCGGTATGCCTCATCCCTAGCAAAATCAATTTAGGACAGAGTAGTCATGTACTCCGAAAGAAAAGTTATGTACACTTCACTCTTCGACACTTTTTTCTCTGATTCTTTAATTGCTCCTGCCAGAACTGTTTATGTAGTTTCTGATAGCCAGCTTGAAGAGCTTAGGCGTAATCAACGTCAAGAGGAACTCGATAACATCGAGGACTCTAGAAAGAGATTAGAAGATAGCTATCAAGCACGTATTAAAGTTCTTGATGAACGTCAAAATGAACTAAAAGAAGAGCTGGACTTGTTTCCCACAAAGCCTAAGGCTGCTCTTAATAAGAAGTAGCTGATAGTTGGTCTGATGAATGTTGGGTTATCTCCTCCACTGAAAAGTGGAGGAATTTCTTTGGACTTAATGTTCAAATCTTTTTCTCAAAATTTTCTTGGAATTTAAATTTATTAAAGAGTTTTAATTGTCTTGATTTTCTTTTTGGCTTTCTTCAAGTGCCTTATTCCCTTCTTTAAGGGTTGTGCTGACCCACCAAACAGAAATCCCTGTTATTGCGATGCCTAATGTCATTATTGATATTGTTGTCGATGTCATTAATTTGACTTTTTACTTGCTTTGGTTGATTTTCTTTTTGCAGCAGATAATCAGATTTCAATAATTGAATTCTTTTCTCAATAACATAATAATTGATGCCTTTAAATAATTTACAAGAAAGATAAGGATAAATTCACTTGCCATAGTCCTTATTGATGCTTTATACCAAAGTTAATTGAAGAGAAACTATGAAACTTCAAACTTCATTTAGTGTTCCCAACGATGCTATGGGTGACATCGGTATGAAACACGAGGCAATTAAAAGAGGGATGACAGCGGTTGCTTCCTACTGGGAGAAAGAGTGTGCTTTAAATCCTTCTTCACCTGGATGCCTTCTTTTTGAGGACTAGGAGTTTATTAAACGTGAGGAAATAAAGTTTCCCTTATGAAATAGTTAATCTTTTTGCTTCTTTATGAAACGTGTTATAAAAACTTGTTTTGGATTATTTTTTTCCTTATTTTTGGTTATTTGTTTTTGTTTTGAGTCGGTTGAAGCTCAGCCGGTCTTAATGGCAACGGATGCTGATATTGAAAATGATCAAAGTTCTATGGATTCAAAAAGTATTGATGATCTTTTAGGGCCAGATACAAATTTCCCATTTGATCCAGCAAATCACAGAGATGGATCAAATCCTATTAAAAGGATTGGCAAGATAAGCGACGATAATTTGTAAATACGTACCTCTTTATTTTTTAAGCAAAAGTTCTAAACGTTGTTTTTGTTCTTCAAGACTCTCTGTCTTTTCATTTCTTTTAGCTTCTATTCTATTTTTTATGGACGCTTCAGCTTGTCTTGCGATACTTGCCTTCCTAAGGAACACAAGGATTGAAATCACAGCAAATAAAAGTGCAAGTGAACCCAATGGAACTATTGTTGCGCTCATTTCTTCCATTAGTAATTACAGGCGTTATATAAACGATTAGCTTTCTGTTGATCCTCACATTTTTTTAGCTTCGTCTCTAAATCTTCCATCTCCTTTTGAGCCTGGTTTATCAATTCCAATGACCATTGCCAGTTTCTCTCATTGCAATGTTGTTTTGCAGAATCCCAGTCCATGGTTGGATTATTTTGATAATGGATGTTTTAGTCGAGCTGAACTCTTTATGACTTCTAGAGAATAACAAGTTTATGAACTAAATATTGATTTTTATCATCTTTTTGAATACTTGGTTTGAACAACCTATTCAAACCAAGTATTCAACTCACCTTTTAATCCGCAATTTGAATCTGCCTCACTTAGGCTCAAAATATAATTGTGAATTCCATGGAAACAGCTTTCGCTTGGAGCCTATGCCTTTCTGCCGTTGTTGTATTGATTTCAATTGGACCACTAACGTATGGCCGAGTCAAGGCTGGTTATTCTGCTGAGAATATGGGTGCGCCAAGAGCTTTATTTGATGAACTCCCTGATTTTGGTAAAAGAGCTGTCTGGTGTCATCAAAATTGCTGGGAGAGTATCACTCTTCATGCTCCTGCATGTTTGCTATGTCTGATTGCCGGTGTTGTGTCTCCTGTGGCCGTAACAGCTGCGTGGGTTCACCCAATTGTGAGGTTTATCTATATTGGTGCTTATGTTGGCGATATTCCTCCTGCTAGAGGACTTTGTTGGGCTTCCGGTCTTTTATGTTCAACTCTTTTGTATAAAGAGGGTTTAACTGCTTTGCTTTCTTCTTAATTGATCGACTAATAAACTTCTTGGTTTACCTGTTTTTACTGGATTTAATCGATCAAGTATTACTGCAACTGCTGTGATCCAAGAACTTCCCTCTGGAATATTTGTTTGGTTACAAATATGTTTTGGAGCTATTTCTGGAGAGAGATTCGAATCGCTTTCATTGATTATTTCTTGATAGTGTTTCTCTAAAAGGTCGACATCTTCTTTTTCAAGAATGTTACCTGAGCAATACCAATCAAGTGATGTCTTCCAATCCATTACCAGATGATAGGGCTATTGTTTGATTATGTCCCATGCTTCTGAAGCACTATCGGCGTATTGAAAGAGATTCATGTGTTCATCTGAGATAAGTCCGTGATCTGAAAGGAATTGAAAGTTGATCACTTTCGACCAATAATCTCGACCAAAAAGAATAATTGGAATTTCTGTTTTCATTCCTGTTTGACGAAGAGTGAGTAATTCGAAGAGTTCATCAAATGTTCCAAATCCCCCAGGGAAAAAGACAGCTGCAACTGATCGCATCACAAAATGAAATTTTCGTAAGGCGAAATAATTAAATTTAAAGCAAAGCCCAGGCGTGATATATGCATTGGGATGTTGCTCGTTTGGGAGACTTATGTTTAATCCTATTGATTTACAGTCCGCATCAAAAGCACCTCGATTGGCAGCCTCCATAATCCCCGGACCACCACCAGTGACAATTACATGTGAATTACAATGCTCTTTTTGGTTTTGTCTGGAGACAATCTTCGCGAATTCTCTAGCAGAGTCGTAGTAATGAGAGATTGACTGTAAATTCTTTAGTCGTGTTAATTCTCTATCTAAATTTGATGAGCTTGGATCTTTAGTGAGAGAGTTCTTAACTAGTTCAATTCTGTGATCTATAGAGCTTTTATCAGATAAACTTGCACCTCCAAAGACGATGATTGTTGATAAAATATTCTGCTCTTCCAAGATTTTTTCTGGTTTATTTATTTCTAGAAGCATTCGCACTCCTCTCATTTCATCACTATTGAGTAACTCTCTATCTTCATGAGCTAATTGGTAGTTACTTGAACTAATAATTAATTCAAGGTTTTTTCTGACTAGCTCTTGATCGTCACTTCTATTTTGTGAACTCATCTGAATATGCCTCCTAAAATTTTAATGCTATTAATTATTAGATTAATCCATACTTTCTTTTAATATAAACGGTGAATAGCGAGATGCGATTGTCTACATTCCCATTGCTCTTCTTAGTTTTGTTGCCTCATCCATTCCTTCCATAATTGTGAACGTTGCATTCACGGTGGCTGCTTTTCGTAGCTTAGATAGTTCTTGATATTCACTCGACTCATAAGCATCTACAGCTATTCGCATAGATGGAAATTCACAAATGACTGCAAGGTTTGAATCTTCGGTTTTTTCTTTTCCTCTTGGGTCTGTATCCTTCGCAAATACCTCCCCACCATTTTCTTTGAGCCATGGCCCAACTTTTTCGACATATTCATCAAATAATTCTTGATTAATTATTTTTGCTGTTGAGATCCAGTACCCTTTGGCTCCTTTTTTATCCATTACTTTTTAATCAATTATGAATTTAGAATAGTTGAGACTTACCTCAGTAAATAATTTTCACATCAATGGTCTATAAGTCTAAATAATTTATTTCCATAGACTTCTTTTTTTTAAAAGATCTTCGATATTTGGCCATGCTGCAATTAGTTCCTTTAGGGCTTGTCTATTTGGAGTGTATAAAACACATGAGAAGGCACTGATGATATAAAAGACAAACCACAACTTGTTGATTGAGTACACAGAGACAAAGGAGAATATAAAACTACCAATGAATACAAAAAAGAGTGATCGATTTATCACTTCAAGTGGAGATCTTCTTAATCGTCTAAGCAATCCTTTTCTAGATTTTGTCTTTGAGAATCTTTGTGCCTCTATTTCTTCTTCTTTGATTAGTTTTTCATTTTCTTGATCTAAGATTTCATTTGATCTGACAATATCCTCTATCTCTTTACTAGATAAGTTATCTAGAGGCTCTGAGTTTTTTTTTATTGCTGCCATTAGTTCAACAAACTTAAAAGTTAGATGGTTATCTGCATCTACATTACTAAAGAGAATGTTTGCGTTTGATTAATTGCCTAGGCCTGGTGGAAAAGGAAAAACTTGTTCATCCCCAAAAATATCTTCCATACTCAACTCTTCACTTTGTGAGTCCATCCCCTCAGCGTCATCCTCAGGCTCCATTCCCATCTCATATGAGTCACCCTCTCCATAATCTTCTGGTGGTACCCAACCTTGTAATACAGCATCAGCACTATTCAATCCAGAGAAAACAATGAATACGAATAAAGCTAATTTGATTAGAAAATTTTTCATATAACCATGCTCTCATTACTTAGGCTAATGCTTGATGAGAAGATTGATTAGCTTTAGGACTTGTAAAAATAACTTTTGGATTGTCTTCTTTCAATTGAGGCTTTTCTTCTTCTAATTTGCTATCGATATTTAATCGGCACTTTGTCTGACAGGTCTCATCATTCCGCCTCCATCATCATCGTCATCCCCAAAACCAAAAAATAGCCAGGTAATAGCAAATACAGCTAATGCCCCCGATAGCGTCAATGCTTGTAACTCGTTCAAAGCTTTGCGGCTAATTTTTACGACCTTAGCCTCTATTTTGTTTTTTTGTTGAGGAATAGAGCTTTCTTTCTGGTTATATTGTCGAAACTTAATTTGATTACTAATGGAAGAATTAGCCAAAAGAGTGGAAGAACTTGAGCGTCGAGTCCAGCATTTAGAAGCAGTGCTGCAATACCAAGCAAGAAAAAACAAATAATCTCTGTTGCCATCTAACCAATACCTGGAATATCAAAAGGGAGTTTGTCTTCAAGTACTACTAAGTATTTTTGGACTGCAGGAATACGAAGTAGAGCTAATGGAACAACAATATTTAGAACAATCCATGCTCCTCCAACTAATGGAGCCCATTTACCAGCTTTTTTAATAAAGCTCATTCCCTTCTCTTTCTCTGGAGACTGATTCATGTTTTTGATTTATTGATTAGATCTTAGCTAGACCCCAAACTTACTATTTTTGATCAGGTGTAGTGGAAAAGCAATGGGCATTAAGGCTGATTGCGTTGAGGTGCGAATAGAGCAAAGATACGTTTGTTGAGTTAAGAGGCACCATTAATGGTCGACACTCCACCTGAGTATTTAAGAGAAGCGAACTGAATTCTGGTTCCTGCTCCAACATTCTCAAAGAATAAGTAGGCTATTCGTCTGATGCGACAAGGATCAATGATTTAGGTGCGTCAATTCAGTCGAAACTCCACTGCATCGTTTAGGTGCCCTAACGGAGTAAAAAAGCCTTACAACTAGACACTTGGCCCCAGGCTGCCAAATCCAGAAGCTTCCAAAGAATCGGTAAAGAAAAAGGGTCCCTAGGGCCCTTTTTAAATGTCTAAATAAAAAAGATTTAAGTTTCTACGGTTTCCCTGCCAAATACGTACGGTCCTACAGAACTATTGATGAAAAGGAGATTTTAGGATAATGTACGTCAGGCAATTAGTTGTTGTGGTCATCAATTAATTGGCTTCTGGGGAGGAGCACTGACGTTTTTATTCAAAGAAACAACCTTCTAAAGCTCAGTATAAAAAGAAGGTTGTCCTGAGAAGTTCAAAAAATATAAGAACAAATCACTATCAGCCGTGTAGGAATAATTACTTAAAATATCGGTTTTTTATTTTCTCTAAAGATTAGTTGCCATCGCAGTCTTCATCTTTTGGCAACTGAAGCCATCCACTCGTCCACTTTGAGTATGTTTTTAATTCCGACCATGGAACTTTTATAAGAATTTCGTTGTTGTTAACAGGAAATAGTTCTACCCACCTTTCATCTTTTTTGCCTCCATAGCTTTTAACTTCAAAATGTCGATAACCTTCTCTTTTTACTGCTGAGGTCCAAGCTGCATTCGGTGGCCATCTCATTTAGTTTCCTCTTTTCTTCAAGCCTTCACTCTTTATTTATTTTAGTCTAAATTAATACCCTTAAACCTTATTTATGTTTTATATTTTTGTAAACATAACATTTTAATCTAGCAAGATTCCTTTAACAGATAAATCTTTTCTCTCACTAGGATCTGGATATGTGTTTTTGTATTGCCTAATAGATATAGATGTGCCGATTATTAAGACTAGGATTATTAGAAGATATTTTACTTTGTTTTTCAACTTCTTATTAAATGCTTGATTGTTCTATTGGTTGGCTTTCAAACAAGCATCAATCCTATTATGGCTCGTGAATCTACCACTTCGCTCCATCAAAATATAATTTTATTTTGAATTAGCTTTTGCCGCAAGCTCCATATCAATATCAGTACCTTCGCGTCCTATGCTTCCATTGCTTTTACGTCGCAGACCTTTGATGAGCTTTGCTAAGAAGAGTATTGTTCTTTCCTTTTTAATTATTCTTGGCTCAGGAGGAAGTGCTCTTGCGGGTGCTCGACTCAGCGGAGCTGGAGCCTCTTTTCCCGCTAAAATCTACACTCGATGGTTTTCTGACTTAGCTAAAGAGCGTGGACCTCGTGTTAACTATCAGGCTGTTGGTTCAGGTTCTGGCCGCAAAGCTTTCATTGATGAAACCGTTAATTTTGGTGCGTCAGATGATCCGATGAAAGCAACAGATATTGCAAGAGTGACGCGTGGATTAGTTCAAATCCCAATGGTTGGTGGCACTATTGCCTTTGGTTATAACTACGATTGCGATCTTAAACTTACTCAAGAGCAAGCAGTTCGTGTTGCTATGGGTAAAATTACAAACTGGAAAGAGGTTGGTTGCCCTGATGGAAAACTAACTTGGGCGCATCGTTCTGATGGCTCCGGTACTACGAAGGCTTTTACAAATTCCATGCAAGCTTTCTCAAAGACCTGGACTCTAGGTACAGGTAAATCTGTCGCCTGGCCTGCTGGTGTTGGTGGTAAAGGTAATGCTGGTGTCGCTGGCGTTATTCGAAACACTCCTGGTGCAATTGGTTATGTAAACCAGTCATATATAAGAGGTGAAATCAAAGCAGCCGCTCTCCAAAATTTATCAGGAGAGTTCTTACAGCCAACTACTGAGGCTGGTGCGATTGCTCTTAATGGAATACAACTAGATAAAAATCTAGCCGGAAAAAATCCTAACCCCAAGGCCAAAGGTGCATACCCAATCGCAACCCTTACATGGATTCTTGCTTACGAAACTGGTAATGGTAGAAACACTGATGCCATTAAAGATTCACTTAACTACCTACTAAGTGATAAAGCCCAGGCTAAGGCTCCTTCTCTTGGATTTGTACCTCTTGAAGGTGATATTCTTTCCAAGTCTCGCGCTGCTGTAAAGCGTATTGGTAAGTAAATTAATTCCTTATAAATTAAAAAGGAGGTAATAGCCTCCTTTTTTAATTGTCTTTTTTGCTTGCTAGTAACTTCTTAACTTAAGCTTAAAAAAGCTCTTTAATATGAAAAAAAAAGAATCAATGAATAATTGGAAGGAAATAGTTGGATCACCCCTCTGGTGGATTCCAGTTTCACTACTAGTTTTATTTATTTCGATTGAGGGATTACATCTAGCCGAGCATGGTAAAAACTGTAAAACGAAAGCAGCTTGGATGAATGAAGTTGGACTTGAATATGACCGAGAATCAGAGGTTCAGTAGTCTTTCTTTCCCTCTATATTTAATTTTTTTTAATTGAAGGTCTTAGGATTTTTAATAGCTTTTGTATTTGATACTGGAGGTAGTCGTAAACTAGTCAACAATGAGATAAATACAAATAGGCTTGAACACCATAAACATAGTTGCATTCCTATAGAGGCATTGCTCCCAAGCATAAATAGGACACCAGATAAGAGCGTACCAATCAGTCTTCCTGCCGCATTTGCCATGTAATAGAAGCCTACATTTAGACTCACGTTTTCCTTGTCCGTATAAGCAAGAACCATATATGAATGTATTGATGAGTTCATTGCAAAAATGAACCCAAATAATATCAATCCAGCTGTAATTGCTATTTCTGGATTGCTTTGTCGCCATAGTGCTATTGCTATTAGCGCAGGTATCGCAGTTAAGACAGCACTCCAAAATTGAACAGAAGAAACTCCTGGGCTTGTTTTATTTCCCCATAAATTTCTTAAAGACGGTGCAATAGCTTGGATAAAGCCATAACCAATAACCCATAAGCCTAGGAACGCTCCAATCTCAGAAAAATTCCAATTTAGATACGTTTCAAGAAAAACAGGAAGTGCTACGACGAACCATACATCTCTTGCTCCAAAGAGAAAAAAACGTGCAACAGATAGGACGTTGATCCCTTGAGATTTAGAGAATAAGTCTTTAAATATGGGTTTGCTTTTCATCTTTCCAATATCTCCAGGCAAAATCAATGTCAATAAAAACGAAACACTTAATCCGATTGCCATTAATTCAACTGCTTTATTAAATCCAAAACTTGTAAGCAAAAGTCCACCAAGAAAGAAGCCAACTCCTTTGAGTGCATTTTTTGAACCAGTTAAGATGGCTACCCATTTAAATAATTGATTATTTCCACCATCCTCTTCTGAGGAGTCTGGAACGACAGTTTTGATGGCACTTTTAGCACTCATCTTATTGAGATCTTTTGCTATGCCACTAATCGCTTGAGCAACCATGATATAAATGACACTCAAAAGTTTCGACCAACCACTTGAATCGGGTATCAACATCAATAAGGCGCCGATTTGTAAAAGAGTTCCTACCCAAAGTGTTAGACGTAATCCATATCTTGCTCCTATCCAACCTCCATAGAGATTAGTGATGACGCCAAAGAACTCATAAAAAAGGAATAAGAATGCAATTTCTAATGTTGTATATCCAAGGCTATGAAAGTGAAAAATCACTAGCATTCTTAGAGCACCATCAGTCAGTGTGAATGCCCAATAGTTGGTCGTTACTATTCCATATTGTTGCAATGCCGTTAATCGCATGTTTATATTCTTATTCTTTTTCTAGCTTTATTACATGTGATACGAGATCAGCCATTCGACAGCTATACCCCCATTCATTGTCATACCAAATATAGACTTTCAGTTGAGTTTTGTTGATCACCATGGTTGAGGGCGCATCAATAATTGAACTCCTTGAGTCATTGACATAATCAATTGAGACAAGTGGTTTTTCTTCGTAACCAAGTATTCCTTTTAGTTCTTCTTCGGAAGCTTTTTTGAACACATGATTGACTTCTTCTTGCGTGACCTCTTTCTCTAATTCAAATACAGCATCAGTTAAAGATCCATTGAGGAGAGGAACTCGAACTGCATGACCATTTAATTTTGCTTGTAATTCAGGGAATATCATCCCTATCGCTTTTGCTGATCCTGTCGTTGTTGGAATTAAGCTTTGTGATCCGCTTCTGGCTCTTCTTAAATCTGGCTTAAATGAATCAACGATTACCTGAGTATTTGTTAGGTCATGGAGTGTAGTGATGCTTCCATGCTTAATACCAAAGTTTTGATTAACGACCTTCACGACTGGAGCTAAGCAATTAGTTGTGCAGGATGCTGCTGTTACTAAGCGATGTTTATTGCGCTCATATAAATTATGATTAATACCGTAGACGATATTTAGAGCATCCTCTCCCTGTATTTCACCTTTAACTGGACATGCAACGACAACTCTTTTCATTCCAAGAGTATCGAAATATGGATTTAATGTTTGAGGGGTTTTGAATTTTCCTGAACATTCGAGAATTAGTTCTATTCCTTTTTCCTTCCATGGCACTTTTGTGAAATCACTTTCTTGAGAAAAAGATATTGGTTGACTTTCAATACTCAGGTTGTTTTGGTCGTTGCTTATTGCTTTGTTCCAACGACCATGTACTGAATCAAATTCAAGTAAATGCGCAGCTCCCTTTGCATCACCCAATGGATCGTTGATATGTGTAATCTCGATATTTTCTCTACCCCAGAGCGCTCTTAGAACAAGTCGTCCTATTCGACCGAAACCATTAATACCGATTCGCATAACCTGTAATTGAGTGAATTGAGTGAATCAATAAAGGACTGGATTCCTCATATCAATTTATATTGATGTATAGAGGTTTGTCGATGCAAGCCTTTTCTGAAGTTTGTTTTATCATTTGATTATATTTTTCCTTCTGTGATGGCCACAGCGATAAAGAGCGAAGTAGTTCTTGAAAATGCAATGGCCAGGAAATTGCTAAAAGCTTTATCTGATCCATTGCGATTGCAAATCATTGAGTCTCTTTCAGGAGGAGAGCGATGTGTTTGTGATTTGATTAATGAAATTGGATTGGCGCAATCGAAAATATCTTTTCATTTAAAAGTTTTAAAAGACGCAGGTTTGATTACCGATAGGCAAACTGGTAGATGGGTTTATTACCAATTGAATATTGACTCATTAAATTCTTTGCAAGATTGGATTGAACTGTTAAAAGAAAGCTCCCAACAACCATCGCAAGTTTGTAAATAAAGCAATTAATTTAAATCTAGTTTCCAATTGATTTAGCTCTATTCAGAATTGTTCTAATAATTTTTAGGTAATTATTTCTACTAGGTATCAATGGATACTCTTTTATGCTTGGATAGTTATCATATTCTTATTACATCAAGATTTTTTGATATGAGCAAGAAAATCTCTAAGAAAGCCAGTGCTATTAGAACAATTTCTTTAGCAGTTGGTTCTCTAAGCCTTCTCGTTATTGCTGTTTCTCAAGTTACAGGCAATGAGGCCTGCACAAGCAATGCTTATTTGATTGAAAATCAAATAAGACTTTCATGATTTCATTTTCAATCTGAATATTTATAGTGCTTGATTTTTTTAGGTGAATTTTTCAAGAGATATTTTTATTACTAGTTTGATCATTGTGGGATCCTCTTCGATTGTGGGATATTTTTATCAACTTCAAATTGCTGTTGGATATGCATTGCTTAACGTGTTGGTACTGCTTATTTGGTCAAAACTCGCATCTCGCTAAACCTTCATTCATCACGACTTATACCTAAATTATTATTGGTCTTGTGAAAAATCTGCTAGTTCCATTATTTTTTTAAATTCGTCCATCTCTTCATCCGAAACTCCTGTTTTCTCCTGAAGTTCTTTTAATAAAGCATCTATTTTTCTTTTGATATTTTCTTCGCTCAAAATTTTTAATTAAATAGATGACTAATTATATATTCAATTCACCCTGAAACCTTTTTAGAGACGACATGTTTATGTAGTCAATAAATACATATTATTTTGGTAGTCAATTCAGGCTTGTGCTCCATCTGCTACACGCATCGTCATTCCTCCATCCATGTCATCATCATCGTTGTTGTCCAATATTGCTCTACCAACCTCATAAAGAAGATAAGTCCCAACAATAATTAAAACGAAAAGGAAACTAAAATCTCCTGAGTTTGAAGCGTATGTTTGAATTTCACCCATGATTATCCTCTGTTAAATAATCCTTTTCTTTTCTGTTGTGGCTTTGCTGCTCTAGTTCCACGAGACTGCTGCATTTCAGCTTTCGTAATTGGCTTACGATTTTGGAAAGTATCCCAACCAAGTAAAGCCACAGTTCCAATGGCTCCAAAGAAAAGAACTACACCTGGTATTAAATCCATCAAGTTGAATTAATTTCAACAAAGTTAGTGGAATTGTTATTTAGACCGTGGATTAAAAATATTGCTTCAGCTAATACCCCTGATAACTTTTGCTGTGTACGGGTGACCCCTTTACATTCCTTTACTTTTCCTTTACATTCGTGCTCATTATTTGAGTTTAATTTCGTGACTCCAGAAGCAGAAAAGTTTAATGGTTGGATGGCAATGATCGGCTTTATTGCTGCTTTCGGTGCTTACGCAACAACAGGTCAAATTATTCCAGGCATTTTTTAGGTTTTTAAATGACTTCTAGTAACCCAGTTTCTGATCAATCAATAGATCCAACTGATAATCAATCAGAAGGACAATCTGTTGATCCAACAGGAATCCCTGCTTACAGTTCTGCTTCTAACCAGATCATTACTGAATATGGCAAGCAAAACATGTTTGCTACCCAAGTACAAACTCAATTAGTTGAAAACTATTCCAGCTATCCAGAAGAAGCGGAAAAGACGAATGGCCGTTGGGCAATGATCGGAATTATTGCTTTACTAGGCGCTTATATCACTACTGGACAAATTATTCCTGGAATATTTTAAATAGCTTTAACAAATCAATCTTCATATAAATCTAGAGATTTTTCTCTAGATTTTTTTGTTCCATTCGATCATTTAAGCATTTTCCCAGTTTTAGCAAAATAAAAATTAATCAGCCAAAAATGCTTAAAGCATTCATGTTCGTAATAATTCCTCCAATGATCTTAGCTTGTCCAATCAAATTCAATCTTAAGAAATACGATCACTGATCATCCTGATCAATGGTGCGATTGACCCAATTGCAAGCACTGCAAACATAACAAGAATGATTATTTTTGATTCCCATTTTTCCATGAAAATGGTTTAGCTAATTACCACTTATGTCTGTGGATTTTTTATAGCTTTCTAAAAAATTAGTAATTTATTGTCAATCATTACCTTCAACAAAAAGATAATCAGTCTTTACCGGAATTTTTACCAAAACCTGGAATAAAAGGAAATGCTTGGTCATCTCCAAGGTCTGGAGCAGCACTAGTTTTCGAACCATCTAAGGCATCACTCGATTCTTCGATCACAATACCCATAGAGTTATCTTCATTCATATCAGAACCCATTTGGGCAGCCTCTAAAGGGTTTATTCCTGAAAAAATAGCTGTTGAAGCTAAAAAAACAGACAAAGCTAAAAAACTAGCAGCCCTAAATATCTTTTTGAGCATGAATAGAAATCAGTTATATATAATCTAACGTCGATATTCACCCGAATGCGTTAGGTCTGAATACTCAATTAATGAGATTCAGTTAGATAATAGGAGTCGTAGCAATTGTTGAAACTTCTGAGAAGATAGCAACAGCCATGAATATGTAAGGAACTAATTTCATTGTTTTTGTGAATATGAATTAAGCATATATGCTCATCATCTAATCAGTGGTAGCTGATTGTACGGTTCTCGCCCCAACGACCATAAGTAAATTTGTTTGTGGCTATAAAAATATCTGATAACCAATATCAATTGCTATCACTGTTTTGTTGGATCGCTTTTTTTGCAAGATTTTCTAATTGATCAGGTGAAACTGCTGTCGTTTTGTTTTTTCCTTCTTTTAATCCTTTCAGTAAAGAAGTAATTATTGCCAGTCCTAAAAATGCACCTAACCCCAACCAAAAAATTCTCTCTATTAAGAGTGCTGTGGGATTACCAATTGCATCAGTTACTTGTTCCATCTTCTCGATTTGGGAAAAAAATAAGGATCAGAGCAGTTTTTCACTCATTTTGCCTTAATCCATCATAGAAATTATGTGCAGAAATTCATGGCATAAAAAAACCCTCAAATTTGAGGGAGAAGCTACTGAGAGATCCCCATCACCCAGTAATTCGAAAATACTACTCGCTGTGTACATATTACGCAAGCTGATAATTCCAGATATGGGCCTTTTTTTCTGTTTTTTTAATCTTTCTAACACCAGATATGGTAGGGGTTGCAATTTGGTTGAAAAACAGTTAAAAATAAGATCCCCATCACCCAGGCCCGTAGGACACCATACCTAGGGTCTTTTTTATTGGAATTGCTTTTTATTTATATCTTGGATTTATTTAGTGACTCTTAAGCTGTGGAAAACTTAGACGACTTGAAGTAATTTTTTTACACAAGTTTCGATTAGATAAGCATTCACTTCGTGCTAACCGTAACACTAAATATTTTTAGATCAGTTAGGTTTGTGCAAACAATTTTCTGATAAATGTCTGAGCTTCAGCTAGTTGATTCATTTCCCATCTGGAAAGCTGTTTTATGGTGTTTCTACCCTATGGCTGCTCTAATTCTTGTAGAACTAATCTCAAGAGCGCTTCCAGACGATGATGACGATTTCGGAGGAGGAAAGATGATTCCTGCTTACCAACCTGTTCGAGCAAGATAGATTTAGTCTTCGGCCTACTTCCATATTCAGCTCCAGTTGCTATCGATAGTAAAATAAATAAGTTATAACTCATATTCTTTTCCTGAGTATTTACACTTAAATAGTTAGCTAAGGAAGTATGAAAGGTTTTAATTCATTTGTTTTAGATTTCAGCGTAAGTATTCTTGATCGGATCTACGAAGGTAGACCGATTCAACGTTTTTGGGTTCTTGAGGTAATTGCTAGAGCACCTTATTTTGCATTCTTATCAGTTTTGCATTTACAAGAGTCGCTTGGCCTAAAGACTCCTTTAAGCAACAAGCTAATGAAGGCTCATTTTTACCAAGCAATCAATGAGACGGAGCATTTAGAAGAGATGGAATCACGAAGCGGCAATAGATATTGGGTTGATCGATTTCTTGCCAGGCATTTAGTGCTCTTCTATTACTGGGTAATGGTTTTTTATTACTTACTATCGCCATCAAATGCATACGATATCAATATTAAAATTGAAGAGCATGCGTATGAAACATATGCAAAATATCTAACCGTTAATCCAAGCGATCAGAGGATACGTGAAATTGCTCAGGATGAGATCAATCACGCGAACGAATTAAAAGAAGCAATTGCTTTAATAAGTTAAGACGTCAACTTTTTGTTGATAATAATGATAATTTTTCCTTTTGCTTTCTAAATTATCTAAAGCAAGCATCTCCAACAATTCTGAGCTTCTCGATACGAGTAAGGTTCTCTCTCTTTAGCAATGTTTTAGGAGAAACAGCCAAACCTAATTTTATTCTGTTTGGCAACGATTCAACGAATGATTCAATATCTGTTAAATCTTCATTAGAAGATGCAATCACATCTTTCGTGCATTCCCAACCTTTGGTCGTAATGATTTGAGGCCATATAAACCAGAGACCGCTAAATGCTCCGAGAATTAAGAAAAACAGATTTCTAATCATTGTACAGATTTAATTGAGACTAATCTTTTGACTTGATTCTTTATTTATACCTAAGGAATGTGGATCCTCAAGACCAGAGACTAGGTTCTGCAGTACTCATGACTGCACCATTTTTTTTTAATATTTCAATGTTCTCTTGTATATGTTTCCCTAAGACACCCTCTAAAGCTTGAACTACAACGATCTCTTTTTCAGGATTGTCTTTGCTGACACCTCTGAAAATCACCTTTATACCTTTGGCTGATCTAGCTGGTGCCTCATCGTTGTCAAACTTTTTCACCCATTCATCGTAAGGTACATTCACATAAAATGTACATACAGTTGTTTCAAGCATTAGGTGAGAAATAAAGTTATTTCTTCAATTTAAAAGCTTCCACCTTGCTTGCAATAACGCATCATATTTGTGGACTGAATGCAATAAATATATTATCGGATGTCTTTAAATATTCTTTGCTAAAACTACTTTGAATTGGGGAAATATTTTGAATATGCATCACCATTTAAGATGCAAAAATCGAATAAAAATATCTTAAAGTTTTCTGGGTATTCTTTCCATGAAAGACTTTTTAACTCTTCAAGCTCCGTGTCACTAAGTTTTTTCATATTTGCGTATACGTAAAACCCGTCGTCTAAGTCTTTAGGGATATCTTCATTAACCGAGCTTGTTGATTCAATTGAATCTGTGAAAAATGCTTCCTTAGATGAATCGAAAAATTCAATTTTTTGATGATCAGTTCTACACCCTTTAGCTATTTCACCGAAAATGCTTATTTGATCTTGTTTACTTGTTTGTTCTCTCGACATATTGATGGTTTGATTTGAGATAGAAGTTTTAGACCCCAAACTTACTATTTTTGATCAGGTGTAGTGGAAAAGCAATGGGCATTAAGGCTGATTGCGTTGAGGTGCGAATAGAGCAAAGATACGTTTGTTGAGTTAAGAGGCACCATTAATGGTCGACACTCCACCTGAGTATTTAAGAGAAGCGAACTGAATTCTGGTTCCTGCTCCAACATTCTCAAAGAATAAGTAGGCTATTCGTCTGATGCGACAAGGATCAATGATTTAGGTGCGTCAATTCAGTCGAAACTCCACTGCATCGTTTAGGTGCCCTAACGGAGTAAAAAAGCCTTACAACTAGACACTTGGCCCCAGGCTGCCAAATCCAGAAGCTTCCAAAGAATCGGTAAAGAAAAAGGGTCCCTAGGGCCCTTTTTAAATGTCTAAATAAAAAAGATTTAAGTTTCTACGGTTTCCCTGCCAAATACGTACGGTCCTACAGAACTATTGATGAAAAGGAGATTTTAGGATAATGTACGTCAGGCAATTAGTTGTTGTGGTCATCAATTAATTGGCTTCTGGGGAGGAGCACTGACGTTTTTATTCAAAGAAACAACCTTCTAAAGCTCAGTATAAAAAGAAGGTTGTCCTGAGAAGTTCAAAAAATATAAGAACAAATCACTATCAGCCGTGTAGGAATAATTACTTAATATCTATTTTGAATAGGTATAGTTAATTTGTATTTGGCATTGATTAGAATTTTTTATATAGGCAAACTTATTATTATCATTATTTTTTTTTATTGAAGTATACCGAAAGGCAATTACCCCTATCGGTCTTTACGGTCTCTGTAACTGATTGGGAGTGGTTAAATTTGCATCTGATTTTATTTATTTTTCAATGTCTAAAGAAACTTATCAAGAAATTAAAAGAATCAGTGGAGAAGAATTAAAAGATTTGCTATCTAATTTGGAAAATGTGTTTGATCTTGGTACTGGTTGCTTGTTGAGTGATAGTTATGTGGCTTCAACAGATCATTAAGTTACTGTTTATTGTTTTTGTGTTGTTGAATTTGTCATTTGATTTTTTTCCTCTACATTTGAAAAAATCAAGTTCTCAATGACTTATTTTTTGGCAACCTATATAGATTTTGTTCAAAGTGTTGGCTTTATATTTTTAACGACCATAGCAGTTTTAATCACATGGAAACTATCTTTAGATAATAAAAAAGATAATTACATTGAAGCAGTGAAGATTAAGGTTGATGAATGAATTTTTTGCTAGAACTTAAAAAAAAATAGGAAAATGCCAAAAGCTTTTGAGGATTTTAAATTCACTGATGATCAAAAAACTGGAGCAGTGTCAGTATTTTGGGAGAACGTTCATCTTGCAGCTAAGGCCTTAAAGGAAGATACTAATTGCCCCAATGAAATCATTGCTAGTGGTTTAAGAGCCGTTGCGGCTGAATGGGATTGATTCTTGTTTAGCTATATAACTAGTAGGAGTCTTTAACACCTAATTGTGTTTGGGCTCATTATTTGATTCGGGATTCTTTTTTTTTCCTTCTTCTTCTTCCTTAAATTGCTTCATGGCTTTACTGCCTATCGCATCTTCGATTAATTCAAAAAACCAAGTTTTAATAGGGTTAGCCATTCTTAACGAATTAGATAGTTTGTGAATAACCAGATGGCAACGATAAACATAGCCACTCTTCCGTGAATAACTTCTGATCTGCTTAGACGAGCAAAGATAGTCATTAATTACCGTGCTGGTATTTCTTTTATATCAGTACTTCTATAAATATGCATGGGTAAATGTTGGGATCTTTCTTTTGTTTTAGGGTTTTAAACTTTTTCTTAATGCTTTTAAATTCTTTTGCTATGAGCCTCTTACACTTTCCACTTTTTCTTTAAATAATTGCTTCTTATCTGTACGTGTATTTACTTTTAATGTTGTATAAACACGTGGAGCACCTTTGCTATGAACTGCCTCATGGCATTTCTTTACGCATTCAAAAACTTGATCCCACTCCCCTTCAACTGCAGTTCCATTTGGACCCAGTTCATACTCAAGCTTATGTTCCTCAATAATTGATAAGCACGTCTTTATGTATGGAGATAATGAGACACCTACCCCTATTGGTACTAAGCAAAGATCTATGCTTACCCACATATCAACTAAAATTGAAAGCATTTTTAAATTCTAGCTAATAATTTTTATACTTAAAATCTTCTTAACTAATTGCTTTTAACAAAAAATTATTGTAGGCCGGTTATTACTAATGTTTTTGCGTAGTTATTCGTCTCGTCCTCTTTGTGATTTTATTACCGTATAAAAAAATTGAATTCTATGAATAACAATAAAATTCAAGTCCTGCCTTTTTTCATTATTACGTTTGCGATACTTATCAGTGGCGTTACTGTTGTCTTTACTTAAGCGGTTGTATTGACACTTCCTGTTAAATTATGGGCCAAGTATAATCAATAATTAAAAATGAATTATTTCACTATTGCAATCATTACAGTTGTTTCTACTGTTTTTCTCTACACAACTTTTTTAGTGATTGGGGTTGGAGGTATTGCCAAAAACCGTAGAGCCCAAGGCCTTGATCAAAGTAAAATAAATGATAAATAGTCGATTTAGAAAATAATTGAAGTAGTCTTTTATATTTTATAAATTAATCTCCTTAACCTCTTCCTTTTTGACAGGTTCCTATCAAAGTTCTATTTCTTTGAGGTGAAATAACTGAGTATGTACCGTGTTTTCCATTTATTTTGTAGATATTCTTAACGTTTTTTTTATTATCTCTGTGTGTAATTGTGTATGAATTACGTCTAATCAAAGTCCTTCCTTCTTTTATTATTCCTTTATCGTCAATAGTAGATATTAATCCATCTAGATTAATTGTTAGATAGCTCGTTACCCAATCTGGTTTGATTAGAGCACCTCTATTTATTTCATATTTACCAACACATTTTAGAAACATTTGTTCGGATCTGGTTTTTTGCAATGGTACTAAGAGTAATCCTGATAGCAATAGCAAATTAAAATGAAATTTGTTAGGTTGTATAGACTTAAAAAAGTAGTAGATATTAGGAATTAAAATTTTAGTATCTTTATTCATATCTCTCTTGTATTGAATTTTGCTTTTTAAGAGTTTAATCTAAATCATTATTCTGTAGTTGTTTGTTTAGTTACTCACAATTTTATTCTCGATAAAATCGTCAGTGAAAATACCTCAATCTTTCTTGCCTCTTAAAATCATTGTTAGTGGCACACCTACTGTAAATAGTATTCCTATAGTTAGGATGGTTAATCCAATTGGGGAAAGGATCTCTACCCCTCCCACCACTTGTGATGCTTTTTGCGTCGTAGCAATAATCATTAATTTATGGCGTATGCCCAAGGTATTGATAGGTTATTTTCTCCAAGATACTTTTGCAATTTTCTTGAATTGATTTTCAATACTAATCCATTTGTTGGATAGCTTGTAAATAACTTACCCTCTTTCCAACATTGAAGATAGATTTCGAAATCTGAAGTAAAGTTTGTAAATTGAGTTTGAGGAATTTCAAAATTTAGATGTTTTAACTCTTGAAGTGATTGAAAGTGATTAATATTGCAATGATATATTTGAAAAGCGCAGAATTTAAGTCTTTTAGACTGTGATTCTAAATTTTGATTTTCTATAAATTCATTTTCATTTTTTCTAGTTGATAAATTTTTATCGTGGTAAAGAACTCCTTGTATTTCTATTCTGTTTTTAATCGGAAGGCTTTTAGGAATCTTTTTTAGAGAACTTACACTTTCTGTAATGTCTTGACTACTTTTATTTATGACCTTGTTTAATTCTCCATTGATATATTGAATGCCAATGATTGATCCAATGATTTTTGGTTCTAAAATTATTCTTGTATTCGGAAGAAATGTCTCCAACCATTCACGAATATTTCCTTGTCCTAATGATAAGAAGGCTTTTCTTCCATTTTTGTAATTAAAAATAGAATTTTCTGGAGATATTCTCTCAAGATTCCGTAAAAGATGATTTGATACGTCATTCTCTTCTCTCATCTTTTAGTCCTACAGTTAATCAAATTAGTTTGCTTTTTATAATGGTAGGCATATTTAATATAGATAAATTTGTTTTTAATAAGATCAGAAATGAGCCGATATTATTGCCCTTTCTGCTCTTCTCGCTATCAGTTTCATAAAACTAGCAGTAATGGTGTTTTGATTTGTGGTCTCTGCGGTGACCCATTAGTTAAAAAGTCCTTATTAAATTCAAGACGAATTATTGGAGCAGTTGCCGCATCTGCATTTCTAGCTCCCTTAGTAATAATGATTATTTTTGTTATTAATGATTTTTCTAAGGAAAAACTTCCAATCAATTCTGATTCATTAGTCACATTAACTTTTGATAAATCATGGACAATATAAATTACGACTGTCGCCTAAATTTTCCTGCCACGATAAGGAACCGTGAGTCCATCGCCTCCGTTTTAAGCAATTATATTTCTCCTAATAGCTTGCTTTTAGAAATAGCTAGTGGTAGTGGAGAACACGGAGTATTCTTTCAAAAAAAATTTCCTTCAATTACCTGGCAAACTAGTGATCCTGAATTAGTACATCGAAAAAGTATTAATTCATGGATTAAGCATGAGGGTCTTTATTCCAAAATGCCTGAACCTATTGATCTTGATGTAGAAATGCGTCCTTGGCCAATAACTAAATCAATTAAATCTTTAATTAATGGAATTGTGTGTATAAATATGATTCATATTTCACCATGGAGTTGTACAAGATCTTTGTTTGAACAATCAAGAAAATATCTAGATCAAAGTAATTTTTTGATGCTCTATGGACCTTTCTTAAGAAAAGAGAGACAAACTTCAGAAAGTAATTTGAATTTTGATCAATCCTTAAAAATTCAAAACCCGCTCTGGGGGCTTCGCAATTTAAACAACGTCAATGATATTGCAATTGAAAATGGATTTAAACTTGATCACGTGATCGATATGCCAGCAAATAATCTTTCAGTTATTTATTCTATAAAGTAAAATTTCACACAACTTTTCTTTTTCTACTAAGAATTTCAGAAATTTGGTAGATGCGATAGGAGAATAAGTCCATTACGCTTTTTTCTTGTGGATTTTTCTGGCCCAGATGCAATTGATAACGCTATCCAAGCTGGATTAGATCTAGATGGAAGTCCTATTCCATCAGAAATGCTTATCCTCTACAGGGATGTCATGGATAAAGAAAATGCTCGTAAAAGAAGTGGAGTCAAGAAATCAATGCGAAACCGTATTGTTAAAACTGGATCCAAACATTTTGATCAACACACTTTAAATACACGATTAATCAAAGCTGGTTGGGATGGATTAAAAGCTAAAGAAATTGACTTTTTTTATAACTGAGATCTGATAACTGAAAGCAATAGTAATACGATGATTTCCACTAGTGTCACACTTTTTTATTAATAATTTCT